>JBCCQE010000016.1:0-61606 GCA_039024495.1 Planctomycetota bacterium | reverse complement strand
GTCGGCCAGCCTGCGCGGCAACAACAGATCACCAACCCCAAGGGCACGATCTTCTCGATCAAGCGCTTCATGGGTCGCCGTCACAGCGAAGTCGAGAGCGAACAGAAGATGGTGCCTTACGGAGTCACCGGCAGCGCCGACGAGCTTGTCAAGGTCAACGTCAAGGGCAAGGATTACACGCCGCAGGAGATCTCGGCGATGGTCCTGCAGAACCTCAAGAAGACCGCGGAAGACTATCTCGGCGAGACCGTCGACAAGGCCGTCATCACCGTCCCGGCTTACTTCAACGACTCGCAACGCCAGGCCACCAAAGAGGCCGGCGAGATCGCGGGCCTCAAGGTCGACCGCATCATCAACGAGCCCACCGCCGCCGCCCTGGCCTACGGCCTCGACAAGAAGACCAACGAGAAGATCGCCGTGTTCGACCTCGGCGGCGGCACGTTCGACGTCTCCGTCCTCGACATCGGCGACGGCGTCTTCGAGGTCCTCGCCACCAACGGCGACGGCCACCTCGGCGGCGACGACTGGGACCAGCGCCTCATCGACTTCCTCGCCGACGAGTTCAAGAAGACCGAGGGCATCGACCTCCGCAACGACCCCATGGCCCTGCAACGCCTCAAGGAGGCCGCCGAGAAAGCCAAGATCGAGCTCTCCCAGCAGCAGCAAACCACCGTCAACCTCCCGTTCATCACCGCCACGCAGGAAGGCCCCAAGCACCTGCAGGTCGACATCACCCGCACCAAGTTCGAGCAGGTCTGCGCCGATCTCTTCGACCGCCTCAAGGGCCCCGTCCAGCAGGCGATGAAGGACGCCAAGCTCGCCGCCTCGGACATCGGCGAGGTCGTCCTTGTCGGCGGCTCGACCCGCATCCCCAAGGTCCAGGAGATCTGCAAAGAGATCTTCGGCAAGGAGCCCAACCGCTCGATCAACCCCGACGAGGTCGTCGCGCTCGGCGCGGCCATCCAGGGCGGCGTCCTCGAGGGCGACGTCAAGGACGTCCTCCTGCTCGACGTCACCCCGCTCACCCTGGGCATCGAGACCCTCGGCGGCGTGATGACCAAGCTCATCGAGAAGAACACCACCATCCCGACCTCCAAAAGCGAGACGTTCTCCACCGCGGCCGACAACCAGTCCGAGGTGACCATCCACGTCCTCCAGGGCGAGCGCGAGTTCGCTAAAGACAACCGCACGCTCGGCCGCTTCAACCTCGCCGGCATCGCCCCGGCCCCGCGCGGCATGCCGCAGATCGAGGTCGAGTTCGCCATCGACGCCAACGGCATCCTCAATGTCTCGGCCACCGACAAGGGCACCGGCAAGAGCCAGAACATCGAGATCAAAGGCTCGTCCGGCCTCTCCGAAGAAGAGATCGAGAAGATGCGCCAAGACGCCGAGGCCAACGCCGAAGCCGACGCCAAGCAGCGCGAGCTCGTCGACGCCCGCAACCAGGCCGACTCCGCCGTCTACCAGACCCGCCAGCAGCTCGAAGAGCACGGCGACAAGGTCGACGCCGAGCTCCGCGGCAAGATCGAGTCGGCCGTCAGCTCCGTCGAAGAAAAAGCCAAGGGCGAAGACGCCGAGGCCATCCAGCGGGCCCTGACCGAGCTGCAAACCATCTCGATGGAACTGGGCAAGGCGATTTACGAGGCCGCCGGAGCGACCGCCGGAGCCGCCGCGGGCGAGGGTGCAGGCCCCGCCGCAGAGGCCAGCTCGGCCCCCGCCGACGACGACGTCATCGACGCCGAATACGAGGTCAAAGACGAGCCCAAGGGTTAACCCGGATTTGGCGATTCGCCCGACTCGACAATCCAGAAACAGTTGGTATAGTTCTGCGTATCCCGCAGACCCCACCCCCCGGAGCGGCTGAGGCATCCCCGCCTCGCCGCTCCTTTTTTTATTGATTTTCAAGCGTTTCGCGCGACCCCAAGCCCTCCCCACGCGGCCGCTCGCCCCCGCTGAAACCCGGTCGCAACAACGCCCTCGCCACGCCCCTTACCCATCTTCACGCCGACGCACCCCGCTCCGCCTTACCCCGCCCGCCTCACCCGTACACCACCTCGCGCACCCCGCCCTTCTGCCGCTGCTCCTCGAACCACGCGATCGTCCGCTTCAACCCCTCCTCCAGCCCCACCGCCGCCGACCACCCCAGCCGATCGTTCGCCCGCCCCACATCCAGGCACCGCCGCGGCTGGCCGTCCGGCTTGCTAGCGTCCCACTCGATCCGCCCGCCAAACCCCGTCAGCTCGACGATCGTCTCCACCAGCTCTTTGATCGTCACCTCACGCCCGGTGCCCAGGTTGATCGGCTCCGGCACGCTCACCCGCTCGGCCGCCGCCACGATCCCCTCCGCCGCGTCGTCCACATAAAGAAACTCTCGCGACGCCGAACCCGTCCCCCAGCACTCGATCGCCTCCGCACCCGCCTCCCGCGCCTCCACGCACTTGCGGATCAACGCCGGGATCACGTGCGACGTGTGCAGATCGAAGTTGTCGTGCGGCCCGAACAGGTTCACCGGCACCACCACCGCCGCGCTCATCCCGTACTCCCGCGCATATCCGTCCAGCATCACGAACAAGCTCTTCTTCGCCACGCCGTACGGCGCGTTCGTCTCCTCCGGATACCCGTCCCACATCGTCTCCTCGCGGAACGGCACCGGGCAGTGCTTCGGGTACGCGCACACCGTCCCCGTCTGCACGAACTGCTTGATCCCCGCCCGCCGGCCGTGCTCAATCAGATGCATCCCCATCGCCGCGTTCGCGTAGAAGAACCGCCCGGGGTGGTCGCGGTTCGCGCCGATCCCCCCCACCTCCGCCGCCAGGTGCACCACCACGTCCGGCCGCGCCTCGGCATACAGCCTCGCCACGTCCGCCTCGACCGTCAGGTCGCACTCGGCCCGCCGCGGCACCACCAGCCGGTCGTCCGTCACCCCCCGGGCCATCAGCTTCTCGCAGACGAACCGCCCGAGAAACCCGGCCCCGCCCGTCACCACCACGCGATCGTTCGTCCAGTCCACTTGTGTCATGGCCGGATCATATCGCCCGCCCCCGATAGACTGCCCCGTCCAACGCACCGCCCAAGCCCCACGGTGGGGTGGCAGAGTGGTTGAATGCAGCGGTCTTGAAAACCGCCGTGGCCTTCGGGTCACCGTGGGTTCGAATCCCACCCCCACCGCTTCCGTATCTTGCGTCCAGCCCCGTGTCGTGCTGCCTACGCGTCAGCGGGCGACATGCCGAGCCGAACGAATTGTTCGGCCGGTGCGTCGGCGTCTTGCATGCACGCGCGCAGGAGATCGACGTATCTCGCTTCCAGCTCGGTGCCGGCGAGGTTGTGCTCCTGAGCGTAGTCATCGCGCAGGCTGTGCAGCCGGGTCGTGTAGAGCTCGGGGTCGTCGCCGGGTTGCCTGGCGTCTGTCGGGCGACGCAGCACCGGGCAGTCCGTCCAGGCAAGGAACGGGCCGAACTCGCTGCTGCGGATGCGATCTGCGTTGAAGCGGCTGTGGAACGTCGTGGGCATCAGGAAGTACTCGTACAACGGCTGGTTGTCGGGCGTGCCGATCCCGCGCAGGTACGTGTGCTGGCCGTCGGTGACGCTCACGGTCTTGCCGAAGGTGCCGTAAAGGGCCCCACGACGCCGCGTCGGCTCGCCGTCACGGATCGCAGGCCACCAAGACTCGCCGTGGATCGGTCGCTCGGCCGGCGGCGCGCCGAAGAACTCGAGCAGCGTCGGGACAAGATCAATGTTCTGCGTGAGCGCATCTCGTCGCTGCCCCGCGTGCTCGTCGCCGGGCAGATGAATCAGTAGCGGCAGGTGCGCCAGCTGGTTCCATGAGTGCCACCGCGTCTTGCCGGTGCAGCCGTGCTCGCCGAGCAGGTGGCCGTGGTCGGTCGTCAGGATGATCAGCGTGTCGTCGAAGCCGCCTTGGGACTCGATCTCGTCGAGCAGCTTGCCCAGCCAGTGGTCGGCCATCGTGAGCGTTGCCGCGTACAACGCGCGGAGGTGGCGTGTCTCGGGCGAGTCTTCGGCAACACGTTCATAGCCGGACGAGTCGTAGAACTTGCCCTCGTACGCCGCTTCGTACAGCTCGATGTAGCGAGCCGGAGCCTCGAACGGCTCGTGCGGGTCGAACGCCTCGACCCACAGCAGGTAGTCGTCCTCCGACGGGTTCATCCGCAGCCAATCGACGGCCCCCTGGAAGGTTTTGGGCGTCGGCATCTCGGCCTCGTTGTCCTGCCAGCGTCGGCGATTCTTGATGATCTGAGGCTTCCAGTTGCCGTCGTGGTCGGGCTTGGGCGGGTCGGCGATGGTGGAGGGCAGGCGATCGGTCTCCTGGCCGCGGTGCAGCTGCCAGGTCTTGAAAGACGTGTGGTAGAACTCGCCGCCGCCGTTGACGTAGTGGGCGTGGTCTGTCTCGATGTGCGAGTGGACGCCCTGGGCCGAGAGCATCTGCGGCAGCGTCACGTCGAAGGGCTCGAGGCCGGACCACCCGCGTTCGAGGAAGTTGTATCGGCCGGTCATCATGTCCCGGCGGGCTGGCATGCAGGGTGCCGACCCCAGCCAATGATTGTCGAACGCGATCGAGCGGGCCGCCAAGCGATCGATATGCGGCGTCTTTACCCAGTCGCAGCCATACGCGGGCAGGTACGCACGGTTCAGGCTGTCCAGCAAAACAACGACGGCCTTCAAGTCAACACACCCTGCACATAAGCTTCCGTTCTCTAACCCGCGCTGCGGGACCGCACGATGGCACGCGCGACCGCGTTAGCGATCCAGCAGCCTCCAAGCCCTGGCCTGTTCCTCGTTCAGCGGGTCGGTCCACCAGCCATTAGGCGTCTCGACCTCGACCGACTCGCGGCCACGGGTCTCGGTGTGGCCGTCGAAGAACGAGAGGTTGATCGACTCGTTGGGGTGCCGGAAAGCCACCACGCGATCGCCGGTGTTTTCATCGACGTACCCAACCGACTTGTCGGCTCGCTGGGTGGTGGCGCCGTTATCGGCCATGAAGTCGCCGTAGGCGATCTTGGATGTAGGCGACAACAGGTCGTTCTGCGTGATCTGGAGGGTCGCCCCGTCAGGGCCCGAGTCACCGAATGTGAAGAGCGAAGCACCGCCGCCGCTGGCGCTCACGACTTGCTCCATGTTGTAGAAGTAAGCGTCGTAGAGCGCGACACCCGAAGACGTGTTGTCATTCAAAGCCCGCGTCGCCTCGGGGCAAATCAACTCTTCGGGAACTCGGGGGGTGTTGCTGGCGAGCTGCTTGTTGATGTTGCCGCGCCAGATCTCGTTCTGCGCCCAGTACTGACGGTTTTCCGGGCCGGGAGGGTTGAATAAAGCGGGCGAATAGGCACCGCCCTCGTCGGTGGCGTAGACCTCGTTGGCGAGCTGAAACTGCCCGAGATTTCGTGCGCACTGCAACTGCTGCGCGGTGCGACGCGCTGCGCTGAGGGCGGGCAGCAGAATCGCGACGAGCAGCGCGATGATGGAGATCACCACCAGCAGCTCGATGAGCGTGAATCCGCGGGGGATGAGACGGACGGGGCGAGATTGAGTCATCGGGAAACTCCTCTACGAGTAGAAAGGTCAGCGAGAAGGCGAACCCGAGGTTCGCTGATCCGGATAGACCAGATCGACGGGCTGGGGCTCGGAAGAGCCGGTCAGCCGTTGGGGGAAAGCGGCGTTGAACACGCGGACGCGCGGGCGAGGCCAGGTGTCGCCGGGGACGGGGCCGTCGAACGTCCCGGCCTCGAACGGTCCGATGTCGGGTCGGCCATCGGCGGCGGGCTGCAGGTCTTGCATGGGCCCGGCGGCGTCGATCAGCGGGCTGCCGGGCAAGGGGCGGAGGTCGAGTGCGTCGATGTCGCGCAGCTCCAGGGACGAGAGCGAGCCGAGGTTCAGGCCGCGCGGGCCTTGCAGGTCGCGCCGCTGGCCGGGGCCGACCCATGCGTTGGCGTCGGCTCGGAAGGCGTGCTGGCCTTCGTAGTTGGTCAGGCCTTGATCGAATGCGATGACGTTGTTGACCCACGCCATCTTGCGGCGGGTGCTCGCGGTCTCGGGCTTCTTCCAGATCAGCCCGCCGCCACGCATCCAGATGAAGTTGTGGGCGTAGGTGATCGCGTTGGCGTTGGGAGCCAGGAACTTGCAGACGACCCAGGGCTGCCACGCGTCGTCGGCGCTATCGACCGGGCCGGTGACGACGCGGTCGGGCCCGCGGTAGCCCTCGGGGAAGTTGCCGAGGATCACGTTGCGATAGACGTACTGCGGGCCCATTGGCAGGTCGGTGGTGTCCTGGTGGCTGATCGTGCCGTAAAGCGACGCGATGATCAGGTTGTCGTGGACGTGAACGTTGCGTCCGGGGCTGTGGCGGCCGGCCTCCATCTCGATGGCGTTGTCGTAGGTGTAGAGGTAGACGCTGCTGTGGACGCGGCTGTCCGACCAGGCGCCGGGGGCGTCGCCATCGAAAGCCTGGTGCGAGAAGTTGAAGCGCCCTTCGCAGAAGCGCGGCCCGACTCCGCGATTGTTCCGCGGCGCGGTCCACGGGCGTCCGAGCAGGTGGCCCTCGGTCCGGGCGCCGTGGTAGCGCTTGACCCAGCCGAACATGGGGTTGGCGACGCGCACGCCGTCGGCGCGGACCCGCCGAACCAGCTCGTCGGCGAATCGCTTGTAGCCGGGGAATGTGTACTCAGACCACTCGATAAGCCCGTGATCATCGGGCCCGACGCCGTGCCGGCAGTACTCGATCACGGCGTTGCGGACGGTGAGATATGGCGAGTTACGCTCGGCCTTGACGGCTTTGTCGCCCGCTCCCTCGAAACGCAGACCGTCGAGGATGACGTGCGGCGAGTTGTCGATGTGGACGGCCGAGGACTCGTGGTCGGCGTGGGTGGCGATGACGACGCGCTTGCCGTTGGGGTCTTCGCCGTTGGGCGTGCGGAGCCAGCACCGCCCCGCTTCGAGCGCGAACCCGTAGCCCGGCCAAGGCATCGGCCGATCCGGGCCGTAGCGGTCCCACTGCTTCCAGATGGGGGCCTTATCGGAGAGCAGATCGGCGAGCGAACGCATGCCGAAGAGCATGTATTCGGTTCCATCGGCCGCGACGAACCCGCCGAAGGTCTTGGGGTCGCGCTTGCGTGCGGGGAACGGCGCCGACCAGACGCCGTCGGCCTCGCGATGCCACTCGACCAGGCCCTCGGCGGCGTCCGGCCACGCGGAAGACACGGTGGCTTCGCCCAAAGGCTCGGCGCGGATGTAGATCGGACGCTGGGCGGTCCCGGCCCGGTCGCGGACACGCAGCGTCGGCTGGTAGTAGCTGCCGGGGCCGACGATCAGAGCGTCTCCGGGCTGAACGCGATCGACGGCGGCTTGAAGGGTGCGCCAGGCCGTCTGAGGGGAGCGCCCGTCGGCGGCGTCGTCGCCAGAGCTTGCGTGGACATAAAACACCCGGCCAGCCACCGGCGGGTCGATCTGCGGCGACCACGGCAACTCAAACGCAGCGGCGGAGTGGCGATCCCACGCGCGGGTCATCGCGGGCCACGCCTCGGCGAGCGAAGCGGCGGGCGAGGCCGCGGCGTGCCTGGCGAGAAGCTTCTTCGCCAGCCGCACGGCATCCGCGCGGTCGAGGCCGACGCGGGCCGACGACTCGGGCGAAGCAGTCACAGATATTTCGGCCAGCCCCGACGCGTGGACAGCGACCGAATCGAACCGCGGTCGTGCGATCCGGCTCAGGCTGTAGAACCCCACCGAAACGATCGGCCCCTCGGGCCAGGCCTCGATCAACCGATCGCTTCGCAGCGACGCCGGCAGCGATCGGCCGGGGCGGAAGTCGAGCTCGACCCACGCCGCATCGCCTGCGATCGAGTGAGCGACAAAGCCCGCTTGGGGACCGGAATCGGGCGTCCGGAAGGGCTCGGCCGATGCCAGCCACGCGTCCCCCGCCGAGGGCCTGCCGTCGCCATCGCGATCGATGCACACCACCGGGTGGATCGCCGCGGCGGAGTCCATCGGGTTCATCAGCCAAGACACCCGGCCGAGCGGCTGCTTGACGGGCGGCATCTCGTCCGAGCAAAGCAGATAAGGCGTGCCCTCGATGCCTTCTTTGACATAGGCGAAACCTCTTGCCTGCTGCGGCGCGGGTTCGCCGGCATTGACCGCAGTAGGGGCAGTCCGATCGCCCCAGTCCCCGCTGATGGCGCTCGCACCCGAGGCGTCGCGGGCGCTGCCGCCGACGTAAAGCGACCAGCCGACGTTGGCCAACGTTTTGGAACCCCTCGGGAAGGTCTCGCGGTACACGACCTCGTCGGTCCCGTCGGCCCAAGCCACGCCAGAGACGAGCAAAGCAAAGACAACCCCAAAGGCCGCGAGGGCTTCGCGTGCCGTTCGTCCGGTGGCGTTCAGCCAGTGGGGCTTTGGATGGACGGTTCGTGACATCACCAGCAACGGGAATGGTTCGGAAGGGCTTGCGTCGGGGCCTTCGGTTAATCGGACAAAGAAACGCGGCTTTAGAGAGCGAGGGACGGCAAGGAAGGAAGTGAGACTATGCCCAAGTCTAAACCGCGGATGCGCCGTGTCAAGCGTAAAACCACGCCAGGCATCGGCTTTGGCGACCTTCGCGCGATAAAATCGCGATTAGTCCCAAATTATGATGTATGCTGGCTTCGACCCGATTCATCACCAAGGATCATTTCCGTGAATGACATCTCGACTCTGCTGGCTGGACTCGCCTTAGTCACCACAACATTCGCCGGAGGCGTCGCCGCCTACGAGGGGCGCGAGCTCGACGCCCCGTGGCGAGCCGAGGCCGAGCAGCGGATCGCCGAGCACCGCCGCGGGCCCCTGACCATCCGCGTGATCGATGCCGACGGCAACCCCTTGGCCGGCGTGCCGGTGCGGGTCGAGCAGACGCAGCACGACTTCGGGTTCGGCTCGGCCATCGACAGCTACCTCTACCTCTTCGGCAGCCCAAGGCACCCCGAGATGGGGGGCCTCTACCGCCAATTGGCTGAGGACGTGTTCCGCTTCAACGAGGTCGTCTTCGAGGGCGACATGAAGCAGAAGACGTGGAATCAATACAAGCAAGGCGACCACCGGAACAACCAGCTCAGCTTTCTCGACGCCACGCTCACTCGGCTGGAGCAGAGAGGCGTCCGCGTCCGCGGGCACTACCTGATCCAGGGCATGGTCATGTGGGGCAACAACCGCTGGGGCTTTACCGACTACCGCGCCGAGTTCGACGCCGATCGCAGCACCCTGGAAGAGCGACTCATCGCCGAGGCGGCCGAGCGGGCCGAGTACTTCGGCGATCGAGTCGTCGATTGGGATGTGATCAACCACACGGCCGGCTGGTACCGCAACTGGGCGTGGCGAAATCGAACCGGCGAACCCGACTTTGGTGTTGAGTGGGTCAAGCGCCTCAGAAAGGTCGTCCCCGAACACGTCGAATTCTATTTCAACGAGGGAAACATCCTGAGTTCTAACGGCGACCGCGCGGATGCTTATTTCGAGGTCACGACGGCCCACCTCGACGGGGGAGCTCCGATCGACGGCGTTGGCTTCATGGGCCACTTCAAGGTCGACAGCAAGTCCGGCGAGTTCGATACCGGGCCGCTTACGCCGCCGGCCAGGCAATACGAAATCATGGATCGCTTCGCCAATCTCGGCCTCGACCTCAAGGTGACGGAGTTCGACGTCGACGCCGGCACCGACGAGCAGCTCCAGGCCGATTTCCTGCGCGACTCCATGATCGTCGCGTTCAGCCACCCGTCGATGAAAGCCTTTGTGATGTGGGGTTTCTGGGAGGCCAAGCACTGGCGCCCCGCCGCCGCGCTGACCCGCCGCGACGGGTCGATCAAGCCCGCGGGGCAGGCCTACCTCGACCTCGTCTTCGATGCCTGGTGGACGGACGAAGAGGTAGCCACAAGCTCCGAGGGCACCATCGAAATCCTCGCTTTCTATGGCGACTACACGCTTACCGCGACCGTCGATGGCAAACCCGTCGTGCTCGAATTGACCCACACGCGCGACGCGCCCGCCGACGCGGTACTGCAGGCCGAGTGACTCATACGGCCTTCATGTGGTCGAGGATGTCGCTCACCTTGGCCGTCGCCAGCGCGATCGACGTGTCGCAGCAGCCGTAGTACAGCCACAGCTCGTCGTCGACCAAGATGTTCGCCGCCGGGAAGATCGTGTTGGGGATCACGAGGCCGACACGCTCGTAGTACTCAGAAGGAGTCATCAGCGGTTCTTGGCTGCGCGCCAAGACGCGCGTCGGGTCCTGGGCATCAAGCAGCAGGAAGCCCAGGCAGTAAGCACTGTCGGCGTTGACGCCGTGATAGCTCGTGAGCCAGCCCTCGTCGATGCGGACCGGCGGTGCCGAGCCGCCGATCTTCTGGCCCTCCCAGCCGCCTTCGCCCTTGGCGATCAGCACAGGGTCGTCCCATGGGCCGGCCAGGTCGTCGCCATACGACAACCACATCGCCGGGCCTTCGCAGCCGTACTCGGGGCCGACGTAGCTCATCGGCCGCCGCAGCATCGCGTACCGCCCGCCGATCTTCTCGGGGAACAGCATGTTGTCCCGGTCGTCCAGGTCTTCGGGGCCGACCCAGCCGAGGTGCTTCCACGACCGCAGGTCGTCGGACACGGCCACGCCCGATCGCGACGCGACCATGACCTTGCGTTCTTGTTCCGTGATGTCCGGCCGAAGGTCCGGGCGGGTGTAATCGGGCACGCCCAGGCCGGTCGGGTTGCAGTGGGCCGTGTCTTTCCGCAAGACATAGACCAGGATGAACTGCCCGTCCATCTCAATGAGCCGAGGGTCCTGCACGTTGCCGCGTGCGTAGCCGATCTCGTCGGCCGTAAAAACCGGCTCGTCGGACACCAGCTCGAAGTGGACCCCGTCGTCCGACGCAAGCAGCCCGAACACGCTCACAAACGGCCGCAACTCGGCTACGGCCCGCTCGAGCATGTAGAACCGGCCGTCACTGGCCCGGATCACGGCGGGGTTGAACGTCACGCACCGCCGCCACTCGGGGCCGTCGTGGATTCCGGGTGCAACGATGGGGTTAAGGGGGTGACGCTGGAAGGGCTCGGGCATGGGGCAACCTGCGATAAACGATTGATGAATATTGTGTTAGAGGCCGTTTTGTGGGGCCGCGGCCTTGTGCTGACGATCTCTGACGATAACATGGGTCTAGTACCAGGTCGAGCATACATAGCTCACCTGCCTCTTACGTCGCGTTTCTTTCATGAAGGAGGTCAGCCATGTTTCGATTGTTTGCCTGTTCCGCCGTCGCCCTCGCCATCGCACCCGCCGCGAATGCAGCCGTCCTTGCCGCGTGGGACTTCAACGACCAAAACACCGTCGTGGACGCCAGCGACCCGCTGGTGACCGTGTCGAACATCGATGAGTTCGCGGGCACCGGCCCGACCGCCGTCGACGTCAACGACACGCAGTTCGTCGGCGACGGCGCAGGTGGCAGCGCCTGGCGGATCAACGGCAACCTCGACGGCCCGAACCCCAGCTTCGACGACGCCGGCGAGTTTCGCTGGTCGATCGATGTGCCCGCCGGCGTGTTCGTCGACCTCGACACCGTCTCGTGGCGACACAGCGCGCAGGACGCGGGCACCGCGCAACTCGTGATCAACGGCGTCGTGCTCGGCAACACCACCGTCCCCAACGGCAACTCCACCTGGACCACCCTCGTCGAGTCCGAATCCGTCGGCCCGCTCGGACTTACCGGCTTCACCGACACCACCATCGAGTTCGCCATCCGCTTCGACACCAACGGCGGCGGCGACACCCGTCGCTACGGCATCGACGACCTCGTCGTCGAGGGCACGGCCCTGATCCCCGAGCCCGCTTTCTTGTCACTGGTTGCCGCGGGCTCGCTCGCCATGCTGCTGCCCACGCGTCGCCGTCGTGCCTGAGTGCACACGGAACCGCGCGCTTCTCACCGACCCACTTGAATCTGTATCACGGAGTCTGAATCATGCTCCCCGCGTATCGTACGATCGCTTGGTTGTGCCTGCTGACCCTTGCGATGCCCGCCGTCGCGCAGTCCGTGGCCACACGGATCGATGTCAACCCCGACCCCAACGTCTTCGACAACCGGCTGGTCACGTTCGACTGGCTGGTCAGCCAGGGCGAGAACACCCAGCCCAAGGACAGCATCGCCGGCCCGTCGATGGTCTACATCCCCGATGGCACGCCCAACAAACTCGCCGACTATTACCTCTACTTCGCCGACCACGGCGGAGACCACATCAAAATGGCGTACGCCGACTCGCCCACCGGGCCGTTCACACTCTACAACCCAAACGACGGCGTCCTTACCACCACCGCCTCCGCGTCCAACACCTTCGCCACCATCGACGACCGCGGCGAGAACATCCGGGCGCTCTACCTCAACCAGTCTCAGACCCGCGCGATCGGCAACCACATCGCCTCGCCCGACGTGCTGTACGACCCAGACACGGGGCGCTACAACATGATCTACCACGGCTTCATCTACAACAAACAGTCGGACGGCACCTGGCAGCGCGGTTCGCAACGCTCCGTCGCCGCGTGGAGCGACGACGGGCTGAACTTCCAGAACAACCAGTACAACGTCGTGCTCGATGCGCCCTATCTGCGACACGTCCGACTCTCCGACGGCACCTATATCGGCATCGGCGACAACGGCGCCCAAGTCTTCCCCGACAACAACAACGCTCCGTACACCAGCGAGTGGAACTTCCCGACCATCCCTCGCGAAACCATCAACGATCAGTTCCAGGACGCCATCCCGATCTTCGATCGCTCGCTGTTTCAGCCGCGCCACCACGCCATCAAGATCGACGAGGAGAACCAGATCATGACCTGGTTCACCACGCTCCGAAGCGAGCCGCTCGCCCGCGTCCAGGAGCGTGGCCACTCCGAGGTGATCTACGAGATCACGGTCGACATCTCGGGCAGCGACAACGGCGACTGGCCGCTGATCGACTGGCAGGTCCTCCTCGAGCCCGAGCTCGATTACGAAGGCGCTTTCGTCTTCGATAACAACGGCCTGGCCGTGCGCTCCGGCCCCGGACGCCCCAAGCTCCCCGGGCCCAACGGCGCCACCATGCTGGTCAACGAGCTGCGCGACCCCGCATATTTCTTCGACCCCGTCAGCGGCCGCGAATTCCTCTACTACACCGTGGGCGGCGAATCCGGCATCGGCGTCGTCGAACTCAAGCCCATCCCCGAGCCCGCCACCATGGCCGGCCTCGCCATGGGCCTGCTCGCGCTGGGACGCCGGCTGCGACGGACACAGACCCACCCGACCCACCGCGATCGGTAAGGCGATCCGGCCCACCCACCACTTGAAAGCTCGACCTATTTCATGACCGCAACGACCTCGACCGGCCTTCGGCTCGACGCCGCCATCGACAAGACGCTCCGCCTTATCGACGGCTGCGCGACGCCCATACCGGGTCGATACAAACGACTACGCGCCGCGCCCCCCGACCCGCAGCCCGAGTGGACCGACCCCTACGGCACGTCGAACGTGGTCAACCTGCTGACCACAATGAACCTCATGCCCGACGACCCCGAGCGTCGCCTCCACTTCGGCGACGCCATCGCCACGGGCCAAGACCCCGAAACGGGCTTGTTCGTGGGCTGGCCTTGGACGCAGATCAAGCCGCACCACCCGATCCACAGCACCGCGCACAGCGTTGCCGCCCTGCGCCTGCTGGCCCGACGGCCCAATCACCCGCTCCGAGCGCTCGAGCCATACGCCACCCCCGACGGCATCGTCGGCCTGCTCGAAAGCCTGGACTGGATCGCCGCGCCATGGGGGCAATCGCATCTCGGCGCCGGCGCCTACGCCGCATTGCGGATGGCGCACGACTTCGAGTCACCCGCCGCCGCCGACGCGTGGGAAGACGCCTACTTCGACTGGCTGACCAGCAACTTCGACCCCGACACCGGCCTGCTCCGCCGCGGCGCTCTGCCCGGTCAGGTCGGCGAATCTAAGCCGATCTTCCATCACGTGGCCAGCACATTCCACTACCTGTTCAACTTCGAGAACGCGCGCCGACCGCTGCCCTATCCCGAAGCCATGATCGACACGCTCCTCGCGATCCATGCCGAAGACGCTTGGCCCGGCCTGCCCTCGCCGCTCGGATTCGTCACCATCGATTGGGTTTACTGCGTGACGCGCCCTCTGCGTCAGTGCGGGCATCGCTACGCCGAAGCGCGGGCCGCCTTGATCGACGTGGCCCACCGCCTGCACGCGGCGGTCGAAACCATCGACGATAAAGACCCCGAAGCCTGGCCCGACCTGCATCAGGTGCTCGGCACCTGGTCAGCCTTCGCGGAACTTCAGCAAGCCATCCCGGGGCTGCTCCGATCACCCCAGCCGCTGCAGCTCGTGCTGGACCGACGCCCCTTCATCTAGCAAAGGTCAATGCGTAAGACCTATCGATGATTACGGATACATGCGCCTGTAACGGCGGGCTGGGTAACAAGGAGCCACAAGAATGACCATCAAGGCATGGCACACAGCGTCCGTAAGACGCATTGGTTTCATCGTGGCAACGTTCCTGGTCGTATTCGCAGCCATGACAAGCACCGCGGCCGCAGAGGCGCCACGACTCAACGTGCTCATGATCGCCGTGGATGACCTGAAGCCCGCCCTCGGAGCCTATGGAGACCCGCATGCCGTTACGCCAAACATCGATCGGCTCGCCGCCCGCGGGACGGTGTTCGCACGGGCATATTGCCAGCAAGCCGTTTGCGCTCCGTCACGCGTCAGCATGCTGACCGGTCTGCGGCCTGACACAACGCGGGTGTGGGACCTGAGCACCCGCTTCCGGCCCAATCTGCCCGGCGTAGTCACTCTCCCGCAGGCTTTCCGCCAAGCCGGCTGGCACAGCGTCGGCATCGGCAAAGTGTTCGACTTCCGAAGCGTCGATGGGCCCAACGCCGGTGATGCCATGTCATGGTCCGAGCCGTTCCTCAACCCCGACTACCCAAGCCGAAGCACCTACGGCTTCGCCGACCCAGCGACCATCGAGAAACTCGAACGCCGCATCGCCGAGCTCGGCGGCCCCGAGGCCATGCCGTCCCGGTGGATCCCACGCACCCGCGCCGCGTTCGGCGGACGCGGAAGACCCCCTGTAGAACGCGCCGACGTCCCGGACAACGCCTATCGCGACGGCGTGCTGGCCGACACGGCGGTCGCCAAGCTGCACGAGCTCGCGGCAGATCGCTCCGAGCCTTTCTTCCTCGCCGTCGGCCTCCTCAAGCCTCACCTGCCGTTCAATGCCCCCGAGCGCTATTGGGCGATGTACGACCCGGAGACGCTGCCCACGCCCAAGCGCGACACACCCCCCCTGGGCGCTCCCGACTACGCCACCCATCGCGGCGGCGAGATACGGTCCGGGTACAACGTCCCGCCCGACGGCCCGCTGCCCGCCGAGTTGAGCCGCGAGCTCGTGCATGGCTACTACGCCTGCGTGTCGTTCATCGATGCACAAGTCGGCCGGCTGCTCGACGCAATCGACGAGGCGGGCGTCGCCGACGAGACGATCGTCGTCTTCTGGGGCGATCACGGCTTCCACCTCGGCGACCTGGGCGTGTGGTGCAAGCACACTAACTACGAGCAGGCTACCCGCGTGCCGCTGATTGTCGTCGCGCCCGACCACCCCGGCGGCAAGGTGGCCGAGTCGCCCGTTGAGCTGGTCGATGTCTACCCCACGCTGCTGGACCTGGCGGGCGTCCCTGCGCCGCACGACCTGCACGGCGTCAGCCTGCGGGCGATGCTCGCCGACGCCCAGGCCTCGGTGAAGCCCGTCGCGGTCAGCCAGTACCCGCGCGGGTCTCGGTCGCGTAACGAAGTGCGGATGGGTTACGCCTTCCGCGACGCACACCACCGGCTGGTGCTTTGGCGGCCGTTCGATCACAGAGCCGGGGTGGTGGACGACCGAGTCGAAACCGTCGAGCTCTACGACTACCGCGTCGATCCCGCCGAGGCCCGCAACCTCGCCGAGGACCCGGCCTACGCCGACGCCCGAGCGAGGCTGGAATCCCAGGCCGCCGAATACTTCGCGCGGTTCCCCGTGGAAGGCCGCTGGGCGGACCCCCGCGAAGAGCCCGTCCGAGAAACACCGTGAGCTTCCGCATCGGGATCGGAGGCTGCGGGCAGTTCGCCCGGTGTTTCGTGCCGTTGTTCAAGGCGCACCCGGACGTCTCGGGCGTTTGTGTCGCGGACGCGCTGCCGGCCCGCGCCGATGAGTTTGCGCAACGCTTCGGCGTGGAAGCAGTCGACGACTTCGAAACCATGCTCGGCTCATCTGTAGACGCCGTGGCAATCATGACGCAACGCTGGACGCATGCCCCGATGGCGATCCGGGCGATGCAAGCCGGCAAGCACGTCTACTCGGCGGTCCCCGCGGCGACGACCGTCGACGAGATGTCGGCCCTCGTGGCGACCGTCACTGAGACCGGCCGGACCTACATGCTCGGCGAGACGAGCTACTACTACCCTGCGACGGTCTGGTGCCGGCAGCGCTTCGGCGAAGGAGCCTTCGGCGACTTCGTCTACGGCGAGGGCGAGTACCTGCACGATATGAGCCACGGCTTCTACGAGGCGTTCCAGTACAGCGGCGGCGAGCGTTGGAAACGCGATGCGGGCTACCCACCCATGCTGTACCCAACGCACTCGGTGAGCATCGTGCTCTCCGTCACCGGCGCTCGCGTCACGGATGTCGCCTGCTTCGGTATACGAGATCGCCACGAAGACGGCGTCTTCGGCGAAAACGCAAACGACTGGGACAACCCGTTCTCCAACCAGTCCGCCCTGATGCGCACCAGCGACGGCGGCGTGCTGCGTGTCAACGAGTTCCGGCGCGTCGGCTACAGCCGCGGTCGGTCCGTTCGCCTCAGCCTGCTCGGCACGCGCGGCAGCTTCGAGGAGCAGGCCGGCTCGGCCGTGTTCACCACCCTGGATCACAACCGCGAAGACCTGACGAACACGCTGGCATGCACGAAGGTCGAGGTCCACGACGCGATGGACCCCGCCATCCACGAGGCGCTGCGTGACGACTTCGAGGCCGGCTTCGCCAAGGCGCACGCCCAAGAGCGAGGCCGCCTGCCCGACAGCTTCCGCGGGATGCCCAACGGGCACGAGGGGTCGCACCAGTTCCTGGTCGACGACTTCTGCCGTGCGGTTACGACGGGGACGTTGCCGCCCAACCACGTGTGGGCCGCGGCTCGCTACAACCTCCCGGGCATCGTGGCCCACGAATCCAGCCTCAGCCACGGCAAAACGCTTGCCGTTCCCGATCTCGGCTGGCCGGAATCAACCCCGAGCAACGCAAGGAGTAACTGATGGATCGAACCCGCGGACAGGCCATCTTGATCACCGGCGCGACCGGCGGGATCGGCCAAGCAATGGCCGAAGCGCTCCACGCCGCGGGGGCGAGCGTCGCCCTGACCGGCCGCCACGCCCACCGACTGACCGAACTCGCCGCACGGCTCGGAGACGTGCCCGCGATCGCGGCCGACCTCACCGACGAAGCCCAGGCCGCCGCGGCCGTGGGCGAAGCCCGCGAGAAGCTGGGCCGCCTGGATACGCTCATCAACTTGGCCGGCATGAGCATCCCCGGGCCGATCGCCGAGATGAGCGTGGACGACTACGCCGCCGTGATGAACGCCAACGTCCGCAGCGCTTTTCTGGCCAACAAGCACTTCCTCAAATGCGTCGACCCCGAAGCCGGCGGGCTCATCGTGAGCGTGTCGTCAGTGGCCGGCCACCAGGCCAACGGCACGGCCCCGGTGTATTGCGCCGCCAAGGCCGCGCTGAACATGATGCACCAAGGCCTGGCCCTGCAGGTCAAGCAGGCCAACGTGCGGGTCAGCCTCGTCAGCCCCGGCGCGGTGGCGAGCCCCTTTTGGGGTGATCGCCAAGTGCCGCACGACAAGTTCATGACGCCCGATGAGGTCGCCGAGGTGATCGCCTTTGTCGTCAACCTGCCGAGCTCGGTGGTGCTCGACGACGTCGTGTTCCGCCCGTGGGCGCTCGTCCGCGGCGGGTGAGGCCCTACCGCGCAGTGACCTCCAGCGACTGCGTCACGCGCCGGGCGCCGGGGTAATCACCGTCGGCCAGCACGAGCGTGACCGTCGCCGTCCCAACTGATTCGGGCGTCACGCTGACCTCGCGTCGGCCGTCCCGCGTCTCGGCGATCTCGACCGCTTCCAAAGGCACGACCGACGGGTCGGACGTCTCCACGGTACGCAGCATCAACCCCGGCGGCGTCGTCTCCGCGTCGGCGATCGTGAAGACCGCCCGGTTCGGCTCGCCGACCCTCGCCGACATCTGGCCGGGGCCTCTGATCTCGGGGTCGTGGTCGTTGATCTGCAGCATGTAGATGCCAAAGCGGCCGAAGAAAACTCGCCCAAACGTCTGGCGGTCGGCCGCGAAACACACGGGGCGGTAGTTGGGGTAGAGCTCGGTCGGGATTTTTTGCCAACTTGCGCCATCGTCGATCGAGCGATAGAGCGCGAGTTCGGGGTCGCCGGTGGCCGCCCCGAACACGTAGATCGCCGCGTTGTCTCGGCCCGGAGCGGGGGCACCAAACGCAAACACCAGCGGGCGCGACCCTGAAAATTCGGGGACGCGCTCGAACGACGCCCCGTAGTCGCGCGAGCGGAACAAGCCATCACCGCCGAGCGCAACCCACACCTCGCCGGCCCGGCCGGGCATGGCCTCGACCATCACCGGCGACTGGTCGTCGCGGGGGTTGGCGTCGGGCAGGTCGCACGTCGGCGACCAGGTCCGCCCGCCATCACGGCTGGACCAGAACATCCCGCCCTGCTCGCGATAGGCGTAGAACGTGTTGCCGTCGACGCGGTCGGCTGCGACGTTGGACGAAAAGTTGTAAGCAAAGCTGACCTTGCCGAAGTCCGGCGCACGACGCCCATCGGCCGTCTTGGCCGGCTGCCACGTCTCGCCGCCGTCGCCCGTCCAGAAGGGCCCGTGCTCGAGACCCGGGAAGAACACCGCCCGGTCGGGGTCGGTCGCCGACGCGGCGATCTTGGCGCCGCCGTGATTGCTGCCCTTGAGCGGGTTGGTCACGATCTTCCAGTTCGCGCCGCCGTCGGTGGTGCGGATCACGATCGACCGATTTCTGAAGGCGAACTTGCACGCCCAGAGCACGCGGGGGTTGGCTTCGCAATAGTCCAGGCCGTTCACGTAGGTAGCGAACTCGCCGGGCGCCTGAATAATCGTGTGCGGCTCCTCGAAGACGTCGCGGTGCACGAAGCCACGGACGTCGCTGACGCCGGTGAAGACAGGCGCCGCCGGAGCAGGAGGCGTGGCAAAAACGATCGAGACGATGTTCTCCGCGCCCTGCATAAACGGCTCGGCGACGGCTCGTTCGTCGAACAGCCCCGACCATCGATAGATGCCGAAGGCGTCGTGCGAATAACCCACGCCATCGCGGTGCGGGTCGAGCTCGATGCCCGTCGGGGCCTGTCCGGGACCGAAGTACCATCGCCCGTGATCGATCACGCGCGCCGTAAACCCGGGGCCGGTGTCACGCCGACGCGCGACTCTCAGCGGCTCGAGCCACGTGTCACCGCCATCGACCGAGCGATAGATCGCCACCACAGGGCGGTCGTCTTCGTTGTTGGGGTACGGCGCGCGGCCGTACGCCACAACGCGAGAGCTGTCGGTCGCAAGCACCTCTGCGGAGTGGAACGGACCCATGCCGCCACGCGGTGTGGCATCGATCCAGCCTTGGCCGTGGCGGAAGCGATACAGCTTTCGCTTCGCCGAGACCCAGAGCGTGCCGTCGTTGGCGATCGTCATGCGATTGATGACCGTGAAGTCCCCGGGAGTGTCCTCCACAAGCTCGAACGTCACGCCGCCATCGGTGCTGCGGAATAGGCCGACCTTGTGCTGCGCCACGTACACCACGGCGGATCGCCCATCAACATCACGGCTCGGGTCGACGGCGACCGAGCGCATCACGCCCCCGCCCTCTCGGGGTTCGAGCGGCTTGGTGAACGTCTCCCCGCCGTTGGTGGTGCGAAACAGACCGTCTCGGCGCGACGCCCAGTAGACCGTGTCGGGGTCACGCGGGTCGACGGCCACGGCGTGGTTCCACTTGCGCGCCTCGTCGCCGCCGCCGCGGGCGTGGGCGTAGCCCTCAACCAGTTGGCGCCACGTCTCGCCGCCGTCGTCGGATCGGTACAGGCCGGCATTGAACCACGGCATGCTGCCAACACGGCCAAGGCCAAACGCGGCGTAGACGATGTTCGGGTCCGTTGGGTGCAGCGCCATCGCCTCGGCGCTCGACGTCTTCGGTCGCACCTCACCCACGGTTGTAAGCCGCCAGCGGTCGGCCTGACCGTCGCGTCGGAACGGGCCGATCATGTCAGAGCGTGCCCAGTACCGGTCCGGGTCGGCGGGGTGGACGTGGAATGCGGTGAAGTATCCGCCGCCGCTGATCGCCAACCGCTCGAACTGATAGTCGTTGTCGAGAGGCGTGATAGCGGGCGGCGCGAACGGCGTCATCGTGGGCTTGCTGATCGAGCCGGAGGGAGCCGCTGTGACGGCGGTCTGGCGTGCGTCCGTTGGGCCGTTTGGGGTGTGGATCGTGAACGTGTCGAACGCGTCGGTCTGCGTGCGGTTCTCGACGAACCAACCAAAACCGACGAGCGGTCCTTCGGGCAATTCGGCCGACGCTCCAGGGGTAGCGGGCAACCGGCCACCTCCAGGTGATCCCGGCGCGAAGTCGAGCACCCGCCAGGCCGACCCGGCCATGGTCAGTTCGGTGGGCTGGGTCTCGCGGATGTCCGGATCACCGGCCACCGCAAACACTTGATCGGAAGCAAACCACGGGTCTTCACGATCAAGCCCGTTGCCGTTGGCATCGACCCGCAGGATGACACGCACGCGCGTGTCGTCGGCACCGGGGGACATGTGCCACGTGATGCGTGTCGGGCGAGCGTGGATCGTTGTCTCCTGAGTAAACAGCGCGTAGCGAGTGCCGCGCGAGTTCCAGAGAAAACCTTTCCACGGCGTTGCGCCGTCCGAAGCGCTGTTGACCGGCCCCTCGCGGGTTGCGCCGGGCGCGTTGCCCCACGCTCGGACCTCGCTCTGGTCTCGCGCATCGGCCCCGATGTGCAACGACCAGCCGTTGGCCGCAGCGTTGGGACCGGCATTGAAGATCTCTCGATAGGCGGCGATGTCGGCCTGCGCCGTCGCAGCGTGAGCCAACGCACAAACGGCCACGGCGACCGATCGCATGAACACGGTGAGGTGGAAAGACTTCATGGCTGCTCCTTACGGCAGGGATCGACCTGGCTTACGTCGATGTAAAAACGGGGGAAAGCGAATAAGCGATGAGTGATCAAAAGCTACGGACATCTGGCGGCCTCGGCGACGGCGGAAACCGAATCCGACCGGGCTGGTCCTCTTCCAACCTGGAGATCGAAGTGCGCGCGAAGGTTCTCGGCGAACTCGGCCATCCCGGCAGGCCAGGGCGTGAAGGTGTAAGTGCGTCCGCGATGTTTCTGCGTGGCAGGGCCGTCGTGGGCTGCACGATCCGCCATGTCGCCGATCGCGGCCAGGTGGTCGTTGATTTCTTTGGCAAGTCCGGCACGGTTCTGAGCGTCGTCGGCGTACAGCCGTTGCGAAGCCAGCAGGTACGCCATCATCGCGTGGCCGCGGAATCGCAGCACACGCTCGAGGCGATCGAGCTTGAACTTGAAGTAACGCCACGGCTCTTCGGACACGCGCCCCGCTAGACCATCAAAACGCACCCGACATGACTCAAGCCGACGGCTTGCATCGGCCAGCGACCGCCGCTTGGCCTCGATGATGGCGGGCTCGCCGCGGCGCAGTGCCTGGTAATGCGTGACAAACGCGGGGTCGGCCGCGTGGTTCGAGAGCGCATGGTGAAACGCGCTGTTGGCACCCCATGGCGACTCAGCCAGGCGGCCGTCATGTTGCGGGTCGCCGCTGCGCTCGGCTTCTTCGTCGTCGAGCCGTCGGGCCGGTCTGATGTGCTCGCCTCGACCGGTTGTCCGGGCGATCGGTACGCCGCTTCGCAAGTCGCCGAAGGGCTCGAAACCAACCAGAAGCGCTTCGGCCAACACCTCGCCCGTCGGTCGAAACACGCCAGCCAGTTCCTCGAGTGGCGCGTCCTCACCGAAGGTCGACGCCGCCCAGCGCCGCAGCGGATCGATTACGCGATCCCCACCCGCGGACCCGTCCAGCCAGGAGGCGTAACCCCACAGATGGCTCTCCTGCACCTCGCCGAAGATGGACCCCTGGTAGTTCACGGCCGGGTCCCATCCGCGGTTGCACCGAAGCGTCACGCCGCGGACGCCCAAGGCTTCGAGCGAGGCGTGCCGACGTTGCAGTGTGTCGAGCAGGCAGGCGCCGACCTGGTTGGTCAGGTAGTACTCGCCGGCGAGGTCTTCCTCGACGATCTCTCGCGAGGGATCGAGGTGGCCGATGATCGGGTTACGCACGCCGCGCAGGTGCCAGTCCCGCGGGTTGTATTTCGACATCAACAGCACGTCACCCGGCAACTGCCTGAGCACACGCGACACCGCGGCTCGTTGGCCCTCGTACGCAAAGGATCGAACGATCAGCGTCTTGCCGTGCCGGCGGCACGCGGCGTGGACCGTTTCGCAGACCCGTTCGATGACGGCCGGGTCGGCGACCCATGCGCTGGCTTCCGCGACGGTCAGCGCGATCGAATCGATCTCGGAGAAGTCTTCCGTGAGCAAGCGGTCGTAGCGGTCGGCCATCGCTTCGAACAACGCATGGTTGTCCGCAGCGATCGGCCCGTCACGATGTAGGTCGTGGTCTTCGACTTCTCTCGTCCAGAGCACGACCCTGAGACCCAGCGCCTCCAACGCGTCGAGCGACCCGTCCCGGCGCAGCCGATCACCTACCGCCCGAAGGCCCGCCGACTGCCCCACCGTTTCGCCGCGTTCGACGCCGAGCTCGCGCCAGAACTGCGGCATCTCGGTCTGGAGCTCCACCCGGTTGAAGCCCAGCGACGCCGCCAGCCGGCACAGGTCCAAGTCCGGTCGGGCCTGGTGGAATGAGACGCAGCGAAAGTCGATGTAGCGAACTCCCGTTCGAGTAAAGCGTGATCAGAGCGAGCGAGAAACCGAGGAGAACCTTGCGATTTAAAATGACACTAGGCGCATATTTAACAGAATAGCCGCCCGTCAGCCGCCGTCAACCCATTTCTTGCCGCTGCTTTAGCTCTGATTTTCTAGTACAGCCTGTCGCGTCAGCCCTCTGATCTCGATTCGGCGAGTCGCTGCCGCAGCGCCTCGCGGAGGAGGCCTTGATCGGCCCCGGCAATGACAAGCCGAGCGTCGAGGTCGCGCATCGCCTTGACCTGATCGGGGCTGAACCCCAGCGAGCCGAAGACCTTGCCCGCTTTGTGAGCCGCGGCCGCGGTCGCTTCGGCGCCACGCATCACCTCGGGGTCCATCACGTGCCCGGGCTTGCCCAGGCAGCACGAGTAATCCCCCGGCCCGAAGAACAACGCGTCGACATGCTCCACCTCGGCCATCGCTTCGGCCGCCTCGACGCCCGCCGGCGTCTCGACCTGCACGGCAAGCCACGTCTCGCGATTGGCGTCGCCCACATAGCTGCCTGCCGGGTACGACCCGTAGGCGTTGTCGGCGTTGCCGCCGTCGAAGCCGCGCTCACCAACAGGCGGGAACTTCATCCAGTGCACGACTTCGGCGGCCTCCTCGGCCGACTCGCACCGCGGATACAAGATGCCATGAGCACCGGCCTCGAGCAGACGCCCCATCCGCATGTACTCACCCTTGGCCGGCCTGGCCAGCACGTCCGGCGGATCGCCGACCATCGCGCCGGCTCGGATGGACCGACACAACACCTCCAACGTCGCTTCGCCCTTGGGGCTGTGCTCCAAGTCGATCCACAACGCATCGAAGCCGACGCTCGCGGCGATCTCAGCCACCCGCGCATCGGGCAGGTGCATCAGCAACCCCTGAGCGACTTGCCCCTCGGCCCACACCCGGCGGCAACGCGACGGCCTCATCGATTCATCTCCTGGTCGAAGTCCAGAACAAAATCATCAACGGTCAACCGATAGCAGCGGACCTGCGCCAGCGGCCGGTGGTCGTCCACGATGTAGTTCACGACGACGATCTCGCCGTCGTCGTACTGCACCCAGCCGGAATAGCCGGTGTCGGCCTGGCGGGCTCGGTCGTAATCGAGCGGCAGGATCCGGGCATGCGCCTCTTTGCGCGTTTTCGCCATGCAGGACTCGACATCGGTGAGGCTGGCGCAGAAGTTCTGGGCCATCCAGTTCCACCCCTTGCCGCCGTGGCGGATGCGGTGGGTGATCAGCACGAAGCCGTTGTTCAGCACGCCGCCGACCGGGCGGTGACAGCCTGGAATCGGGAAGTTGACCGGCTCGCTCCACGTCTCGCCGCCGTCGGTGCTGAGCGTCTTGACGCCGTCGTGGCCGGTGCCGGAGTTCTCGCGCATCACGCAGACCAGCGTGCCGTCGGGCAGTTCGAAGATCGACGCCTCACAGACCCACAGATGCTCGAACGACCCCGCGAGCGAGTGCCCGCTCCACGTTTTGCCCTGATCGTCGGACCACCACACCCTCTGGGCCGACCTGCGCCCGGGCTCGTCGGCGAATCGCGAGTGCGCCGTCACGACCCAACGCCCCGCCATCGGCCCATGCCGCAGCTCGATCAGCCGGTCGGGCACGATGCCGAACATCGGCAGCTTCGTCGGCTCGGACCACGACGCACCCTCGTCGCCGCTCAGCCACAGCCAGTTGGTCATCTGCCCGCCCTCGCGCGCGTCGCCGCCCTTGCCCTGCACCTTGTCGCAGACGCAGGCGAGCCGGCCGTCGCTGAGCGTCGAGATGCGCGGGCAGTTCCAGTGCCAGCCGTCCGGGTCGTTATCGATCGCCTCACTCAGAGGCGTCGGCGCTGACCACGTTCGGCCGCGGTCGGTCGACACGACCTGCACGATCTGAGTCACGGCTCGGTTGTGATGGTGCGTGCACTGGTTGTAGACGCACACCAGTTGCCCCGAGGGAGCAAGCGCGACATCGGGGAAGGCGCAATACCAGCGTTCGTCTTTGACGACCAAAGAGCGTTCGATCACAACTGGGCTCCAGGCAATGCATCGGACGAAGGTGTTAAGCAAACCGGTGCGGGTCGGTGCTTGACCACGCGTGGCTTAGGCGGCTGGACGCGGCCGTTGGCGCCGTCGCTGGCGCAGAGCAGGTGGTCGGCGAGGGCGGCATTCAGCGTGTCGCGCGTCGCGCGACACGCGGGATCGGCGTAGCGGTTGCGGCGTTCGCCGGGGTCGGCGCGGCGGTCATAGAGTTCGCCGAAGTCGTCGCCGGCGTAGCGGGTGAGTTTCCAGTAGCGCGTCGTGAGCGTGCGCATCCGCAGGCCGGCGATGTCGTCGTCGTTCTCGGTCAGGGCGGCGTCGCGTGGCCAGGCGTCCGAGTCGTCGAGCCCCGGCTTGAGCGAGAAGCCTTGCAAGGCTTCGGGCTCGTCCACGCCAAGCAGGTCGTAGAGCGTGGGGGCGAGGTCGACCAGCGAGGCGATGCCGTCAGCGACCCGACCCCGCGGCACGCCGGGCCCACGCAGCAACAGCGGCGTGCGGAGCACGCTGTCGTAGTGCAGCCCCTTGCCGAACATGCCGTGGTCGCCGAGGTAGTCGCCGTGGTCGGAGGCGAACGCGACGACCGTGCGGTCGGCCAGCCCGAGTTCGTCGAGCGTGTCGAGCACGCGGCCGATGGCGTCGTCCAGCATGGCGACCATGCCCGCCGTCACGGCCCGGACCACACGCCAATCCCGATCGCTGAACCGGCGGTAGTCGTGGTGCGGCGTGCCGATGACGTGGCTGGTCGCGCAGCCGTCGGGGCGGTGCAGGCGGGTATCGCGACCTTCGTAGGCCGCTACGCCGACCGGCGGCGGATCGATCGCTTCGGTGATGGGCGGCAGCGGGTCGGGCATATCGTCGGGATCGAACCGGCTGGCGTACGGCTCTGGCACGCAGAAGGGGTGATGCGGATCGGGGAACGAGCAGTGCAGCAGGAAGGGAGCGCGGTCGTCGGCTAAGTGGCGAAGTGATTCGACCGCGTGGTCGGCGATGTACCGAGTGCTGTGCACCTCGGGCGGCAGGGGCCAGCGATAGCAGCTTGGGATGCCACACATCGGCTCGCGCACGGCTCGTCGCTCATCCAGATCGGCGACGCGGCCGCGCAGCCAGGGTGTGTACGACGGGCCGAAGCAGTCGGGCCCGTGCCCGTTGACCAGTTCGATCGTCTCGAAGCCGAAGTAATCGACCGTGGCATCGTCGCGACGCGTCGCTTCGATCGCCGCTGCTTCGCCGCGCTGCGGCACGAGGTGGATCTTGCCGACCGACGCCGTGCGGTAGCCGGCCCGACCGAGCACGCGAGGCAGGAAGCGAGCGTCGTCCGGCGTGTGGCAGCCGACCATCCGAGATCTCAGCGCCGAGGCGTAGCACCCCGTCAGCAACGCCGCCCGACAAGGCGTGCACGTGGGTTGCGGCACGAAGCAGGACGAGAAACGCGTGCCCTCCGCGGCTAAGCGGTCCAGGTTCGGCGTGATCGATTGCCCGCCGACGCTGGCACCGCCGAAGCACCCCAGCGCGTCGGCGCGCATCTCGTCCACCAGGATCAGCAGCACGTTCGGGCGGTCGGGGGCAAACGACATGTCAGCGACGCCACATCTCGCCGCGACGCCGCTCGGTCAAGAGGCGCTTCATCCGGCGGAAGAGTTCGACGTCAACGCCAGGCTGCTCGGCGAGATTGACTCGCTCGTCGGGGTCGGCGTCGAGGTCGTACAGCTCGTCGAGGTCGTTCTGGTACTGGGCGAACTTGTAGCGCCGATCACGCACGGCCACGAAGTGATCTTCCATTGTCAGGATGCTGTCGCGGTGATCGTCGGTCTGGCCGGCGAGCAGCGACGCCATGGACTCCGCATCGGTGCGTTCGGCGGGGGGAAGGCCGAACCAGTCGGCGATCGTCGCATTCAGGTCGATCAACTCGGCCATCGCGTCGATGGTTCGGCCGACGGCAACGCCGGGTCCCGCGGCGATCATCGGGATGCGGATCGACGCTTCGTATGGCACGTGCTTGGTGTACAGGCCGTGATCGCCGAGCATCTCGCCGTGGTCGCTGGTGAATACGACGACGGTGTTGTCGCCCCAGTCGCGGTCTTCAACGGCTTGCAGAATGCGGCCGACCCAGTGGTCGATCTGCTCGATCATCGCCGAGTATTGCCGGCGCGTGAAGCGGATGTCGTCGGGGTCCTGCGTGATCACCTTGCCGGGCAGGTGACGAGGCTTGCCGTCGGGATCGAACGGGATGGGCTCGGGCACCTCGGCGTTGCGGTAGCGATCGGCGTATTCGGTGGGCGGGTCGAACGGGTCGTGCGGCCCGCCGAAGTTCACCTGGAAAAACCAGGGGTAAGCGTCCGGCGCCTGCTCGCGGACCCACATCTCGGCCGTCCGGCCTGTGAAGGCGTCTTTATGGTCTTCGACACCCAGCGGCGAGTCCTGCGACACGGCCTGCACCCAGTGATCGGGACGCTCGGCGTCGCGGCTCATCGGCGTCGGCCGCAGCGACAGCACGCCGTGCATCCCCGGGAAGGGCACGCGCGATTTCTGATCCGCACGAAAGGTCTCAAACAGCCCCTTGCTTTCGAGATGGGCGCGGAACGGCTCGCCGATCTCGATCGGGTCGCAGAAACCCAGCGCCATGGTGATGGGGCTGCGGCCGTCGGGCGTGGCTTGACCGGCGGTCTTAACGAGGTCGAGTTTGCCGGTGAAGCCGGTCCACACGTTGTGGTGCTGCAGCCGCTGGTAAATCGTGGGCTGCGAGAGCGCGATGAAGTCGGCGTTGCACGTCACGCCGCAGCGGTGCGGCTGCAGGCCGGTCGCAAACGCACAGCGAGCGGGGGCGCAGACCGGCGAATTGGTGAACGCGTGCGTAAGCCGGGTCCCGCGCTTGGCCAGCGCGTCGATGTTCGGCGTGCTGAGCCAATCAGCGCCGGCGCAGCCGAGGTAGTCGTGGCGGTGCTGATCGGTCACGATCAGAAGGACATTGGGGCGCGGGTCGTCGGGCATGGCCAATTAAGAATCCGGGTACAGGGGCGGGAGTGTCAACACCGCGGAAGCGCCCTCGGCGTCGACCGTCACCTCGGCCTCCATCAGGGCCTGGCCCGCCCGAACGGTCACGCGGTGGTCGCCGTGGAACGCGCGGATTTGATAGCGGCCATCGGCGTCGGTGCTGCCCTTGGCGTCGGTTCGCCAGCGGGTGTTGACCAGATCTTGCCAGACCTGGCCGGTGTCTTTGAGGTTCCAGTCCTCGTCATAAAGGATCGAATCGCCCCACCAGTGGTGGGCGTCGTCGAAACCCCAGATGTTGACGCTCACGACGCGGGGGTGACTGAACGCGGCGGTGAGCACGTCGCGGAGGTAGTCGCGCTCGGCGGCGCTGCGTTCGGCGGGGTCTTCGATCTCGCCGAACTTCACGTCCAGCTCGGTGATCCAGAGCGTGGCGTCGGGGTATCGCTCGGCGTAGTCATCGAGCCCGGCGAGAAAGTCTTCGGGCGGGGCAATGCGGCCGAGCCCGCCGAAGTGGCACTGAAAGCCGATCCCGTCCATCGCCTGCCCGGCGTCGGCGAGCACGCCCAGCAGCTTGTGCATGTAGGCGTGCTTGTTGTCGTCGTCGTCGCCGGGGGCGAAGGCGTCCATCGCGATCAGCGGCATGTCGGGGTTGGCCTCGCGGAGCAGCCGCACGAAGTCGACGTGGACTTCGATGCCCAGGAGGTCTTCCCAATGACTGCGCTGGAACGCCTCGTTGAGCGCGACGCGCGCGAGGCTGTGGCCGGCGAGGAACCCCTGGGTGTGATCGACGAACGGGCGGACCTGATCCATCAGCCACGCCCGCGCGGCGTCGCGGCCTCGGTCGCGCAAGACGGCCTCGAACTCCGCCTCGGTGCCGGGCATCAGGTAGGGCTCGCGCCACGACATCAGCGGCGCCGTCCAGGGGATGACGAGGTTATTTTCCTTGGCCCACGACAAGAGCCGATGGTTGCGTTCGCTGCGATGGCCGGCGGTGTTCTGCGGGAAGGCGTGGCCGACCTCGCCCAGCACGCCGTTGAAGTGCCGAGGCAGCATCTCGCGGCGGCGCTGCGGATCGCCCTTGGCATGAGCGTCGAACAGGTAGTGCGGGTGGGAGCGGGTCGA
Source organism: Planctomycetota bacterium (assembly GCA_039024495.1). Lineage (GTDB taxonomy): Bacteria > Planctomycetota > Phycisphaerae > Phycisphaerales > Phycisphaeraceae > JBCBUE01. The sequence goes on along the minus strand of JBCCQE010000016.1, from coordinate 32,336 downwards.
CCACATGAAGGCCTGACGGGTCTGCGTGACTTCGACATCGGCGAACGGGACGGGCTGGCCGTGGGCATCCCGCACGCGGACCTCGAGGTCGCCCATGCGGTGCTCGGCGATCCGGCGGTGGGCCTCGGCTCGCCACGCGGCGCCGGGTTCGCGGCCGGGCCACTGCGTGCGATCGCCAAGCGAATTAGGCAAGCGGGTGACGGGCACATCGGGTCCAAAGTTGAGCACGTTGACGCCCGCGAGTTCGACGGTCTGGCGACGATCGCCAAACTTGAAGGTGAGCGTCGCCTCGCCTGCCGGGCGATCCGTCTTGGCGCGCATGGGGATGGTGAAAGTCCGCCACTGCCCGGTGAGTTCGAGGCGGTGCTCGGCATCGTACGAGCGGAAGTCGCGACCGAACCGCACCTCGACCATGCCGGCCGGGGTGTTGTGATCGATCGCCCGAGCAGTGAGCACCAGCAGCAAGGCGTCGCCTTCGGCGACATCGGCGATCGTGGGCACGTTGGTCATCGCGTGCCAAGGGTGGCGGAATGCGCTGGGGTTGGTGAATCGCACCGCACGCGAGAAGTCTTCACCGGTCACGGCGATGGGCTCAATCGTGAGGCGATTGGCTTGCGGGCCCGTTGGGGCGTGGGCGTCGGCCCAAGCCGTTTCATTCGACGGAAAGACGAAGCTGGCGTCGGGGACGTTGACCTCGAAGACCAGACGCTGACGCAAAGCGGCGTAGTAGTCGTCGGCGGCTAAGGCTACGCACGGCAAGCAAACGACGACCGAGAGCAAGGCAAGCCAAAACCTGGCAAGCTTGGAAAGTGTGGGCCGATGTGTCACGGTGCCTCCTCCGCGGCGTGGGAACCTTCGGTGGGCAGTAATTCGGCGACAGCCAGGCCGTACTCACCCGCCACGCCGTAGTAAAGGAACTTGCGTCCGCTGATTGGGTCCTTGAAGTAGCCGGGATCGCGCAGCTCGTTGACCCGGCGCGTGGTCTTGCCGTCCGCCTCGACCGGGCGGCTGGGCAGCGACACCTCGGCGGGTAGGTCGGCGCCCTCGAAGTCGTGCTCGGGGACGAGCACCAGCCGCAGGTCGGTGACGTTCCACCGGCTCCAGTCTTCGCTCGCCAGGTCGACGGTCGCCTCGTAGATCACTTCGCCCGAGCCGATGCGATCGACCACCTCTTGCGGCTCGCGACGCAGGGTGAACCACCAGAACAGCGTGTCGTCTTCAACGCCGACGGCGTGGTGGCGGAAGTCGGGGTCGCGACCGATGAAGCCGGGGTCGGATCGCAGGATCGCTTCGATCCGGTCGTGCAGGGTGATGCGTGGGCGGCCGTCGCTGCCCAGCTTGGCAGGGCGAGCATACGGCTCGGTGTAGAGGCCTTCGGGTGATTCGGGGCGTTGCTGGCTGCCGTGATCGGTCATCAGATAGCCGCGGCCCTTGTAAAAGAAGGCTCGGGCGTAAGGCCCGCCGAGTTCGATGCCGTATTGGCCGGGGTTGAAGTCCAGCCCATCCTGCGACCACGCTGCGTACGACCGCTGCGTGCGTCCGCCGGCGTTGCGCCAAGAGCCGTCTTCGAGGCGGCGGAAGCGCACGCCGTGGTAAATCATCTGGAAGCGGCCGGCCTTCTCGTCGTAGACGACGTCCGGCGAGGCGATGTGCGAACCTACGCCCAAGCCGTTGCCGAAGTCGATGTATCGGTCGCCGGATCGCTCGTGCAAGCGTGTGTTGTCGGCGGTGTCGCGGAGGGTCAGCACGCCGTCGTTGGGGCGATAGAGCGTAAAGGGGCCGGTGGGCGAGTCGGCGTAGGCCATCTTGATGTGGTCGCCGCCGTGGTCGGCAAAGTAGAGGTAATACGCGCCGAGCCGGTTGGGCACGTGCTCGGGGACGTAGACCATCGAAGGCCCATTGATGCTGCTGCGTGGCGTGACCGCTTCGCCTTGCGCTTTCAGCCACTCGAACGTGATGACCCGATTGTCGAATGCGTGATCGGGATCGAGATCGATGCGGACGGCGCGGTGCTGGGCGTGCGCGAGCGGAGTCATAAGGCAGAGCACGGCAATCGCCGCGTAAACAGTGATGCCACGCATCAAGCCCGATTCCGCCGCAGCCCAAGGCCGCCCGTCGCAACGAGCAGCGCGAGGACCGTGGCCGGCTCGGGGATCGCCGTGTTGTTGAACCGGCCGAAGAGCTCGAAGTCGTCGATCACCGTATCGCGGAAGGCTTGGGGCACGTCGAACTCGATCTCGACGGTCACGGTGCCGCTGAGGCCGAGGATTTGCGTGACGTTCTGCCCGACGATCGGCACGAACTGGTCGTCGAGCCCGCCGTTGGTGAAGGTGTCGCCGAAGGCCACGCCGTTGATGAACACCTGGCCGACGTGATTGGGGCGATCGGCCATCATCTGGAGGCTGAACCCGGTGAGGTCGAGCGTGTCGCCGGGCGAGAGCTCGATGATGAACTCAAAGATCTGCGGGTCGACGTCGTCGGACCGGAAGCCGCCGGCCTCGAATCGGGTGGTGCCGTTGGCGGACATGTTGCCGACGGCGATGGCCGGATCTACGACGGTGGTCGGACTGGTGAGGCCACCGAACTCGAACTTGACGATCGAGACGGGCGTGTCGACGGGCGCGAGCTCGACGTCGCCGTTGAGACGGAAGTTGTCGATCGCGGTGCCGTCGGTCACAGCGGGCACGTCGAACTGAATCGTGACTTCGACGAGACCCGACAGGTCGGTCAGCGGCGTGACGTTCTGGCCGGCGATGAAGACGGATGTCCCAACCGTCGAGCCGTTGGTGAAGGCGTCACCGAACGGGGTGCCATTGATCAGCACCTGCCCATTGTGGCCGGCCGCGTCCGCGGTCAGGTCGAGCGAGAAGCCGTCAAGGTTAAGCAGCCGATCGGCGGCGACATTGACGGAGAACTCGAAGAGCTGCGGGTCGGCGTCTTCGGAGAGAAAGCCGCCGCCGAAGAGCGAACTGGTTCCGCTGGCGGTCATGGCCGAAGCCGTGAGACCGTCCTCGACGGTGGTGGGGTCGGCGTCGGCGTCGAACTCGTAGGTCACGACCGCGGGCGGCAGCGGTTCCTCGGTCAGCAGCTCGGCCACGGCGATGCCGTATTCGCCGGCAACGCTGTAGTAGAGGTACTTATTGCCGCTGACGGGATCGAGGAAGAACGCCGGATCGCGGAGCTCGTTTTTCTCACCGGTCGATACGTCGCCGTTGCCGACCTTTGGCCTGCCAGAAGTGCTGGGGACGAGCGGCTCGTTCACGCCTTCGTAATCGAGCTCGGGCCGGAGTATTTCGTAGACGCCCGTCGCGGTCCAGTTTCGCCAGTCCGGGTCGAGCTGGATGGTGGCTTGGTAGATGCGCTCGGGGGCCTCGCCGCGGGAGGTGAAGAACCAGTTCAGCGTGTCGTCGACAACCTCGACGGCGTGGTGGCGGTAATCGAAGCCGGGGTCGCCGTTGCCGCGCTGCTTGGCGCTGTTGTCCGGGTCGTCGGCCCAGGTCGATTCCATGCCGGCCAGGGCGTTCACGGTGTCGCGCAGCTCGCGGTTGAACACGACCGATTCCCAGATGCCGGTGTCGTACGGGTTGTTCTGGTCGGTCGGACGGATTTGACTGCCGTTGTCGCTGATCGCGTACTTGTCGCCGAGGTACTCGAACTCGCGCAGGTACGGGGCGGTGAGCTCGGTGGCGTATTGCGTGGTCTGGAAGTTCAGGCCGTCGGTGCTGAACGCGGCGAACGAGCGCTGCGAGCCGGCGTTCCATGACCCGTCGGTCTGTTGGCGGAAGCGTTCGCCGTGGTAGGTCATGTTGAACATGCCGGTGGTCGCGTCGAAGGTGACGTCCGGCGAGGCGATGTGCTCGCCCACGCCCAGGCCGTTGCCAAAGTCGATGAAGCGCCCGTCGCTTGTGGACTGCGTGTTGGACGCGGTGTCACGCAGCGTCATTACGCCGTCGTTTGGGTTGTAGAGGGTGAACGGCCCCGTTGGTGAGTTGCCGTACGCCATTTTGATGTGGTCTCCGCCGTGGTCGGCGAAGTAGAGGTAGTAGTCGGCGAGCTTGTTGGGCGTGCCATCGGGGATGTACATCATCGACGGGCCGTTGATGCTGTCCTGGGGCCCGATGGACTCGCCGCCGGCAATCAGGTCGTCGAACGTGATGACCCGGTTGTCGAATGCATTGGGGTCACGGACATCCACCCGCTGGGCGATGTACTGGCCGAACGCCGGAGCGGCGGCGATCAGGGCGAGGGTCAGGGTGGTGGGAACAGCTCGATGGGAGTTCGGAAACAGCATGGCGGACCTCCAGGGGAGCGATCAAGGCAGAAACAGCAGCGCGGCGAGAGCCATGGCCACGACTTGAGAATAGTCCCATATTAACCCGCGATGAGGCTCCGTCAACAATTCATACGTTGCTAACGAATCATTCTCCGAGAGCCGCCCCGCACGACCCCGAAAGCGGCAATTACGGGCGCGACAGCTCCATCAAAACAATCGCGTTCTGCGGAAGCGAGAACTCGATCGACGCCACACCGCTCCGAGGATCGAGGGTTTCGGGCTCAAGCGGCGTCAAGCTCGGGTCGCCGCCGAGGTAGTGGCCACGCTGCTTATCGATGCACCAACGCCGCAGCCGCACGGGGCCGGCCGGCCAACTCGAGGGCAGCGCGACCTCCAGCGTGGCTTCGTAGTGCTCTGGATCGTCGTACGCCACGAACTGGTAGTTCCAGACCAGGACGCCCAAGCGGTGGTCATCAATGCAGGCGATTGCGTGCACGCCCAGCCCGCCGGCCTCGCGCGGCGTGGCCTCGGCATGCACCCGCGTCTTAGGTAGTCGAGCGAGCAGCGTCGCCGAGTGCCCGAAGGGCGTCAGACGATCGGGGTCTTCGGTGGCGTACGGCCGGATCGCTTCGCGGATCGGGTCGCCGGGCCCGCTGGACATATCGGCCTGCTTGTCGAGCCGCTCGATCGTGGGCACGAACTGATTCTTTCGCGGGTTGGCGTGGAACCACGTCCACTGGTACGGCCGCACCGGCGGCTGGTCCATGTAGAAACGATGCAGCGTCAGCGAACCAGACGCCTGAGCGAGCAGGTCGTCGGCATAAGCCTCGCTGCCTCGGTTCGTCGGGAAGACACCCGACTCAGTGAGGTGCATCGGCAGGTTGCGCGGCAGGCCCGCCTCGGCCAGCCAGCCCCGCACCCGCTCGGCCTCGCCGATGACCAGGTCGGCCGGGCGATCTTCGTGGCGAAACAAATACTGATGCCACGCCACAAAGTCGAGCCGCACGGAAGGGTCGCCGCTCGCTCCCACGCGCTGGATGAGGCCGCGGATCCGCTCCTCTTTGAACTGGCATGGCGACGGGCCGCCGATCTGTAGCGGTGGCAGGTCCGGATGAGCCGCGTCGGCAGCCGAGGCGGCGCGACAGACGCGGCAGTACAGCTCAAAGTAGAGTTCTTCATCGATGGGCTGCTCACGCACCTCGCATTCGTTGTAGACCTCGATCCACCGGCAAGTCGGCGCCTCGCGACGCAGGTGCGTCAGCGCGGCCGTCAAAATCTTCTCGTACGCATCGAGGCTGGTTTCGCCGACGACCACGGCATCCAGCCCGGCTCCGGGCAGAGGCGTCATGATCTGATCGGCCATCGCGGTCAGCCGACCAAGCCTATCGGCCAGGCTGTCGTTGGCTGGCGGCGTGGCGTCGGGGCCCTGCTCAAAAAACTCGTGGCGGATTGCGCCGAACAGCCGCACAAACTCCGCCCTGCCGACGTGCCGCTGCCAAGCATCGATCGTCGCGGGCTCGGCCATCTGTATCGCAATCGATGGGTGCCGCTCCGGCCGGGCCATCATGCCGATCGCGCGATTGGCGTCCACGCTCACCCGCGCGGGGCCACGAATGGCGTCGCGTCGGCGTCGCTTCTCGGCAGCGTGCTCGGCTTCGCGCACCGCGCGAGCCTCGTCAAGTCGGCCGTCGGCGTCGGCTGTGTGAAGCATGAACCCCCCGCCACCAGAGAGCACTTCAACAGCGATCAGATTTCGCCCCGCGCGAAGCGGCAGCGTCAGGTCGTGGTCCAGCGGCGAGGGCGGCTGTGCCCGGTTCCCACGCGGCTGAAAGGTCCCGGCCACAGCTTGGCCATTGCACCACCACTGGCAAAACCAGTCCGCCCCAAAGCTGAGCACCCATTCCTCGGGCGCGTCCCGATCAACCTCGGCAAACAGCCACGCCGCGTTCTCCCGGTAGCGCCAGCCGCCCGGGACCGTCAGCGGCCCGAGATCGAGCGTCGTTTCCGCTTGGACCAGCTCGTGTGGTGAGAGGCTCTCGCCCCCGAACTCAAGCCGACTCGGGATCGAGTCGAAGCCCGAAAGGTCCAGGCTCGGCTCATCGACCGGGGCACGGCGATCGAGCCTGGCGTGGAAGACCCGCCAGCGGCGGATCGGAGCCTTCAGCAGCACGGAATCGCGGCGGGCTGAGGCATCGGCTGGCGTGGAGGGCATGGGCTGCGGCATGATCGACCTCGACTCCAATCGCGTGAAACAGAACCCGCCCTTGAGCATCGACGCCCGCAGGCACAGGGCGGGGCTGGACTTGTGCCATGGCAGCACGCCAGCCACGCATCACGAACGCAAATCCGCGGAGATGCGGACGATTCGCTTGACAGAACATGAAGTCTGGGTTAATTTGACTCTAGTTGCAAGTCTACGTGCAGAACCCTCGTTCATTTAAAGGCAGACGCCGACTCAGTCATTTCTTGGTGTAATCGTTGGCATGACCACCACCGACACCCCAGCCCCGCTCCAAGAGATCATTCGCCGCACCAAGGCGTCTAAGTCGACCATTCTGCGCGTCCTAAATGGCGAACTGAAAGGCAATTACGCCCGTGTCGCCAAGCGGCACGAGCAGATTCGCCGCATCGCCGACGAGCTCAACTATCGCCCCAGTTACGCGGGCAAAACCGTCGCCCGTCAGAAAACCCAGACCGTCGGCCTGCTCTACCCCATCGACGATCCAAGGCTGTCCAACAACTACGCCGCCTCCGTCCACCACCTCGCGACGGCCCTCGCTCGGCACGGCTACGACCTCGCGTTGCACGCCATCGATCGCAACCAACCCATGTCCAGCGACCTGCTGCTCGACCGCCGTTTCGATGGCTACGTCGTGCACGACTACGTCCCCGACACCATCGCCGAGGCCATCGATCGAGCCAAGCTGCCCTGCGTGGCCATCAACGCCGGGCGGCGGGATGACATGGTCTGCATCGACATCGATAACGAAGCCAACGCCGCGGCGATGGTGGATTATCTTCGCTCGCACGGCCACCAGAGAATCGCCTGGGTTCGACCAGACCGGGGGGTCGACCCCGCCATGCCACACCCCAGTGTTGCCAAGCGCGAGGTCGGCTACCGCAACGCGGTGGACAAGGCCGGCGTGCCCGCTTGCGTGTTCGACTCGACCGCCGAAGCCGTGGCGTGCGTGGCCTCGCAGCCCGTCGCGGATCGCCCCACCGCGCTCATGGCTTACAAGGCAACGCGGGCAGCCGAGCTGCTTTACGCCCTTGCAAAGGCGGGGTTGACCGTGCCCAACGACGTGAGCGTCGTGTCGTTCGACGACCCGGACTTTGCGGCGATCTCTCTGCCGCCGCTCACCGTAATGCGCGTTCCCTTCGACGAGTTCGGCATCCACGCGGCCGATCTCGTGGTGAACGCGATCGAAGACATGCCCGGCGAGCACCTCACGCTGCCGCTGACCCTGATTGAACGTGAATCTGTCGCGCAACCTCCCCCGGGGGGCGCGTGATCGATTGGTTTGAGTTTTTCGTTTCATTTCCCCAACTGGAGGATCAAAGAGGATGAGTTTCAACAAGATTGCCGTTTCCACCGCCGCCCTGCTTGGCGCCGCCGTGCTGCTTCCCGCGCAGGGTGCCGTGCTGGTTGACTACGACATCGTCGGCAACTCCCCGGGCACGTCGTATCTCGGCCCCGTCGCCGCGAATTCGTCTGACGCCAACATCACACCCGGCACGCTGGGTACGGTCGGCGTGGGCAACGTTTCGTCGGCCGGCAACAAGTCCAACTCGCTCGGCGGCAACAGCTGGGAGTCGGGTGGCTTCCAGATCGGCACCGACTACCTGGGTTGGTCGCTGACCGTGGATAGCGGCTTCACCATGGACATCGACGCGATCCACTTCAACGAGGCCATGAACAACAGCTTCGCCAACCCTCCGGGTGAGTGGCTGCTGCGTTCGAGCCTTGACAACTTCGCCACCGACGCCGCGACCGGCTCGATCACCAGTGGGTTCCAAGATATCACCGGCACCAACACGTACACGCTGATCAACCTCGGCCCCGAGTTCGACGGCCTGACCGGCACCGTTGAGTTCCGCCTCTACGCCGAGCTCGACGGCAACTTCTCGCCGCAGTGGTTCATCAGCGACCCGACCGACGGCCCCTTCACCAACTTCACGGTTGAGGGCAGCACGGCGGTCATCCCCGAGCCGGCGTCGCTCGCCCTGCTGGGTGTGGGAGCGACCTGCTTCCTGGCTCGTCGCCGCAAGGGCTAATTCAGTTAAAGAAATCTTCACGAAGTCCCGCCTTAACGGGCGGGATTTTTCTATTTCACGTCGCCTTCGGACCAACCGCCGGAAGCACGCCGAGAATCGACATTGTGGCTTAGCGCATGATCCGGATCTGCGCTTGCAGTTACTCGCTCGCACTGATGCTGCAACTCAGCCAAATTGCTTTCACTTGCTTAAAGGTTGCAAACCGTGCTGAATCGCGGCACCAAGCTAGCACAGTCGGGCACGCAACGCCTAAGCGTGTCGTATAGATCGTGAAGCGACATTGCAGGAGCGATATTCAGTTCGGTCAAGATACGCAGCATTGCCATACAGCGATGTAGATCGCCGTTGTATGCGATACGGCCGCGTCAACCGTACGCCGACCTACCCCTTGATGGCCCCGGCCGCCACGCCTTTCACGAACCACCGCATCGTGAACACAAACAGGACGATGAGCGGGATCGACGCAATTGCGTAGCCCGCCATCAGTTCACCCCACTGCTTGACGTACTCGCCCTCCAGGCGCAGCAAGCCGACCGGGATGGTGAGCTTCTCTTCGTCTTTGAGCACCACCAACGGCAGGATGACCTGGTTCCAAGTGCCCAGAAAGTCGAGGATCGCCAGGGTGGCCATGATCGGCAGCGACATCGGCAGCACGATGTGGCGGATCTGAGCGAGGTGGCCGGCCCCGTCGATTTCGGCCGACTCAAAGAGCGCCTTGGGGATGTCCTCAATGAACTGCCGCAGGATGAAAATCCCGGCCACTTGGCCGCCCGCGGCACCCACGATGATCAAGGCCCAGAGGTTGTTGACCAGCCCGAGGTTGCGGATCAGCCAGAACATCGTCACCAGCGTCGCCGCCGTGCCGGGCAAAAACATCGACGCAACGATCGCGTAATAAATCACGTTTTTCAGAGGGAAGCTATACCTCGCCAGCACGTAGGCGGTCAGCGTCACCATGCACAGCGTCGCCGCCGTGGCGGTCACCGACACGAAGATCGAGTTGACGATGAAAGGCCGAACCGTGCCCCAAGCCGTCCCCCAGTTGTCCCAATTCCACGTGTTGATCGCGTCGAAGAAAAACGGGTTTGCCTCGTATTGCGCGTTTGTCTTGAAACTGATGACCACCGTCACAAACAGCGGGTAGAACGCGAACAACAGCACGAACAACACGATCGAGTACTTAAATCCTTCGCTGATCTTGGAGGTCTTCTTAGCCATCGTGAGTCTACTTATCCACCTTGACGTACTTCTGATAGACGATGGTGAGCAGGAGGATGATGACGAACATGATCACGCCTAACGCACAGGCGTAGCCATATTCGAGATTGATAAAAGCAGCTCGATACATGTAAAGACCGGGCACAAGGCCAACGTTGCCCGGCCCGCCGCTGTCGCCGAGGAGGATAAGATAGAACTCCCAGCCGGTGAGCGTCCCGATGGTCATGAAGATCAGGTTGATGCGGACCTGCGTCATGATCAGAGGCAGCTCGATGCGAAACAGCTTGCCGATCGGGCCAACACCATCGAGCTCCGCGGCTTCGTAGACGTCATTCGAGATCTGCTGCAGGCCGGCGAGATAGATCAACACACCCACCGTGCCGACCCACGGGAAACCCCAGAAAATCAGAGCCGGGAGGATGAGATTCTGATTGCCCAGCCAAGCCGGCTTGCCGCCGACAAACTGCTCGGTGGGCGTGGTCCAGATCAGGCCGAGCCCAACGAGCAGCGACCCGAGCCCGATGGCGATCCCCCCGACCCATCGCACCACATCGGGCGCAACCAGCCGATCGAACTTGGCGTACGTCAGCTCGGCCAGCCCGACCGTTGCCGCGACCAACACGGGCACTCGCCACGGCTCTTCGCGGCAGGCCCAGAGCCCCAGCAATAACACGAACGGCCAGATCACCCAGCCCTTGCGAAGCGTGAACGCCAGCGCGGCCACTAAGGCCGTTACGCCAACCACCGCGCCGAGCAGGCCCAGGCTCCCGGAGAGCGTCAAGGCAACGATGTAAGGCGCGATCAACCCCGAAGCCCCCGCCACCGCGTAGCCGAGCCACCGCGACGCGTGCGTCGGCCGCCCGTTCATGAAAATCAGAAAGAGCGACCCGGCAAACAGCAGACCCCAGACGTTGCCAAACACCGGGTCGATCACACGATCAAGGACCGGCTGGATCGCGCTCGCGATACGTGGCATCACCCCCGGGTCCGCGACCGTGCCATCGAGCCAGCCCAGCACGGACATCAACCCGGAAACTTGCAGCAGCCGATTCAAGATGCCGAAATCGGGGTCGTAGAAGCTCTTCCAGACGAGCAGCCACACCATCCCCGGCACGACCATTGGCACCACAAAAAGCACCTGGAAGCCGTAGCGCATGCGATTCGAAAGCACCCGGTGCAGCGCGACCGCGACGATGATGCCCGGCCACATCTTCACCAGATTGGCCGCGAGCATAATCATCACGACCTTGAAGGATTGCCAGAACAACGGATCGCCGAAGGCGTCTTGGAAGTTCTTTGTCGCGATGTACTCTTCGATGAATCCTGGCTGCCAACGATACAGCGATTTGAAAAAGACATCGATCTTGGGGTAGTAGCCGAACACAGCCATCGACGCGAGGGTCGGCAGCATCAACGCAAACAGCCCCACGTTGCGGCGAGCCCGACGCCACTTCCGCGGGGTTTTCAAGGGGGTTGGGGGTGGGGGTTCGGGTGAGGCGAGGTTCTACATGGGTGGCAATCGACTGCGGGGGGGGGATAAGTCGCTTCAATAATCCGGGAATGGTTCGTTCGGCTGTAGTTCAGACCAGAGCCTGCGGACGGGCGTGGCGTTGTGCTCGACAACCGACCGCCTGATGCCGCGGATCAGCTTGGCCTGCGCGTCGGCCGCTTCGCTTTCATCGAGCAGTAGTGAGCGAGCCGTCTGGACACCGACACCCTTCTCGAGCTCACGCATGTTGTCGCTGAGCCGCTGCCACTCGCGAAACCACATGCGCCTCAGCCCGTTGCGTTCGTCGTCGAGCGCGGCCTGAGCCTCGAGCACGAAAGTCCCGTAATCGATTGTGCCGGCGAGGTAATTGAGCAACTGGCCGTTGTACCGCGTGGCAAACACGCCGCCGCCCGCGCCGTCCAACAGCAGCCTCGAGCCGGGCGAGAGGCCTTCGACCCTTGGGCGAAACGGCCGGAGCCGATCGGAGGGCTCAAGTCCATCGATGATCGGCAGCCAACCGGCCTCGCGAGTAAACGTGCCGTTGATCCGGTAGCTGGTGAGGTAGCGCAGGAAGTCGATGGCCCAAGGCTTATTGGGCGAGTACTTGTAGACCATGAAGGGAGCGCCGCCGTTGGCCTTGGCACTGTTCGCCGCATAAGAGACGTGCTCGCTCCATCGCTCACCCGGGCCGGGCAGCGGGAAGTCCATCACGCTAACGCGGAAGCGAAAGCCCGCGTGCCGCCGACCGTCGATCTCCGTCACGGTCGTTCCCGGCGGAGCGGGCTCTCCATCTTTCAGGACCTGGCCCTCTGCGGTGGCGTAGATGCTCGTCGCGTCCCACGCTCCGGTCGCGACCATGGCCGCTCGCCCCGCGATAAACCGGCGGCGCGCCTGCTCGCGGTCCAGCCCAAGGAAACCGGCGGGAAATTGCTCGCAGATCTCACGCAAGCACTCGAAGTACGCACGCACCGCAGGGTCTTCGAACGACCAGAGGCCATGGTCGTAGCCCGCCCAGGTCTCGATCGGGTTGACCTCGGTGTTGAGGTCGAAATCGAGCGAGCTCGTGTAGCCCGCCGTGAACGGCACGAGATAACGCCGCGCAAAAATGCTGTCGGAGTAGCTGCTGCCCGCGATCGGCGTGAGCTCGGTGTCGCCGCGTCGCCGGCCGATCTCCCAAACCGCTTCGCACAGCAGCAGCATGCGGCCCAGCGTGTCGGGCGGGTCGTCCGACGAGACCCATGCCTCCAGCTCGGCGTTGCGTGGCGCTAAGGGCGGCTCGCCCGTCACCGGGTCGGCCTCGCACACCCGCCGCACCCACGCGGGCGGCTCGCTCTGGCTGAAAGCCTCACGCACCACGTCCTTGGCCTCGTCGAAGAGCGAGGCGTTGTAATAGAGCTTGACCTCGCCCCAGAACGTCGTGGGCACCGCGTAATACTGCTGCAGCGACTGGTCCCACCCCGCCTGCATCCCGTCGACAAAGGTCTCGCGCCACGGCAGAGAAGCCATCGCCTCGGCCAGATCCGGATCCATGCCCTCGGGCAGGTAAGCCTCGGCGTTATACGGGTTGGGTTCTTCGGCCACGTCGCCCAGCGGCTCGAAAAACTGAGCCACCTTCGTGCCACGCAGCAGCCTCACCGACCGCCCACGCTGGCAGATGTCTGGGGCGGTGCCGCTGATCGCGTGCACGTTGAGCATCTGCGAATACACGCGTTCGGTCACGTCGAGCTGCCGGACCTCAACGCCCGCCTCGACCACGTGCGGCTGGGCGTTGTACTCGTCGATCACCGCTTGCAGCGACTCGCGGAACCCCGGCTCGAGCTGCCAATGCATGATCTGAACCACGCGAACTCCGCTGCCGACCGCCTCGCCAAGACTCCCTTGAGTCGCCGATCGCTGAGTCACCGCCGCCACGCTGATCAAATAAGCACCGCCAAGCAGCACGATGCCGGCAACGTTCATGTTGAAGATCGACGACAGCTTCACCTCGCCACGCCCCCATTCGCCGACGCCTGAATGTCCAACGCCCGCAACTCAAGCTCAGCCTCGAAGGCCAGCCCGCTACGCGGTGCCTCATCGATAATCTTCTGGTAGTAGCGACGGGCGGTGGCTGGATCGTTCAGGCGCTCGTGACTGATCTTGGCGATCGTCCAGAAGATTTGGCCGGCCACGATGGGCTCGGCCAGACCCAGTTCGTCGGCCCGGATGAACCAGGCAACCGCCTCGGCGTATCGGCCCTCGCGATGCTCGATGCGAGCCAGGTATTCGGCGATCACCGACCCGTAAGCCATCTCTCCTAGAGGCTGATCCCCAATCCACGCTTCCAGCCACGCCGCCGCCTTCGCTCGACCGGCGGGGTCGGCCAAGTCCTGCACCAGCGTGTCGGCATACCTCAGCGCGGCCTCCTGACCGATATCGGCGTAGCCGTGTGCGTCGATCAGAGCCTGGTAAGCCTCCCGAGCCGAAGCCAAGTCGATCGGGTCGCCAAGGTAGTTGCTGAGTTCGGCGAGCCGGCCAATGTTCATCAGGGCTCGGGCGGCCAACGCCGGCTCGGCATCGGCGGCCAGGGCTGCATAAATGGCTTCCGCTTCGGCGATCAAAGCCGGCGTCGAGGGCGTGCGGTGCTGGGCCGCCAGCGCAAGGCCCATCGCCACGCGAGCCGCGGTCGGGTCGCTGACATCTACCCCCCCATCCGGAAGGGCGCTACGCACTCGGGCGTAAAGGTCATACGCCTCCTGAAAATTGAAGCGAGTCAGGGCTGTGTGAGCCGCTTCCAGCCGACGCTCCTGAGCCGGACTCAAGACACTCGCACCGACATCGGCAGTCAAAGCCCCGCAACCCATCGCCAAAAGCACGCATAGCCCCCAGAGGCGGGGGCGACGCCCTTGAAGCTGAATCGGCGAAGGCCTTGCGATTGAACCCATAGCGCGCTCGAGTGAACGATACCGCTGAAAAAGCACAGCCTACCTAAAATGAGAATAGTCGCAAGTTATGCCGTACTTTGCTCATGCTGCGTAAATTGCCCGTCCCGCAGGCTTGGCCCCGTCGCCGAACGCTGTCACCGCCCTTGGCCGGCCAAAGGCTGCAGCAAGCCACACGGCCACGCAGCCAGCCCGCAACCGATGGTGCAAACCAGAGGACTATGCTTCCGTTTCGACCTGCATTCGCGTTGCGCACTATGCCGCCCTCAACTCCACCATCCAAGGCCCCCGCCACCGGCCACCGCCGCACCCGCGCCGACCACGCCGCCGAGACCGCCGAGGACTACGTCGAAGCCATCGCCGACCGCCTCGACACCCACGGCACCTGCCGCGTCGTCGACCTCGCCGAGCAGATGGGCGTCAGCCACGTCACTGTCGTCCGCGTCGTCCAACGCCTCACCGCCGAGGGCCTCGTCGACACCCAGCCCTACAAGCCCCTCAACCTCACCCCCGCCGGCCGCCGCCTCGCCACCGCCTGCCGGCAACGCCACGAGACCGTCGTCGCCTTCCTCCGCAAGCTCGGCGTCTCCGCCAAGGTCGCCGCCATCGACGCCGAGGGCATCGAGCACCACCTGAGCAGTCAGACGCTCAAGCGGATGCGCGACTTCATCGACCAATAAACCCCGCCCAGCCGGCGCCACCCCACCTCGGCCACTCAGAGATCAATCTCGCTTGACTCAATGTGTAGCACAAGCTACATTTGCCGAGAGCAATGTAGCACAAGCTACAACTTGACCCGCCAAGCCCAGCCACGGACCCGCCCGATGCTCCACACCACCCCCCAGGCCGCCCTCGCCGCCACCGCGATCGCAATCGCCCCCATCGCCCTCGCCCAGCCCGCCGAGCCGCCTCAAGACCCACCCCGCGAGTGGTTCGGCGTCCCCAACGCCGTGCCGTACCCCGAATGGGGGCAAGCCACCGGCGACTGGGCTGGCCTCCGCATCGATCTCGAATCCGTTGGCCTCACCGTCGAAATCGCCAACCTCCTCGAGTTCTCCCAGGTCCTCTCCGGCGGCGTCGAGCAAAACGAGTCCTTCCGGAACCTCTTCACCGCAGGCGTCGCTCTCGACACCGACACCGCCCTCGACCTCCCTGGCGGCACCGCCTTCATCCAATACCTCTCCGTCTCCCCAGAGAGCGGCGGCTCCACCGACGCCGGCGACCTCCAGGTCTTCTCCAACCTCGAAAACGACCGCTCCGTCGACGCCATTTACGAGCTCTGGTACGAGCAGCGCCTCCTCGACGACCGCCTCCGCTTCAAGGTCGGCAAGCTCGACGCCAACAGCGAGTTCGCCGCCGTCGGCCCGCCCGCTTCCTTCACCCGCGGCAGCGCCAACGACTTCGCCGCCGCCGGCGAACCGCTCAACTCCTCCGCCGGGTTCTCGCCCACCGTCGTCGGCTTCCCCAGCTACCCCGACTCGGCCATGGGCTTCAACGTCTTCGTCACGCCCCTGCGCACCGACACCCTCAGTCTCACCCTCGGCTACGGCCTCTACGACGGTGCCGCCGCCATCGACGGCATCCGCACCGGCACCCGCGGGCCCTCCACCTTCTTCAGCGCCGACCTCTCGAATGATTACTTCCACGTCGCCGAAGCCCAGCTCGGATGGGCCAGGCTCGCCGCCCTCTCCGGCGGCAGCCTCAGCCTCGGCGGATGGCACCACACCGGCACGTTCGACACCTTCGACGGCAACCAGGACGACGGCACCTCCGGCCTCTACGCCACCGTCCAGCAACGACTCACCGCCCCCCGCGGCGACACCAGCGACCAAGGCCTCTACGCCATCGCCCAGCTCGGCTTCGCCGACGGCGACGTCGCCGAGGTCGAGCGCCACTACGCCCTCGGCCTCGTCCAGGCCGGCCTCGGCTCCTTTCGCCCCGACGACGCCACCGGCTTCTACGCCTCCTACGCCGAGCTCTCCGACGAGCCCGCCGCTGGCTTCGACTCCGACGAAATCACCCTCGAAGCCTTCTACCGAGCCCAACTCACCGCCGCCGCCTTCCTCCAGCCCGACCTCCAATGGGTCCTCAACCCCTCCGGCGACAGCGACACCGACGACGCCGTCGTCCTCTCCATCCGCTTCGGCGTCAACTTCTAACCCCGCCGCTCCCACAAAAGTAGCTCCTGCTACACTACCACCCCGGACCGATCACCCACCGCCCAACGAAAGCGAGACCCCCATGACCCCCGCCAACCCCTTCCGCCGACTCACGCTCGCCGCGTCGCTCGCGGCCCTCGTCGCCGCCTTGGCCCTCATCGCCACCCTTGGCCCCGCCTCGGCCGACGAGCCCAAGTTCAAGGTCGCCGCCACCATCGGCATGGTCGGCGACATCGTCGAGCAGGTCGCCGGCGACCGCGCCGAGGTCATCACCCTCATGGGCCCCGGCGTCGACCCACACCTCTACAAGCCCACGCGAAACGACATCGCCAACCTCATGTCCGCCGACGTCATCTTCTACAACGGCCTGCTCCTCGAAGGCCGCATGACCGACGCCCTCGTCCGCGCCGCCACCTCCGGCAAGAAGGTCTACGCCGTCACCGAGCTCCTCGACGAGTCCACGCTCCTTGAGCCCGAAGACTTCGAGGGCCTCTACGACCCCCACGTCTGGATGGACCCCGCCGCCTGGGCCACAACCATCCCCATCATCCGAGACCGCCTGACCGACTACGACCCCGAGGGCGCGTCCGTTTACCAGGCCAACGCTCAGGCCGCGCTCGCCCGCATCAACGAGCTCGACGCCTACGCCGCCCAGGCCCTCGCCAGCGTCCCCGAGCAAAGCCGCGTCCTCGTCACCGCCCACGACGCCTTCAACTACCTCGGCAGCCGCTTCGGCTACGAGGTCGTCGGCATCCAAGGCCTGTCCACCGAGTCCGAGGCCGGCGTCCGCGACATCGAACGCATGGTCGATATGCTCGTCGAGCGCGACATCCGAGCCGTCTTCGTCGAGTCCACCGTCTCGGACCGCAACATCCGCGCCCTCATCGAAGGCGCCGCCGCCAAGGGCCACACCGTCACCATCGGCGGCGAGCTCTTCAGCGACGCCATGGGCGCCCCCGGCACGTACCGCGGCACCTACGTCGGCATGATCGACCACAACGCCACCACCATCGCCCGCGCCCTCGGCGGCGACGCGCCGGCCGCCGGCCTGCACGGCCAGCTCACCGATGACCATTAACGCCAACCCCCCCACCGCCGCCGATCCGTCGCCAGCGTCCGCGCCCGCCGCGCGGCCCCCGGTCGATCGGCCGGAGCACTCGCCCGACAGCCCGGTCTCCATCCACGCGATGACCGTGGCCTACCAACGAAAGCCCGTCCTCTGGGACGTCGACTACGACGCCCCGCCCGGCAGGCTCATCGCCATCGTCGGGCCCAACGGCGCGGGCAAGAGCACGCTCATCAAGGCCTGCCTCGGGCTGGTCCCGCGGGCCTCGGGCGTCGTCGAGTTCTGGGGCAAGCCGTACCGCAGCCAGCGCGCCCGCGTCGGCTACGTCCCGCAGCGCGAGTCGGTCGACTGGGACTTCCCCGTCTCCGCGCTCGACGTCGTCTGCATGGGCCGATACCGACGCATCGGCTGGTGCCTGCCCGTCTCACGCAAGCACAAGCAGGCGGCGCTGGCGTGCATGGAACGCGTCGGCATGGCCACCTACGCCCACCGACAGATCAGCCAGCTCTCCGGCGGCCAGCAGCAGCGCGTCTTCCTCGCACGCGCCCTCGCCCAGGAGGCCGACCTCTACTTCATGGACGAGCCCTTCGCCGGCGTCGACGCCGCCACCGAAAAAGCCATCGTCGCCGTCCTCCGCGAGCTGCGCGCCGAGGGCAAGACCGTCGTCGTCGTCCACCACGACGTGCAGACCGTCGCCGAATACTTCGACGACGTCCTGCTGCTCAACATGCGTGTCGTCGCCGCCGGACCCGTCGCCACCACCTTCACGCCCGACAACCTCCGCAAGACCTACGGCGGCAAGCTCACGCTGCTCTCCCAGGCCGCCGAGGCCATGGTCCACGCCCCCGCGCGCGAGGGCCGGCCGTGACCCCCCACCGCCACGGGCCCGCCTCGCTCACCGCCGTCGACGACGCCTGGCCCACAGCCGCCGAAGTCGCCGACGTCCTGCTCTTCCGCGCCGGCCACAACACCAACGTCGTCATCCTCGGCACCGCCCTGCTCGGCGTCGCCGCCGGCATCGTCGGCGTCTTCGCCCTGCTGCGTAAACGCTCCCTCGTCGCCGACGCCCTCAGCCACGCCACCCTCCCGGGCCTCTGCCTGGCCTTCCTCGTCGCCACCGCGCTCGGCTACTCCGGCCGCACCCTGCCCGTCCTCCTCGCCGGCGCGACCGTCTCCGGCGTGCTCGGCGTGCTCTGCATCCAGTGGCTCGTCCGGCACACCCGCCTCTACGAAGACGCCGCGATCGGCCTGATCCTCAGCGTCTTCTTCGGCGCCGGCACCGTCCTGCTCTCCATCATCCAGACCCTCCAGACCGGCACCGCCGCCGGCCTCACCCACTTCATCTACGGCCAGACCGCCGCGATGAGCGCCAGCGACGCCTGGCTCATGGCCGCCATCGCCGCGATCGTCGTCGCGCTGGCCGCGCTGCTCCTCAAAGAGTTCGCGCTCGTCTGCTTCAACGACGCCTTCGCCCGAGTCGACGGCTGGCCGGTCACCGTCGTCGACCTGCTGATGATGGCGCTGGTCGTGCTCGTCACCGTCGCGGGCCTGCAGGCCGTCGGGCTGATCCTCGTGGTCGCGATGCTCATCATCCCCGCCGTCGCCGCGCGGTTCTGGACCGAAAAGCTCTGGGCGCTCGTGCTACTCGCCGCCATCATCGGCGGGCTGTCGGGCTACCTGGGCGCGTCGGCGTCGGCGCTGCTGCCGCGCAAGCCCGCGGGCGCGGTGATCGTGCTGGTCAGCGGTGTGGTGTTTGTCGTGAGCATGCTCGGCGCGCCGCGCCGGGGCATCGTCGCCGCCGCGATCCGCCGAGCGCGCCTCCGGCTGGGCATCGCCGCCGACCACCTGCTCGAGCTGGCCTACCTCGCCAGCGCCGCCGGCCGCGGCGCGACCGTCCACGCCGACGACCTCGCCGGCCTGCGCCGCGAGCGCGGCTGGGGCGCGGCCGCCACCGCCGTCATCGGCGCGTTCCTCCACCGCCGCGGGCTCGGTCGCTTCGACGCCGGCGCGTTCGTCGCCACCCCCGCCGGCCTCGAGCGCGGCCGCCGCGTCGCCCGCAACCACCGCCTCTGGGAGCAGTACCTCGTCTCCTCCGCCGACATCGCCCCCAGCCACCTCGACTGGACGGTCGACCAAGTCGAGCACGTGCTGTCTGACCCGCTCGTCGCCGAGCTCGAAGAAGCCCTCGCCGAGCGCGGGATCGACGCCCACCGCCGCACCCGCCCGCCCGTCACCGCCGACAACGGGTCGCGCCTATGACCTTCAACCTCGCGCTGGACCTGTTCCCGCTCACCGCGGCCGTGCTCGCCACGCTCACGTGCGGCCTGCTAGGCAACTTCCTCGTGCTCCGTCGCGAGAGCCTTATGGGCGACGCCATCAGCCACGCCGTGCTGCCCGGGCTGGTGATCGCCTTTCTCATCTCGTCGTCGCGCAGCCCGCTGCTGATGCTCGCCGGCGCGGCGGCCGCGGGGCTGGTCACGGTCGTGCTGATCGAGGCCGTGCGCAAGCTCGGCAAGGTCGAACCCGGCGCGGCGATGGGCGTGGTGTTCAGCGTGATGTTCGCGCTGGGCGTGCTGTTGATCGAGCAGGCCGCCGCGCAGAACGTCGAGCTCGACCCCGACTGCGTGCTCTACGGCCAGCTCGAAACGCTCGCGTGGTTCACCGCGCCCGACACGCTCGCCGGGCTGTGGGCGTGGCACACCGTCGAGTCGATCCCCCGGCAGGTGTGGCTGCTCTCGGTGATGCTCGCGGTGTCCGCGGCGTTCGTTGTGTTGCTGTACAAGGAATTGCGCATCACGTCGTTCGACCCCGGGCTGGCGACGTCGCAGGGCGTGCCGGCGGGCGTGATGCACTACGCGCTGATGGTGCTGGTCGCCGCGGCAACGGTTGCGGCGTTCGAGGCCGTCGGGTCGATCCTCGTGATCGCCATGCTCATCGCGCCGGCCGCGACCGCGCGGCTGCTGACGGATCGGCTCGACACCCAGATCGGCCTCAGCCTCGTCGCCGCGGTGCTCGCCGCTGCGGGGGGTTACTTCGGCGCGACGCTGGTGCCCGGGGCGTTCGACCTGCCCAGCGTCAACGCCGCGGGGAGCATGACCGTGGTCGCCGGCGTGTTGGTCGTGGCCGCGGCCGTGTTGTCGCCGTCGCACGGGTTCGTCGCCAAGCTCTGGCGGCGCCGCCGATTGGCCGAGCGCACCGCCGTCGACGATTTGATCGCCACGCTCTACCGCGGCGGCGAGACCGGGTACGCCGCCCTGCCGCACGACACGCTGCGCACCGCGCTGCTCGGCCGGCGGCTCGACGCCACCCTCGCCGCCGCCCGCCGCCGCGGCCTCATCGACGACCGCGCCATCGGCGTGTCGCTTACCAACGCCGGCCGCGCCGCCGCCGCCGAGCTCGTCCGCCGACACCGCCTCTGGGAGCAGTACCTCGTCGACGACGCCGGCCTCGCGCCCGACCACGTCCACCCCACCGCCGAGTTCCTCGAACACCTACCCCTCGCCCCCGCCACCGACGCCACGGTCGACCCCCACGGCCAGCCCATCCCCGACCCCGACCCCGACAAGCCGTGATACGCGATCCGGGTGCCACATCTTGACCGCGAAGCGGCAAGGTGTGCGAACGCACAAGACCCATCGCCACACCTTGCCCTCCCGATGGTCGGGTCAAGGTGTGGCACCCGCGCGCTTCGCCCTCCACTCCCTCAGTTCACCACGTGTACCGCACGGTGTACGCCACGCTCGCCTCGCCCTCGGCGGGCACGTCCACGTCGAAGTGGACCGTCTTGCTGTCGACCTTCTCGAACTCCGACGACGACTCGGTGATCTGCCAGTTCACCCATCGGTACAGAGGCTCGCGGATCGTCACCGCCTGCGGCTGGTCCTTGGCGTTCTTGAGCGTGATCCGGAACGACTCGGTCATCACCCGCCGCCGATCGTCGGTGGTGAAGTCGGTCTGGGTGCGGTCGCCGGTGACGTCGAACGCCTGGCCGACGCGGATGAGCAGCTCGTTGCCCTTGGGCGTGTGGTCGATGAGGTCTTCGCCGACGAACTCGAGCGAGCCATCGGGCGAACCGGGGTCGCCGTCGGCCTTGTAGACGCGGACCTTCCCGGCGGGCAGCGGCAGGCCCAGGCCGGCGTGTTCTTCGTTCTGCATCTCGAGGTAGACGTCGACCTTCTTGTTGCTGTCGTTGCCGAGCTGGCGGTTGGTCTGCGGCGAGGCGAAGCCCCACTGACGGGCTTGCGGCAGGCCCCAGTAGACGAGCTTTTTCTCAACGGCCACGCCCGGCCGCGTCGGGAACAGCGCGATCTGCTGCGTCGTGTTCTCGTGCACGGTCGTGCGCCGCGGCAGGGTGTAGAGGTGGTACTCGAAGAACTGCTTTTGTGCGAACGAGGCAGCTTCGGGTGCAAAGCTGCTTCGCGCCGAGAGCGCGATCGCCTCCCTGCGGCCTCGCATGAGGTCAGGCGTGACGCGCTGCACGTCGCCGGCGATCAGCTTGAGCTCGGCGTCGGGGTAGGCCGCGCCGGAGAGGTTCATCAGCGTGACCCATGCGCCCAGGTCGGCGGTGGTTTCGTCGTCGGCGAGGACGAGGTGGTAGTCGGCCCGCCAGGTGAGGCCGTTGGTCTGGTAGGCGGTGCGGACGAGGCGGTCGCCGGGCTGGTCGGCGTGGGCGATGAGGCTGAGGGTCGGGCGGGTGATGAGCCCGTCGGGCAGGGCGCCGAGCTGGACGTCCGAGATGTTCGCCACCATGCGGATGCCGGCTGGGGTGTCGAGCACGAGCCGGCCCTGGTTGCTGGACAGCAGCGTGCCGCGGACGGTCTCGATCTCGCCGCCGCCGAGCGGGACGTTGATGGCGATCTCGCGGTTGACGTAGGCGTCGAACAGCTTGTCCGGCGAGACGAGGTCGAACTTGAACTGCTGCTCGAGGATGGTGAAGGGGGTGGTTGAGGTCGCGGTACCCGGGGCGGCGCTTCGCTCTGCCTCGGCTTGGGGGGTGGGGGCGACGTCGAGCGCGGTGAAGGCGACGGTGGTGGGGTCGATGAATTGGGCGACGTCGGTGAGGGCGAGCTCGTTGCGGCCGGCGGCGAAGGTCATGGCGCGGGTGTCGCGGACGACGGCGAACCCGGGCACTTGATAGGCGAACTGGGGGTTGTGGCCGCGGTTGGCGTTGGCGATGAACTGCTGAGGGTTAAAGGAAGCGGGGTCGGCCGACGAGTAGACGGTCAGCGAGACGCCCTGCCCGGCGGGCGGGTCGTCGGCGACGGCGGGCGAGCCGACGATGGCGGCGGTGAGGCACGCGGCCAAGCCGCATAAGGCGCGGGCGGGCGTGAAGGAGGAGCGACGGTGGGTGGCGGCGTGGGTGTGGGTCATGGGCAGTTGGATGCGCGAGGCGGCGAGAGGTTCCCGGGGTGAAGCGGGCTTAGACTAACCGGCTTGGCTGACCGCCCGGACAACGCGTTGCCGCCCCCCGAGACGCCCTCCGCCCGCGCGGGCGGCGGCGGCGATGCTCCGATGAGCCAGGGCGCGGCCGAGGCGGCGATGGCCGCGGTGGGCGACGGGCTCGACGTGGGCGACGGCGGCGAGACGGTGGAGCGTGTGACGCCGCCGATGGAGCCGAGGCCGGATGAGACCGCGACGCCATTGGGTGAGGCGCGACGGGTCGAGGCGTGGGCGGCGCTGTTCGCGGCGGTCGCGGGCCTGGCGTTGCTGCGGCTGGCGTGGGTGGTGTGGCTGAACCCGTTTTCGCTGGCGGCGGACGAGGCGCAGTACTGGGATTGGAGCCAGCACTGGGCGTTGACGTACACGACGAAGGGCCCGGGGATCGCGTGGGTGATCGGCGCGGCGGCGTGGGCGGTGGGGCTGCTGGGCGGGGGGTTGGCGGAGTGGGTGGTGCGGCTGGGAAGCGTGGTGAGTTGGGGCGTGCTCATCGGCGGGGTAGCGTGGCTGGCGGGGCAGCGCGGGGGCGGCGCGACAGGCGGAGTTGATGCCGGGTGGATCGGGCTTTGGCTGGCGGTGCTGACGCCGGTGCTTTGGGCGATGGGTCAGTTCGCGACGATCGACATGCCGATGCTGGCGTGCTGGGTGGTGGCGATGGTCGGCGTGTGGGCTGGGCTGCGTGGGGCGCTGCGCGAGGGCGAGCCGACGGCGGCGTGGCGAGCACTGCTGGGGTGGGCGGTGTTCGGCGCGGCGGTGGGTTGCGGGCTGCTGCTGAAGCACACGGCGCTGCTGCTGATCCCGGGGGTGCTGATCGCGGTGGTGTGGTCGGCCGGTCGGCTGCGATGGACGAGCGTCGGGCGCGGGGCGGCGGTGGCGGCGGCGGTGTTGGTGGTGATCGCGAGCCCGATGGCGATCGGCGAGGTCACGCAGGGGTGGCCGACGGTGCGGCACCTGATGGGGCACCTGGGCGTGGCGGGCGGGGACGTGGCGGTGGACGACGCGGGGGCGGCGTGGGGTTGGCTGGACCGGGCGCGGTCGGCGGGAGTGTATCTCGGGACGCTGCTGGCGGTGGCGGGGCCGGGCGTGTGGTGGCTGATCGTGCTGGGCCTGATGCGGGGTTGGCGCAGCGGCGCGGAGGCGGTGTACGCGCGGCTGCTGGCGTGCGTGGGGCTGCTGCCGGTGGCGATGTATCTGGGCGTGGCGTGCGTGACGGACACGGAGGCGAACTGGACGGTCGCGGCGTACCCGACGCTGCTGGCGCTGGCGGCGCGCGGGATGCCGGCGAGGCTGGCGGCGTGGCGGGCCGAGGTGGCGGCGTGGCGTGAGCTGCCCAAGGACGAGCGGCCGAAGCGCGGGTTCGTCACGCGCCGGCCGGAGACGCCGACGCAGAACGCGTGGCACTGGTCGCTGGTCTATGGCTTGACGGCGATCGTCGGGCTGAGCGTGGGCGGGTGGTTGCTGCGGGTGCCGATGGTTGGCGAGCTGCTGCCGGGCGTCGGGCGGGTGATGGCGCACGGCGCGGCGGCCGAGCGGATCGATGCGCAGGTGGGCGAGCTTGCGGGTGATGGTGCGGCGGCGACTCGGCCGATCGTGATCGCCAGCCAATACGGCGACACGGCGCTGCTGGCGTTCTACCTCGATGGACGGCCGACGGTGTATTGCGGGCAGGCGGCGCTGGCCGGGCGGCGGTCGGCGTACGACGCGCTGCCGGGCACGGACCTGGACGACGCGTCGCTGCACGGGCGGGATGCGCTGCTGTTCGGCGCGTCGGCGAAGCGCTGGGGCGACGTATTGATTGCCGAGTCGGTCGAAGCGATCGACCCGGCGACGGTGTGGGGCGATGAGGCCGACGCGGGGCTGAGCCATCTGTGGGGGACGCCGGTGTTTGTGGCGCGCGGGTACGGCGGGCTGAGCGAGCTCGGCCGGCAGAATCGGGAGGGGCATCGATGAGCGAGGCTAAGCCGCAAGCGGCGGGCGGGGTGCGTGCGCCGTGGAGCCTGCGCGTGCGGTGGCTGGCGCTGGGCGGGTTTGTGGCGTTGATGGTCGCGGCGGTGGCGGTGGGCTGTCTGCTCGATCGGCCGGTGTTCCACCTCGGGCGAGTCCGCGGGGATCGCAGCGACCTCGATCGGCTGTTTCGCGTGATGGGTTTCGTGCCGACGTGGCTGCTGGCGGCGGGTGCGTGGGCGATGGTGCGTTGGCGGCGGGTCGGCGAGCTGGGGTGGCTCAAGGCGATGAACGCGCCGATCCTGCTGGTGGTGTCGGCGGGGTTGTCGGGCGCGGTCGCCGAAGGGGTGAAGCTGATGACGCGTCGGCTGCGGCCGCGGGAGACGGGCGGGGTGTACGAGTGGCGATCGCTGTGGGAAGACCCGTTCAACTCGGGCGACCTGGGGTGCCCGTCGAGCCACGCGATGGTGGCGTTTGGCGCGGCGTGGATGCTCTGTCGGCTGTGCCCGGCGGCGACGCCGATCTGGCTGCTACTGGGCGCGGGGTGCGCGGCGACGCGCGTCGTGACGCACGCGCACTTCGTGAGCGACGTGACGGTCTCGGCGTTTCTGTCGTTCGCCGTGGCGGGGGTGCTGTGGAACTGGCACCGGTACAACGAGTCGCGCGAGGCGGTGCGGACGGAGGCGGTGGACCAGCCGGACTGAATCACGGCCGGTTCAGCGGTTGTGTTGAAGCTGCATTGCAACGCAATGCAGTGCCCCATCGATCACACGCACTGCATTGCGTTGCAATGCAGCTTTGGGGGTGTCACGCTTGGATGACGTGGGGCCTTACGCCGATGCGGCGGCGGCGACTTCGAGGGCGGCGAGGTAGTGCTCGGCGTCCATCGCGGCCTTGCAGCCCATGCCCGCGGCGGTGATGGCCTGGCGGTAGTGGCTGTCGGCGACGTCGCCGGCGGCGAACACGCCCTCGACCGACGTGTGCGTGTGCGCCGGGTCGGTGAGCGTGAGGTAGCCCACGTCGTCGGCCGCGACCTGGCCGTTGAGAAAGCCGGTGATGGGCTCGTGGCCGATGGCGATGAACAGGCCGGTGAGGTCGAGGTCGCTGTGGCGGTTGGGGCTGTCCTCGGGCTGGTCGTTGTGCAGCAGTTGGACGCCGGTGACTTTGTCGTCGCCGTGGACCTCGACGACCTGGGTGTTCCAGTGGACCTGGATCTTGTCGTTGTTGAGGACTCGGTCCTTCATGATCTGGCTGGCGCGCATCTCGTCGCGGCGGACGAACATGTGGACGGTCGAGCCGAACTTGGCGAGGTACGACGCCTCTTCGCAGGCGGTGTCGCCGCCGCCGACCACGCCCAGCGGCTGGTCGCGGAACATCGGCAACGCGCCGTCGCACACGGCGCAGGCCGACACGCCGCCGCCGGCCTGGGCGAGGCGCATCTCGTTATCCAGCCCGAGCCACTTGGCCTTCGCGCCGGTCGCGATGATGATCGCGTGGGCCGTGCCTTCGTAGCCGCCGTCGCCCTTGACCTTGAACGGCCGGCTGGAGAGGTCGGCCTCGGCGACGTTCTGGAACGACTGGTAGAGCGTCTCGTTGGGCATCTCGTCGAAGGTCTTGATGCCGTCGTCGGTGACGACGCGGGTGTCGAAGCGCATGGCCTGGTGGTAGAGCATGTGCATCATCTCGGGGCCGGTGATGCCCTTGGGAAAGCCGGGGTAGTTCTCGACGTCGGTGGTGAGCATGAGCTGTCCGCCGGGGACGAGGTCTTTGCCGGCGGCTCGTCCGGGGAAGACGAGGGGGCGCAGCTCGGCGCGGGCGGCGTAGATGGCGGCGGTCCAGCCGGCGGGGCCGGAGCCGATGATGATGACGTTCTCGGTGGTGTCGTTCATGACGCGTGATTCTACGGGGTCGGGCGGACGCGGCCCGGGGGAGAGCACAACCGCAGAGCCCAGCCATGCATTCCGGCGTGCCCGCCGCGTTACGCCACGTGCCGCCGCAGCCGTCCGGTGCGCCGGAAATGATCGACGCAGGCCTCGCAGACGCACCGCTCGTCGCCGCCGCGGCGGTTCGCCTCGGCCCGCAGTTCGACGGGGATGTCCGCCACGGCCATGCACCAGCACGCCCGAGCGGCCGCGCCGCAGGCCATCGTGCAGGCGTTGGGCCCGCCGCAGATCGGGCAGCGGGAGGGGCTGTCGGCGGCGGGTTCGCTGGGCGTGACGGGGACGGCGGGCCGAATCATGCGGTCGCACATGGGTGAGCCTCCTTGCTCGGATTGGACTGAGACTTCAGGCGGCGCCGGAGTCGGGCTCGTCGACGATCACACGGGTGAAGACGGTCTGGCCGGTCTCAAGCGTCTCGCGGACGTACGGCCGACACATCCCGCAGCCATCGCAGGCCCCGGTGCGTTCGACGAGTTGATCGAGCGACAGCGACTCGTCGCGGGCCTTGTCGAGCAGCTTGGCGAACGAGAGATTGGTGCAGACGCAGCGGGTGATTCGCACGCGGTCTCCTGCGCTAGTTGAGGTCGAAGTAGCGGTTGGACTGGGGGCCGAAGTAGCCGATGCCGAGTTGCCACAGCTCGCCCTCGGCCGCGAACCCGCCGGAGGCGTAGTCGCGGGTGAAGGCGATCTTGCGGGAATCGGCGTGGCCGTCGGCCCAGCCGACGCTGGCGTGGCGGTCGTGTCGGAAGTGGATCGTCGGGTCGGGGTTGGGCTGCCAAGGCGCGGGGTTGAGCCAGAACACGGGCTCGACGAACGAATAGGCGATGAGCTGGCCGCCGAAGCTGTGGTAAGCGGCGTCGGCGAACATCACGGTTTCGGCGGGCTCGGTGATGTCGGACACGCGGGCGGAGTGCTGCGCCGACTGCGCATCGGCCTCGCCGAACAAGTCGACGCGCCCGCCGAGGTAGCCCTTGTTGTAGCCGTAGCCGCCGCAGCCGGCCTCGAAGGCGAGCAGCGGGTCGTCGATGTAGTCCTCGCCGGCCACGAAGGCTGGGCACGCTTTGATCGCGCCGGACTCGCCGAAGTACGGCGAGAGATCGCCGCGCCTCGGGTCGAAGGCGTTGAGCGGGCTGTCGCGCTTGCCGTGCCAGCGGTCGGTGTCGGGGAAGTCGAAGATCGTCGGCGCCGCACGCACGAGGAACTCGCGATGGTCGGCCGCGTAGGCCAGATTGGCGGTGACGAGCTGGCGGACGTTCGACAGGCACACCACGGCCTTGGCGGTGCTGCGCGATCGCCCCAACACCGGCAGCAGGATGCCGATCAGGAGCGCCACGATGACGAGCACGATCAGAAGCTCGATGAGGCTGAAACCCCGTCGGCGACTCATCGCGTCGCGCCGCGCCCGTTGAATGGCAGACCGCCCTTTAATCAATGCGCCGCCTCCGGATGGTCAGCCCGGCGCCGCCCAGCAGCACGCACGCCAGGGCCGTCGATGGCTCGGGCACCGCGGCGACATCGCCGGAACTCACCGGCGACACGCCAAAGCCGAACGACGCAGCGAGGATCGCGAGGTCGGCCGTATCGACCTGGCCGTCGCCGTTGAAGTCTGCGCCCGCCCAGCCGGACGAGGGCTGGCCGAACCCGCTGGCCAGGATCGCGAGGTCGGGCGTGCTCACCTCGCCGTCGAGGTTCGCGTCGCCCCGGGCGGTGCCGAGGATGCTGAGCACGAGCTCGTCCACGTCCGCGCTGTCGATCGTGGCGTCGGTCGTCAGGTCGAAGGCGAGGTCGCCGCCGCCGATCGCGGCGAAGAGCAGGTCGATGTCGTCCGCGTCGATGTCGCCATCGGCGTCGAAGTCGCCGGCCGCCGGGACAAAGGCGTTGAGCACGCCGACGGCTTCGAGGTCGAGCCCGCCGGAGCCGACGGTCACCCACGAGTCGTAGATGGCGTGGCCGCTGGCGTCGGTCGATGAGCCGTTGCCGACGATGTCGACGATGCGGACGTGCGTGACGCGGGCAAGGGTGACCGTGCCGTCGAGGACCAGCGGGTCGGTCGCGAGGTCGTCGAGATCGAACGGGGTGCCCCACGACTGGCCGCCGCTGTTGGCGTGCTTGCCGACGAGGTTGTAGACGTTGGTCACGTCCTGCGTGAGGAACGCGGTGTTGGCGGGCAGGCCCGAGCCGTTGGGGAAGTTGAGGTATTCGCTGGGCAGGCGGGCGAAGTCGGTGCCGTTGGACGACACCTCAACGTAGCCGAGCTCGGCGAACATGTTGCCGGCGACGCTGCCGTCGGGCGTGGTGACTAAGGAGACGAATCCGTTTTCGAACGCGGCGAAGTCGGCGCCCGGGCCGTTGGTGATGGGCGTGTCGAACGCGAGGGTGATCGAGCCGGGCGCGTCGAAGCCGAGGAAGCCGAAGCCATCGGCGGGGTCGGCCGGGTCGCCGGCGTACGGCTCGCCGTCGTCGGAGAACGGCGGGGTGCTGCCGATGGTCGGCGGGCTGGCGGGGTCGTAGAGATCGCCCAGCGAGGCGATATCGAAGTTGTTGCCGGTGACGGGGCCGAGCACGTTGTTGGCGTTGAGCCAACTGGACGACACGCCGGGCGTGGGCGAATAGTCGACGACCTGCGTGGCCCAGGCGACGAAGGCGGGGTTGACGGCGTTGTTGGCGGTGACGAGGCCGTCGCCATCCGGGCCGACGAAGCCGGGGACCCCGGCATCGATAATGCCCGACTCGGCGGCACCGCCCAGGCCGGGCGAGTACGGCCCGCCCGCGGCGGGGGCGCTGGCCAGCAGCGCCCCCGCAAGGCAGAGCGAGGCGTTCGTCGTGAGCCGTTGTGGAGACTGATGGGTCATCACGGTTCTCTTGAGGCGGGTTATCGGCGGGAACGACGCAGCGCGCCCAGCAGGCCGATCGCGATCAGCGCGGCTGTCGCGGGCTCGGGGACCTGATAGACGAAGACCTCGCCCGGCGCGTCGCCCGAGGTGGCGTAAAACTGCTCAAGCACCGGGTTGAACACGACGCTGTACCCGGTGAAGGGCAGAGCGATGGGGTCGAACTGTCGGACGACCGGCGACGCGGTGGCCAGCGACTCGGCATCGACGAGCCCCCAGTAGTCGACGTCGCCGGATGTCCCGAAGATGTCTCCGCCGCCGACGTGCAGGTTGCCTTCGTTATCGAAGCCCAGAGAGGCGGCGCTCAGCACGTCCGCGACGAGCTCGCCCTCGGTGGCAAAGTCGAGCGGGCCGCCGACCAGAGCCGACGCGATCTGCGACGGGGTGAACCGACGGATGACCCCGACCGTCGAGCCGAAGCCGTCGCCAACGTAAAGGTTGCCGTCGGCATCGACCGCCACGCCTCCCGAAGCGCCCCCCGCGTCAGCGACCACGTTGTCGACGGTGGGCACCGTGGGGTTGGTCAGATCGACCAGCGCCGCTTGCGGAGTGAACGTTGAGGCATCCGCACCGGTGACGGCAAGCGTGTCGTTGTCGATCCACGCGGCGTCGAAGTTCGCGACCGTCGCGGTGGCGCTGGGCACGGTCGGACCGCTTGGCGAAAACCCCGACGTGTCGAAGAACAGGACCTCAGCGAGCGTGCCGAACACATTGTCGCCCACGGCAAGCGTCTGGCCATCGGGCGACAGCGTGACAAACGACGGGCCGAAAGAAGCAACCAGCGATGCGTCGAACGAGCCGACCTCGCTGAAAGTACGCGAGCCCAAAGCATCTTCGTACAAGATTTCGTACACGCCGTCGGTCGCGTTGTTGCGGACCGCCGCGATGCGGCCGTCGGCGAGCACCTGGATGCCGCCGGCGTTGGCGGGCAGGCTGAACGCCCGATCCGGCTGGAGGCCGTACTCATCGAAAGCGTCGGCCGACGCATCGACCGCGTGAAGCGCCACGCCGGCTGCGAGCGCAACCGCCGCCGCTTGACCGACATGGAGACTGAGGAAACGGGAAGGGCAAATGGAACGGGTCTGCTGCATGGCAAAAGCCTCCTATTGCAGCCTCGATTCGCGCGAGGCAGCCCCTGAGAAAAAAAGGGGTCAACTCGTGCCATCGCGGTCGTTCCGCGCAGCGACATCACAGCGTCAGGGGCAACGTCCGTGCGTCGGTGCCGGCGTCCTGTTCCGCGAGGACACACACCGACTCACAGGCAGGTCTTCCGGCTGAGGGCTCGCCCGGCCCGCCTTCCCGCCGTTCGCTCGTTGCGAGCGTGGCAGTGGCTCGTGAGATTCCTTAGGGCAAGCGCCCATTCGAATCGCACGCTGGACCGGACGCTGGCACGATCGAGTCAAGCCGCACGGCTCGCTCGGTCGGCCGCCCAACACGGCGGCGCGTCCGCGGGAGAATTGCCGACTCCGCCAAGGGGCCGACGCACTCCGCTTCCCTTTTCACCCGACGACGAGCGTTCGTCGCCGAGCACCTGAGAGCTCCACGAAACGTAGCCACGCCGGTTTCAAATCGCAACCACGCATGCACAATCTGAACGAAACAGCGAGAAGCGTTCGCAGTCTCATCGCCTTCACCAACCGCCCTTAACGCCGCTTCAACCGTTGCTATATTCGCGGTCCCGCCCTTTTTCACAACCCACCGGGAGTCCTCACCATGCTGACCGCCCTTCCCGAGAACGTCACGCTTTCGCACTCGGCGCTGTCCGTCTTGCGCGAAGCCAAGTCCGTCACCTTCGCCGGCTCCGTGGAAGAGCTGGTCAACCTCGCCGTCCCCGAAGACCAGGTCGGCGACGACGGCTACTACGAAGTCGCCTACGACGTCGACGGAAAGCGCATCGTCGAAGTCAAGGTCTGCCGCGTGAAGAACGGCGTCTCGGCGAACTACGTCGACCCCTACATGCGCCGCCGCGACCCGCAGTGCATGGTCATCGCCGACCACGAGGCGACCGACAAGCCCACGTTCGAAGCGCGCTTCGGCTACGACTTCTCCAAGCTCCGCGACGAAACCCTCGCGTGGCTCAAGACGCAAGACCTCGCGTGCTTCTTCTTCGAGGCCGGCATGACCGAAAGCGGCGGCCTGCCCGCGCTCGCCATCGCGCCCGCCAACGCCGGCTTCTTCGCGCTCGGCCTGTCGATGCTCCAAGGCATCGTCCCCCTCGAGAAGATCACCGAGGATTACCACCACGCCGCGATCATCTACATCGCCCCGCCCTTCCGCCACACGCACTTCGAGGGCAAGCAGGTCGTCGTGCACAACCGTCGCCGCGACGCCGGCCTCCACGAGCTCTTCTCCTACAACCTCTACCCCGGCCCATCGGCAAAGAAGGGTGTCTACGGCATGCTGCTCACCCTCGGCGAGCGCGAGCACTGGACCACCGCCCACTGCGCCACCGTCCAGGCCATCACGCCCTACGACAACACCGTCACCTTCATGCACGAAGGCGCATCCGGCGGCGGCAAGTCCGAGATGCTCGAGCACTTCCACCGCGAAGCCGACGGCCGACTCAAGCTCGGCACCAACACCGTCACCGGCGAGTCCCGCCACCTCATCGTCCCGCGCGGCGTCGAGCTCCACCCCGTCACCGACGGTGTTGGTGCCGAGCTTGAGTCGGCCGTCGGCTTCGCGGTGGAAGTGCTCGAGCATCTCGGACTTGCCGCCGCCGGATGC
>JBCCQE010000015.1:0-62179 GCA_039024495.1 Planctomycetota bacterium | reverse complement strand
CTCACACCAACCGCCTCGCGCACCGCCCCCACCATCCGCCGCGCATTCAACCGCCGCTGCCACCCACTGCGAAACCCCGGCCACATCCACGGACTCACCACCCGCGGCAACACACCCTCCGCTCCTTCCACCCTCCCCCCTCCGCCCTCCCACATCGAGCGCACCTTCCCCACCCCCCGCTTCACGTCCCCCCAACTCAGCCGCACCCGCCGCGTCCCGATCGTGTTCACCCACACCACCTCCGACGCCGCCCCTCGCTCCAGCAGGTGCCGCACCAAGTGCTGACAGCTCGACGGGTGACGCCCCCAGTCATCCGAAAACACCACCAGCTTCAAAGGCTCGTCGCCCGTGCCAATCACCCCAGACCTATCGGCCACCCGCCCCCAACCGCGTCATTCCGACCCGCACCCCGCATTTCCCGAACCCCGGGGCCCTAACGTTCGATATTCTCTAAACCTGCGGCAGCCGCGTCCGCCGCCGCACACCTCCGTCCGCCCCCTCACCAAGGCACTCCCATGGGCATCGAACAGGTCCTCGAGAACCGCGAAGGCTACATGACCACCACCCTGCAGAAGGCGGTCAACTGGGCCCGCCGCTGCTCGGTCTGGCCCATGCCCTTCGCCACCGCCTGCTGCGGCATCGAGCTCATGGCCACCGCCAGCTCCCGCTACGACCTCGCCCGCTTCGGCGCCGAGGTCATGCGCTTCAGCCCCCGTCAGGCCGACCTGCTCATCGTCGCCGGCCGCATCCCTGTCAAGCTCATGCCCGTCCTCCAACGCATCTACCAGCAGATGTGCGAGCCCAAGTGGGTCGTCTCCATGGGCGCCTGCGCCTCCACCGGCGGCGTCTTCGACACTTACGCCACCGTCCAAGGCATCGACCAGTTCATCCCCGTCGATGTCTACGTCCCCGGATGCCCCCCCCGCCCCGAGACCCTCATCGAGGGCATCATGGCCATCCAACGCATCATCGATAACGACGGCCTTCCGCCCTCAGGCGGCCTCCGCCAACCCCTGGGCATCACCGTCGAACCCACCTACAACCCCCAGCCTCAGCCGACCCCCCTCACCGTCGGCCAAAGCTAACCCACAGCCGCTTGCGGCTTAGCCCATTTAGCGACGCGGCTTGCCGCGAGCTTTATCGCTGACTCACTTCCCCACCCTCCACCGCGTGCCGCACCGCCTGCGTGCCGTCGCGCCCGTGCCCCATCGCCGCCGCCCGCTCGAACAGCCGCTTCACCGCCGCCAACCCTTCCAGTTCCAGCCCGCCCCCGCCCGCCGCCTCCGCCACGATCCGCAGGTCCTTCACCAGATAGTCGACGAAGAACCCCGGCGCATCGTCCCCCGCCGCCGCCCGCGGCCCAAGGTTCTCCATCATCCAAGAAGCCGACGCCCCGCCGCACACCACCTCGATCATCTTCCCCACGTCGATCCCCTGCGACCGCGCCAGCGCCACCGCCTCGCACACCCCGATCAACGCTGCCGACCCCGCCAACTGATTGCACGCCTTGCACGCCTGACCCGCGCCGCTCTCCCCCACCCGCACCGCCGTCCCGTAGCACCCCAGCAACGGCTCGACCCTCGCAAACGCCTCCGCATCACCCCCCGCCATGATCGACAGCGTCCCCCGCTGCGCCCCCACATCGCCCCCCGACACCGGCGCATCGATCAGCCGTACCCCGCGCTCCGCCAGCCGCTGCGCAAACCCCCGCGTCGCCTCCGGGCTGATCGTCGAGTGATCCACCACGATCAACCCCGCCCGCGCCCCCTCGACCACCCCGCCCGCCCCAAACAACACCCCCTCCACGTCCGGCGTGTCCGGCACGCAAAGCATCACCACCTCGCACGCCGCGGCCACCTCCGCCGCCGTCGCCTTCAGCTCCGCCCCCCGCTCGACCAACGCGCCCGCCTTGCTCGCCGTCCGCGTCTGCACGCACAACCGATGCCCCGCCTCCAGCAGGTGCCCCGCCATCGGCCCGCCCATGATCCCCAGCCCAATAAAGCCAACCGTCGTAGTGCTCATGCGCGAAGTCTAAGCATCACCCCGCCGCGCGCCCCTTCCCAGCCGCCTCGCGCTCCGCCGCCGCGGCGCGCACGTTCGCCAACTGCACCGCCAGCTTGATCGCCGCCTTCATCGACCCCGGGTCGGCCTTGTTCTGCCCCACGATGTCGAACGCCGTGCCGTGGTCCGGCGACGTCCGCACGATCGGCAGCCCCAGCGTCGTGTTCACCGCCGCGTCCCACGCCAGCAGCTTCACCGGGATCAGCCCCTGGTCGTGGTACATCGCCACCACCAGGTCGAACCCGCCGTCCACCGCCTTGTTGAACACCGTGTCCGCCGGGTACGGCCCGCTCGCGTCGATCCCCTGCGACTGCGCCAGCTCCACCGCCGGCGTGATCAGCCGAATCTCCTCATCGCCGAACTGCCCCGCCTCCCCCGCGTGCGGGTTCAGCCCGCACACCGCGATCTTCGGCTTGTCGATCCCCATCGCCCGCAACGCCTCGTGCCCCAGGTCGATCGGGTCGAACACCCGCCCGACCGTCAGCGCGTTCCGCACGTCCATCAGCGCCAGGTGGCACGTCGCCAGCGCCACCCGCAGCCGCGGCGAGTCAAACATCATCACCGCACGCTTGCTGCGCGTCCGATGCTGGAACAGCTCGGTGTGCCCGGGGAATCGGCAGCCGGCCATCTGCCAGCTCTGCTTGCTGATCGGCGCGGTCACGATCGCGTCGATCCCCGCCTGCGCGTGCGGCCGCTGCGCCGCCTGGATCGCGTCGTCCACGAACGTCAGCGACGCCGCCCCGCCCTGCTTGCTCGGCCCCGGGCCCGACCCCGACGACAGCAGGCTGATCTCGTCGTAGTCCAGCACCACCACCGGGTGCATCAGCTCGTGACCGGCCCGCTCGGTGTCGTGCTGAAGCCGATGCCAATAGACCTCGATCTCCGCGAGGTCCGCGGCATATGCCAGCTGCTCGTTCATCCCGTACACGACAAACCGCGCCAGCTTCCGCACCGCCGGGTCGGCCAACGCCTTCACCACCACCTCGGGCCCGACGCCCGCGGGCTCGCCCATGGTCACGCCGATCACCGGCTTGCGATCGGTCAGCTTGTCAGGTCCCGCGTCGGGCATCGGCGCATCGTATGCCGCAACGCCCGACGTCAGCCCGACCGCAGCGCCCGCGTCGCGAAATCCAGCGTCCCACGCTGGCCGTCCACCGTCCGCACCTCCAGCCGGTACACGATCCCAGGCTCAAGCCGCAGCGGACGCTCCGGACGCGCCATCCCCCGCACCCGCTGCCCGTACAACAGATACGACCGCACGAACGTCGGCTCCGGCCGGCCCCGCTCCGCCGCTCGTTGCTTCACCCGCTCGACCGCCTCGGGGTCACGCTCCAGCCGAAACATCGACATCCCCGCCTGCATCGCCTGCCGCGACGGCTCCTCGCCCGCCTCGCCGTCCGCCTCGCCCCCCTCCGCATCGGCCTGCGAATCGTCCGCCGCTCCCTCGGCCGCCACCACCCCCTGATTCGCCGGCACCGCCCCATCCGGTGCGACCGTCACTTCCACCGTCTCGAACTCCACCGCCTGCGGGAAGCCAAACGCCACCGCAAACGTCTCCGCCCGCTCGCCCCGCGGCGGACGCAGCTCGTACGTAATCGGCAGCCCCGCGTCGCCCCAATCGACGTACACCCACACATACCCCAGCCCGATCGCCACCAGCAGCACGATCAACCCGACCTTCTTGCCCGTCATCGCCGACCTCCGGTGTCCCTCTGATATCAGAACCGATGCCACGCGTCGCCGCCCGCCGCCCGAAATCCCTTGGACGCCAACGCCTCCCAGCCTAGAGTGAATCGCACGCCGCGGGCAGACCGACGCAAGATTTTTCTGTCCACCGCAATCGCCCGATCGGCCGATCGTTCTCCAAAGGGCCGGCCGCGTCAGCCGCAGACTCACGCTTCTCACGGAGGGAACCCACCATGCCCACGACCCCGCACGGCCCTCGCCGCCGCCCCGCCTTCTCGCTCATCGAGCTGCTCGTCGCCATCTCCATCATTGCCCTGCTCATCGGCCTGCTGCTGCCCTCCCTGGGCAGCGCCCGCGCCGTCGCACGCAACCTCCAGTGCGCGAATAACTTGCGCACGATGGGCATCGCCACCAACATCTACGCCGACCTCTTCCGAGGCAACTTCCCCGCCCGCTACACGGCCACCCCCGTCCGCTGGCCCAGCCTCCTGGAAAATTCCTTCTCCGCCGACGAGGTCCTCATCTGCCCCGACGACCCCGACCTCGAACGCTACGCCCCCCAGGACCTCGAAGACGCCGACGCCCAGGACCGCGTCGAACGCAGCTACTTCATCAACGGCTTCAACGACCACTTCGGCTCCGACTGGAACAACGACGGCAACGCCATGCCCCGCCGAGCCGTCCGCGAGCCCTCGGCGACCTTCCTCTTCGGCGAAGTCCGCGACGATGACGGCGACGGCAACCGCCACTTCTACTGCGACGTCCTCGAAGGCAACGCAGGCAACGCCCTCTCCGAGGTCGCCCACGTCCGACACTTCGGCCCAGACTCCGGCGGCAACGCCGGCACCGGCTCGGCCAACTACACCCGCGTCGACGGCTCCACCAAGTCCATCCGATACCCCGCCTTCCAGCCCGTCAACGAATGGGCCGTCACCGAAGACTTCCGCGAAGGCTTCGGCGGCTAACCCCCCCCGGAAGTGGGACATCAAGAATCGCGCGTCTATTCGGGTGCCACACCTCGCCGCAGGCGATGTGTGGTTGCGACGCCGCACAATAAAAAGAGCACACATCCGCCCCTGTCCAACCCATAAAAAAAACCCGGCAACCGCCGGGCTAAAAAGTGGAGCGGATGGGGATCGAACCCACAACCTCCTCGATGCGACCGAGGCGCTCTCCCAATTGAGCTACCGCCCCGAAGGGCCGAGACGACGGATCGCCCCGAACCGCGGAGTGTGTCGGACATCCGCCCCGTCGTCAAGCAAATGCCATTGCATCGCCCGATATCGAGGCCTACCATCCGCGATCCCTCGCAGCCCGCACCACGTCCGCGGGTTCAACTCCTGACTCACGCCATACGCCCTGCCTTGGAGGCTTTCTGAGTTGAACGCCCCTCACCCCGTCGGCAAGCATTGCATCGCCGAGATCCACGGCTGCGATGCCGCTCTGCTGGATGACCTCACCCACATCCGCCAGACCCTCACCGATGCCGCCGGGCACGGGATGTCCACGCTCCTCAAGCTCTCCAGCCACCGCTTCGACCCGCAAGGCGTCACCGCCCTGGCCCTGCTGGCCGAATCCCACCTCTCGATCCACACCTGGCCCGAGCTCGGCTACGCCGCCGTCGACGCCTTCACCTGCGGCGACACCGCCGACCCCAAGCGCTGCTGCCAATACATCGCCGACGCGCTCAAGGCCGACTCCATCGAGGTCCGCGTCGTCGAGCGCGGCTTCGCCCCCATCGACACGCCGCCCCTGGCCACCGCTTGAACCCGCGATGGCCGCCCCGCCCCCAGCATCCGCCGCGGCCAGCGTCGACTGGTACACCGAGCGCCACCACGACGAATACAGCTACGGCTTCGCGTTGTCCGAGCGACTCGTCGACACACGCACCGCGTTCCAGCACGTCGAGATCGCCCAGACCCGACACTTCGGCCGCATGCTCGTCCTCGACGGCGCGGTCCAGCTCGTCGAGTCCATGGAGTTCGTCTACCACGAGTCGCTGGTCCACCCCGCGATGACGCTCCACCCCAACCCCCGCCGCGTCCTCGTCGTCGGCGGCGGCGACGGCGGCACCGCCCGCGAAGCCCTCCGCCACCCCACCGTCGAACACCTCGACATGGTCGACATCGACGGCGAGCTCGTCGCCCTCTGCCGCGAACATCTGCCGACCCTCAACGCCGGCTGCTTCGACGACCCCCGCCTCGCCCTCCACCACGCCGACGGCGCCGCCTTCCTCGGACCCGACGCCGAGCCCTACGACGTCATCCTCACCGACTTCACCGACCCCGTCGGCCCCGCGGAAACCGTCTACCAACCCACCTTCTTCAAATCCCTGCGCGACGCCCTCGCGCCCGGCGGGCTCCTGGGCATGCAGTGCGAATCGGTCATCCTCCTGCCCGACTGGCACCGCCGCGTCGCCGACCTCGTCGCCTCGGTCTTCCCGCACACCCGCCTCTACCACCAGTACGTCCAGATGTACGGCGGGCTGTGGTCGTTCGCCATCGCCGCCCACGACCCCGCCGTCCTCACCCCGCCGCCCGAGGGCCTCGACGCTCGGCTTGCCGATCGCGGGCTGTCGGGCCTGCGCCTCTACAGCCAGGCCGCCCACCAAGGCATGTTCGAGGGGTTCGCCTGGGCCCAGGCCGCCCGATCGCCGGTCGGCTGACCTAAGTGACGCACATCGCCCCTCCGCAGGGGCCGACCACGTGCGTTATCCTGTGGCCCTGGCGAACTTTCCATCCTCGCCCGCAGTATCAATCATCCAAACAATCACCGCTCGGAGGTTCGGATGGCAGCACGCAACGAAGCCTGGGGCATCGAAATCGGCTCCAGCGCCCTGAAGGCGATCCAGCTCACCCGCAACGGCGACCAGGTCGCCATCGGCGACTACGAAGTCATCCCCTTCAAGCCGATCCTCACCACCCCCGACCTCAACGTCGCCGAGGCGATCCAGGTCAACCTCGACGCCTTCCTGGCCAAGCACGACGTCCGACGCGCCAACGTCGTCGTCTCCGTGCCCGGCAACATGGCGTTCGGCCGCTTCGCCAAGCTGCCGCCCGTCGAGCCCAAGCAGGTCCCCCAGATCGTCGAGTTCGAGGCCAAGCAGCAGATCCCCTTCCCGATCGAAGACGTCGAGTGGGACTACCAGGTCTTCCAGGACGACGACAACCCCGACGTCGAGGTCGGCATCTTCGCCATCACCAAAGAACGGGTGATGGAGTTCCTCAGCAACTTCAACTCGGTCGGCATCACCGTCGAGTCGCTCACCCTCTCGCCTCTGGCCGTCTTCAACGCCTTCGCCTACGAAGCCGGCGCCAGCGACGAGACGCCCCCCGGCTCCGTGCTCGTCGACATCGGCACGCAGTCCACCGACGTGATCATCGTCGAGGGCGGCCGCGTCTGGCTCCGCACCCTGCCCATGGGCGGCAACGACTTCACCGAAGCCCTCTGCCGCAGCTTCAAGCTCAGCTTCCCCAAGGCCGAGAAGCTCAAGCTCGAAGCCCGCACCAGCAAGTACGCCCGCCAGATCTTCCAGGCCATGCGCCCCGTCTTCGCCGACCTCGTCCAAGAGGTTCAGCGATCCATCGGCTATTACCAAAGCCTCAATCGCGAGTCGGACCTCAAGCAGATCATCGGCTTCGGCTCCACCTTCCGCCTGCCCGGCCTGCAAAAGTTCCTCAAGCAGCAGCTGCAGATGGACGTCATCCGCCCCGACGGATTCGACCGCATCCAGATCGACGGCCCGCGCTCCGCCGAGTTCGCCGAGAACGCCCTCAACCTCGCCACCGCCTACGGCCTCGCGCTCCAAGGCGTCGGCCTGCAGTCCGTCGACTGCAACATCATGCCCTCGGCCATCCTCCACCGCCGCATCTGGCAGGCCAAGCAGCCCTGGTTCGCCGCCGCCGCCGGCCTGCTGCTCGTCGCCTCGCTCGCCGCGCTCGGCAAGAGCCTGGTCGACACCGCCGCCTTCGAGGGCGGCCTCGCCAGCGTCAGCTCCGACGTCCGCTCCGCGATCAACGAAGCCCAGTCGTTCCAGCGCGAGTTCAACGAGGTCGGTCAGCGCCAGGACGCCCGCCGCAAGATCGAAAACATCAGCCGCATGCTCGACTACCGCGAGCTCTGGCCGATGCTCCTCACCGACATCACCGAGGCCAGCCATGCCGGCCTGAACAAAGACGAACGGTTCGCCTCCCTGCTCACCGTTCAGTACGAAGACTGGGAAAACCTCCCCGAACGCACCCAGTGGCCCCGCCTGTTCATCGACAGCATCGACACGATCTACACCTCAGTCCCCCCGGCCGACATGCGCGGCGGCGACGCAGAAGACGCCGGCACTCAAAACCCAAGAGGCGGCCAGAGGTTCGACCCCATGGCCGGTGGTGCCGCCAACTACGGCGCCTACGCGGAGCGCGGCAACTTCGGCCAGAGCAACTTCGGCAGCGCCGGCGAAGAGCAGGAGTGGCGTCAGACCTACACCGCCGCCGACTTCTTCAAGGGCACCGGCAACGACACCGAGGCCCCCGTCCTGCGCATCACCATCCAGGGCACCACCCCCTTCGCCAACGCCTCCACGCTCATCACCAACGAGTTCGTCGGCTGGCTCAAAGAAAACGCCGAACGCGACGACCGCCCCTACACCTTCGTCATCCCCGACACCCCGATCACCAGCCTCGAACGCATCAGCGAGACCGACCTGCTCATCGACAACAACGATCGCCGCCGCGGCGCGTCGGTTCGGTCCAACGCCACGCGCAACTCGGTCCGCACGCGCCCCGTCCGCACCCCCGGCGACCCCATGGCCAGCATGTCCGCCACCCGTCGCGGCAGCACGCCCACGGCCGTCGAAGCCGAGGTCAACCCGCCGCGCCCCGTCCCCCTCAACGAGCCGCCTTATTACCGCTTCGAGGTGCAGTGGTTCGTAATGCTCAAGCCCCCCCGCGGCGACGACAACAAGCCCGGCGCACGCGAGGCCGAGATCATCCAGGCCGCCGAGTCCTCCCCCGAGCAGCCCGCCCCGGCCGACCCCGCCGAGTCTGAGCAACCCGAGCAGCCCGCCGCCGACGCCCGATCGATCCGCTCCCAGGAGACGCCTTCGTGACCAACGTCCTGAACTGGCTCCGCAACAACCCCATCAGCGTCGCCGCGATCGTCGTGAGCCTCGTCGCCTTGGGCATCTTCGGCTACGCCCACCTCCGCAACGGCGCACTCCAGGCCCGCATGGCCGAGCAGTCCCGCGACCTCAGCACGCTCAGCAATCTCAAAAGCCAGACCGTTAACTACCCCAACAGCGACCCCACCCAACCCGAGATCGCCGTCCGCAACATCAGCATCAACCAAGGCGTGATCGACGAGTTCAAGATCATCTACAGCGAGTTCGACGAGCAGTTCACCAACCTCTACGACTACACGCTCGAACAAAACCGAGCCGGCAAGGCCGCCATGCTCGACGGCCTGTTCCCCAGCCCGGCCAACCCGTCCATCCCCTTCGATGCACGCGTCCGCTACAAAGACAGCCTCGTCGCCCTGCTCCAGCCGCCGCCGCCGACCAACGACGACAGCGAAAGCAACACCCCCGCCCCGCCCCGCCTCGACGCCGGCACCCCGCCCACCGAAGAGCGCGTCGCCACCGAGGTCTTCGATGCCCAGGAGCGCACCGAAAACTCCATCATCAGCTCCCGCCTCGAAGCCGAGACCGAGGGCTTCACCGCCGACGAGCAGGAAGACATCCTCGCCGAGAAACGCCAAGCCCTGCTGGACGTGCTGACCGACACCGCGTCCAACTTCAGCGTCTACGCCGGGCAGCCCGGCACGCCCGAGTTCCCCTTCGTGGTCGCACAATGGGCCGACCTCAACACGTCCCCGCCCATCGACCTGATCTGGGAAGCCCAGATGCAGCTCTGGGTCCTCGAGGACGTCGTCTCCGCCATCGCCACCGCCAACCGCGACGCCCAGGCCAAGTCGGGCGGGACCGGCGTCGTC
Organism: Planctomycetota bacterium; assembly: GCA_039024495.1. Classification (GTDB taxonomy): domain Bacteria; phylum Planctomycetota; class Phycisphaerae; order Phycisphaerales; family Phycisphaeraceae; genus JBCBUE01. The sequence continues at coordinate 52,453 of JBCCQE010000015.1, read as the reverse complement.
GGATCGGTCGTCAAACGCCTGCTCCGCCTCGATGTCGAGCCCGGCTACGTCGGCCTCAGCAACCCGGGCATGGCCGACGACAGCACCAACCGACCCACCGGCGGCTTCTCCTTCGGCGGCGACCCCCGCGGCCGAAGCTCCAACGCCGCGCTCATCGCCGGCGACGCCGGCTCGCTCATCCGGTCCCCCGAACAGGCCCAGCCCGACAACTTCGTCGTCTCGCCCACCGGTCGCATGACCAACGGCGTCTACATCGTCCGGCACGCCGTCCTCAACGCCCACGTCTCGTTCAACGAGATCAACCTGCTCATGGAGGCCGTCAAGCAGACCAACTTCATGACCGTCATCGACGTCGACATCCTCCAGGTCGACGAGTTCGACGTCATGGCCGATCGCTACTTCTACGGCAGCGACGACGTCGTCGAGGTCCGCATGCGCATCGAGGTGCTCTACCTCCGCGAATGGCTCGAGCCCTACATGCCCAGCGACATCCGCCGCCAGCTCGGCGTCCCCCAGTAAGCCCGCCGCCCGCACCCTCCGATCGACCGCGAGTCCCTTATGAAGAAGCTCAACTTCGCCGACAAGCACCTAGAGAAAATCGTCATCGGCGTCGGTGCCGCCGCGGCCGTGGCCGCCGCCTGGTTCTTTGTCGTCAGCAGCCCCAACCAGGTCGATGTCGGCGGCCGCGCGATGCAGCCCGGCGAGGTCCCGCAACGCCTCTCCGCCGAGGCCGAGAACCTCCAGCTCTCGCTCGCCACCGTCCACGAACTGCCGGTCAACGAGGACCTCCCCAAGTACGCCGAAAGATTCGCCGAGCGCGACCGCGACCCCGTCGCCGATCGGGTCGCCCTCGGCCCCATCGGAGCGCCCGGCAGCAACCGCGGCGGCGACCTCGAAGCCCTCACGCCATTCACCGTCCCCAGGCCGCCCCTGGCCTTCAACCCCGTCGCCCGCCAGGGCGTCGCCGTCTTCGCCCCCGTCGGCGAGGCACGCGTCGACGAGCCGGTCATCCGCCTGATCTCCGGCGACAACGAACCCGTCGAGCCGTACGACTTCCGCTACGTCACCGTCGGCGCGACCTTCGACTACGACGCCTGGCGCGAACGCCTACGCGAAGGCAAGAACCCAATCCGCGAAGACTGGTGGCAAGACTCGCTCGACATCACCGGCGTCTTCCTTCAACGCCAAACCCTCAACCGCAAAACCGGCGAGTGGGAGTTCGACAAGATCATCGATCCCCAGACCGGCGAAGCGCTCACCCCAGAGCAGCTGGCTCAACTCGAGGACGCCGACAAGCCCTGGGCAGGCCATCCCATCATCCCCACGCTCCCCGACCGCGAAGCCTACGACGCCGACGACACCACCGCCGACCTCCCCTCCGACACCATCACCGAGCTGCTCAACTTCATCCGCGAGCAGCAAGCCGAGATGCGCCGCCCCGCCTTCGTCTCCACCCGATTCGCCCACCAGTTCCGCGACCCCTTCGGCATCCAACGCACGCCCGACCAAGAGCTCGAACTCGAAGACGTGCTCGGCGACATCGAAAACGCCACCAAGCAGATCCAGCGCATCGACGACAGCATCGCGCGCGGCCGCGGCGGGACCAACATCGAGACCCGGCGCGATCTTCAGATGCAGCAGCTCATGGAGGCCGTCATGCGCCGCAACGAGCTGGTCGGCCAAAACCTGCCCATGCCCGAGGTGGGCGACATGCCCCAGGCCAGCAACCCGGAAGGCGGCTTCGGCGGGCCGCAGGCCGGCAGGCGTGGCATGGACGACGACTTCGGCGACCCGATGGCCCAACGCCGAGGCCCCGGCCAGGCCAACCGCAACAACCCGCGGTTCAACCAACGCCCGCCCCAGGGGCCCGGCCGCGACCCGATGGCCGACGGCTTCAACCGCCAGCGCTTCAACCCCGATGGCTTCGGCCGCGGCAACTTCGGCGATCCGATGACCGGCGACTCCGGCGCGATCATGGAAGCCCAGGTCAGCTACGACGGCACCGTCCGCGTCTGGGCCCACGACCTCACCGTCGAACCGGGCAAGACCTACCGCTACCGCGTGCTCATCACCGTCCGCAACCCCCTGCTCCGCAAGACCCGCGTCGCAGCCGAACAAAAACTCGAGTTCTTCGATCGCCTGACCCTCGGGCCCAGCAAGGGCGAGCTCGACGCGACCGCCGACCCGTCGACCGAAAACGGCGAGCCGTTCTGGACCGAACCCATCACCATCGACCCCGAGCTGCACTACTTCCTCGTCCGAGGCAACCCGCCGAACTCCGCGGAAGTTGAAGTCTGGCGGGTGTATAACGGCCGCTGGCGCAACGAAAACTTCGTCATCGCGCCCGGCGACCCCATCGGCGGCACGGCCAGCCTCTCCATCGACGGCGAGCCGATCCAACTGCTCATGCAGGCCGACGACCTCGCCGTGGACATCGTCCCCGCCGCCGGCGGAGGTGGCGGGCTCGGCGGCGCCGACTCACGCCTCATCGTCATCGACGCCGCGGATGGCGAGATGTTCTCACGCTCGGCCCTCCGCGACCGCGAAGCCATCGAACGCGTCCGCCTCCGCAACGAGAACCAGGTCAACGACCTGCTCGAAGCACAAGAAGGCGGCGACACCTTCGCCATCAGGCAATAACCCGCCGCAACGCCTTTAATCGTCTTGCGCCGTGATTGGCCGGGTACCACACCTAGCCGAAGGGAAGGGTGTAATTAGGGTCCCGCGACTCAGATCGCGTCGTTGCTTTCGGCCGCCTGGTTCACGGACGACCCGCCGTAGCTCGAAAACGGGTTCGCGCCGTCCATCCCGTGCTGCTCCTCGCGCGGCGGCCGAAGCTGATCGACCCGAAGGTCGGAGATGCACAGCTTCGCGCTCTCCACATAGAACCCCGCGCGGCCACGCCGGTACGTGTCGTCCGCAAGGGTCAGCACGACATACTTATTAATCGCGCACTCGATGTACTGCCCGTAAAGCACGATCTCCATCTCCCAAGGCCCGTCGCCGTCGGAGATGAAGTGCGCCGCCTGCAGCTGCTGATAGTTGAACGCCGACTGGTCGATGCCCCCCTCGCGCTCGCCCCACCCGCGGACCTGCGCGATGCCCTTGATAAGGTCGAGGCTCAGGTAATAGCCGTTCGCCTGGTCGTCGAGTCGCAGCACCAGCCCGCACTTGCCAAAGCCATCGAGCGACAACTTGCAGCGGATGCGGCAGTGGTCCAGCTCGCCCGGCAGCAGGAATGCCTCGTAGCCCGACCGAGCCGAGATGTGATAGTCCGCGTCGTCGTGCACGATGCCGGCCGTGCCGTTGTTGAACAGCGTGTCCAGCGTGCCGACGTCGCGGTGCGTCATCACGGCCGTAACCTCGTCGTCGAACCCCCGGTACGAGGTCAGCCGCAGCCGCCCCGTTCCGTCCATCGCCAGCTCCTTCGGCGGCGGCAGCATCCGCTTAAGGATCCCGTCCCGCTCGCGCTTCTGGAAGAAGTTGAACAGCAGCAACTGGTCGTCCGTCCGGCAGACCCGCGCGGCGTAGTTGCCCGTGGGCAGCAACACGTTGTCGAAGAAGTTCTCGAACGCCCCGCCCAGCGCGTCGGCGTACCAGTAGTGCACCTTCACGTCCTCGCGGATCGATCCCAGCAAGAAGTATCGTCCCGCGATGCGGAACAGGTTCGGCACCTCGATGTCGTCGTACAGGTTCGGCCGATGCAGCGGCGGCAGCGGCTCGAACACGTTCGGCTCCGTCTCGCGAAGCTGAGCCACGCACCCCCGCCGAATCAGCGGCCCCTGGTCCGACCTCGCCGCCACCAGCAGCAGCCTTTCGTCGCCATCGTGAAAATAAAACGGATCGCGGAAGCTCACCCACTTCCGCCCCCGCATCGGGTCGTGCTCGTAGTGCGGGCCCGTCGCCTCGATCGGGTACCCGCTGTCCACTTTCGTCCACTCGTACAGATCGTCCGACACCGCCGTGCCCACGCGCTGCACCCGGCCGTACTCCCGCCGGCTGAGCCCGGTGTAAAACATCCGCCAGCGCCTCTGCCGCCAAGGGTCCGGCGTGACATGCATCGTCCACAGCATGTCGTCGTCCCACGACCCCGGGTCGCCGACGAACAACGCGTTCTTCACCCGCGTCCACCCCAGCCCGTCCTCGCTCACCGCGTGCGCAATGAAGTCGTGGTTCGGCAGCACCAGATGAAACAGGTGGAACCGGCTCCCATCCCAGACGACGTCCACATCGCCGATGTCCGAACGCAAGAATCCGTGGCTGGCGTACATGGGCGGAAATCGTAGTCAATCTAGCCCCATCGCGGAGCCACCCCGGCGGGCCCGACCGCTCCGCCCGCCGCCCCCTCGGCCGCGCCGCGGCGCACCCTGCGTCGGCCGTGACACAACCCGCCCCAACCCGTACGCTATTCCATTCGATCCGCGTCCCACGGGCCACAGCCGACCCCGCGCTCCCCGACTCCCGACGCACCACCCACCGAGGCTCACCATGGGCGTACCGATCTCACAGATGTACACCGTCGCCAGCTACGTGCTCAGCCAGAAGCTCAAGGGCAACAAGCACTACCCGCTCGTCCTCATGCTCGAGCCGCTCTTCCGCTGCAACCTCGCCTGCGCCGGCTGCGGCAAGATCCAGTACCCCGCGCACATCCTCAAGCAGAATGTCTCGGTCGAAGACTGCCTCAAGGCCGTCGACGAGTGCCCCGCCCCCATGGTCTCCATCCCCGGCGGCGAGCCGCTGCTCCACCCCGACATCGACAAGATCGTCGAGGGACTCATCGCCCGAAAAAAATACATCTACCTCTGCACCAACGCGCGGCTGCTCGAGAAGAAGCTCAACGAAGGCCTCTTCAAGCCCAGCAAGTACCTCACCTTCTCGGTTCACATGGACGGCCAGAAGGATCACCACGACTTCGCCGTCTGCCGCGAGGGCACCTACGATGAAGCCACCGCCGGCATCAAGCTCGCCGTCAAGATGGGCTTCCGCGTCACCACCAACACCACCCTCTTCGAGGGCTTCGACCCCAACTCCGTCCGAGCCTTCTTCGACGAGATGATGGACCTCGGCGTCGAGGGCATGATGGTCAGCCCCGGCTACGCCTACCCAAAGGCCCCCGACCAGGCCTCCTTCATGTCCGAGCGCTCCAAGACCCAGGAAGCCTTCAGCACCCTGCTGTCCAACCGCAAGAAGCGCTGGCACTTCAACCAGTCGCCGCTGTTCCTCGAATATCTCATGGGCAAGCGCACCTTCGAGTGCACCCCCTGGGGCAACCCGACCTACAACCTCTTCGGCTGGCAGAAGCCCTGCTACCTCCTGCAAGACGGCTACGCCGACACCTTCCAGGAACTCATCGACGAAACCGACTGGTCCAGCTACGGCCACGCCTCCGGCAACCCCGCCTGCCAGCAGTGCATGGTCCACTCCGGCTTCGAGGCCACCGCCGTCGACCACACCTTCGCGTCCTTCTCCGGCATGTTCGGCACCGTCAAGGCGATGATCTTCAACCTCTACGCCAACCCCGCCGCCCAAAACCGCCTGAAAGAAGCCGAAGCCAAGCCCTCCAGCCCGCTGGTGAAGCTGCAGATCAACATCGAAAACCGCAAAGCCCAGCTCGAAGCCGAAGCCAACGGCCAAAGCAAGGTCGCCCCGAGCCGCGCGACCCGCCAGCTCGAACCCGTCGGCGCCGCGTAATCCACAACCCCCCTTAGCCCCGGGCTCCGCCCGGGGTGAACCACCAATCCAACCCCGCCACGCAAACTCTCAATAGCCAGGATGCCACGCATCCCGGGGTGACGACGCACGCAACATCAACCGACTCAAAATCCTCTTTGCACGCTCACTTCGAGTCGATTATCGCCCCACACTCCGGGCACGCATCCGACGTCAACCCGCGCAAGTCGTAGCCGCACTCCACACACACGTCTTCTACGCATTCCAAGCCACGCCGGCGAGCAATCAAGAGCGACGCCAACGGCCATGCGGCCAACAGCACGACCGGAACCCACCCCGGAAACATGACGTGCAGACTCGGCGGCGCGCCCGAGAACATCGGCGCGCGATACACGCGGAATAGTGCATTCGACCCGGTGATGCTCGGGAGCACGTTGCCCCAGCCTTGGTAGTTGATCGGCTCCCAACCCCAGTCAATAACGGTCAGCCTCGGCCCGTCATCCCACACGAATACGTACGTGGCTCCGAGCGTAGCAAACGTAAGTTTATCCTGCGTTGTAAACGGAACGGCCACAATCACACCGACGAAAACAACCATCGACGCGATCCACAGACCTGTCGCACCAAGCGCGACGATCCCTAAGCCACCAGTCATCAGCCGCACACGACGACCACCGACGAACCACAAGCGTCGTCGCCGCCTCACCGCTTCTTCCGCGTCTTGAACTCCGTGCCGCCGCCCTCTTTGCGTTCCTTGCCCGACCGCGCGCGGCGTTGACGCCGGGTCAACCGCCGATCACCGCCCTCGCCGCCCTCCTGCGGTGAACCGCCACCGGCCGGCGCGCCCGCGCCCACGGGTTCCGGCTGAGCGGCCGGGGCCGATGGAGCCTGCGGCTGCACAGCCGTCTGCTGCTCGCCGTACGCCGACTTGACCTGCACGTTCGCCGTCAGCCGCGCCCGGAAGATCAGGTCCGTCACGCGGTCGCGCACCGTGCCCTGCATCTCTTGGAACAGCCGCGCCCCCTCGCGCTTGAACTCGATCCGCGGGTCCTTCTCCGCGTACCCACGCAGGCTCACCGAATCCCGCGCCTGCGTGATCGCATACAGGTGATCCTTCCAGCACTGGTCGAGGATCTGCAGCAGCACGAACCGCTCGAGGTCCGTCAGCTCGATCCGCATCGCGGTGCGCGTCTTCTGCAGGCACCACGCCCGCAGCGTCGGCCCATCGTTCGCGACGGGCGACGCCTCGGTCGGCAGGCCCTCGAGCTCGTCGACCGTCGTCTCCACGCCGAACCGCTCGCGCAGCCACGCCGCTAATTCGGCCGGCCGCCCGGCCGTCTCCGCCAGCTTCGCGTCGACCAGCTCTTCCAGCCGCCCGCCCTCTTTCAGCCACGACACGCTCTCGTCCGTCAGCTTGCCGAGCATGTCCTGAGCCGTCGTCGCCGTCACCTCCTCGGGCGTCAGCTCCAGCTCGTACCGCGATTTCGCGAAGTTCATCAGATGATTCACCGCCCACTGCGGGTCCTGCGTCGCGCCCTTCATCGCGATCTCCAGGTGATACTCGACCGGGTAGTTCGCCTCGCGCTTGCGGTAAAGCGCCATCGCCTCGTCGAGCACGTGCCGCTCGACATCGTCCCGCTCGACATCCGTCAGCGTGGAGATATCCAGCTCGAGCCCGAACTTGTTGTCCGCCCACGTCGCCAGGTCGCGCAGCGCGTACTCGGCGTCGAGGTACTTGGCGATGCCCGCCATGTCCTTCTTATCGATCTGCTCGCCGGCCGCCAGCGACAGGTCGCGCTTCACCTCGGCGGGCTTCATCCCCCGCAGCCGCGAGACCGGCATGTCCACGCCGAACTTGCTCATCGCCCAGCCGCGCAGACCCTTGAGGTCCCACTCGGCCGGGTCCGTGTCGATGTCCATGTACTCGCCCAGCGTCACGTCGATAATCGCGTCCGCGTCGTTGCGCGCCTCACGACGGACGATCGACTCCAGCTCGTTGATGTCGTCCAGGTGCAGCCGAGATGGCTCGACCGACACGTCCAGCTCCGCCCGGCACCACTCGGCGGCCTGCTGCTTGACGTAAGACGGGTCGAGGTACGTGTCCACCGCGTCGCCGATCGCGTCTTCCAGGTACTCGAACACCAGCTTCTCGATCCCCCGCGACTCCAGCACCTCCTGCCGCAACCCATAGAAGAACGACCGCTGGTGCTCCATCACCTCGTCGTACTCCAGCAGATTCTTGCGGATCTCGTAGTTGCGCTCCTCGACCTTCCGCTGCGCCCGCTCGACGGACTTGCTCACCCAGCGGTGCTCGAGCGCGTCGCCCTCCTTCATGCCCAACGCCGACAGCGCCTTGAGCGTCGTCTTGCCGGCGAACATCTTCATCAGATCGTCCTCGAGGCTGATGAAAAACCGCGACGAGCCGTTGTCGCCCTGCCGCCCGGCGCGGCCGCGGAGCTGGTTGTCGATCCGCCGCGATTCGTGCCGCTCGGTGCCCACGATGTGCAGCCCGCCCATCTCCTCGATGTGCGCCCACACCGCCATCCGGTGCCTCTGATAGTCCGGCAACTTATCGAGCTGAGCCGAGCACGCCTCGAGATCCATCGACGCCACGCGCTTCTCCTCAAGCCACGCATCCGTCTGGCACCAGTGGCGGAACAGCCGCAGCTTCAGCTCGTCGTCGCCAACCGACTCGGCGTCCTTTAGCTTGAGCCCCAGCTCGCGCGTCGCCTGGTGACGATAGCTGAGCGCGACCAGCGCGTCGTCGCTCATGTCCGCGTTGGCCTGCTTGGGCAGCAGGTCGCGGCGCTTCCAGTGCTCGATCAGCGCGTCGCGGTCGATCGGGCGCAGCTTGATGTCCGTGCCGCGGCCGGCCATGTTCGTCGCGATCATCACCGCGCCCAGCACGCCGGCGTCCTCCACGATGTTGCCCTCGCGCTCGGCGTTCTCCGCCTTGGCGTTGAGCACCGAGTGCTGGATCCCATGCTTGCGCGTCAGCGCCCGGCTCAGCTCCTCGGACTTCTCGACCGACGTCGTGCCCACCAGCACCGGCCGGCCGAGGTCGTGCATCCGCTTCACCTCGTCGACGATCGCCTCGTTCTTGTCCTTGAGCGACAGGAAGATCAGGTCGTCGCGGTCGGTCCGCGCGATCGGCTTGTTGGTCGGGATGACCACGACGTCGAGCCGATAGATCTCGCCGAACTCGGTCGCCTCGGTGATGGCCGTGCCGGTCATACCCGCCAGCCGCTTGTAGAGCTTGAAAAAGTTCTGGATCGTCACGGTCGCGAGCGTCTGCGTCTCCTGCTTGATCTGCACGCCCTCCTTTGCCTCGACGGCCTGGTGCAGGCCGTCCGACCACTGCCGGCCGACCATCAGACGCCCGGTGAACTCGTCGACGATCACCACCTCGCCGTTCTGCACGACGTAGTCCTTGTCGCGCTTGTAAACCACGTGCGCCCGCAGCGCGTTCTCCAGCAGGTGCGGAAAGTCCATGTTGTTGCCGACGTAGAACGACCCGATGCCCGCGACCTTCTGCGCCTCGGCCACACCGTGGTGCGTCAGGTGCACGGCCTTCTTGTCCAGCTCGCGCTCGTAGTACTGCGTGTGCTCGTCCCGCGCCGCTTCGAGCCCGGGCAGCTCGGCCTGCAGCTTCTTCATCTCGGCCCGCATCTCGGGGACCTTCTTCTTGTCGCGCGTGTTGCGGATGTCGCCCTCGATGCCCTTGATCCGGGCCTCGCACTTGTCCACGTCGTGGTTCCTGGCGTCCCACTCCTTCTGCATCTGCACGAGGTGGCGGGCGATCTTGTCGGCGTCGTGGTACTTCGGCGCATCCTGGTGCGCGGGTCCGGAGATGATCAACGGCGTCCGCGCTTCGTCGACGAGGATCGAGTCGATCTCATCCACGATGCAGAAGTCGCGGCCCTTCTGCATCTGCTCGTCAGGGGACATCTTCATGTTGTCGCGCAGGTAGTCGAAGCCGAACTCCGAGTTCGTGCCGTACACCGCGTCGCACTCGTAGGCCTGGGCCTTGAGCTGCGGTGGCTGCTGGTGGAACGGGTGGATCGCGCCCACCGTCAGCCCCAGCGCGTGATAGAACGGGAACACCCAGTCGCGGTCGCGCTGCACGAGGTAGTCGTTCACGGTCACGATGTGGCACTTGAGCCCCTCGACGGCCGCGACGTAGCACGCCAGCGGCGCGACGATGGTCTTGCCCTCGCCGGTCTTCATCTCGGCGATCTTGCCCTCGCCCAAAACCATGCCGCCGATGAGCTGCACGTCGAACGGCCGGGCGCGAAACGGCGGCCGCGACTCGGGGTACAGCTCGCGCACCGCGTCGTACATCTCATTCGGCACGTCGATCAACAAGCGACCCGGCGCGGGCTCACCACCGAGCACCGGCTGCGACTCGGCGGCGTCGGCCTTGGCTTTCAGGTCGGCGTACACGGGCTGAAGACGCTCGGGCAGCTTGGAGGCGTCGAAGCCGTGCGCGTCGTCGAAAATGTTGCGGATGCCCACCGCCCGGTCCATCGCCTCACGCGCCACGGCCATCACCTCGGGCAGCATCTCGGCCATCCGCTCGCCCTCGCCGACGCGACGGCGGAACTCGGCCGTCTTGTCGCGAAGCTGAGCGTCGGTGAGCCCGCGCATCTGCGGCTCGAGGTCGTTGATGAGTTGCACACGCTTGCGGTAACGCTTGAGCAGGCGCTCGTTGCGGGTGCCGAAGACGGTGGCGAAGGACTTGCTGACCAGCTTGATCATGGCGGGGCTCGTGGAGGGAAGCTCGGCGGCTTGCGGCACGCCGGGCGGGGATGGCGGGGTCGGTGGATCGGGAACACGCTGCGGCGGCACCTGCAAGGCGTCGCGGAACAACAAGGGTTGGGATGGACTCAAGGGTCGCACGACGGCGGCTCGGGCGAGCCGGTCGCGCGGGGTCGGCGCCGATCAGGCCGACGGCGGCGGGAGATTCAACAGATGCGCGGGCAGAGCCGGGGCACGATCATCGGCGAAGCGGGCATCGAACACCGGCCGCGGGTCCGCGGCGATCGACCGGGCGAGCGTCAGCCGAGGTCGGACGACGTGGGACGCGGCGGTCGGCGTCGAGCGGCGGATCGATTGGGCCCACGCCACGGACTGGCTGTGCGCCGACATCGCCGCGGAGACGACCGCCGCCGCCCCGCCTTGCAGGTCCGCACCAACGCCCAGCCAGGCCACCACGAGGATCGCCAGCTTGGCTGCCTGGACGGAGGTGTCGGCCGGTCGCGTGCCGCTCATGCCCTCATCATCGACCGCCCGGGGGCCAAGGTCAAACCCTTTCGTCCGGTAAGCCGACGGGCACATCCGTCGGGCCGCTCGCCCCGGCTGGCGGCCGCGTTACACTCCCGCCATGAACATTCACGAATACCAGGCCCGCGAGCTTCTCGAAAAACACGGCGTCCCCGTCCCGCCCGGCATCGTCGTCGAGACGCCGCAGGACGCCGAGAAAGCCTTCGACGAGCTCGCCAGCCGGCACGGCGCCACCCTCGCGGTCGTCAAGGCCCAGGTCCACGCCGGCGGCCGCGGCAAGGGCGGGGGCGTCAAGCTCGTCCGCTCGGCTCAAGAGGCCCACGACGCCGCGAAAACGATCCTCTCCAAGCCGCTCATCACGCCGCAGACCCCGCCCGAGGGCGTGCCCGTCCACAAGCTGCTGATCGCGGCCGGCGTCGACATCGCCAAGGAGTACTACGTCGCCATCACCGTCGACCGCTCGATCGGCCAGCCCGTGCTTATGGCCTCGGCCGAGGGCGGCATGGAGATCGAAGAGGTCGCCGAGTCCAACCCCGAGGCGATTATCCGCCAGCCGATCAGCTCGGTCGCCGGCCTGCGTCCTTATGAAGCCCGCAAGCTCGCGTACTTCCTCGGGTTCACCGGCACGCAGGTCCGCCAGGCCGCCAAGATCATGGAGCAGCTCACCGAGCTCTTCCTGCAGCGCGACTGCTCGATCGCCGAGATCAACCCGCTGATCGTCACCCCGCCCAGCGGCGACCACCCCGACGGCCGCGTGCTCGCGATCGACGCCAAGCTCAACTTCGACGACAACGCCACCTTCCGCCAAGAGGACGTCAAGGCCTACGCCGACCCCGCCGAGGAAGACCCCGACGAAGTCGCCGCCCGCAAGTACGGCCTGTCCTACATCTCGCTCGACGGCAACATTGGCTGCCTGGTCAACGGCGCCGGCCTGGCGATGGCGACGATGGACATCATCAAGCTGCACGGCGGCGAGCCGGCCAACTTCCTCGACGTCGGCGGCAGCGCCACCGAAGAGGCCGTGACCGAGGCCTTCCGCATCATCCTCGGCGACCCGGCCGTCAAGGGCATCCTCGTCAACATCTTTGGCGGCATCGCCAAGTGCGACACCATCGCCGCCGCGATCATCACGGCCGCCAAGGAAGTCGGCTTCACCGTCCCGCTGGTCGTCCGCCTCGAGGGGACGAACGTCGAGAAGGCCCGCGAGATGCTCGAAGCCGCCAAGGCCGACATCCCCACCCTCCAGACAGGCCGCGACATCACCGAGGCCGCCAAGCTCATCACCGCCGCGATCGGCGTCGCCGAGCCCGCCTCGGCATAACCCGTCGCCGGCTCACGCGGCCCGGTCGTCACGGCCGGACGCCTTGCCGTTCCAACGACGCCGCGTGGTGACGACCTGCAGCTTCACTCCGCGCGTTGACCGCCGCGCGTATCGGCCGGGGATCACCGTCCAACCGCGCAGGCTGGTGTAGACCGACCCGGTCGTGTAACGCAGCGCCTGCGTCGCCGTTTTCGAGTCCGGCTCGTCGAAGCGCATCACAAAGCAAAGCGCGACGACCCGCAGCGCAACGCTCAGCAGCATCAATACGCCGTGGTACGTCAGCGTCATGTGCAGCCAGCTCAGCTCGAAGCGCAAGCTGTACAGCCCGGCCGCGATCCCCGCGCCCAGCAACCCCGACAGCCCCCCGCCCAACGCCGTGGCCAGCGAACACACCGCCAGATAAGACGCGCCGCTGGGCTTGTCCAGCTCACGCCCGTCCGCCCGGCGTGCGGCGTCCGACTTGCGCGGCCGCTTCGTCTCCGACAGCTCGATCATGAAATTGAACATCGCCAGGTTCACCGCCGGCCAGCCCACCACCGCCGTCAGCACGATCAGGTAAGGCCACACCCAGCGGTCCGGCGTCATCAGCAGCCACCCCACGCCGCCCAGCGTGATGATCCAGCCCGCCACCAGCAGCGTCGGCTTCTTGCCGTGACGATCGAGGAACCGCCCCCAGAACGGCATCGCCATCACCGACAACACCGGCGGGATCGAGAACATCAGCGCGTTCACCCCCGCGGTCGTGAAGCCCACCTCGTCGATGAGGTACAGCGTCACGTACGCGGGCATGTAGCCGATCGCCAGGTGAAAGACGAAGAAGAACGCTAGGTAAGGCCACAGCCGCCGATCGCGCAGCGGCGTCACCAGCGTGCCCAGCAGCCGCGCCTCGGGGTTGGGCGTCGAGGGGTGGCGGTCCGGCACCGGCAGGAACCACAGGATGTCGATCGTGCCCGCCACGCCGGCCGCGATCATCAACCCAGAGCCCATCGCCAGCACCGCCGTGCCCTCGCTCAGCCCCAGCCACCCCTGCAGCACGCCCGCCTGGTCGAGCACCCACGCCGCGACAAACGACGTCACCACCAGCACCGCCGTGCCCAGCCGGCCGCGCAGCGCCATGTACCGCCCGCGGATCGGCTTGGGCATCACGTCGCCCATCCAGTTCATCCACGCCGGCCCGCCCGCCTGCTGCAACGCCCACCCCGCCATGCAGCACGCCCCGTACGCGATCGCCCACGTCGGCCCCGCCGCAGGCAGCACCCAGGGCACCAGCCCCGCCGCCACCCACATCAGCCGACCCGTCGTCACCACCACCAAGAACAGCCGCCGCCGATGCCCCCATCGCTCCAGCGCGTACGCCGCCGGGAGCTGACAGATCGACCCGATAAACGGCGCCGCCGCCAGCAGCCCGAACGCCCACTCGGCCAGCCCCAGCGATCGGCCGTACTGCACCGCCACCGCGCTGGTCACGATCGCCAGCCACACCGACCCGAACAGCCACGCCGTCGTGACATAAACCAACTGCTTCCGCCGCGTCTCCCCGGACGCCGCCAAGCTGCGTCGGTGCCGAGACGCAAAACGATGGGCCCGCTCGCCCCAGCCGAACCCGCGCGCACCCGCCGCACCCGACACGGGCGTCGATGGCGCGGCCGCCGCGCCGATCGAGCGATCGGTCGGCGCCGCCGAAGCAGAACGGGGCGTCACACGCGACACAGGGAAACCTCACTCGGCCAGAGGGTGGCCGACCACACAAGGAAGGAACGTCCCGCGCAGACTAGCAACAACCCTCGCGAGTCCAAGCAGCCATCGCCGACTCGATCGGTTTTTTGAGATTCCGCACCCCGCCCCCCGCGTTTCCGCTAAGCGGCACGAGCGCTGGGCTGATCGCGCTTGGACCACGCCACGCACACCTCGATCAGACGATCCCGATCGATCGGCTTGGTGATGTAGTCCACGCACCCGGCGGACAGGCACTTGTCGCGGTCGCTCTCCATGGCGTGAGCCGTCAGCGCCACCACCGGCACCGGGCACGTCAGCGTTCGCAGCCGGTCGGCCAGCTCGTAGCCGTCCATCTCGGGCATCTGCATGTCCGTCAGGATCACGTCGAACGGCAGCGGCACCAAGAGCGCCCCCTCCGAACCCTCGCCCTGAGTCAGCCGCTCCAGCGCCAGCCGGCCGTGATCGGCGGTCTCGACCTCCGCCCCCACCTTGCGGAGGTGATAGCCAATCAGCCGTTGATTGTCGATGCCGTCTTCAACCACAAGCACACGCACACCGGCCAACGGCAGCTCGTCCGGCTCGGCAGGGGGCTCGGACTTCGTCGAGCCTGAGGCTTGCTTCGCGGCGGAAGCGGTTTCGTCTACTTCAGTGGGATCGCCGAGCGTCACGCCGGCCAGCGAGCCCGTGGCGATCGTCGCCGTAAACCGGCTGCCCGCGCCCGCTTGCGAATCCACGGCGAGCTGCCCGCCGAGACGGCGCGTCAGCGCGTGCGAGATCCGCAGCCCAAGGCCCGTGCCGCCGAACTTACGCGTTGTCGATGTATCAGCCTGATTGAACGCATCGAACTTGCGGACCGTGTCCAGCTGCGCAGGCGTCATACCGACCCCGGTGTCGATCACCGCAAAGCTCATCCGCTCTTCCGCCGCATCGCAGCTCACTTCGATCGTCACCGACCCCTCGGTCGTGAACTTGATCGCGTTGCCCACGAGATTCAGCAGCACCTGACGCAAGCGGGTCGGATCGGTCTGCACCCGCTGCGGGATCGGCCCGTCGAAACGTACAACCAGCCCAATACCCTTGGCCGTCGTCCGCGTCTGCATCAGCGACTCGACCTCCCGCACCACGGCGGCCGGGTCGGTCTCGATCTGCTCGACCGTCATCTTCCCCGCCTCGATCTTCGACATATCCAGGATGTCGTTGATGATCGTCAGCAGGTGCTGCGCGTTCCCGCGGATCGTCTGCACCGAATCGCGAAGCCGTTCGGGATCGGACGCGATCTCGTCCTCGGCCAGCAGATCGGCGTAACCGAGGATCGCCGTCATCGGCGTGCGGATCTCGTGGCTCATGTTCGCCAGGAACTCGCTCTTCGATCGGTTGGCGTCTTCGGCCGACTGCCGCGCCGCCTCGAGGTCGGCGGTCGCCTTGTGCTGAGCGTCGACATCGACGTGCACGCCGATCATCCGGCTCGGTGCGCCGCGATCATCACGCTCCACGATCTCGCCGACATCGCGGATCCACGTCCACGTGCCGTCCTTGCGTCGCATGCGCTGCTCGTTCTCGTAGTGAGGCGTCTCACCTCGGAAGTGCGCCTGCACGTCCGCCATCGCCCGCTCGAAGTCGTCGGGGTCGCACAGCTCGCGCCACGTCTCGATCGACATCGGCAGCTCGCCGGGCTCGTAGCCGAGCATCTCGTAGAACGTATCGCTGTAGAAGGTCTTGCCGCCCGCGACATCCCAATCCCACAGCCCGATGTTGGACGCGCGCATCGCAAGCTCGAGCCGGGCCTCGGCGGTCTTCTGCTGGGTGACGTCCCAGTTGATCCCGACGACCCGCACCGGCCTGCCGGCTTCGTCGCGCACCGGCGTGGCGACCGCCTGGACGTGACGCGTCTCGTCCCAAGGCGTGCGGATGCGAAACGTCGCCTCGACGTTGTTTTCACCACGCCGCGCATCTTCGAAGAATTCGTGCGCAATCTGAGTGTCATCGGGGTGGACAAGGTCCCACCACATCGACACCGACGGCTCGGTCATCGAATCATCCGTGCCGTAGATGTGGTGCATGGCTTGGTCCCAGACAACCTTTTCGGTCGCAAGGTCCAGGTCCCACACGCCCACGCCGACACCCTCCGTCGCGATCGCGAATCGCGCAGCCAGCGCATCGATCTCTTCTCGCGATTGCTTGACCGACGTGATGTCAAACCGGATCGAGACGTACTTATCGACCCGCCCATCGGGACCGAGGTACGGAACGATCGTCGAATCGACCCAGTAATGGCTGCCATCCTTGCGCTTGTTGCACACCTCGCCGCGCCAGGCACGACCGGCGGCGATCTGCTTCCACGCATCGATCCAGAACGACTTCGGGTGATGCCCGGAGTTCAAGATGCGATGGTCTTGGCCAAGCAGTTCCTCGCGCGTGTACCCGCTGATCCGGCAGAACCCGGTATTCACCTCGATGATCTTGCCGGAGCGATCCGCGATGGACAGCAAAGCGTGCTCATCCAACGCCGACTTGAGCGCATAGATATCGCGTTGAGCTTCCTTCTGAGCCGTGATGTCGAAACGGATCGACACGTACTGCTCGACCTTCCCATCCGAGTCGAGGGTCGGAACGATCGTGGAGTCAACCCAGTAGTGCCGACCGTCCTTGGCGCGGTTGCACACCTCGCCGCGCCAGGCACGGCCGGTGGCGATCTGCTTCCAAGCGTCGACCCAGAACGACTTGGGATGATGCCCCGAATTCAGGATGCGATGGTCTTGGCCGAGCAGTTCCTCGCGCGAGTACCCGCTGATGCGGCAGAAGCCCGTGTTGACATCGATGATCCGCCCTCTGGCGTCCGTGATCGACAGCAGGGAGTGCTCGTCCAAGGCCGCGCGCAGGGCGGACGCCTCGCGAAGCGCGTGATCCACGCTGGACGGCTCTTGCGACGGAGGTGAGGGCGGCGAACTCAAGCGACGATTCCCAAGGGGCAACGCAAAAGGCGTCGCCAGTCTCTCAAATAGGAGTCCGCTGAACTAGGGACAACGCTAAACCGGAACGCATATCGTCGTCTTTGCCCGCCGAATTTACTCCGCCGCCCCGCCTTGCCGCGCCGCCGCAAATTCGCCAGCAGCGCGACACGCGCTTTAATAAGCCTCGCTTCGAGGCAATGGACCAGGAGGGACTCGAACCCCCAACCTGCTGATCCGAAGTCAGCTGCTCTATCCAATTGAGCTACTGGTCCATCCCCTCAGTCTAGCGGTTCGCGACGCCGATAACCCCGGCGTCGATTCCGCATTCCCCGGCCGGCACTTCTCGGCCCTTGACCCGACAGATACGCCAGACCGCACCAATGGCTTAAGTGGAACGACGCGACCACCGATGAAACATCCGACCGCAATTCGGCTTGACGCCGATCCGCACCCAGGAACCGCGATGCCTCAGCCCGCCGCACAACCCCGCGAAAGCCGAGTCGCCCTCATCGGCGGCCGACCCACGCCGGCCTACCCCATGGCCAAGCGCGCCTTCGACATCTGCGGCTCGGGCCTGGCCCTGCTGGCCCTCGCCCCGGTCCTGCTCTTCTGCGCCGCGTGGATCAAGCTCGTCGACGGCGGGCCGGTGATCTATCGCCAGTGGCGCGCCGGCCGCAACGGCTGGCTCTTCGTCATCTACAAGTTCCGCACCATGCGCCTCGACGCCGAGGCCGCCGGCGCTCGCTTCGCCTCCATCAACGACCCCCGCATCATCCCCGGCTGCGGCTGGATGCGTCGATCCCACGTCGACGAGCTCCCCCAGCTCTTCAACATCCTCAAGGGCGAGATGAGCCTCGTCGGCCCCAGGCCCGAACGCCCCGAGATGATCGACGAGCTCAAGCCCGAGATCCCTGACTTCGAAGCACGCCTCGGCGCCACCCCAGGCCTCACCGGCCTCGCGCAGGTCGCCGCCGGCTACTCCAACGACACCGAGGGCATGCGCACCAAGCTCCGCTACGACCTCGAGTACCTCAGGCGACGCTCGTTGCTCGCCGACGCGCACGTCGTCGTCAAGACAGTCCCGAAGTTCTGGGACCACGCCGCCTGCTGACACCGATCCAGAGAGTTCCCATGGCCACACCACACCCCCGACGCACCCGACTCGCGACGATCGCCCTCCTCGGCATCGCCGCGCTCGCCTCGGCCCCGGGGTGCGCGCCGACTTACACCGACTACGCCGCCTTCGTCCGCGAGCCGCGGCCGGCCGTCACCACCACCGAGTACCGCCTCGGCCCGCCCGACTCGATCCGCATCCAGTCGCGCCGCGTCCGCGAGATCAACGGCCAGACCTCCTCCATCGCGCCCGACGGCACCGTCATGCTCCCCTTGCTCGGCCGCATCCACGTCGCCGGCAAGACCCCCCAGCAGCTCTCCGCCGAGCTCTCGCACCTGGCCCGCGACTACTACGAAGACGCCGACGTCACCGTCTCGGTCAACTCCTTCCGCTCCAAGAAGATCTTCATCTTCGGCGAGGTCGCCACGCCCGGGCCGTACCCCTACTTCGGTGCCAACACTGTCCTCGAGACGATGGCCCGCGCCCAGCCGACCCGCCTGGCCGACCCCGAGAAGATCCAGATCCTCCGCCCCAGCCCCGACGGCGAGGTCCGCAAGCGCATGACCATCGACCTCAACCGCATGGTCCGCGAGGGCGACACCACCCTCGACGCCGTGCTCGAAGAGGGCGACATCCTCTACGTCCCGCCCAACCCGCTCGCCTCGGTCGGCCTGGCGTTCCAGCAGCTGCTGCTGCCCATCCAACCCATCGCCCAGACCGTCCGCTCACCAAGCGATATATACGACGACACCGCCAACGCGTCGTACAGCGAAGAGAACAACTAACCCGCACGCGACCGCACGGACGGGCCGCGACCGCCAACGGATGGCAAGATGACCCACAAGAGCACACAACCCGCCCACGCCCTGCTCGATGCATGGGAACTGCTCAAGCGCTACCGCTGGCGCTTCATCGTGCCGGCCTTCGCCCTCTCGGCGATCGCCCTGGCCGTGAGCCTCTTCGTCCCCCGCGTCTACAACTCCAACGCCACGTTCGAGCGACGCCACCAGACCGTCGTCACCGATCTCGCCGCCACCCCCACCGGCCGCACCGCCCGCGAGTCGCGCGCCGCCGTCCTCAACGAGATCAAAAACCCCGCCGCGATCGACCGCGTCATCGGCGAGATCTCACCCGAGCTCTTCGAGGCCGGCCTGGTCAACTCGCCCGCCGACATCGCCCAGCTCCGCTTCGAGATCGCCCGCCACAGCTCGGTCGTCTTCGAGTTCTCCGACTCCGAGCGCGACGTCGTCCGCGTCGCCTTCAAGTCCGGCCACCCGCGCATCGCCCAGCTCGTCGTGCAAGGCCTGGTCAACGACTACATCGCCTCGCAACGCCAGCACCTCGAAGCCCGCATGGACCAATCCGCCGGCTTCTTCCGAAGCGAAGTCACGCGCCAGCGCGAGATCATCCGCGGCCTCGAGGGCAAGCTGCTCGACTTCGAGCTCAAGCACGCCCGCCTGCTCCCCGACTCGCCCAGCAACATCACCGAAGCCCTCTACCTCGCACGCCAGGCCGTCGACGACGCCCTGACCGAACGCAACATCGCCGACGCCCGCGTGACCTCGCTCGAACAGGCTCTGGCCGAAGAGCCCACCCACGTCGAGACGCTCGTCAACGCCAAGAACCCCGACCTCGAACGCCTCGAGGGCGAACGACGCGCCGCGCTCGACCGCATCAACGAGTACGTCGACGTCCTCAAGATGCGCGAGCTTCACCCCGACCTCGTCGCCGCCCGCAAGCAGCTCGCCAAGGTCGAAGAAGCCATCGCCGCCGCGCCCCGCGAGGTGCTCGCCGAGCGCCAGACCATCACCAACCCCAAGCGCGGCGAGCTTGAGCTCCAGCTCACCGAAGCCCGCGCCACCGCCGGTGCTCTGGCCGAACGCGGCGTCCGGCTCGAGCAACGCCTCGCCGACCTGCAGGCAGAGTCTGACCGCGTCTACCTGATCCGCGGCCAATACCGCTCCATCGAGCGCGAAGCCGAAGAGGCGCAGCGCCAACTCGCTTTCTGGGAAGACAACCTCCGCAACTCCGAGCTCGCGCAGACCGCCGAGGCCGGCAACATGGGCGTCCAACTCAACGTCCTGCAGCCCGCCTCGCGCGCCGTCCTGCCCGTCTCGCCCGACCTGGGGCAGGTCATCGTGATCGCTCTGTTGCTCGGGCTGGTCGGCGGCACGCTCAACGTGCTGGTCGCGCACCGCAACAACGAAACCTTCCTCGATGGCGAGAAGGCCGCCGAGACCGTCAACCTGCCGATCTTCGGCTGCGTCAACGAGCTGGTCACCGCCCAACACAAGCGCATGCGGCACGTCCGCAACACCGTCATCTACCCGATGAACGCCGCCGCCATCGTGCTCGTCCTCGCGTCGCTGGTCGGTCTGCTCTACGCCGACCTCCGCCGGCCCGACCTGCTCGACCGCTGGTTCGGCCTGAACCGCGCCGCCGCTGCTGTCGACGCCGGGGCCTCCGCCAGCTCCGCCGACGACCGCCCCGAGCCCGCCGCGATGCCGTACATCAACCCCAACTACACGCCCGCCCCAATCGAGGCCCAGGTACCCGCCACCCCCACCAACACCAACACCAACGCCCCGACCAACCCAGCACGCTCCGCCCACGCCGGACCGACGGAGTGACCGCCATGTACGAAGCCTTCTACCGATTCAGCAAGCTGCCGTTCGAGAACACGCCCGACCCGCGGTTCTTCTACGCCTCCGAGCAGCACCGCGAAGCACTCGCCGCCATCGAGTACACCATCCGCCTGCGCAAGGGCATCGTCCTCGTCACCGGCGACATCGGCTCGGGCAAAACCACCGTCGGCCGCACCATGCTCCAACGCTGCGGCGGACGCGCCACCATCGTCCAGCTCCTCCACGGCCACCAGACCGGCGGCGAACTCATCCGCCACATTCTCCGCGCCCTCGACGTCCAGGTCGAAGCCGCCGACGACCACACCCGCCTGCTCGAACGGCTCAACCGCCACCTCCTCGAGCAGAACCGCCGCGGAAGACCAGTCGTCCTCTTCATCGACGAGGCGCAAACCCTCTCCGACGCCGCGCTCGAAGAGCTCCGCCTGATCTCCAACTTCGACACCGACACCGCCAAGCTGCTCCAGCTCATCCTCGTCGGCCAGCCCGAGCTGCGCGACCGCATCGCCAGCCCCACGATGTCGGCCCTGCGCCAGCGCGTCGTCATGGCCAAGCAGCTCCGCCCGATGTCCATCCACGACACCGCCGGCTACATCGCCCACCGCGTCCGCGCCGCCTCGGTCGACCCCAAGGCCGTCGGCGTGTCCTTCGCAGGCGACGCCATCCAGACCCTCTATCAGTTCACCCGCGGCGTGCCGCGACTCGTCAACGTCGTCTGCGACAATTGCCTGCTCGTCGGATACGTCCGCGAGGCCCGACGCATCGAGCCCGCCATGGTCCGTCAGGTCCTCGACGACATGGTGCCCAGCTTCGGCATGGACGCCGACGTCCAGCGGTCCCTCGACGACGTTCCCTTCAAGCTCGCCGGATAAGCCATGGGTTACATCTTCGACGCACTCAACCGATCCGACGACGAGCAGCGCCGCGACCCCGCGACGCCCGCCGATCCGTCGCCGCCCACCCCGGCGGACCTCCCCGGACCCGACGCCGACGACGCCATCGGTGCCGACGACTTCGCCGCGCCCGAAGACGTGCTCGACGAAGCTGCGCCCAGCCCGCAGGCTTCGGCCGACACTCAACCCGAACCCGTCGCGTCCGCCCAAGACAGCGCCGACGACGACTTCGCCGATTTCGAAGCCCCACCGGCCGACGATCTCGACACGCCGATCACCCCGCAGTCGATCCCCGAATCTGTCGAGCCCGCCACCTTCGCGGACGAGCCCGCGCCCTCGCTCGGCCAGGCCGCCTTCCTCAAGATGTCCGAGCCGCAGCCCGCGCCCGCCGCTCCGCTCCCCGCTAAGCCGATCGCGCAGCCGACCGCGCAAGCCACCCCCGCGCCTGTGGCCCGCACCCTGCCGCTCGACCCCAAATCCACCACCATCGACGAACGCCTCGTCGCGATCTCGCACCCCGGCTCGATCATGGCCGAGCAGTACCGGTCGATCCGCACCGCCCTGCTCGCCAAGTGGCAGAACAAGCGCAACCTCATCCACACCATCACCTCCGCCACGCCGCAGGAGGGCAAGACGATCACCTCGCTCAACCTCGGCCTCACCTTCGCCGAGCTGCGCAACCGCCGCACCATCGTCCTCGAGTGCGACCTCCGCCTGCCCACCTTCGCCAAGCTGCTCGACTTCCCGCCCCACCAGGGCATCACCGACTTCCTCCGAGGCGAGGCCGACTTCGACGACATCACCCACCGCGTCGGCGACACCGGGCTCACCCTCTGCTGCGCCGGCAGCCGCGCCGACACCGACGCCGTCCAGCTCCTCCACTCGCAGACGATGGGCAACCTGCTCCAGCGCCTCCGCAGCGAGTACGACCACGTCATCATCGACACGCCCCCCGTCGTCGAGCTCGCCGACGCCGGCATCCTCGGCGCGCAAAGCGATGAAGTCCTGCTCGTCTCGCGGATGAACCGCACGCCTCGCACGATGATCGAGCAGGCCATCAGCACGCTGCAGAGCTACCACGCGCCCGTCTCGGGCATGATCGCCACCGACCAACAACGCACCCGCCGCCGTCACTATCAGTACCGATACGGCTACCGCTATCGCTACGGATACACCTACGGCCAGGGAGAGAAGAAGAGCCGACGCAAGGCCGCATAAGCCATGCGCCGTCTCTTCGCACACGGGGCGGAGGTGAGAAACGCCCCCCGCTGAGTCGACAAGGACGCCGACGATGAACGCCCCGCCGCTACGCCTGCTGATGGTCGCCCACGCGACGCCATGCCCCGACCGGGCAGACGACGCCGCGAGGGCGCATCGGCTGGCGGAGCGACTGGCGCCCACCACCGCGCTGCGCCTCGTCACCCTCATCGACAAGCCCATCAACCTCGAGCACTGGCGCAACCTGCATCGCCTCGTGCCCGACACCCGCCTCGTGCGCAAGGGCCGCCTCGCACGCTACACCCGCCTCGCCCACGCCATCGCCGAGTTCGCCGACCGCGATCCGTTCGACGCCGTGCTGCTCACCGCGCCCAGCCTGCTGTCCATCCGCGACAGCCTGCCCGTCGCGCCCCTCGCGGTCCACACCACCGCCGACCCCACCCGCCACCCCGACGGCCAAGGCGTCATGCCCCTGCCCACCGAAGACGCCGTCGACGCCTGGGTCCAAGGCCTGGCAGCCCACCTGCCCCAAACCCACGCCGCGCCCTCGCCCGGCCCCTCCCGCCAGGCCGCGTAACGCCCCTCTCCATTGCCGACGCCCGCCGCGGACGCGTAAACTCACCGCGTGCCCGCCCACACCGTCACAGCCAATACGCCCATCAAGCTGTCCCTGCGACGACGCGCCGCGATCGCCGCCGCCACTCTCGCGCTTCTGCTCGCCTCCACCGCCGCCGCATGGGTCAACACCCAGCTCGTCGGCGCCAACAGCCTCGCCCCGCTCGACATCCAGGGCGAGGGCGTGCTCATGCGCGTCGCCCCCGCGTGGCAGGCCGACGACCCCGAACGCCCTGGCCCGACCATCCCCGCCCTTCCCGACGCCGAGCGCTACGTCGACACCACCCAGCCCGGCCGCTCGCTGCTCATCGACCAGGCCACCGACGCCCGCCCCAGCACCGTCGTCGCCCAGCTCGCGATGAACAGCATCCTCGCCGGCCTCGTCGCCAACCATGGCCCGCAAGAAGCCGAGCCCATCGTCGTCTCGCCAACCCTCTTGCTCCCCACCGGCCTCGTCGCCACCCACCGATTCACCCGCACCACCGGCAGCGACGACGACATCACCCGCCACCACCAGGTCGCCGTTATCGAAAACGGCACCGACCAGCGATGGATCGTCTACATGATCGACGCCCTGCCCCCCGGCGAGCCGCTCACCAACCGACGCAAAGTCGAGAACATCCAGGTCCTCTACAACGTCCTCGGCAGCACCCGCCAGACCACCCCATGATGCTTAACGACCCGCAACTTCAACCCGCGCTCATCGCCACACCCCGCCGCGCGGTGCACTGCATCATCCTCGCCATCGCGCTCCTCGCGTGCGGCGCCGTCACGCCGGCCGACGCGCAGGTCGTCAGCGACCCCTTCGCCCGCCCCGCGGCCGAGCCCGCGCCCGCCGAGCCCGTCGCCCGCGCCCGGTGGTTCGAGCCCGCCTACGGCCTGTCCCTCCTGCCGCCGCAAGGCGCGACCGAGGCCCAGCAAACCAGCGACGACGCCCTCGTCAACTTCCTCCTGCCCGATGGCGTCCGCATGGCCGTCTATCTCCAGGACGCCGGCGACCTCGTCCAGCTCAACCAGGCCAGGAACATCGCCATCGGCCAGTTCAAGTTCAGCTTCCCCTCCGCCCTGCCCATCGAGCCCATCACCCGCGACATCCAGCCCGCCGGCCGACCCACCCTCCGCGTCGACTTCATCGTCCCCCGCATCGACGGCCGAGCCGAGTGGACCGCCACGTTCGTCCTCGTCAAGCTCGACCCCGCACGCGTCCTCGTCTTCCGCCTCGACCTGCCCACCGCCGCGCTCAAGCCGCGCTACACCCGCCTCTTCGAGCAGATGCTCGAGTCCGTCGCCATCACCCCGCTCGACAGGCTCAACGACGTCCGCGTCGCCCTCGTCGAGGAAGCCGACGCCTGGCTCAACGACCTCGACTTCGACGCCCTGTGGAACCGCCTGCCCCAAGACGCCTGGTTCCGCACGATCCGCAACGGAGAAGACGTCGGCTTCCAACGCTTCACCTTCACCCGCACCCGCGACCTCAACACCGACGGCTACCGCCTCGACATCCAATCCCGAGAGCGCCGCACCAACAGCATCTTCGCCACCGACGCCGAGTTCTTCCTCGCACGCGACCGCCAAGAAGAGGTCTGGAGCGTCAACACCTGGGTGCGACTCATCGACCCCCAAGCCATGCCGATGGCCCCGCCGCTCACCCGCACCCTGCTCACCGGCGTCGACTCCGACGACACGATCACCGTCACCCTCGAGACGCCCAACGGCCGTGAACGCCCCCTCCGCTGGAAACGCCCGCCCGCCGCCTACGTCACCCAGCTCGAAGCCAACGTCCTGCCCCTCGCCCTCATCGACGGCCGCCCGCTCATGGCCCAGACCTACGCCTTCCACGGCGCGTCCCGAGAGATCACCCTCCGCTCCGAGTTCATCGAACAGCTCGAGGGCGGGCAGTTCGCCATGGTCACCCGCGCCTCGCCGCAGACCGGCTGGCGCCGCTACCTCTTCACCAACCAAGGCCGCCTCCGCCAGATCGAGCTCGCCGACGGCGCCATCCTCGTGCCCTCCACCGAGGATCAGGTCCGCCAGCTCCACGCCCAACCCGACGCCCCCCAACGCCCCCGCCGGAACTAATCGCCGTGGAGCTCACCCTGCCCCTGCCCCCCGGCACCGCCCGCGTCGCCGTCACCGGGCCCGCCGACAAGCACCTCAAGCTCATTCGAGACGCCTTCGACGTCGCCATCACCGATCGAGGTGACACCCTCCGCCTCGCCGGCCAAGACGACCAGGTCGGCCGCGCCGCGCGCGTCATCGAGCAGGCCTCCGCCCAACGCCACCCCATCACCACCCAGCGCCTGCTCGAGCTCATCGCCGAGGCCGCCGACCTCCACGCACCCCACGCCGCCACGCCGGGTCAGCCCCCCTTGCTCGCCGATAAGCTCGACGTCTACCTCCGCGGCCGAAGCATCAAGCCGCAGACCGCCGGCCAACGCCGCTACGTCGACGCCATCCTTCGACACGACCTCACCATCTGCACCGGCCCCGCCGGCACCGGCAAGACCTACCTCGCCACCGCCGTCGCCGCCGCCCTGCTCAAACGCGGCCACGTCCGAAAGCTCGTCCTCGTCCGACCCGCCGTCGAAGCCGGCGAACGCCTCGGCTTCCTCCCCGGCACCATGCAGGAAAAGGTCAACCCCTACCTCCGCCCGCTACTCGACGCCCTCCACGACATGATGGAGTTCAACCAGGTCGAACGCTTCATGGCCTCCGACCTCATCGAGATCATCCCGCTGGCCTTCATGCGCGGCCGAACCCTCAACGACGCCATGGTCATCCTCGACGAAGCCCAGAACGCCACCCGCTCCCAGATGCTCATGTTCCTCACCCGCCTCGGCCACGGCTCCCGCATGGTCGTCACCGGCGACACCTCCCAAACCGACCTAGAAGACAAATCCGACTCCGGCCTCCTCGACGCCGTCCGAAGACTCGGCAACGTCCAAGGCGTCGCGACGATGGCCTTGAGCGGCAGCGACATCGTTCGACACGACTTGGTCCAACGCATTGTGAAGTCTTATACGGACTCGAATGCCGTAATTGAATGACATATTGATCCAAGTAGTAGCTACACTGTCTAGTAATTGAGAATTTGCATATTCTGAGGATATTTCGAGAGTATCACAGACCAAATTAGGCCACCAAGCACTAATCGGTGAAAAGGGTATTAGCTCGCACCCGGACATGAAATCCAATGACCGCCCAGAATACAAGCCAGCGGACGACAGGAATCGACATCAAGACTGCTATTGCAGTGATTAGCGCAATAATTGCAATCTTGAGCCTGTCTATTAATACATGGTTTCTAACTCGATCTGAAAATCAAAAACTCGATCAATTGAGATTAGCCATCTTAGCCGAATTCGATGCACGATTCGACGAACTAGAGCAAACAGATCAATTTTCCGTCCGCCGAGTAGAATCATTAATCGACATTGCTGAAATCGTCTCGACTCACTTCAATGACAGCCGATCATTACTTCAGATTTTAACTTGGTTAAACCTAGAAACAGATAGCTCAATATTATCCGGCATGGATAGGCTCCAGTGGCATCGAACTATGGTTTCAATCTGCGATATACTCGCGAAGCAAGACATTTCATCTGACATTTTAGAAAACGACGGTGCTCCTGAGCGCGCAACGAGCATTCTTCTAATTCCCATTGACCCAGCAGTGAGTTGGTCTGCGACCGACGCATCCTTTGAATCTTATTTTAAATTTATTAGTAACGAAGAATTTAAATTTGAGGCAGTTCCCTTTCGGGTTTTACCCTCCAATTATCGAGCAGGCGTGCCAAGTCATAAGCTAGACAACACTATTTTACGTATCTCTCGCCAAGATGGCGGGTCATTTAACTCCGACATCGCGGGCTTTATATTCGCCGATTTCGTTAGCGAATATGGACCTCGTGTTGGCTGGTGGGCCCGTTCGAGCTCGCCGGTTGGCGGACATATAGCAGATTTTGCAACTCGAGAAACGCGAATCGACCAGATTAACGACTTGCCTTGATATCAGTTCTCCAAGAAAAGCAAAAATTGAGTGGAAGAGGTAAAAAATGATCAATTCGCTGGGCTCCCACGACGCCGCAACCGCCAAACGCATTTGAGCCTCCCGACCAGCCGACCTCGCTGGCACGCTATCCTATTTGTTCGATTTTCGTACCCCCACACCGCACCCGGAGAGCCGTACCGATGGCCACCCCCACGTTTTCGCAGCGACTCAGCGTCGAGCAGGTTGAAGAGGGCAACGACCTGGCACCCAAGTTCGACGCCGACGGGCTCATCCCCGTCGTCACGACCGACTTCGACTCCGGCGAGGTGCTCATGCACGCCTACATGAACGCCGAGGCCCTGACCAAGACCATCGAGCTCGGCGAGGCCGTCTATTGGAGCCGCAGCCGCAAAGTCCTCTGGCACAAGGGCGCGACCAGCGGGCTCGTGCAGATCGTCCGCGAGATGCGGATCGACGACGACCAAGACTGCGTCTGGCTGCGCGTCGACGTCCAGGGCGGCGCGAGCTGCCACGTCGGGTACCGCTCGTGCTTCTACCGGGCCGTGCCGACCGGCGACCAGGCCGGCGACGAGCTGGCGTACACCGAAACCGAAAAGGTCTTCGACCCCAAGGCCGTCTACGGCGACGCCCCGAACCCCACCAAACTCTGACCCGCGGCGACGGCTCAACACCACCGCCCGCCGCCGCGCTACAGTCGTTCTGACATGGCACACCCCCAACCCAAGCCCTGCCACATCGTCGCCGGCCCGCTGGGCGTCGGCAAGACCTCGGCGATCCTGCACTACCTCCGCCACCACGCCGCCGAGCAGCGTGTCGGCGTGCTCGTCAACGACTTCGGCCCCGTCGGGCTCGACAGCACCACCCTCGCGGCCGAGGCGCCATCGACCAAAGTCCTCAACGTCCCCGGCGGGTGCATCTGCTGCACCATGCTCGCCGAGCTCCCCGAACGTGTCGGCCGGCTGTCCGCCGACCCCGACATCGACCGCATCGTCATCGAACCCAGCGGCATGGCGTCGCCCGCGCAGGTCATCGACTTGCTGCGCGGCACGCAGGTGGACCTGAACATCTCCCTGCGGCCGTCCATCGTGATGCTCAGCGTGGCCGACTTCGACGAAGAGACCTTCGAGCGCATGGGCTACTACCAGATGTTCTGCGAGGCGGCCGATATCCTCGTCTTCAACCGCTGCGACAAGGCCAGCGAAGCGAAGATCGAGCGTGCCAAGCGCTGGGCCGCCCAGCTCGACCCGCCCAAGCTCCGCGTCGTCACCACCACCCAAGGCGAGCTGCCCGCGGACGTGTTCGATCACGTCCTTGAGAAAGCCGGGTGCGATCACCCTCACCACAGCCACGACACGCACACGCACACGCACCACCACGATCACGACCACGGGCACACCCACGACCACGACCACGACCACGACCACGACCATCATCACGATCACAGCCACGACCCCACCATCCACCCCGGCGGGTTCGTCCTCGACGCCGAGCGCAGCTTCGACGAGCAGGCGCTCATGGTCAATCTCATCCGCGTCTGCCACGAGGGCATCGCCGACAATCAGATCCTCCGGCTCAAGGGCGTGTTCCACACCCACGACGGCTGGCAGGCCATCGAGATCGCCAACCGCGAGGTGTCGCTCCGCCCCTCCGCTCACCGCCGCGACAACCGCATGGAGTGGCTGACTCAGCCCGCCGCCGTCGACCAGACGCAGATGCTCGCCGAGATCGACCGCTCGATCGACTGGACCGAGGTCGCCCGCTCGATCCACAGCGCGTGACCCCCGCCGGCGGGCCGTGACAAAACGACATCGCCCCTGCAAGCGCCGGCCAGCGAACACCCACGCGCTCGGCCCTTGTTATGCTGCCGCCCTTGCGGGAGCACAGGGAATCCCGCCATCCATATAGGGGCCCTCCGCTCCGCCTCCTCCCGTCGCAGGGCATGCCCATCACGCTCGACAACCCGCTGGCGATCTACTTCGCCGTCGTCGCAGGCGCGCTGGGCCTCTGGCTCATGATGCCCAAGGCCCGACAGACTTATCGCGTCGCCGGGGGGGTGATCGCCGCGGCCGGGCTCGGGCTGCTCTGGCTGGGCACCTACGCCGCGCTGGACTTCGCCGACCTCGGCCTGTCCACCACGGCGTTCGTCTACCAATACATCTTCTCGGCGATCGGCATCGGCTCGGCCGCGCTCGTGATCACCGCGACCAAGCCGGTCCACTCGGCCCTGTGGTTCGTGCTGGTCGTCCTCGCGTCGGCCGGGCTGTTCCTCACGCTCTCCGCCGAGTTCATGGCCTTCGCCATGGTCATCATCTACGGCGGGGCCATCCTCGTCACCTACATGTTCGTCATCATGCTCGCCGCCAACGCCGGCGGGCCCAACGACCCCGGCGAAGACGAGGTCTTCGACATCCGCGCCCGCACCCCCGGGGCCGCCATCGCCGCCGGCTTCCTGCTGCTGGCCGTGCTGCTCACGCTCTCGTTCGACGCCACCCGCGCCCCCAACCCGGCCGCGGCCGCGGCACCCGACGCCGTGATCATCGAAGAGATCCTCCCCAACCGCACCGCCGCAGCCGTCCGAGCCCGCATCGACGCCGAGATCGCCGACGTCAACCCCACCACCGACGCCTTCATCCACCAGGCCGACCCCGATCGCCTGTCCAACGTCGAGGTGGTCGGCCTCGACCTCTTCATGGCCCACCCGCTGGGCATCGAGCTGGCCGGCATCATCCTGCTCGTCTCGCTCATCGGCGCGGTCGTCATCGCCAAGACCCGCGTCGAGGACCACCCCGAGCCCCGCCCCTCCGGCGCCCCGCACCCCGCCGACCAGGCCGCCACCGCGGAGGCGTCCGCGTGATCGGCGCCCTGCCCCCGATGCCGGCGTTGGCCGTCGCTCTGTCCGAAGCGGCGCTCGGCCACTTCCTGACGACCGGCGCGATCCTCTTCGTGCTCGGGCTCATCGGGTTCGTCACCCGCCGCAACCTGATCGTCATGTTCCTGTGCACGGAGATGATGTTCCAGGGCGTCGTCGTTTCGCTGATCGCGTTCAGCGTGTACCACGGCAACGTCACCGGCCAGACCTTCGTGATCTTCGTCCTCACGATCGCCGCCGCCGAGGCCGCGCTGGCGCTCGGGCTGGTCGTGATGCTCTTCCGCCGCCGCCGCACCCTCGACGCCGAGGCCTGGGCCACCCTGCACGACTGACCGGAGACTCTCCCGCGTGACCGCCGTCGACCTTGTGAAGCTGATCCCGTGGCTGCCCGCGCTCGCCGCCGTCTATTGCGGCCTCGCGGCCGTCGATCGGCGACTCAGCAAGGCCGCCGGCTGGGTCTGCGTCGCCTCCATCTTCGCCGCCTTCGCGCTCACCGTCGGCGTCTTCACCGACGCCACCCCCGGCGTCTTCGACAACGACAAGCACGCCGCCCAACACGAAGCCACCATCCAGCTCGTCGCCGACGAGGCCAACGACCACGCCGATGACCACGCGGGCCACGACGACCACGCCCACGGCGAGGCCAAGTCCAGGCCCGGCGAGCTCGTCAGCCACACCGTCACGTTCCTGCCGTGGATCCGCGTCGCCGGCCTGCAGGCCAACATCGCCTACTTCATCGACCCGCTCACGCTGATCATGATGCTCGTCATCACCGGCGTCGGCGGGCTCATCGCGACCTATGCCGTCGGCTACATGGCCCACGACGCAGGCTACGCCCGCTTCTTCATGGCCGTCAGCCTGTTCATCTTCGCCATGCTCCACCTGGTCATGGCCGACAACCTCATCCTCCTCTACCTCGGCTGGGAGGGCGTGGGCCTCTGCTCGTACCTGCTCATCGGCCACTACTACAAACACAAGGTCGCCGTCGACGCCGCCAAGAAAGCCTTCATCGTCAACCGCATCGGCGACCTCGGCTTTGCGCTGGGCATCTTCCTGATCTACAACGAGCTCGGCTCCGTCCGGTTCGACGACATCCTCCCCGCCGCCCAGGCGATCGTCGAAGGCCGCGTCGACGCCCCGGCCGCGCTGATGTTCGCGCCGTTCCTGCTCATGCTCGGCGCGTTCGGCAAGTCCGCCCAGCTGCCGCTGTCCGTCTGGCTGCCCGACGCCATGTCCGGCCCGACGCCCGTCTCCGCCCTCGTCCACGCCGCCACCATGGTCACCGCCGGCGTCTACCTCGTCGCCCGCCTCACGCCCGTCTTCCAGATCGCCCCGGGCGCGATGGAAACCGTCGCCCTCATCGGCGCCCTCACCGCCCTCTACGCCGCGACCATCGCCCTCTGCTCCAACGACCTCAAGGGCGTCTTCGCCTACTCCACCATCTCCCAGCTCGGGTTCATGTTCATCGGCGTTGCCGTACTCTCCGTCGGCGGCGTGTTCCACCTCGTCACCCACGCCTTCTTCAAGGCCCTGCTCTTCCTCGCCGCCGGCTCGGTCATGCACGCCCTCGCCGGCTCGCTCGACATCCGCACCATGTCCGGCCTGGGCAAACGAATGCCCGTCACCGCCGGGCTCATGTTCGTCGGCTGCCTCGCCCTCGCCGGCTTCCCCTTCACCGCCGGCTTCTTCTCCAAAGACCTCATCCTCGGCGACGCCATCGCCCTCGGCCTCGCCCAGCAAGGCGCATGGTGGGCCTTGCTCGCCGGCGGCGTCGGTCTGCTCGCCGCCTTCCTCACCGCCTTCTACACCTTCCGCCTCTGGTTCCTCGTCTTCCTCGGCCCCGAAAAATTCGTCATGGGCCGCGGCACCGGCGACAACCAACGCGAGCCCATGTCCGACCTCGAAGCCGCGATGATCGACGTCGCCGAGGAAGAAGCCCACGAGATCGAAGCCCACGGCGGCCACCACGCCACCGAGCCGCACGAGATGCCCATGTGGCCGATGAATCTGCCGCTCGTCCTCCTCGCGATCGCCTCGGTCATCGGCGGGTTCGTCCTCCACAAGGTCGGCGTGAAATACATCGACAAGATGCTCGAACACTCCTCGCAGTTCATGGCCACCCCGTACCCCGACCACGCCTATCTGCTCGGCATGGACGCCCACCTCGCCGTCGCCATCATCTCATCCATCATCGCCATCGCCGGCATCGCCCTGGCCTACCTCTGCTTCGGGCTCAACCGCGACCTCGGCCGCAGCCTCGGCGCGGCCACCCGCCCGATCGGCTACGTCTTCGAGCACGGCTACTTCCTCGACGCCATCTACGCCAAGCTCATCGTCCTGCCGCTGCGGCTCAAGGCCTTCCTGCTTACCGCTTTCGACACGCTGGTCATCGACTGGATCGTCCGCCTCGTCGGCCTCATCCCCGTCGGGCTCGGCCTGGCCATGCACCGCTCCCAACGCGGCCACCTCCAGGGCTACGGCATCGGCATGATCGCCGGCATCGCCATCTTCATCTTCATCCTCTACGTCGCGACCGTCGCCTGATATGGAATTCCTTTCCTCGGCCATCCTGCCCGCCGCCTTCATCTTCCCGGTCCTGGGCGGCATCCTGCTGCTGCTGCTCCCGGCGCGCAAGCTCAACGAGATCTGCCAGGCGACCTTCTTCACCACCGTCGTCACCTTCCTGCTCGTCCTCACCGCCGCCCTGCCCGGCATGGGCCTGTTCGACTGGTCCCGCCCCGGCGAGCAGCAGCTCAACTACGAGTTCCCCTGGGTGCCCGCCTTCGGCCTGCGGTTCGTCGGCTCCGTCGACGCCCTGTCCATGTGGTTCCTCCTGCTCACCACCTTCATCATGCCCCTGGTGATGCTCGAGTCGTTCACGCACCTGCGCGAGCGCGTCGGCTACCGCGCCAAGGAGTTCTTCTTCTGGCTGCTCTGGGCCGAGGCGTCCATGATCGCCGCCTTCACCGCGACCGACCTCATCTACTTCTACGTCTGCTACGAGTTCACGCTCATCCCGCTGTTCTTCCTCATCGGCGTCTTCGGCGGGGCCAACCGCCTGCGCGCTGCCTCCGTCTACTTCATCTACTCCTTCACCGGCTCGATGCTCATGCTCGCCGGCATCCTCTACCTCGCCTGGTTCAACGCCCACCTCTCCCCCGGACAGATGGCCGACATCGCCAGCCGCATGTCCACCGACGGCCTCGCCCTCGGCGAGTGGTCGCTCGACTTCGCCACCATCCTCGCCGCCTCCAGCCAGCTCAGCGTCACCGAGCAGCTCTTCCTGCTCGGCGCTTTGCTCGCAGGCTTCGCCGTCAAGGTCCCGCTCTTCCCCGTCCACACCTGGCTGCCCCTCGCGCACACCGAAGCCCCGACCGCTGGCTCGGTCGACCTCGCCGCCGTCATGCTCAAGCTCGGCACCTACGGCATCCTCCGCTTCACCCTGCCCACCGTCCCCGTGGCCGTCGTCGACTCGGCGCGCATCCTCTCGATCCTCGGCGTCATCGGCATCCTCTACGCCGCCATGATCTGCTGGGTCCAGAAGGACATGAAAAAGCTCATCGCTTACTCGTCGGTAAGCCACATGGGCTTCTGCGTCCTCGGCATGTTCGCCCTCGAAACCACCGCCACCACCGGCGCCGCCTTCTACATGCTCGCCCACGGCCTCTCCACCGGCGCGCTCTTCCTCTGCGTCGGCATGATGTACACCCGCCTGCACACTCGGCAGATGTCCGAGGTCGGCGGCCTCATGAAGGTCATGCCCGTCTGGTCCTTCTTCCTCATCTTCTTCGCCTTCGCCTCCGTCGGACTGCCCGGGCTCAATGGCTTCG
Source organism: Planctomycetota bacterium (assembly GCA_039024495.1). Classification (GTDB taxonomy): domain Bacteria; phylum Planctomycetota; class Phycisphaerae; order Phycisphaerales; family Phycisphaeraceae; genus JBCBUE01. The sequence continues at coordinate 18,319 of JBCCQE010000015.1, read as the reverse complement.
TCGGCGAGTTCCTCGTCCTGCTCGGCACCTTCCGCGCCGACGCCGCGCTCGGCGCAGGCTGGGTCTTCGCCCTGCTCGCCGGCTTGGGCATGATCCTCGCCGCGATGTACCTGCTCACGATGATCGCCCGCGTCTGCTTCGGCCCGGTCAAAATCCCCAAGACCCGCGAGCACGTCATCGAGCGCCACGACCTCACCGCCAAAGAGGTCTGGACCCTCGCGCCCATCGCCCTGGTCTGCCTCGTCACCGGCATCTACCCCACGCCCATCCTCCGATCCGTCGAGGCCTGCGTGCAGCCGATCCTCCGCCCCGCCGAGCTGGTCATGCAGGAGCGCAGCAACGACCTCCGCCTCATCAACTCGCCCATCGTTGTCACCCCCGACGAGCCGCTCATCACCCCCGCACCTACGGATGAGCCCGCACCCCGCCTCGCCTCGACCCACGAAGCGCACGAGGAGGTGACGCCATGACCGGCATGGCCCCGCACGACCTCGTCAGCCTCGCCCCCGAGATCGCCATGATCCTCGGCGCGATGGCCTGCCTCGTCGCCGGCCTGGCCAACCCCGAGGCCGGACGCAAGGCCGCCCCCTGGCTCGCCGCCACCGCCCTGTTCTGCGCCACCGTCCTCACCATCGACTGGAACGGCACCGACGTCGAGGTCGGCATCATCGACGGCCCCGTCCTCTTCACCTACGGCGTCGGCGGGTTCGCCGGCTACGTCAAGCTCGCCGTCTGCTTCGTCGGCATCGTCCTGCTCATGGTCGCCGCCGCCGTGCCCGACCAGCTCGGCCAAGTCCTCGCCGCCGACAAACGCAAGGTCTTCGACGCCGGCGACTCCATGCGCGGCGAGTTCTTCGCCTTCTTCCTCTTCTCGCTCACCGGCGTCATGCTCTGCGCCGGCGCCAACGACCTCGTCTGGCTCTTCCTCGCCCTCGAGCTCACCTCCCTGCCGACCTACATCATGGTCGCCACCTCCCGCGAACGCCCCGGCGCTCAGGAAGCCGCCGTCAAGTACTTCTTCCTCGGCGCACTCTCCGCCGCCGTCTTCCTCTACGGCTTCACGCTCATCTACGGCGCGACCGGCTTCACCGAGTTCTCCAGCATCCGCGAGGCCGTCGTAGAACAGGTCGCCGCCTCGCCCGACGGCACGATCTCGACGACCCTGCTCATCGGCATCGTCCTCTCCGTGCTGGGTATCGGCTTCAAGGTCGCCGCCGTGCCGATGCACTTCTACGCCGCCGATGTCTACGAGGGCGCGTCCACGCCCATCACCGCGTTCATCGCCTTCGTCCCCAAAACCGCCGGCTTCGTCTCGCTGCTCGCCGTGCTCCACCTCGTCGCCTGGTTCCCCGGGCCCGACGGCACGCTCCTGCCCTTGCCCGACCCCGTCTTCCAGCTCATCTGGTGGATGGCCGTGCTCACCATGTTCACGGGCAACCTGCTCGGCCTCGTGCAGAAAAGCGTCAAACGCACCCTCGCCTACTCCTCCGTCGCCCACTCCGGCTACCTGCTCATCGGACTGCTCGTCGGCCCCACCCTCCGCGCGTCCGACGGGCCCGGCTCCGAGGGCGTCTCCGCCATCCTCTTCTACCTCGTCGGCTACGGCCTCGCGACCGTCGGCTCCTTCGCCGTCATCGGCTGCCTCCGCGACCGCGGCGAAGAGGCCGACGACTTCGAAGACCTCTCCGGCCTCGCCGAAAAATATCCATGGCTCGCATGGATCATGCTGCTCAGCGTCTTCAGCCTGCTAGGGATGCCGCCGTTCGTCGGCTTCGTCGGCAAGGTCTACCTCTTCGGCGCCGCCTTCGACGCCGGGCTCATCGGCCTCATCGTGATCGGCGTGCTCAACTCCGCGATCTCCGCCGGCTACTACCTCCGCATCGCCGGCGCCTGCTTCTTCGGCAAGCCCCACCCTCGCGTCGAGCGCGTCCTCTGGCCCGGCCGCCGACTCGGTGCCGGCGTCGCCGCCTTCGCCGCGCTGCTGCTGGGCGTCTTCAGCTCCTGGCTCATCGAGGCCGCACGGTCGGGCAACATCATCGACCCCTCCGCGCCCGCCGAAGCCGTCGCCCCGCCAATATCGCCCGCATCAACCGTCGCCGCCGACCCCGCGACCCCCACGCCACGCGCGGACACCATGCAATCGCTCGGCTCCCAATCCCGCCGCTGAGCCTCACCGCAGCCCCGCGGCAAGCTCGTCCCGCATCGCCGCCGCAGCCACCGCCACCGCCTCGCGCCAGTCCACGCCGCCGCGCAGCTCGTGCGCATAAATCACCGACCGGCTCGCCGTGATCAGCGCCCCCAGCCCGTCGTCGTTGAAGCAAGGCAACACGTCCGCCACCCCGCCACCCTGCGCGCCGTACCCCGGCACCAAGAACACCTGCCGCGCCATCCGCCCCCGCAGCGCCGCTGCGTCGCCCGGGTGCGTCGCCCCCACCACCGCGCCCACCAGGCTGTAGCCCGCCGCCCCGACGTGCGCCGCACCCATCGCCGCCACCGAGTCGGCCACCGCCTCGCACACCGCCCGCCCGTCCTCCAGCCGCAGCCCCTGCAGATCCCCCGACCCCGGGTTCGACGTCCGCACCAGCACGAACACCCCCGCCCCCGAGTCTCGCTCCGCCGCCGCCTCGACAAATGGCTCCACCGTGTCCGGCCCCAGATACGGGCTCACCGTCACCGCGTCCGCCCCGCCGCCCAGCCCGCCGTCCCCCAGCAACGCCGCCGCGTAGTGCCGCGCCGACACGCCGATGTCCCCGCGCTTCGCGTCCGCCACCACCAGCAGCCCCGCCTCCCGCGCCGCGCCCACCGTCGCCTCGTACGCCCCGAGGCCGGCGACGCCGTACCGCTCATAGCACGCGAGCTGCGGCTTCACCGCCGCCGCCACGCCACGCACCGCCTCCACCACCCCCACGCCAAACCGCGCAAACGCCTCACCCACCGCCAAGCCCGAAAGCTCCGCCGGCATCCGCTCCACCACAGGGTCCAGCCCCACGCACACCGGCCCGCCCGTCCGACGCACCGCCGCCACCAACCGATCCGCAAAGTGCCCGCTCATCGCTCGCCTCCATCCAGCTCACCGCCGGTCAGGTATCGCCGCAACATCACCAGAAAAATCGGCCCGCCCACCACCGCCGCCATCACCCCCACCGGCAGCTCGCCGATCCCCGTCGCCAGGCTCACCCCCGCCGACCCCGTGTCCGCCGCCACCACCAGCCCCGCGCCCAACACCGGCGCCACCACCGCCAACCCCCGATGACCCGACCCCACCACCAGCCGCGCCGCGTGCGGCGCGATCAGCCCCACAAACGCCACCGGCCCCGACAGCACCACCGCACCCGCCGCAAGCAGGCTCGCCACCACCAGCAGCCCCGCCCGCAGCCGCGCCAACGGCACGCCCATCGCCTCCGCCTCCTCCTCCCCAAGCGACGCCGCGTCCATCCAGCGCCCCACCCACCACACCCACGCCCAGCCCGCCGCCAACACCGCCCCCACCGTCGCCAGCCGCGCCGCCCCCGCCCGCGCATCCAGATACCCCAGCGCCCACCGCGCAATCTCGTCCCGCAGCAACACCGACCCGCTCAGCTCCCGCAGCAACATCACCGCCGACCCCGCGATCGTCCCCGCCACGATCCCCGCCAACAGCAACCCCAGCGGGTCGATCACCCCCCGCCGCCGACCCAACAGATACACCACCCCCAGCGCCACCACCGAGCCCACCGCCGCGCCCGCATACAACGGCCCCTGCCACACCCCCATCGCCGACGCCACCGCCGCCTGCACCGCCGCGCCCAGCCACGCCCCGCTCGCCAGCCCCAGCACAAACGGTTCGGCCAACGCGTTCCGCAGCAACCCCTGCAACGCCACCCCGCTCAACGCCAGCGACGCCCCAACCAGAAGCGCCGGCCACACCCGCTCGGCACGCAGCCGCATCACCAGCCACCCGTCCGCACCCTCCGGAAACCCAACCGCCGTCGTCCCCACAATCACCCGCGCCACGCACAGCAACACCACCGCCCCCACCGCACCAAACGCCACCGCAACGACGCGCCGCCGCCCCGCCACGCTCAGCGCTCGCCCTCGGTCTTCACCCGCCCGCCAAACTCCATCGCCCGAACCCGCCCGCCATCCAACCCCGCGTTGACCTCATCCAGCGGCGCATAAATCGCCTCGGCGATCAACGGCGTCAGCTCAATGAACGACGTCGACGGCAAAAGCGTCAACGGATGGTTGACCATCGCCACCCGCACGCCCCCGCGATCGAGCAGCGGCTGCAACGGCTTAAGCCGCTCGTCGCCCTCCGTCAGCAAAGACGCCTCCGGCCGAAGCAGCAGCACCACGTCCGGCCCCGCCACCAACAACCGCTCGCGATCCAGCACCCCCCAACCCACCGTCAGCGGCGACGCGCTCGCCGCGTCTAGCCGCTCGATCAACTCCACAAACGGCGAACCCGGCCCCAACGCGCTGATCGGGTCCGTGTCCAGCAGCAGCAACACCCGCGGAGGCTCCTTGCCCTCGCGCGCGTCCGCCCAGGTCGTCGCAAACGCGCCAAGAAACGCCTCGAACTTCGCCCGCAACGCCGCCCCCCGCTCCGGCACGCCCAGACGGTGCGCCAAGCCCTCCTCGTCGTCCCACGAGAACGCCATGTCTTTGACCTGCTCAAGCGTCATCGGGAACGGCCAGCCGAACACATCCGCACCCGCAAGCCGGCCCGCCCGCGCAGCCGACGCCGTCGGCGAGCCATCGGCGCCGCCCGTTGTCAGGATCACGTCCGGCTTCAACACCAGCACCCGCTCGATATCTGCCTCGTTAAACGAACCCACCACCGGCAAATCCGGCCGAACGAAGTCGTGCTCCGCCACCCCCACCAGCCGATCGCCCTGCCCCAAATCCACCACCACCTGCGTCAGCACCGGCGACAACGAAACGATCCGCTCATACCGCGGCGCGTCCTCCGCCACCGCCACAGCAGAAGCCAACCACAGCAACACCCACGCCACCGCAAACCTCGCCAGCCTCCGCCGCGACTCGCTCACCCGCCCGCCCCCGCAGTCTCGCCGTCACCCGCAAGCTCGCCATCGTACACCTCCGCAATCGGCGCCCCATCCGCCGACCGACGGATCAACAGATACACCCACGTGTACGCTGTGAAGTAGTAGCTGAACGCGTAAGCAGGCAGCAGCGCCAGAAGCAACAACTGCCACTGCCGAATCATCGTCGCCGTCAGCCGCGACGTCGCCGACAGCCCCTCCCAGTCCACCGGCAGCAGCAGCCGATCCCGCCGCGGCGGCGGCGCGACCGCCTCGTACCAGCCCGCCTCGTCCCCGCGAAACACCAACACCCCCGCCGCCCCGCGCGCCAGCCACATCGTCCCGTACACCGCAAGCCCAAGCGCCGCGTACGCCAACGCCCCCGCCACCAGCAGCACAGCCGTGTACCACAAAAAATGCAGCGGCCGACCAAACACATACGCATACGACCGGCTCACCGCGTCGAACGCGTCCGTCCCCTCCACCGCCAGCGCCGGCATCATCAGGTTCCCCGCCGCCGCCATCCCGATCAGCACCACCACCGCACCCGCCGCCAGCAGCACCACCAGCCCAAACGCAAGCCCCCCCACCACGTCCAGCCCCGGCACGTTCAACAACGCCCCCAACCCCGCCGCCAAACCCAGCAGCGCCACCGCCACCCCCGGCGCGATCAACGCCGTCGCCAGGTACCACACCATCCGCCGACCGACATACGCCACCGACGCCCCCGCCCCGATCCGCCGATGCCGCCCCACCTGCACCGCCGTCGACCGCGCGATCGCCCCGCCCACCGTCACCGTCACCACCAGACCGATCGACGCAAACACCGCCGCAAACCCCGGGTGCTCGCTCACCAGCCACGCGGGCACGCCCAGCACCATCCGCGTCAGCCCGCCCAGCACGCCCGACCGCGAGCCCTCGCCCGGCGCCGTGAGCAGCGGCACCCCAAGCTCCAGCCGAAGCGCCGAGCCGATCGTGTGCTTGAACGCCGACACCTCCGCCTCCACCAACGCCGCGAACACCCCCATCGGCTCGCCGCCCACCTCGCGCCCCGTCAGAAACGACTCCACCGCCCCGCGATCCGTGATCGGCCCCCACGCCGCGTCCATCGCCGAGCCCGCCAGATACACCAGCACCACCGCCGCCAGCGCCAACGCCATCCGCCCGGGCTGAAGCGCCATCCGACACGCCGCCAACATCCGCACCGAGGGCACCACCGCCGCCACGTCCACCGCATCGACAATCGCGCGGTGCGGGTCGGCAGCCGCGGCCTTCGCCCCCGAGTCGTCAGTCGCCTGCGCGGGCGTGTCGGGCTGATCGCCTGAAGCCATAGCCCGCATCATAGAGATCGGCTCACGCCGCCGGGCTTGCCGAAGCCCCCGGCTCGCCGCCGGGCTCGACCCGCACCGCCGCGCCCGGCCGCTTCGCCTCACCCACTGCGTGATCCCCGCGCTCGATCGCCGTGATCTTGTCCACCCGCCGCCGGTGCCGCCCACCCGCAAACTCCGCCGACAGCCACACCATCACCACCCGCTCGATCAGCCGCATGCCCAGCAGGTCGGCCGGCAGGCACAGCACGTTCGCGTCCGCGTGGCTCCGCGCCTGCTCGGCCCCCACCTCGTCGTGCACCAACGCCGCACGCACCCCCGTCACCTTGTTCGCCGCGATGCTCATGCCGATCCCCGACCCGCACACCAGCACCCCCAGGTCCGCCTCGCCCGCCGCCACGCGACGCGACACGTCATACGCCACATCCGGGTAGTCGCACGACCGATCCCCGCAGTCCACCGTCGCCTCCACCTGGTGGCCCTCTTCGACAAGCATCGCCATCACGCGCTTGCCCACGTCGTTGCCCCGATGGTCCGCTCCGATCGCAATCTTCATGGCGCCAGCTCCTTCAGCCTGCTCTCGATCGCCCCGCGCACCTGGCCCGCCGCCGCTTCATACGCCGCCGCCGGCCCGCCGAACGGGTCGTCCACATCACGCAGCGCATCCAACCGCTGCGTCTTCGTCGCCGCCTCCGGAGCCATCGCCAACACCGCGTGCCGGTGCGACTCCGTCATCGTGTAAATCACATCCGCGTCCGACACCATCTCCCGCGTCAGCGGCCGCGAGCGATGCCCACCAATATCCGCACCCAACGCCCTCGCCGCCTCCACCGCCCCGTCCGACGCCGGCTGCCCCGCCCCCGCAAACACCCCCGCCGACGACACCTCCACCCCGTCCAAACCCTTCGCCGAACCCAACGCCCCGCCGTCCACCAGCGAACGCATCAGCCCCTCGGCCATCGGCGATCGGCACGTGTTGCCCGTGCACACCATCAGCACTCTCAGCATCATCACAAACAGCATATCCGCCACGGCCCCCGCGATTCACTTCGCCCCGGGTCAAGGCCCCGGGGCCGACCCGTGGCCCACCGGAGTCGACCTAGGACCAACCCAAACCAACCCGCACATCAATCCACCATCGGCTCCACCTGCGTCGCCACCGCCCGCAGATACCGATCCAGATAGTCCTCGCAAAACAGCTCCACCCCGCGCTGCGTCAGGTCCGCCGTCGATCCCCACACGCTCACGTGCAGGTCCGTGAACTCGGGGTCCATCTGAATCACCACCTGCCGCTCCGTGTCCTCGATCGGGTTCGGGTCCGGCAGGAACCCCGCGTAATACTCGGTGAACGCGTTCTGCTCCGGCCCACCAATCCCGATCGTCGGCAGACGCTGCAACGACTTGTCGTTCAGATACCCCAGGTCGCTCACCACCACCGGCCGCACCGCCGTCGACATCACCTCCCCGTGCGCCGCACACCAATCCACCACCCGCTCCGCCAACTCATAAGCCAACGGCCGATCACGCAACTCCGCATCCACCCCCGACCCCGTCACGATCAACAGCAAAGGACCGGCCGCGTCGTCCATGCCCCCACTTTATCCATTCAATCCCGCGCCTCCGACCAGATTTCGCTGCGCCGCCCACATTTCACCCCCTACCCCGCGCCCCCCGCCCGCAGCGCCAACGCCGCGATCCCCAGCACCAGCAGGAACCCGCACATATCCGTCAGCGTCGTCAGAATCGGGCTGCTCACCATCGCCGGGTCCACCCGCGCCGCCTTCAACAGCAGCGGCAACGCCCCGCCCAGCAGCACCGCCACCACGCAGTTCGCCGCGTACGCCCCGCCCACCGCGCCCGCCAGAATCGGGTCGCCCCACGCCACCATCACGATGCTCGCCAGCACCGCCCCGATCACGCACCCGTTGATCACCCCCACCAGAAGCTCCGCCCGCCACACCCGCACCACGTCGCGCACCGTCGCGAGCCCCAGCGACTGCTCGCGGATGCTCACCGCCACCGCCTGATTCCCCGCCGCCCCGCTCAGGTTCGCCACCATCGGGATGAACACCGCCAACGCCGTGAGCTGCTCGATCACCGGCTCGAACAATGCGATGATGCTCACCGCCACGTAGCTCAACGCGATGTTCGGCAATAAAAAAAGCAGCCGCCGCCCCGTCCGCCCCAGCACCGGCATCGACCGCAGCTCCTCGCCGCCCACGATCCCGCCGAACTTCATCAGGTTCCCCGACTCACGCTCGCCCACCGCCTCGTGCACCGCGTGACGCTGCAACACCCCGACCAGCTTGCCGTCATCGTCCACCACCGGGATCGCAGAGAACGCGTACCGGTCGAACACGTCCTCCAGGTCCTCCAGCTCGTCGTGCACGCTCGCCGTCACAGGCTCGCGATTGGTCAGTTCCCCGAGCTTGCGCCCGTGATGCGCCAGCACCAGCGACCGCATCGGCACCACCCCCGTCAACCGCCCCTCCCCATCGACCGTATACACGTACCGCGACTCGTAGTGGTCGTAACGATCCGCCTGGTCCTTCAAATCGCGGATCACGTCGAACGTGTCGTCCGCCTCGGCGAACGACAGGTACTCGGTGATCATCCGCCCGCCGGCCGTGTCCTCGCCGTACTGCAGGCGCTCCCGCGCGTCGTCCGCCTCCTCGGGGTCCATCGCCGACAGCACCGCCTCGGCGAACTCGTCCGACAGCTCCGACAGCACGTCCGTCTGCTCGTCGGAATCCAGATAGTCAACGATCGCCGCCGCCGGCGTCGCCTCCAGCTCGCCCAGCATCTGCGCGATCACCGGGTCCTCGAAGTGATTCAGCACCGACGCCGCCAGCTCCGGCTCGTCCGCCGCCAACGACTCCAGCAGCCGGCTCCGCCGATCCTCGTCCAGCCGGTTCAGCGTGTAAGCCGTGTCCTCAGGCGGGATCAGCCGCACAAACGCCGCCAGCCCCTCCGACGAACCCTCGTCGATCATCTCCGCCAACGAAGAAATCGTGTCCGCCGCCCCGTCCTCAATCTCCTGCGGTCGACCCGCTGGCGCATCCTGCATCGCTGCATCATAGATGCCACGCCAAACACGACCGCCACTCCTTCCCCCATGAACCACCGCGATTCATCGCGCTCCCGCCCACACCCGCACCCGTCAACCTTGCCCCCCAAGATGCGCCCGCCACGCATCCAACTTCCCGTGCCCCGTCAAATCAAACTGCAACGGCGTCACCGTCGTGTACCCCGCAAACAGCGCGTGCACGTCCGTGTCCGGCCGAACCTCCTCGAACGCCAACGCGCTGTTCACCCGATACGTCGAACGCTCCGCGTCGTGACGCTCCACCGCGTAACCCGTCAGCGTCGGGCTCGTCTCCACCGGCACCACCGCGATCCCCTCCGGCTCGTCACGCCTGTCCAGAATCGGCACGTTGATGTTCACCGCCGTGTGCCCGTGCATCGGCCCATCCAACGCAAGATCAATCGCCCGCCGCGCCAGCTCCGCCGCACGCTTCCACCGCACATCTTCCTTGTCCCCGAGGTGCAAGCTCACCGCGATCGCCGGCACCCCGATAAACGCCGCCTCCACCGCCGCCGCCACCGTCCCCGAATACAGCACATTCAACCCGACGTTCGCCCCCGCGTTCATCCCGCTCACCACCAGGTCCGGCCGCCCCCAGTCCAGCACGTGCTCCACCGCCAGCTTCACGCAGTCCGCCGGCCGACCGTCCACCGCCCAGCCCTCGAACCCCGTCACCCCAGCCGTCCCCAGCCCGTTCAGCGACACCGCCCGACGCGTCACCTCCACCGGCCGATGAAACGTCACCGAATGACTCATCGCCGACTGCACACGCGCCGGCGCCACCACCGCCACCTCGCCCAGCGACGCAAGCTGCGCATATAACGCCCCCAACCCCGGCGCGTCGATCCCGTCGTCGTTGGTCAAAAGCACCCGCAAGCGATCAGTCCAGCCCCGCCCCGCCCGCCGCCGCCCCCGGCAGCGACTCTACCTCCGGCATCCCGCCTAGCCGACCGGCCGACCCACGCACTTCTTCGATCCGCCGCATCACACGATCGATGTCCCCGCTCGCCACCGCGCGATAGTTGTCGCGGAAGAACAGCGTGAACGACAACCGATCCGCCAGGTACGCCCGATCATCCCGCCATCGCGAGCCCAGCCCGCGCACAAACCCGTCCAGCTCCTCCACGACCGCGTCGTGCAGCGGGTCGCTCGGGTCGCCCACGATCGCCATCGCCCGACCCTCCGCGCCCGTCGGCCAATCGACCGACAGCTCCGCGGGCATCGCGTGGAACAACGCATACGCCTCGGCGTATTCCGCCTCCGACCAGTCACCGTCCCGCAGCTCCAGCCACGCCGCCTTCAGCTCGTCGTGCACGTCAATCGCAATCGAGTGCGTCAGCAGCGCCACCGTCCCGAAATAGTTCGGCGTCCCCTCGGGCATCGCCGACGCCCGACCGAACGGGTCGATCTCCGGGTCCGCCCACGCCGCCTTCTCCTCGGCCGTGAACAGGTCCACCCGCACCGGCTGACGCCGAAGCTCGAACTGCGTCGGCCCGCCCTCGGTCCCCAGCCGACGCTGCCACAACCGCTGCGCCTCCGCCGTGATCACCCACTCGATAAACGACTCCGCCAACTCGCGGTGCGGCGCGCCCCGCAACAGCGTCACCGGGTCGGCCGTCACCACCGTCATGCTCACCCGCCCGCCGTCCGGCGTCGCCTTCGACGGGTCCGTGTACCCCACCCGGTCCCCGCCGATCGCCCCCGCCTGGTACCGCCCGAAAAAGTCGATGCACATCCCCGTCGCCGCCGAACCCGCCGACACATCGATCGGCACCTTGTTCGACCCCGCCGCGAAGTACCGCGCGTTCGCAAAGCACTCCCGAAGCACCTCCCACCCCTGCTCCCACCCGAACCGCTGCAGGATCACGTTGTACGTCGCCGCAATCGAACCCGAGTGCGCCGGGTCTGCCAGCGCCACCCAACCCGCCAGCCGCGGGTCCGCCAAGTCGTCCCACCCCTCCGGCTCCGGCACGCCCAGCGTCGCCATCACGTCCCGGTTGAACACGATCCCAAAGCTCGACAACGCCGTGCCCAGCCAAAGCCGATCCTCCCGGTACAAAGGCTCGCCTCCGATGTCCGCCGACGGATACGCCCCCGCGAACACCGCCTCGTCGATCCGCGCGACCGCCGACACCGGCTCGCTCGACTCGCCCACCACGATCCCCGACGCCAGCTTGTTGTGGTCGTAAGGCCCGCCACCGAAAAACATGTCCACCCCGATCCCATCATCGATCCCCCCGCCCCGCGCCACCACCGACTGATATTGCGACAACACCTGACGACGCAGGTTGCTCGTCCCATCCACCCGCCAGTCAAACGTCACCGCCCCAAGCCCCCGCTCCGCGCGATGCGCATTAAACGCCCGCGCAAACTCAAACCGGATCTGCTCGTTGTGCGGCGTCATCACCACCAACCGCTCGCCCCCCCCATCCACCGCCGCGCCCTGCCCATCCGCCAGCGCCACCCGAAGCGCCACCGGCAAGCCAATCACCACCAGCAGCGCCGCCGCCACAACACCTTTCGCAATCCAATCGCCCATCCCCAAATCCTACCACCCCCGGAAGTTCCCGGAACACCGCCGCAACCACCCCCAACACTAACCACCACACACCACCGCCTTACACCCCCGAAGCCCACGGCTTCTAGCCGTGGGTCTCCAACCACCGCCCCAGCCACCCCGCCGCCGCCACCTCCATCAATTCCTCCCCGCGCCGCATCGCCTCATCCACCGAAAGCCCCTCCCCAATCGCCACCGCCTCCCCAATCCCCGCCGAAGCAAACGCCCTCGCCCCACTAGCCCCGCCCGACACCCCGCCCGCCAGCGCCACACACGCCACCCCCGCTCGACGCGCCGCCCCCGCCACGCCCACCGTCGCCTTGCCCGACAGCGACTGCTCGTCCAACCGACCCTCGCCCGTCAACACCACGTCCGCTCGGCGCACCCGCTCATCAAACCCGACCGCGCCCAATACCAGCTCAATCCCCGGCCGAAGCTCGCCCCCCAACAAACACGCCGCCCCCCACGCCGCCCCCCCCGCCGCCCCATACCCCGGCACGTCCGCCCCGCCACCCGCCACAAGACCCGCCACGTGCCGCAGCCCCACGTCCAGCGCCGCCACCTGCGCCGCCGTCGCCCCCTTCTGCGGCCCGTACACCGCCGCCGCACCCTCCGGCCCGAACAACGGATTCGTCACATCGCACGCCACCTCAAACTTCCCCTCGCCAAGGCCCAACACCCGCGACGCCGCATCCACCCGCCCGATCTCACCCAACACCCCGCCCGTGATCGGCACCGCCATCCGCGCCCCAGCCCGATCAAAAAACCCCACGCCCAACGCCTGCGCCATCCCGCACCCCGCGTCGTTCGTCGCGCTGCCGCCCAGCGTCAGCATCAACCGCTCGACGCCGCACTCGATTGCCGCACGCATCAGCTCGCCCACGCCATAGGTCGTCGTCCGCGTCGGGTCGCGCCGCGCTTCGGGCACCAGCGTCAGCCCCGCCGCCTCGGCCATCTCCACCACCCCCAACCGCCCGCCGCTCAGCAGCCCCCACCGCGCATCGACCGCCTCCCCCAACGGCCCCGTCACCCGCGCCGTCCGCGCGGCCCCCGTCGAATCCGCCGCCAGCAGCGTGTCCAGCGTCCCCTCCCCGCCGTCGGCGATCGGGCACAGATCGACCGCCACCTCCACCCCCCGCTCCGCCGCCGCACGACGCACCCCGTGCTCCGCCGCCCGCGCCGCCGCCACCGCCGTCATCGACCCCTTGAAACTATCCATCGCCACCAGCACGCGCATCCCGCAAGCTTAAGACGCCTCTGAAACCCGCGCCCCAAGACACGCCGGGCGCCACACCTCGTGCGCAGCACGATGTGTGCGTTCGCCGTCAGCTCAACCCACAACCACACATCGCCTTCGGCGAGGTGTGGCACCCGAGCCCACTACCCTTTCCCCATGCCGCCCGACGCCCCCGAACCCACCGCGCTCGACCGCGCGATGATGCGCCGCGCCCTCGCCCTGGCAGACCACGCCGCCACCCTCGGCGAAGTCCCCGTCGGCGCCGTCGTCTACCCCAACCCCACCCCCCATTCCCCCGACACCGCCGACCCACAAGACATCCAGCCCCTGGCCGAGGGCATCAACCGACGCGAGACCGATCACGACCCCACCGCCCACGCCGAGGTCGTCGCCCTCCGCGCCGCCGCCGAAGCGCTCGGCACCTGGCGCCTCACCGGCTACACCCTCGCCGTCACCCTCGAGCCCTGCCCCATGTGCGCCGGCGCCCTCGTCAACGCCCGCATCGACCGCCTCGTCTACGCCGCCGCCGACCCCAAGGCCGGCTACGTCCGCTCGCTGCACAACCTCTGCGACGACCCACGCCTCAACCACCGCCTCACCGTCATCCCCGACGTGATGGCCGAAGAAGCCGCCGCCCAGCTCCGCGCCTTTTTCAAAGCCCGACGCTGATCGGGGAACCCACCTAAAATCAACAGGGCATTGCCCCATCCAAACGCCGATCACATCACCTCAAGGCGATTTTTTCGAGAAATCGCGTTGACCGTTTTGATCGATGAAGCGTAATGTCGCAGGAGTCACCGAGGCTCATCTCTCCCCGCAACTCTTTCGTTCCGGAGCCCTGCCATGCGTTTCCGCCTGCCCGCTCTCTGCGGCGCTGCCATCGGCCTGACCACCGCCACCGCCCTCCAGCAAGCACAAGCCGACGACCTCGATGCCCGCTTCAACGTCTCCGGCCAGGTCGTCGCCTCGGCCGACGGCGACCGCGTCCGCGAACGCATCCGCGGCAAGGCCCGCTTCGAGGTCGACGGCAACGACATCGACCTCACCGCCGACCTCGAAGGCAACACCCACGACGTCGAGCTCGATCTCGACCTCCGCCAACGCGGCGACTCCAACCGCTACCGACTCCGCGGCGACATCGACCTCACCCCCAACACCCGCAACGGCGACCGCATCAACGAAGACTTCGAACGCACCCGCGGCAACCTCCGCGTCCGCGAAAACCGAAACGGCGACCTCGTCCTCCGCCTCAAAGCCGCCGGCCGCGAAGAAGACGGCAACGGCAGAGCGCGCGTCAAGCTCCGCGGCACCTCCACCTCCGTCGTCGAAACCACCGACGACGACTCCGACTCATCCATCGACGTGCCCGACAGCGTGCCGCAGATCGTCGCCGACACACTCACCGACCTCTACCCCGACGGCGAAGTCCTCGACTCCGGCCGCGATATCGACGACGGCTACTGGTACTTCGACGTCCGCAGCGGCGGCATCGAATACGACGTCGAAATCAACGACGACGGCACCGTCCGACAAAACATCGTCGATCCCGACTAACCCAGCGCCTCACGCCGGCACATCCCCAAGCCGCCGCTGCCGCACCTCCAGGATCGCCGGCAGCACGTAGCAGCACGCGCCCAGCGTCAGCAATATCCCAAGCGACATCACAAACCCAAGCCCCGCGATCCCGCGGTGGCTCGCCGTCATCAACGCCCCGAACCCGATGATCGTCGTGTAGCTCGTCAGCGCGATCCCCTTGCCCGTTCCGCTGGCCAGACCCAGCGGCCGGGCCGTCGGCTCCTGCCGGTACCGATGCATCAGGTGCACCCCCGCGTCCACGCCGATGCCGAACAGCAGCGGCAGCACGATGATGTTCGCCGGGTCGATCGGATCGCCGATCCAACCCATCACGCCAAACGTCAGCCAGAACCCCACCAGCGTCGGCACCATGCACAGCAGCGCGTCATCCAACCGCCGGAAGTCGATCCACAGGATGACCGCCACCGCCGCCAACGCCAGCACCCCCGCCAACACGTACGACCGCACGATCAGCGCGTTCGACTCGTAGATCTGCACGATCACGCCGGTCGCCTCCGGGTCTACCGCCCGCAGGTCTTCGACAAACCGATCCAAAAACGCAGGGTCCAGCGGCGTCGCCACCCCCGCCGGCAAACGCGGATACACCTCCAACGCCAGCCGCGTCCGCCCGTCCCATGTCGCCACGTACGGCCGCGTGATCGCCTCGGGCAAATCCGCCAATTCGATCGCCCCGCCGCCCGTTGCCTCTTCGATCAGCTCCACCACCCCCGCCCGCCATGCCGCATACCCCGCCTGCAACGCCGCCACCCGCACCCCGCGCTCCGCCTCCGGCAACGCCGACAGCCGAGCCAACACCCCACCCACCGCCGCCCGCGCCTCACCCAGCGCCGCACGCCCCTCCGCCGGCACGCCAAACTCCGCCAACGCCAATAGTGGCCCCCACCGCGCCACCGACGCACGCAATGCATCCGCCGACAACGCCGAATCCGCCACCCCCTCCGCCGCGCTCGGCAACCCCGCCGCCACCTCCGCCAACCGCTCCGCCTTCGCCTCGCCCTCCCGCGGGATCGCCAGCCCCACGCCCCCCAGCCGCTCCACCGTCTCCAACGCCATATACCGCCGCCCCAGCTCCCGCGCCTCCTCCATCGACCCCACCACGCTCACCCCGAAATAGATCGACTGCGCCCCGTCCCGCTCGATCCGCTGCGCCCACTCCACCGAGTCCACCCCCCGCGGCATCAACGCATTCAGATCAAAGCTGTACCGAACCTGCCCCACGCCAAACCCCGCCACCAACAACACCCCCGCCACCAGCGAAAGCGTCAGCCAAGGCCGCGACGACGCCGCCCTCGACCAACCCTCCGCATAGACATGCACCTTCCGATCGCCCATCGGCTTCACCTTCCCCGTCGCGTGCCGCAGCAAACGCAGCAACGCCGGCAGCACCGTCAGCATCGACAGCAAACACAGCAGCACCCCCACCGCCGCGATGTGACCCATCTCCGCCACCCCCCGAAACTCCGTCAGCACCGTCGTCGACATCGCCGCCGCCGTCGTCAACGCGCCCGTCACCACGCCCGGCCCCGCCACCTCCAGCGTGTCCCGAAGCGTCGCCGCAAAACCCATCGGCCCGTCGGGATGATCGTGCCGCACCCGCTCAAACCGGCTCAGCAGGTGGATCCCAAAGTCCACCCCAAGCCCCAACAAAATCACCGCGAACACCACGCTGATCACCTGCAAGTGCCCGATCGCCAGCGTCAAATACCCGAACGACCACGCCATCGCCACGCCCAGCGCCACCAGCAGCAACGCCGGCGTCCGAAAGCTCCAGAACGCCAGCACCAGCACCGTCGCGATCAGCACCGCCGCCACGATCGACGCCCGAGTCGAGTCCCGCTCGGCCGCCGCCGTCTCGTCCGTCTCCACTACGTCGATCCCCGTCAGCCCCATCTCAAACCCCGCGTGCTCCGCCGCCATCTCCGCCATCACCGAACGCACGTCCGACACCACCTCCGCCAGCCACACCTCATCGCCAAACCCCGTCCGCTTCGCCGGCGTCACCCGCAAGAACACCAGCCGACCGTTCGGCGTCTCGAAATACCGCTCCGCCTCCCCCACCATCGCCGCGCTCAGCCCCGCAAACGCATCGCCCGCTGCGCCCTCACTCGCAAGCCCCGAGTCGATCGCCTCGAACATCGCCGTCAACGCGCCAAGTTGCTCGGCTACCGCCACGCCATCGCCACCCCCAGCCGCGCCCGACCGCAACGCCCGCCCCGCCTCCGCCAACGCCGCGTCCAGCAGCTCCGCCACCGTCGCCGACGCCAGCACCGGCCCCGCCTGCGCCAACCCCGCCGCCGCCTCATCAAACTCCGCCCCGTCCAACAGACGCACCGCCCGCCCCGACCCCTCCTCCACCCCCACCTTCCACGACACCCGCTCCACCGTCTCCAACGCCCCGAGCCGCGCGCCCATCGCGTCCGCCAGCCGCCGCGCCCCCGCCACATCCGCCGCCGCGTAAACCTCCTCCCCCCGCCCGCCCCGATCGCGGTGCGTATCGATCACCACCAACAAATCGGCGTTCCCCGGGAAATGACTCTGCCACGCGATAAATCGCTGGTTCCAGTCCATCTCCGGCGAAATCAAATCGTTCCGGTTCGACTGAAACCCCAAGTTCGTCGCCGCATACACCACCCCCAACGCCGCCAGCAGCAGCGAGATCAACAGCACCCGCCACGGGTGATACGCCACCACCCGCGACCAACGCCCGAGCAACTCATGCCGCCAACGATCCAACACGCGCGAAGTGTACCCCCGACCCCCCGCCCCAAGCCGCTCGCGGCTTAGCGCATCCAATCCCTCCCCCCCTAACCTCACCCCTCACACCTCACCCCTCAAACCTCACCCCTCACACCTCAGATCCCTATCCCACATCAATCAACCCCATCGTCGCCCCATACTCCCGGTACAGCAGCTTCCGCAGCGTCGCGTGCGCCTCCGCCCGCAACTCCGGGTCCGCCTCGATCATCGCCCGCGCCTCGCGCTTCGCCGCCGCCAGCAGGTCCGCGTCCCGCCCCAGCTCCGCTACCCGCAGCGGCAAATCGCCGTGCTGCCTCGTGCCAAACAACTCCCCCGTCCCGCGGATCTCCAAATCCAGCTCCGCGATCTTGAACCCGTCCGTCGTCGACGTGATCGCCTCCAGCCGCCGCTGCCCGTCCTCGGTCGACGGGTCCGACACGAACACGCACAGGCTCTGTCGCCCATCGCTGTTCCGCCCGACCCGCCCGCGAAGCTGGTGCAACTGCGACAGCCCGAACCGCTCCGCGTGCTCGATCACCATCACCGTCGCGTTCGGCACGTCCACCCCCACCTCAATCACCGTCGTCGCCACCAACACCCCCGCATCCCCCCGACGAAACGCATCCATCACCCGCTCCCGCGCCGTCCGCTTCAACCGCCCATGCACCGCCGCCACCCGATGCCCCCCCCCCCACGGCGGGCGCCACGGGGGGGGAGGGCCGACGGCGGGACGCCCGGCCCCGGGGGGGGTCGCGG
>JBCCQE010000014.1:0-71498 GCA_039024495.1 Planctomycetota bacterium | reverse complement strand
CGACTTTGCCCTAGAGGCAGGGGCCGATTACATCATTCTGGATGGCCGCGGTGGTGGAACAGGTGCCGCCCCCCTGATCTTCCGTAACCACATCTCGGCACGTTCTCGATGAGCAGCAGTTCGAGGTTCTTCATGGGGCTGTCCTCAGAATCCCGCGGTTGGGCGGGGGTGGGGTTGGAGGTAGACGCCGGGGCCGAGGGGGGGGTGGGGGGTGGGGTGGGGGTTCGGGCGACGCCAACGGGTGTGGGTGAGTCGTATGACTCCGATCAGAATGGAATATCGTCGTCGGGGATCGGCTCGTGCGCCGGGCTGGGCGGGCCGCCCCCGGAACCGCCGGACGCCCCGGAAGATTGTCTGCCGCCGCCTTGGTTGCCGCCGGACCGGCCGCCGGAGTAGCTGTCGTTGCCCTGGTAGCCGCCGCCGCCACCGCCGCCTTGACCGCCGCCGCCCTGGTTGTCGATGAACTGGAAGTTCTCGATGACGATCTTGAGCTTGCTGCGGTTGTTGCCCGACTGGTCCTGCCACTGGTCGAGCTTGAGCCGGCCCTCGAGGTAGACCGGCCGACCCTTGCGGAGGTACTGGTTGAGGACCTCGGCCTGGCGGCCCCAGGCTTCGCAGTCGACGAAGGTCGTCTCTTCCTGCTGCTGGTTGGTCTGCTTGTTGGTCCAGCGGCGGTTGACGGCGAGGCCCAGGTTCGCGACCGCCATGTTGCTGGACGTGTAGCGCAGCTCGGGGTCGCGGGTGAGGTTGCCCATCAGCATGACTTTGTTGAGGTTGGGCATGGCGGGGAAGGCCGAAGGGCGAAGTGGGAAGGGCGAAGTGGGCGTCGCTGTTGCGGTTTACGCCTCGGCGGTGGCGGGCTCGGCGTCGGGCTTGGCTTCGGCTTCGGCCGGGGCGTCGGCGTCCGGCGACTTGCCGCCGTCCTTGAACTCTTCGATCTCGGTGGCCGTCTGGGCGCCGTTCTTCGCGGCTTCGATCTCGAGCTCGCCCATGTGGTCGGCCCGGCAGATCATCACCCGCACGACCTCCTCGGACAGGTTGCAGTCGCGCTCGATCGAGACGATCCGGCTGCCGGTCGCGCGGAACAGCGTCAGGATGTATAGGCCGCGCTTCATGGTCTCGATGGGATAGGCGAGCTTGCGCTCGTCCCAGCGGGCCAGCGTGACGATCTCGCCGTCGACGCGTTCGATCATCTCGCGGACCATCTGGAGGGTCGCGTCGAGGTCGGCACCGGCGGAGGGGGCGAACAGGAACAGGCCTTCGTACAGAGGCTTGGCGTCTTCGTTGGCGGTGGGGGCGGACATGCGGATAAGCTCCGGTTGGCGTCTGCTGAGGGCCTGGCGGCGGCCTCAGGTGGTCCCGGCCCGGTGCCCCGATCGACGCGGGTCGGGCCGATTGGAGGGGCCTGACCGATCGGGGGCCGGCCGACACCGCACACGGGCGCCGCCGGGCCTGGGGCGAACCGCGAACCCTACCGCAAGCCGCCCCGGCTGACAACCGCCGGTTGACACCCGCAGGCCGCCCCCCGATACTGCTTGGCTCGCCCGACTTCACGTCGTGGCGGGTTATTTAGCCTTCCCGGCTTCGTTCTAACCTCGTTCACCCCGCCCCTGCGAGCCCGCCATGGACGCTATTCAGCCCGGCCAGACGATCACCGTCACCGTCACCAAGCCCGTGACCCGCGAGGCCGCCTCGAAGACCCTCGCCCGCCTGCTGGCCAAGGACGAGACCCACAAGGCCGAGCTCGACCGCCGGGCCAAGGTCCGCCGCAAGGGCTACGACCCCCAGCCGCGCGGCGGCCGGCTGTACGGCGGCCACGTCAAGATCACCCACGCCCCGGTCAAGGGCCAGCAGGGCGAGACTGGCACGATCCGCGCGACGCCGGATGTCATTCGTGATCTGAAGTCGGTGGAGCGGTTTGTTGAGGTGAAGGCGGGGTAATCGCTTGCGTTTCGGGGACGAAATCAAGCAAGCCTCACGTGCTGCAAAGCCGGTCTTTGCTTTTGTTCTTCTGTTAATCTCATTCGCTGGCCTTGGATGCCAATCAGTATGGGTCAGGGTTGAGAATGTTGTTCCAGAGATAGCGACGGGAGAGATACTTCAGTTTCAGTACGGGGATGAGGTTCTGCCGATTTTTCAGGGAAAGGTCGGTCGTTTTTCAATGAGCCAGTATTTGGTTCACGGGCCCTATTGGCGTACTGCCGTGATTGATTGGGTGGACGCAAGCGGAGAAACACGCCGCGAGATCATCGACACACGGGAACTGAACGCTCCTTGGTCATTCGAGGGGCATGTCGTCTTTCAGTTTCATCCAACTGCGGGAACGTTGGAAACCGTATTAATCGAGCGCGTGCGTCGTCAGTAGCCGCGATGCGGCGCATCGCGGGGTTGGTCGTAGGCAGCACGGTGCAGGAGAGATGGTCGGTGAACCCCGCGACACGCCGTGTCGCGGCTATTCGGGTTGTTGAGTCGGGGTGGTGCGGTTGGGGCGGGGAGGCAAGGTGTCTCGTTCTGGGGCGGAGCCCGGGGCTAACGGGCGCGCCGTGCGATGGCCGACCTATGCTTTATGACGATGAAGCGGGTCTCCCTGGGCAACATGGTGCTGGACAACGCCGTGGACGAGCGGGCGTTTATCAAGCGCAAGAAGCCGGACTGGCTGCGGGCCAAGCTGCCCGGCGGGCAGGGGTTTCGCGAGACGCGCGAGCTGATCGACAAGTACAAGCTGCACACCGTCTGCGAGTCGGCCAAGTGTCCGAACATGGGTGAGTGCTGGTCGCGTGGCACGGCGACGATGATGATCCTCGGCGACGTCTGCACCCGGTCGTGCGGGTTCTGCCACATCAAGACCGGTCGGCCCCCCGAGTACGACGTCGACGAGCCGCGGCGCGTCGGCGAGGCGGCGGCGATCATGAACCTCAAGCACCTCGTCGTGACATCCGTCAACCGCGACGAGCTGCCGGACGGCGGGGCGGCGATCTGGGCGGAGATGATCCGCGAGGTGCGGCGGCAGTCGCCGGGCACGCAGGTCGAGGTGCTGATCCCCGACTTCAACGGCGACTGGGACGCGCTGCAGCTCGTGCTCGACGAGCGGCCGGAGATCCTGAACCACAACCTCGAGACGGTCCCGCGGCTGTACTCGGCCGTGCGGCCGCAGGCGAAGTACGAGCGTTCGATCGAGCTGCTGCGTCGCGGCAAGGCGCAGGGGCTGACGGTCAAGACCGGCATCATGGTCGGCATCGGCGAGACCGACGACGAGGTGCACCGCCTCATCGACGACGTCGTGGCCGGCACGCACGTCCCGGGCGTCAACGCCGACGCCCCAGCGACCAATCGCGACCCGATGCACGTCCCGTCGCCCGATCGGCCGGGCGCGCCGGGCCTGCTGCCGACGCCCGCCGCGCCCGAGGCCCACGGGATCGACCTCGACGCAAGCCTCGCCGAGCTCGCGCACCCGCACGCGACATATCCGGGGGTGCACGACCGCTGCGACATCCTCACGATCGGGCAGTACCTGCAGCCGACGGCGCGGCACCTGCCGATCTCGCGGTGGGTCACGCCTGCGGAGTTCGTGGCGTTCAAGCGCGTCGCCGAGGCGGCGGGGATTCGGCACTGCGAGTCGGGCCCGCTCGTGCGGTCGAGTTATCACGCGGACGAGCAGGTGCTGAAGCTGGACAAGGCGTCGGCGGCGGGGTGACGGCGGGGCGTGGTGGGACGTGCTATCGCAAGCGTGGGTGCCACACTTTGACCCGACCGATGGGAGGGCAAGGTGTGCGGGGACGTTTTGTGGTGTCGCACACCTTGCCGCTGCGCGGTCAAGGTGTGGCACCTCGGAATGACGTTGCGAGCGACGCCGTATCATCGCGGCAATGTGCGTGAGCGATGCGTTGCGGCGTGACGATCAGGGCCGGCCGACGATCTCGGTGCCGGTGCGGGTGCGGTATGCCGAGTGCGATCCGCAGGGGGTGGCGCACCACTCGGTGTACGCGGTGTGGCTTGAGCTGGCGCGGACCGAGCTGCTGCGGGCGATGGGGATCGACTACAAGGCGGTCGAGGCGTCGGGGTTGTTCTGCGTGGTGGCGCGGATGAGCCTGCGGTATCGCAAGCCGGTGGGGTACGACGACGAGATCGCCGTGGGGTGCACGGCGGTGAAGACGCGGGGGATCAAGATCGAGCACGCGTACGAGCTGCGACGGGGCGGCGACGTGGTGGCGACGGCGGAGACGACGCTGGTGTGCGTCGATGGGGACGGAGCGGTGCGGCCTGTGCCGGAGGCGTGGTCGGTTTAACGCGGGGCGGGGCGGGGGTGGAGCAAAGTGGCGGGGTTGGTTGGTCGATGCTTTTGGGAGCCGGGTTTCGGTTCTCAGGGCTGTTTTTATGCTCGCACCTTCGGTTTGGTTTGTGCTGCTCGCCGCGGTGACGGCCGGTGCGTGGGCGGCGGGGTGGTGGAGCGCGCGGCACAGCGCGGTCGGCGCGCGGCTGGCGGTGATGGTGGGGCTGATCTGGCTGGGGTTCTGGGTGGCGCTTCATTATCGGCCGGACGTGGCGGTGATGACGATGCCGTCGTGGCTGCTGTCGCGTCTGGAGGGGACGGCCTCGGTGCCGGCGTTCATGCTGATCGTGGGGGTGGCGATGTCGGCGGCGGCGCTGCCGCGGCAGCGGGCGATGGCGCGGTGCTCGGCGGTGGTGGGGGCGGCGGTGTTTGTCTACGGCGGGGTGTGGATGATCCAGCCGGCGCCGACGCTGGGCGGGTCGAGCAACGTGCCCGGCCGGGCGATGCAGTCGACCGAATACACCTGCGTCGCCGCGGCCAGCGCGACGGCGCTGGACCTGATCGGCGTGCCGGCGTCGGAGCTGGAGATGGTCGAGCTCACCGGCACCCGCCGCGGGCAGGGCGCGACGTTCATCCGGGCCTACGACGGCCTTCGGCGCAAGCTCGAGGGCACGACGTTCCAGCCACGCATCGTCCGGGCCGACCTCGACGACCTCGGCCAGCTCCCGATGCCGGCCCTCACCGCGCTCACGACCCGGCCGACCAGCCGCCACATGGTGGTCATCACCCGCGTGACCGATCAGTTCGTCTGGGTCTTCGACCCGGCCACGGGCGACCGGCAGATGCTGCACGACGAGTTCGACCGCGAATACGCCCGGGACGTGATTCTCTTCGTCCGCTCGACGCCGTAAGCCGAACCGGCTCCGGGCCCTGCGGAAAATCGGCCCACCCCGGCTCGCTCCACGCACCTTGCGCACGCCCGGATCGGTGGCCCACACCCCGGCCGGTCGCGTCGTCCGCCCGCCTGCGCACGCACCGGAATTGACCGCGCACGCCTGCTCTCTAGACTGTTGGGCCCTCGTCGGACCGCCGACGCCAATTTCCCTTTATCGCAGGGCACCCCCATGGCCAAAACCACTAAGAGCAAGAAGAAGTCCGCCCGCAAGTCCTCGGCCAAGGCCGGCAAGATGGTCTACAGCTTCGGCAAGACCAAGAACGAAGGCAACGCCTCCGACAAGCAGCTCCTCGGCGGCAAGGGCGCGAACCTCGCCGAGATGACCGCCATCGGCCTGCCCGTGCCTCCGGGGTTCACGATCACCACCGAGACCTGCGCCGCCTATTACGACCATGGCAAGAAGATGCCCGGCAAGCTCATGGACCAGGTCGCCGCCGCGGTCAAGGTCGTCGAGAAGGAGACCGGCAAGTCCTTCGGCTCGGCCGAGAACCCGTTGCTCATGTCCGTCCGCTCCGGCGCCGCCGTCTCCATGCCCGGCATGATGGACACCGTCCTCAACCTCGGCCTCAACGACAAGGCCGTCGTCGGCCTCGCCAAGGCCTCGGGTAACGAGCGCTTCGCCTACGACGCTTACCGCCGCCTGCTGAACATGTACGGCGACGTCGTCATGGGCGTCGAGCACGAGTACTTCGAGGACGAGTTCGACAAGATCAAGACCAAGCTCGGCGTCAAGCTCGACACCGACGTGCCGACCGAGGGCCTCATCCAGCTCTGCGCCGCGTACAAGAAGGCGATCGCCAAGCACGCGGGCATGGACTTCCCGCAGGACCCGCTGCACCAGCTCAAGCTCTCGATCGAGGCCGTCTTCAGCTCGTGGAACACGCCGCGTGCGATCCGCTACCGCCAGATCAACGAGATCACCGGCCTCAAGGGCACGGCCGTCAACGTGCAGTCGATGGTCTTCGGCAACATGGGCCAGACCTCCGGCACCGGCGTCGCTTTCACCCGCGACCCGTCCACCGGCAAGAACCAGTTCTACGGCGAGTTCCTCATCAACGCCCAGGGCGAGGACGTGGTCGCCGGCATCCGCACGCCCCAGCCCGTCAAGGAAATGGGCAAGTGGAACAACAAGGTCTACAAGCAGCTCCTTGCGATTAAAGACAAGCTCGAGAAGCACTACCGCGACGTGCAGGACATCGAGTTCACGATCGAAAACGGCACGCTCTACATGCTTCAGACGCGTAACGGCAAGCGCACCGGCGCGGCCGCGGTGAAGATCGCCTGCGACATGGTCAAGGAGAAGCTGATCGACGAGAAGACGGCCGTGCTCCGCGTGCCGGCCGGCGACCTCACGCAGCTCCTGCTGCCGAGCTTCGACCCCGCCGCGAAGAAGAAGGCCTCGCCGCTGACCATCGGCCTGCCCGCCTCGCCGGGCGCGTCGTTCGGCAAGCTCGCCTTCACCGCCGAGGAGGCCGTGCAGCGCTCGCACGACGGCGAGCTCGTCCTGCTCTGCCGCAAAGAGACCAGCCCCGAGGACGTGGACGGCATGCACTCGGCCGCCGGCATCCTCACCTCCACCGGCGGCATGACCTCCCACGCCGCCGTCGTCGCCCGCGGCTGGGGCAAGTGCTGCGTCGCCGGCGCCGGCGACATCCACATCGACGAGAAAAAACGCAAGATCACCATCCACGGCAAGACCTTCACCCACAAGGACCTCATCTCGATCGACGGCTCTACGGGCGAAGTCTTCGCCGGGCAGATCGGCACGCAGGAGCCCAAGCTCTCCGGCGACTTCGCGACTCTCATGAAGTGGGCCGACAAGCACCGCACCCTCGACGTCCGCACCAACGCCGACACCCCCGCCGACTCCAAGCGCGCCCGCCAGTTCGGCGCTCAGGGCATCGGCCTGTGCCGCACCGAGCACATGTTCTTCGAGGGCGACCGCATCACCGCGATGCGCGAGATGATCCTCGCCGAGAACCTCGCCGACCGGCAGAAGGCCCTTCAGAAGCTGCTGCCCTACCAGCGCAAGGACTTCGTCGGCATCTTCACCGCGATGAAGGGCCTGCCCGTCACCGTGCGTCTGCTCGACCCGCCGCTGCACGAGTTCCTCCCGCACGACGCCAAGGCCCAGGCCGACATGGCCAAGCAGCTCGGCGTCAAGCCCGCCGACGTCAAGCGCCGCGTCAGCCAGTTGCATGAGGCCAACCCGATGCTCGGCCACCGCGGCTGCCGCCTCTCGGTCACGTACCCTGAGATCCTCGACATGCAGGTCACGGCGATCGTCGAGGCCGCCATCGAGTGCGACAAGAAGAAGGTCAAGGCCGTCCCCGAGATCATGATCCCGCTCGTCGGCCACAAGAACGAGCTCGCCATCCTCCGCGAAAAGGTCGAGGCGACGATCGCCAACGTCAAGACCGCCAAGAAGTTCAAGAAGAAGCTCGACATCACCATCGGCACCATGATCGAGATCCCCCGCGCCGCCCTCACGGCCGACGAGGTAGCCGATCACGCCGACTTCTTCTCCTTCGGCACCAACGACCTCACCCAGCTCACCTTCGGGTACTCGCGCGACGACGTGAACACCTTCCTGCCGCACTACATCAACGCCGAGATCCTCGAGAAGGACCCCTTCCAGTCGCTCGACCAGACCGGCGTGGGCCAGCTCGTCGACGCCGGCGTCACCAAGGGCCGCTCGACCAAGAAGGGCCTCAAGTGCGGCATCTGCGGCGAGCACGGCGGCGACCCCGCGTCCGTCGGCTTCTGCCACCAGGTCGGCCTCGACTACGTCTCCTGCTCGCCGTTCCGCGTGCCCATCGCCCGCCTCGCCGCCGCCCAGGCCGCGATCCAGTTCGGCAAGCCCAAGAAGAAGTAAACGCCTCGCCCCAAAGAATGCATCCCCCAAGCCCACGCCTCGCAAGCGTGGGTTTTTCTTTGCCCCCGCCGCGCGCCGTACGATGCCGCCATGCCCGAGTCACCCGACACGCCGCGTTACTGGTTCCCCAAAAAGAAGCCCGGCTGGGGCTACGGCTGGGGCCCGCCGTCCACCTGGGAGGGCTGGGTCGTCCTGCTGGGCTACTTCGTGCTGAGCCTCGGCGGGGCGGCGGTCTACCTCTGGGTGCCCGTGCTCTCGGCCACCGCGGGCTTTCTCGCGTGGACCACGGGGCTGTCCATCGTCCTGCTGATCATCCTGTCCCGCACGGGCGAGCCCCTCCACGACCGCGGCGGGCGGTGAACGAAAAACCCGCGCCGGTCGAATAAACCCCGTGCCCCGTCGGCACACTCACCGGTGTGAACGCCCTCGTGCTCCGACTCCCCGCCACCACGACGCCGGCCGACCCCGCCTGCCCGCAGGCCGCCGAGCCCGGGTCGATCGCCGCGCTGGTCCCCCGCGTCCGCAGCGGCGACCGCCACGCCGCCGCGGCCCTGCTCCGCCAGATGCAGGCCCGCTGGTACCGCTTCTGCCTCGCCCAGCTCCGCCGCCCCCACGACGCCGACGACGCCACGCAAGAGGTCGCCCTGCGCGTGCTGAGCAAGCTGCCTCGCCTGCGTCAGATCGAGCGGTTCGAGACGTGGAGCTTCGGCATCGCCGTGAACGTCTGCCGCGAGTCGCGCCGCCGAAGCACTCGCCACCGCGCCGCCGATGTCGCCGCCGCCGAGCCAGCCGCCGCTGCGTCGCCCGACGCCGCATCCACCACCGAAGACCTCGCCGCCCTGCACGCCGCGCTCGCCGACCTGCCGCCGCGCCAGCGCGAGGCCGTCACGCTGCGCTACCTCGAGGGCATGACCATCGCCGACGCCGCGGCCGCGATGCGTTGCCGCCCGGGCACGATCAAGGCCGCCGTGTTCAACGGCTTGCGCACGCTGCGCCGCCGACTCGCGGAGGACCCCCGATGACCCGCCGCCACCGCCACGCTCACCGCATCGTCGACTACCCCGGCGACCTCGGCGAACTCGCCCGCGACTTCGCACCAACCCGCCGCGCCACGCGCCGCTGGCTCTGGCTGACCGCCGCCATCACCCCCGCCGCCGCGGCGTTCGTCGCCCTGGCGTTGGTCCTCTTCGCCGATCCGCCGGCGCCGCCGCCGCCCAGGCCGGACGCGACGCAATCCGCGTCCGCGCAGGCACCTTCGCCATCGTTCGTCGCCGTGCCGCGCTCGCCTCGTGTCGCCGCCCTCACCCCGCCGGCCCGCCCGGCCGCGCTCGCCGCTGACCGTTCTCGGCCGGCCACCTCGCTGTCTCGGCCGATCAGCTCGGCCCCCCGGCCGACCCTCGCCCGTGTCCGATCGCTGAGCTTCACGTCGCTCGGCGTGCCCAAGTTCACCTCAACCAGGAGTGCCTCCAATGCCGACTACCCGTCTTCTTGACCTGCCCGCTGCCCTGGCCGTCGTCCTCATCGCCGTGCTCGGCTTGACCGTCGCCCCGGCCGCCCCCGCCTTCGGCCAGGACCGCGGCGACGACCGCCGCGAGCGTATGGAGCGCGACCACGACCACGACGATCACGACGAAGAGGACTACGAGTTCATGGACGACGAAGACTTCGACGAGGAGGACTTCGAACGCGAGATGCTTGGGTTTGAGATGTTCTTCGCCGAGGTCGAGGTCTACACACGGCTGATGGACATCGTCACCCAGATGCACGAGATCGCCGCCGATCCTGAGATGGCCGGTGTCGCCGCCGTGTTCAGCGTCGATGAGCTCTTCGACGAACCCGAAGACCAGGTCGAGTTCCTTGAAGAGATGCTTCAGAAGACCTCCAGTGGGACCGTCAAACGAGCCATCCGCCTGCAGTTGATTGACGCGTACGAGGGCGTCGAAGACCAGCGGGGCGCGATGCGTGTGATCGAAGCCCTCATCACCGGCGCCGAGTAACCCCCGCCGCGCCGGGGTGTGGCGGCCGCCCGTTACACTCCGGCCATGCGGCGTCTGATCGTCACCCTCGACGGCCCGGCTGGCTCGGGCAAGAGCACCATCGCTCGGGACCTGGCTCACCGGCTGGGTCTCGAATTCCTCGACACCGGCGCGATGTATCGCGGCATCACCGCCCGCTGCCTCGACCGCGGCATCGACCCCGCCGAAGAGCCCCACGCCGTCGTCGAGTTCGCCCGTCACCAGCCGATGGCCTTCGACTTCGCCGAAGACCCGCCCCGGCTGTCCGTCGGCGATGTCGACGTCACCGACCGGCTCCGCGACCAGGACGTCAACGCCTCGGTGTCCGATGTCGCCGCCATCGGGGCCGTGCGATCGGTGATGGTCGAGGCCCAGCGGCAGATCGGCGCCGCCCACCCGCGGCTGGTGACCGAGGGCCGCGACCAGGGGTCGGTCGTCTTCCCCGAGGCCGAGGTGAAGTTCTTCCTCGAAGCCTCCATCGCCGTACGCGCCAAGCGCCGCCACGAGCAGTTGCACGACGCCGGGCGGATCATCAGCCTCGAGTCGGTCCGCCAGAACCTCGTCGAGCGCGACGACAAGGACCGCGCCCGCAAAGACGGCCCGCTCGTCTGCCCGCCCGACGCGCAGAGGATCGATACCTCCGAACGCACCATCCCGCAGGTGCTCGACCTGCTCGAGGCCCTCGTCCGCGACGCCGCGCCCGACGCGGTGGCCGCGCCGTCCACGCCATGATCCGCCTGCCCGACGATCACCCGCTCGTCGCCTGGGCGAAGCGCCGCCAGCCCGGCGGGTCGGTCCGCCGTGTGGTGTGGTGGCACCTGATGCACGCGCTGTGTTTTCTTTGGTTTTGGCCGTGCTATCGCTTCCGCGCGTTCCACAGCAAGCGGATCCCGACGACCGGGCCGGTGCTGCTGCTGGCGAATCATCAGTCGTTCCTCGACCCGATCATCGTCGGCCTGCCCAGCTCGCACCGGCAGTTCCACGCGATGGCCCGCGCGACGCTGTGGAACAACCGCACCGTCGCCAGGCTGATCGATTCGCTCAACGCGATCCCCGTGGATCAAGAGGCGTCGGACCTCAAGGCGATCCGCAGCTGCGTGGACGTGCTCAAGGCCGGGCACGCGCTGCTGGTGTTTCCCGAGGGCTCGCGGACGCCCGACGGCGCGGTGCACGGCTTCGAGCAGGGCACGGCTCTGCTGATCCGCCGCGCCAAGCCGACGGTCGTGCCGGTCGCCATCGAGGGGTCGTTCGACGCCTGGCCGCGCGGGCGCAAGCTGCCGCGGCCGACCGGGCGGATCGCCGTGATGTATGGCGAGCCTGTTTCGGCCGACGAACTGCTGGCGATGAAGCCCGACGCGATGCTCGACGAGCTGCGCGGCCGGGTGGAGGACATGCGGCAGGAACTCGCCGACACCCTCCGCCGCCACGAGCCGGACCGCTACCCCGACACGGCCGCCCCGCGCCTGCTCGCGCCGTCGGCGTAATCGAATCGCCATCGGCGCAGGCTCTCGCAGCTCAAGCCGGGCTGCGGCGCAGCCCGGGGTTTACGCCTCGCGGTGTCGTGCGGGTGACCCACCCCGGGACACGCCGTGTCCCGGCTGCTGCCCCCGTTGCGTTCGACCGCGTATCTTTTGCGACGTGTTCCCGCTTCTCATCGCCATCCTCGCCGGGGCCGCGTTCGTCGTCGCGTACTTCACCTACGGCCGCTGGCTCGGGCGAAGCGTCTTCAAGCTCGACCCGTCGCGGCCGACGCCCGCGCACACCCAGCGCGACGGCCACGACTACGTCCCGACTAAGCGGTCGATCGTCTTCGGGCACCACTTCACCTCCATCGCCGGCACCGGGCCGATCGTCGGGCCCGCCATCGCGGTGATGTGGGGCTGGCTGCCGGCCCTGCTGTGGGTCGTTCTCGGGTCGATCTTCATCGGCGCGGTCCACGACTTCGGCGCCCTCGTGGTTTCGCTGCGCAACAAGGGCCAGACCGTCGGGCAGATCGCCGGCAAGGTCATCAACCGGCGCGTGCGCACGCTGTTCCTGCTCGTGCTCTTCCTGGCGCTGACGATCGTGCTGGCGATCTTCGGGCTGGTGATCGCCGCGGTGTTCAAGCAGTACCCGCAGACGATCACGCCGTGCCTTGTTCAGATCCCGCTGGCGGTGGCGATCGGCGTGTGGCTGCACCGCCGAGGGGCCGACCTCAAGCTGCCGTCGCTGCTGGCGCTGGGGATCATGTACGCGACGGTGATCTTCGGCGACGTCGGCGTGCTCGGCGTATTCAACCAGTGGGCCAAGGGGCTGCCGATCATCGCGTGGTGCGGGGTGCTATTGATCTACTCGGCGGTGGCGTCGGTGCTGCCGGTGTGGTCGCTGCTGCAGCCGCGGGACTTCATCAACAGCCTGCAGCTACTTTCGGCGCTGGGGTTGATCGTCGTGGGCTTGGTCGTCGCGGCGTTTGTCGGCGGGGCCCCGCCGATTCCGGGGGTGGAGGGGGCGGATCGGCCGTCGCTAGAGATCGTCGCGCCGATGGTGGACTTCGAGCCCGCGGGTGCGCCGCTGCTGTTCCCTTTCCTGTTCATCACGATCGCCTGCGGCGCGATCTCGGGGTTTCACTGCCTGGTCAGCTCGGGCACGTCCAGCAAGCAGCTCGAGAGCGAGGGTCACGCGCGGTTCGTGGGCTACGGCGGGATGCTGACGGAGGGCTTTCTCGCGACACTGGTGATCCTGGCGTGCGTGGCGGGGTTGGGGTTGGGCGTCGGCCCAAGCCTGATTCAGAGTGGCATAGCCTCGGCACCAGACGGATTCTGGTTGGACCCGGATCGAGAGGCAGAGAAACGTCAAGCCGTGTCTTTTTCGGTAAACGCAGACGCCGATGTGATCCCCGCGGGACCTGTCGCGATGGTTTACTCGCCGGTACCGGAGGCGAACGGGTTCGATTTTGAGTTCAGGCCACAAGTGGCGGACCCCGCGGCGTATTCGCAGCTTCTCGATGAGCATGACTTGCATTTCGATGCGACGACAGAGCTAGCCGCGGCGACCGGGCCGACGGCGTTTTTGACGCGTTATCACTCGTGGTCGTCCGCCGGTGGTCTAGGTGCGAAGGTCGGTGCGTTTGTCGATGGGGCGGCGAACTTTTTGAAGGCGATGGGGATTCCCGCCGAGTGGGCGGTGGCGTTGATGGGGGTGTTGGTGGCATCGTTTGCGGGGACCACGCTGGACACGGCGACGCGGTTGCAGCGGTACGTGGTGCAGGAGTTGTTCAACGGGTGGCGGCGGCCGGTTGATCCGGAGGCGGTGCCTTGTTGGCGGTGTGGGTATGACGTTCGAGCGCTCGCGCTGGGCGCGGTGTGCCCCGAGTGCGGCGAGCCGGAGCCGCGCAAACCCCGTCCGGCCGCGGCGGATCACGCGGGGATGTCGGGCGTGTGGGCACTGCTGGGCAACAAGTACGCGGCGACGCTGATCGCGGTGGTCGTGGCGTTTGCGATGGCGGCGATGCCGAAGCCCGGCGTGGACTGGTCGTGGCAGTCGGCGGGGGCGGGTGGGTTGATTCTTTGGCCGATGTTTGGGGCGACGAATCAGTTGCTCGGGGGGCTTGCGTTTCTGGTGATCGGGTTCTGGCTGTGGCGGCGGCGGCGGCCGGTGTGGTTTTTGGTGGTGCCGCTGGGGTTCATGCTGGTGATGCCGGCGTGGGCGCTGGTGTGGCAGTTGTTTATCGGCAGCGACGGTTTCCCGGCGTGGGTGTTCAGCGAGGCGCCGAACTGGCCGTTGATTGCGATCGCGGTGGCGACGCTGGCGTTGGAGGTGTGGATGATTGTGGAGGCGGCGCTGCTGTGGCCGCGGGTGCGGGGGGTGTTGGACGAGCACGGGGAGGAGCTTCGGGCGGCGGTGGACGCAGCGCAGTAACCGCCAAGGCGCTGAGGGCGCCAAGGGGGGAGTTGAAACCACGGAGGGGCACGGAGGTGGGGAGGTGTTGAGCTGTCTAGTGGGCGGGTGTTACAACTCGCCTCAGGTGATGTGTGGTTGGAGGCTGGTTGCTGTACAGCACACATCGTGCTGCGCACGAGGTGTGGCACCCAGTGAATGAGCTCGTCAGGAGCCCCCGGACCGGGCGATGCTGTTGACGCGTTGCGTGCTTCATCCCCTCCGTGGCTCTCCGTGCCCTCCGTGGTTAGATCGTTCCCCTTGGCGCTCTCC
The DNA here is from genome assembly GCA_039024495.1 of Planctomycetota bacterium. GTDB lineage: Bacteria > Planctomycetota > Phycisphaerae > Phycisphaerales > Phycisphaeraceae > JBCBUE01. The sequence continues at coordinate 57,195 of JBCCQE010000014.1, read as the reverse complement.
GCGGCTTGGCGGCTCAATTCGTTAGGCTGCTGCGATGCGACTTGCACTCATGGCCTTGGTGGCGGCGACGTTGCTCGGTGGTTGTCTTGGGCCGCCGACGCCGCGGGCCGAGGTGATTGGGGTGGATGTCGAAGATGTGACGGCGGACGGGGCGCGGGTGGTGGTGCGGGTGGCGGTGACGAACGCGGGCGAGGTGGAGCTGCCGATGCCCAAGGCGACGTACACGCTGAGTGTTGATGGGTTGGATGCGTTTTCGTTCACGGCGGTGCCGGACACGGTGGTGCCGATGGATGGTGGGCAGACGGTGATGGTGCTGCCCGCGGCGTTCGGTCTGTCGGGGCTTGAGGCTGGGGACGGGGCGGAGACGGCTTCCGGGGGGCTGGCGGGGCGGGGGTATCGGGTGTCGGGGTCCCTGACGTACGAGCCGCCGGGCGACCTGCGTCGGCTGGCGACGAATTACCGCGTGCCGCTGCCGTTTGCAACGTTCGACGCGTCGGGGGTGTTGGAGCCTTAAGGAAGGGCGAAGGACGAAGTCGGAAGGGCGAAGTGGGGACGCTGGGCGTAAACTGCTCATCCCGGCCGCCGTCATTCTTCGTCCTTCCGACTTCGGATTTCGTCCTTCTCCGATGCCTCACGCGTTCAATCATCGCCGATACTTGATCCCGTTCCGGGCGACGTTGCTGCCGCAGATTTTCACGGACGTGCTGGTGATCGGCGGCGGCGTGGCGGGGATGCGGGCGGCGATCGAGGCGGCGTCGCGTGGGGCCGACGTGATTGTCACGAGCAAGAGCGAGTTGCACGCCTCGAGCACGGCCTGGGCGCAGGGCGGGATCGCGGCGGTGCTGACCGAGGGCGACAGCTTCGACGATCACGTGAACGACACGCTGGTCGCCGGGGCGGGGCTGTGCGACGAGGGCGTGGTGCGGCGGGTGATCGAGGGCGGTCCGGCCGGGGTGCGGGAGCTGATCGGCTGGGGGATGCGGTTCGACCTGGACCACGCGACGGGCGGCGACGGGGATGACGACGAGTGCGGGTCGGCCGAGACAAACGGTGACACGGTGAGTGGGCTGGCGTTCGGGCGTGAGGGCGGGCACAGCCACGCGCGGATCGTGCACGTCGATGGCGACGCGACCGGGCGCGCGTTGGCCGAGACGCTGCACGCCAAGGCGACGGGCGAGGCGAACGTGCGGTGGTTCGGCGACTGCTTCGTGCTCGATCTGATCACGACCGAGGGCACGCCCGGCCGCTGCCTGGGGGCGATCACGCACCACCCGAAGCACGGGCTGCAGGTGATCTGGGCCGGGGCGACGGTGCTGGCGGCCGGCGGGGCGGGGATGGTGTATCGCGAGACGACCAACCCGCGCGGGGCGACCGGCGATGGGCTGGCGATGGCGTACCGGGCCGGGGCGGAGCTGATGGACCTGGCGTTCATGCAGTTCCACCCGACGACGCTGTACGTCGCGGGCGCGTCGCGTTCGCTGATCACCGAGGCGGTGCGGGGCGAGGGCGGGCGGCTGATCGATCGCACGGGGCACGCTTTCATGCCCGAGTACGACGAGCGAGGCGACCTCGCGCCGCGCGACATCGTGAGCCGATCGATCCTGCGGCAGTGCGCGGCGACGGACACCAGCCACGTCTACCTCGACGTACGTCACCTCCCGCGCTTTGCGCAGCGGTTCCCGGGGATCGATCGGGCGCTTCGGCGGTTCGACATCGATGCGGCGGAGCAGCCGATCCCGGTGCACCCGGCGGCGCACTACATGATCGGCGGCGTGCGGGTGGATGCGGACGGGCGGACGAGCGTGCCGGGGCTGCTGGCGTGCGGCGAGGCGGCGTGCACGGGGCTGCACGGGGCGAACCGGCTGGCGAGCAACTCGCTGCTCGAGGGGCTGGTGCTGGGCGCGGCGGTGGGTCGCGCGGCGGCGGCGGACGCGGCGGAAGAGGACACGCCGCGCGGGCCGGTGAAGCTAATCAGCGATATCCCGCTGAGCGATCGGTCGGAGCTGGACCTGCCGGACGTGCGGTCGAGCCTACGGTCGGTGATGTGGCGACACGTGGGGATCGAGCGCGAGGGCGACCGGATGGCCGAGGTCGAAGAGATGTTCGACTTCTGGGCGCGGTACACGATGGACAAGATCTTCGACGACCGCGTGGGGTGGGAGGCGCAGAACCTGCTGACGGTCGGTGCGCTGATGACGCGCGCGGCGATGTGGCGTGCCGAGAGCCGGGGCACGCACCACCGGGTGGACTTTGATGCGCCGAGCGAGGCGGTGCGGGTGCACGACGTGTGGCGGAGGGGGTGGAGCGAGCCGGCGACGGCGGCGGTCGACGAGGCCGCGGCGGTCGGGCGGGAAGCGGTCGGGGTACACTCGGCGTCATGAGCGTGAAGCGCGTTGGCGATGCGTATCTGGCGGACACGGCCCGCGTGGTCGGGGATGTCACGTTGGGGGCGAACGTGTCGCTTTGGTACGGCGCGGCGGTGCGTGGGGATGTCGCGCCGATCTCGATCGGCGACGAGACGAACGTGCAGGACAACGCGGTGATCCACTGCGACTACGGCCGGCCGAACCGGATCGGGGCGCGGGTGACGATCGGGCATGGGGCGATCGTGCACGGGCAACACGTGGGCGACGGGGCGTTGATCGGGATGGGGGCGACGCTGCTGGGGCGGTCGCGGGTGGGCAGCCGGGCGATCGTGGCGGCGGGGGCGTTGGTGCCCGAGGGGATGGAGGTGCCTGACGGTCACGTGGCGATGGGCGTGCCGGCGAAGGTGGTGCGGCCGATCAACGACCGCGAGGCGGCGTACATCGCCGAGCTGCCGCCGCGGTATGTCGAGGAGGCGCAGCTTCACGCCGAGGGCACGAGCCCGCTGGTGGTGCCTTGGACGCAGAACCCTGCCGAGTCGACGGCCCCGAACGAGGTGGACGGCTGATGACCACGGCTCCCGCGAAACAACAGCGCGACCTGTTGCCGGCGATCGACCTGCGCGGCGGGCGCGTCGTGCGGCTGACGCAGGGCGACTACGACCGGCAGACGACGTACCGCGACGACCCGGTGGAGCAGGCCCGCGAGTTCGAGGCGGCTGGGGCGAGGTGGCTGCACGTGGTCGATCTGGACGGGGCGCGGAGCGGGCAGGTGGAGCACGCCGAGGCGATCGCGGCGATCTGCGCGGCGACGTCGCTGAAGGTGGAGGTCGGTGGGGGGGTACGCAGCGAGGGGTCGATCGATCTGATGTTGCGGGCGGGGGTGACGCGGGTGGTGCTGGGCACGGCGGCGCTTCGGCGGTGGGATTGGTTTGCGTCGCTGATGGGCAACCCGACGTACCGCGGTCGGCTGGTGCTAGGGCTGGACGCGCGGGACGGGGCGCTGGCGGTGTCGGGGTGGGAGGAGGCGACGGACCGGCGGGCGGTGGACGTGGCGCGGGAGGTCAGCGACTGGCCGCTGGCGGCGATCGTGTACACGGACATCGCGATGGACGGGACGCTGGCCGGGCCGAACGTCGCGCAGACGCGGGCGGTCGCCGAGGCGACGCACGTGCCGGTGGTGGCGTCGGGCGGGGTGGGCACGCTGGACCACCTGCGGGCGCTGGCGCGCGAGCCGGTCGCGGGGGCCATTGTGGGCAAGGCGATTTACGACGGCGTGTTCACGACGGCCGAGGCGCTCGAGGCGTTCGAGGGCGTGGCGGCGGGCAAGGATGGAGCGACCGATGGCTGAAGAGCACGCCGACCGCAACCCCTGGCAGGGCTATTTCGACTGGCAGGTGACGACGCTGATGCTCGCGCGCGACCTGCACGAGCCGATCCGCCCCGGCGACGAGACGGCGGCCGAGTCGCGGCGCAGCGAGATGGAGCAGTACGTCGCGACGCTGACACGGACGGTCGTGCCCGAGGAGCTGTGGAACGGCGGGGCGGCGTGGCCTCCGGAGGTGATGCGGGCGATCACGCAGGCGACGATCGGCCACGCGCAGGACATCGTGGATCGAGGCTTCGAGGTCGCGGCGACGGCGCTGACGGCGCCGGGCTGACCGGGCAGGCAAGCACACAGGCAAGGGCGAGCATATGCGGATTCTTTACATCGGCGGGACGGGCGAGATCAGCTTCGAGTGCGTGCACGCCTCGGTCGCCGCGGGGCACGACGTTTACGTTTACAACCGCGGCAACCGCAACGCCGGCCTGCCCGCCGAGGCGCGCCTGATCCGCGGCGATCTTTACGACGACGCCGAGTACGGCCGGCTGGCCGACGAACGCTTCGACGTCGTGTGCCAGTTCCGCCTGTTCGACGTCAAGGGCCTCGAGCGTGACCTGCGCTTCTTCACCGGGCACTGCGGGCGGTACGTGTTCATCTCGTCGGCGTCGGCGTATCGCAAGCCGCTGCCGGACTGGCGCGTGACCGAGGCACTCGACCTGCACAACCCGTTCTGGGAGTACAGCCGCAAGAAGGCGGACATGGAGCGCGTGCTCGCCGAGCAGGACGACCTGCCGTTTGTGATCGTGCGGCCGTCGCACACGTACCGCACGGGGCTGCCGGTGTCGGCGGTCGAGCGTCAGCTCAACGTGTCGCGTTTGCTTCGGGGCAAGCCGATCGTGCAGCACGGGGACGGCACGTCGCTGTGGACGCTGACGCACGCGCGCGACTTCGCGCCGGCGTTCGTGTCACTGGTGACGTCGGATCGTGCGTTGGAGCAGGCGTTTCACATCACCAGCGAAGCCCCGCAGCCGTGGGACACGATCACGCGGGCGGCGGCCAGGGCGATGGGCGTGGACGAGCCGCAGATCGTGCACGTGCCGAGCGAGACGCTGTCGCGCTATCACCGCGACTGGGAGGGGCAGCTGCTGGGGGACAAGACGCAGTCGGTGTACTTCGACAACAGCAAGCTGCGCTCGGTGATCGGGCCGTACTCGTGCTCGATCTCGCTGGAGGAGGGGTTCGCGCTGACGTGGGCCCAGCACGCGGTGCCGGCCGACGCGCCGTACGACGCGGAGATGGACGCGCTGATGGACCGCATCGTGGACGAGCAGCGAGGGTTGGGCGGATAACGCACGGCTACGTATGCGCCCGCGCCGGCGGGTTTGGTGCTTGCGGGAGAGGGGCGTACACTGCGTCCATGCGAGATATCGCTTTTCCGGGTTTTGGACATTTAAGTGCGGGTCGGCGTGGCGGGTTTACGCTGATTGAGCTGCTGGTGGTGATCTCGATCATCGCGTTGCTCATCGGGATCCTGCTGCCCGTGCTGGCGGGGGCGCGGGGTGCGGCGCAGACGGCGGCGTGCTTGAGCAACTGCCGCACGCTAGGGCAGGTGTGCACGGCGTTCGCGGTGGACCATCAGGACCAGCTGCCGTCGAACCGCATCCTCGCCGGGCCGAACCAGCACGTGACGTGGCGGGCGTGGCTGGTCGACAAGAAGTACATGCCCGACGGCGACGCGTGGGTGTGTCCGAGCGCGCCGGACGAGCCTCAGCGGGAGTATCAGGACGGCGTCTCGGTTTGCCTGGACGACATCGAGTCGAACTACGCGTACAACGGCGAGCTGGCGTGGCGGACGTACCCGCTGACGACCGACCCGCGCGACATCGACCTCGTGCGGATCCAGCGGCCGTCGGTGACGTTCATCGTGACCGAGACACGGGCACGCTGGCCGGACCTGCGGCTGCGTTCGTTCGCGGGTCGCGGGCCGGGGCCGAGCACGGCGGACGACGACGAGGGCGGATACTTCGGCTGGTGGCACGGCCGAGCGTCGAACTGGGTGATGTTCGACGGGCACGCCAAGACGATGGCGCTGAGCGAAAGCCTGATGCCCGACTCTCGCTGGCACGCCGAGGCGCAACCGCAGGGCGCGCACGACCACTGGATGGACGACGCGGCGAGCGTCTATCGGTGAGGGCGAGTGTGTTCAGTCCGCTCTCAACGTGGGCACCAGGGAATGGGGTCGATACGGAAGGCGATGAGGTGTTCAAGGAACCTCTGACGCTTCTGGCGATTGCGTGTAATCGCTGAGTATTTCTTCGGTCGTCACGCCGTCGTGGAGCTGAGCGATCCAAGGGTGCTCGATTGCCGCAACGTGCCACACGACACGGATTCCGGGGCCGGTGAATTCGCTGAAGGTCAGCCGTGCGGGGACGCCGATGATCCGGACGTCGGTTCCCGGCCGCAGCCGATCGCCGATCCCGTCGGCGAGTTCGCGGCCGCCGCGGAGTCGGATTGCGCTCCATTTTTCTCGCACCCTCATGCCCATCCAGGTGAAGGACTCGCCGTCGATACCTATGAGCGGTTGCGAGGTGCCGGCGTTTACGTCTCGACGTGGCGTGACGGAGCGCACTTCGCGCCGGATGTCGAAGATGACTCGTCCCGCTTGACGGTGCACCCAGCTCAGCGCGTCGGCCTTCGCGTAGGGGTCCCATCCTTCGACACGATCGGGCCGAAGCTCGGCGGGCATGTCACGAAAAAGCTCTTCGAGGCTGCGATAGATCTTTCGCGTTGGAGCCGAGGTTGCGGCTTGAGGCTCGTCGAGCCCGATGGCTTCGTCTGGCTCGGCGTCGATCGCGTCGAGTTTAATCTGTGATAGCTGGTGCTCGAGTTCGGCGACTTTTCGCTGGAGTTCGTCAACGGTTTCGCGGAGTTCGGCGAGTTCAGCCTGTGCGGTTTCTAGCGCATCAGCCTCCGTTGCTTCCGCACTCGTGAGGTTCGCGATAGGCAACGCGAGTGTTGCGGAGATGCACGCCACCCGGAATGCGCGATTCATGCCTGGACCTGCTTCTCGCTGAGGTAGCGGCCGATGGCCATGACGGGGAAGTATTGGCGGTAGCCGTGGTAGCGGAGGTAGAAGACGCGGGGGAAGCCGGTGCCGGTGAACCAGGGCTCGGTCCAGGAGCCGTCGTCGTTTTGGGTGGCGGCGAGCCAGTCGATGGCTCGGGCGACGTCGGGGTCGTCGGGGCCGAAGATGGTGAGCATGGCCATCGCGCCCCAGGCGGTCTGCGAGGCGGTCGATGGGCCCTTGCCTTTGAGGGAGGGGTCTTCGTAGGTGTCGGGCGACTCGCCGAAAGAGCCATCTTGTTTTTGGACGCTCTTGAGCCACTGGCCGGCGCGCTGAACCCACGGCTGAGACATGTCGACGCCGACGCGGCGCATCCCGCCGATGGACTGCCACGTGCCGTAGACGTAGTTGACGCCCCAGCGGCCCCACCAGCAGCCCTCGGGCTCTTGGGTGGACTTGACGTAGTCGACGGCGCGTTTCACCGCGGGGTTGTCGATGGTGTAGCCGAACCAGCCGAGGCACTCGAGCGTGCGGCCGGTGATGTCGGCGCAGCTCGGGTCCTGCATGGCGTTGTGGTCGGCGAAGGGGATGTGGTCGAGGATGACGCGGTTGCTGGCGCCGCGGTCGAACGCGGCCCAGCCGCCGTCGTCGTTCTGCATGGCGAGGACCCAGTCGACCGCGCGCTCGGCGGCGGCGATGGCCTGCTTGGACGCGGCGGCGTTGTTGTCCTTGCAGAGGCGGTGCAGGGCCATGGCGACCATGACCGAGTCGTCGCAGTCGGGGTAGATGGGGTTTTCGTATTCGAAGAACCAGCCGGCGGGCGGGACGTCGCCCTTGAGGTTGTTGGCCCAGTCGCCCTTGACTTTGCACTCCATGCCGACGAGCCAGTCGCGGAGGTTGGCGATGCGGGTGTCGCCGTCGGTCATGCCGGCGTCGGCCAGGGCGTAGGCGGCGATGCCCGAGTCCCAGACGGGGCTGAAGCACGGCTGCAGGTGGATGGGCGCGTTTTGCGGGTCGACGGCGGCGGGGTTGTCGACGGGGTCGCCGTCGTGCAGCTCCCACGAGCCGTCGTGGTAGATCATGAAGTCGTCGAGGTCCTTGCGGAGCTTGACGAGCAGCGGGTGGTCGTCGGGATAGCCCAGGCAACGCAGCGCGACTTGGACGTAGACCATCGGCGGGAAGATCGCGCCCAGGCCGGCCGAGTCCTTGTGGTGTTCGACGATCCACCTCTCCATGCGGCGGATGGCGTCGCGGCGGATGGGGGTCTGGCCGAGGCGGTCGAGGGTCTTGAGGATGACGCGGTCGGCGGTGAGGAAGAAGGGCGACCACACGGGGTGGCGGCGGTCGTTGGCGAGGACCATGCGGCGACGCTTGGACGGGTCGACGTAGAGCTCGGCGATGGACTGGTCTTCGGCAAGCTCGCGGACGGGGCGGTGGGCGGTGACGATCGCGAGGGGCTGGATCATCTTGCGGGTCCAGCAGGCGAGCTTGTCGAGGTGGAAGTAGGAGAGCTTGGGCAGGTAGATGAGCTCGGGCGGGATCGAGCACTGGGCGGTCCAGTCGATCTGCCCGAGGCAGGCGAGATAGAACTTGCTGAAGGTGTTGCAGCGTTCGGCGCCGCCGGCGTCGAGGATGGCCTGGCGGGCGCGCTGCATGTGCGGGGCGTCGGGGGAGTCGCCGTGGAGCTTGAGGACGAAGTAGGCCTTGACGGCGGCGGAGATGTCGATGACGGCGCCACCGAGCCTGGCGTCGGAGTCGGCGGTGGGGTATTGGACCCAGGCGCCCGAGGCCTGCTGCTGGGTGCGGAGCTTGGCGACGACGCGCGGGAGGCGGGGGTCGTCTTCCTGGCCGAGGATCCACTTCATGAGGACGTACTCGGATTGGAGGATCGAGTCGCCTTCGAGCTCGTAGCAGAAGTGGCCGTCGTCGCGTTGGTCGGCGAGGAGCCGGTCGGCGCCGCGCTGGAGGGCGTCGGCGGCGGAGCGTGGAGACGCGGAGGGGGTTTGGAGGGCAGCGGGCGTGGCGTCCGTCAGCGTCGTCATGGGTCGGGGATCTCCGGGTAGCGGGGCGGGGGCCGGCGGATGGCCGGTAATCACTGCCCTGCCGTACAGCATATTGAGATCGGGTGGAACATGAGAGCCTTTGCGGGCTGGTGGGGTCGTGCGGCAGAGGCAACGCCGGAAAGAGGTAACGGGGTCCGGTTGGGTTGCCGGGGCAAGAGGGAGTACCGATGTTCGACATGACTCAATGGCGCAAGAACCATGACGTTTGTTTTAGTAGGAGTCGAGGTATGAAGTTTTTGGAAATGTTAACGGCCGCCCGAGGGCGGATCGATCGGACGGCAAAGTCCTGCCTGGCGGCGGGTGCTGTTGCCTTGGGTGTTTGCGGGTTGGCGGGTGCGTCGGACCTCACGGTCACGGGCTTGACCAACGGACAGACGCTGAACAGCGCCACGAAGGTCGAGGCCTTGGTGGACGACGCGCTGCCGACTCGGGCGGTGGGCTTTGATCTGGTGGGTCCGACGAGCCGTCGGCACATCGAGATGATCGAGCCTTACGTCTTGTTCGGTGACGACGCGGTGCTCGATCCGAGCACGCTGCCTGAGGGCGATTACACGCTCGTCGTGAAGGTCGCAAACAGCTCGTGGCGTGTGATCGCCGAGCAGTCGATCGCCTTCACCGTCGGCGATGCGGTGCCGGCCGAAGACCCCGTCGACTCGGGCAGCGACACGCCTGCCGACGACTCGTCGGACGACAACAGCGCCGCCGATAACTCGAACGATGCTTCCGACGACGCATCGGGCGACATCAGCGTCAGCCTGTCGGGCCTGCCCAGCGGCGGCGTGCTCGCTTCGCCCGTGAAGGTCGAGGCCACCGTCACCGGCGGCGAGGTGTCGCGCGTCGACTTCAGCCTGCAGGGCGAGCAGTCGTCGTTCCACCGCGAGCTGTTTGCGCCTTACGTCTTTAAGGGCGACAGCAGCCGGCTCAACCCCAACAACCTGGCCGACGGTGACTACACCATGAAGGCCACGGCCTACGACACCCGCGGCAACCGCGTGGCGTCGTCGGCGGTCGCGTTCCGCGTGGGTGCCCCGAGTAACGACGGCGGATCGGACGCCGGTTCGGGCGACAACGGCGGATCGGACAACGGTTCCAGCGACTCCGGTGACTCCGGCGATGCCGGCGCTTCGGACGACGATGACGACGCCGATGCCGGCAGCGACGACGGTCAGCAGTCTCAGGACGGCTCGACCGGTCAGGAAGACGACCTCGAAGACGGCCAGGCCAACGAAGACAAGGTCGACAGCCCCACGCCCGGCCCGGGCAAGCTGTGGGTGACCGGTCTTTCGCAGGGTCAGGTGCTCACCAGCCCCACGAAGGTCACGGCCGGTCTGAATGTCGGCGTGCCTCAGAGCATCGACTTCCGCCTGAGCGGCCCGGCCAGCACGTACCACCGCGAGAACTTCGCGCCGTACGTCTACAAGGGTGACAACGCCGTGCTCGACCCCGCGGGCCTTCCCGGCGGTACGTACACCATGCGGGTCACCGCTCTGGGGAGCGACGGCTCGACCATCGAAGAGCTGACCGTGGCCTTCTCCGTCCCGCAGTCCGACCCCGGCGACAACGACGGCGGCCTGGCTGACGGCGGCGACTCCGGCTCGAACGGTGGTTCGGGCGGCGACGCCGGCAACGGCGGCTCGGGCTCCGGCTCGGGCGGCGACGCGGGCTCGGGCGGCGATAGCGGCTCGACCGGCGGCGACTCCGGCAACACCGGCGGCGAAGAGCCCACCGACGGCTCCTCGGCGAACGAAGACGACGCCAGCGACGACGACGATTACGACTACAGCGACGACACCCCCACCGAGCCCGGCGACCTGTACGCCGACCGGGACGACCTGGATGAGTGGGGCTGGACGGTCATCAACATGCCGTCCGACGTCCGCCGCATCTACGTCAGCAACGACGGCGACGACGCCAACGACGGCGCCACGCCCGAGACCGCGGTCGCGACCCTGGGTCGTGCCGAGGAGCTGAACAAGCAGCAGTTCGGCCAGCCCTTCGCGATGCTCCTGCACGCCGGGCACCGGTTTGACGGCCGCCTCAACCTCGAGATGCCGCAGGGCACGAGCAGCAAGTCGACCAAGGAGCGTCCGATCGTGATCGGCGTCTACGGCGACGGCCCTCGTCCCAAGGTGTTCGGTCGCCTGCGGGTGGTCAAGGTGCGCACCATCAACCACCTGCGTGTCGTCGGTATTCAGTTCACCGAGGGCATCGACTACCACACCCCCGGCACGGACATCCTCATCGAGGACTGCCTGTTCATCGCGTCGGGCATCAACATCAACGGCTTCCAAGGGTCCATCAACGACGTGCGGCTCCGTCGCAACATCGTGCTGGACAACTTCCCCCGTGGCGGCCACAGCCAGGGTGCGTACCTCGACCGGATCGTCGGCCTGCTGATCGAAGAGAACGTCTTCGACCACAACGGCTGGGCCCCGGGTCAGCCCGAGCAGCGCACCATCTTTAACCACAACATCTACGTGCAAGGCAGCTCACGCGACTGCGTGGTCCGCAACAACATCATCACCCGTGGCTCGTCGCACGGCCTGCAGCTCCGCCCCGGCGGCGTGATCGAGGACAACGTGTTCCTCCGCAACGCCACCGGTGTGTACGCCGGCCGCAACGACGAGGACGCCGGTGCCTGGGTCCGGCGGAACATCTTCGCCGAGGCCGATGACATCGGCGGCGGGCAGAACCAGCGTGGCTGGGGCTACGAGATCCACGCCACCTGGTACGGCACCATCGAGCACAACGTGTTCATGGACCGCGCCTCCAACAACCCCCACCCGGGCATGCACGCCAAGCCCGACTACTGGGAGAACAACCGCGAGCCGATCGTCGTGCGGCACAACCGCACCGAGAACTGGTCGAACCAGAACGGCCAAGGCTTCGTGATCAACCCCAAGATCGGCAACCGCATCACCCTCGAGGTCAACAACCTCGTCGACGGCGTCAGCCAGGTCACGGGTCAGCGGGTCGACCTTGTGGATCGTGACCGCCGCTACCAGGGCTACGTCGCCGAGTTCGGCAACGGCGGCGGGTTCGACGAGCTGATGGACCGCGTCCGCACCCGGCCCCGCGGCCAGTGGGACACCAAGTGGTCGGCCAAGGAGATCAGCGCCTGGGTCCGAGCCGGCTTCTCGGTCTCGCCGACCTTCGACTGATCGGGTCCGAGTCAACTAAGTTCAATCACGCGACCGCCTGGGCTTCGGCCCGGGCGGTTTTTTTATGGCCTCAGCGGGGCCCGGGACTGGGCAGGCGGCGCAGGCGGTCCGCGGGGCTGGGCTTAGGCAAAGTTTGTGCGGAACCGGGTTTGCAGGTCCGGAGCGGTGGTTTAACATTCCCCACAAAGCCGCCCGCACCCGCGGCTTGGACGTGAGGGAAGAGTTACGCAGACGCCCAGGGACGCCGCGAAGGCTTCGCGGTGGTCGAGGAGAGCCGGTTTGTCGCAGCCGTCGTGCATCGATGACGCCCGACCCAAGGGAGGGGTTGCGTCTGTAGCGGCGATGACGGCTGCGCCGTCTGCACAAGCCGGGGCGAACGCCGCACCGGCCGACGCGATGGCGGGCACCGGCGGCGTGGCGGCGGAGAAGTTGGCGGTCATGGGCTTGCTCATCCCCGACTTCCCGGGCCAGACGCACGTGGCGATGTGGCGGCTGGGGCGAGCGATCGGCAAGCGGGGCGTGGAGGTGGTGCCGATCTCGACGCGGCGGCCGGAGGACACGTCGGGCGTGCATCCGTTTTTGTTGGAGACGGCGGGGCAGACGTTTTATGCGTGGCCGCCGTCGGCGGGGTGGGTGGTGCGGGGGCTGCCGAGCCTGCTGACGCGCGGGTGGCGGGCGGTGGGTTACGCGATGGGTTGCCAGCAGAGCTCGCTGGTGCGGCGGCTCAAGCGGCTGCCGATGGTGGTGCTCGCGGCTGGGCTGGCGGCGCGCTGCCGGGCGGCGAAGATGGACTTCCTGCTCGTGCACTCGTGCGCGGAGGCGGCCCACCTGGTGGCGATGAGCCGGCTGCTGGGCGGGCCGCGGTACGGCCTGCGGCTGGGGGGCGACCTCGACGTGTACGGCGTCGACCACGCGAGCAAGATGCGCGACGCCGAGCTGCTGGTGCCGGCGGCGGCGAACAACGCGCAGGAGATCCGCGAGCGCGTGGGCATCGGCGACGAGCGGATCATCACGACCTGGCTGGGCGTGGACGCGGCGCGGTTCGGCGCGGTGGAGCGCGAGGCGCCGCAGCCCGGCGGGCCGGTGCGGCTGGTGACGGTGGCGCGGCTGAACTTCACGAAGGGCCATCGGTACGCGTTGGAGGCGGTGAAGCTGCTGGCCGATCGGGGCGTGGACGTGCGGTACGACGTGGTGGGGTCGGGCGACCATCGGGAGACGCTGGAGGCGCAGGTCGCGGAGCTGGGATTCGGGGATCGCGTGACGTTTCACGGCGCGCAGGCCGAGGCGGGGGTGATGGCGGCGCTGGCTGCGGCGGACGTGTTTGTTCTGCCGAGTATCGGGCAGGGCGAGGCGTCGCCGGTGGCGTTGTGCGAGGCGATGGGGTCGGGTTTGCCGGCGGTGGCGACGGTGATCGGCGGGACGCCGCAGATGATCGACGACGGCGTGGACGGTCGGCTGGTGCCGCAGGAAGACGGCGTGGCGATCGCGGACGCGGTGGCGGACCTGGTGAGCGACCCGCAGCGGTGGCTCTCGGTGAGCGCCGCGGCGCGGCGGCGGGCGATGACGCGGTTCGACACGGCGATCGTCGCCGAGCGCGTGGTCAAGGCGATCGAGCGGCGGCTGGCGGGGTTGCCCGCGGAGGAGGTGGGCGATGGGTGAGTCGATGAACGGCACTTGCGTAGGCGAGCGGCCGCTACGCGTGTTGTTGATCGCCGAGCAGGCGAACCCCGAGTGGGTGAGCGTGCCGTTGGAGGGCTGGTCGCACAGCCGCGCGATCGCGGAGCACCCGGCGGTCGAGGCGCACGTCGTGACGCAGGTGCGTAACCGCGAGGCGTTCGAGCGGGCGGGGCTGGTGGAGGGGCGGGACTTCACGGCGATCGACTCGGAGAAGATCGCGCAGCCGCTTTACAAGGCCGCCAACGCGCTGCGCGGCGGCAAGGGGCTGGGGTGGACGACGATGATGGCGGCGACGGCGCTGTCGTACCCGTACTTCGAGCGCGTGGTGTGGCGGACGTTTGGCGAGGCGATCCGCAACGGCAATTACGACGTGGTGCAACGGCTGACGCCCTTGAGCCCGACGGTGAGCAGCTCGCTGGCGGGCAAGTGCCGCAAGGCGGGCGTGCCGTTTGTGCTCGGGCCGTTGAACGGCGGGGTGCCCTGGCCGAAGGAGTACGACCACGTGCGGCGGCAGGAGCGCGAGTGGCTGAGCTACGTGCGGCCGCTGCATCGCTTGTTGCCGGGGCACGGGTCGACGTTCAAGCAAGCGGCGGCGGTGATCGCGGGGTCGGCGGACACGTTCCGGCTGATGCCCAGCTCGGCGACGGGGAAGATGGTGTACGTGCCGGAGAACGCGGTGGACCCGTCGCGGTTCGCGGGGCTCGAGGCGGCGGCGACGGGTGATGCGGATGAGCCGGCGGTGTCGCGGTTTGCTGCGCCGCTGCGGGTGATCTTTGTGGGTCGGCTGGTGCCTTACAAGGGGCCGGACGTGCTGCTGGACGCGGCGGCGCCGCTGGTGAAGCAGGGCGTGGTCGAGCTGACGTACGCCGGCGACGGGCCGATGATGGACGGACTGCGAACGACGGTGGAGCGCGAGGGGTTGGGCGACGGCGTGCGGCTGCTGGGGCGGGTGCCGCACGACGAGCTGGCCAAGGAGCTAGAGCGCGCGGCGGTGTTCGGGTTCCCGAGCATCCGCGAGTTTGGTGGTGCGGTGGTGCTGGAGGCGATGGCGATGGGCGCGGTGCCGGTGGTCGTCGGATACGGCGGGCCGGCCGAGCTGGTGACGGAGGAGACGGGGTACGCGCTGCCGATGGCTGGGCGTGAGGCGTTGACGGCGGCGTTCCGTGAGCGGCTGGGCGCGCTGGCGGCGGACCCGTCGGGGCTGGCGGCGATGTCGGTCGCGGGGCGGCGGCGGGTGGCGACGCGGTTTACCTGGGCGGCGAAGGCGCGGCAGGTGGTGGAGGTGTATCGGTGGGTGACGGGGCGGCGGGACGATCGGCCGGACTACGGCATGCCGTTGGGCGACGCGGACGAGACGACGCCGGCGGCGCACCGCGGCGTGGGTGAGCTGGCGGGCGCCGGGGTGAGCGGATGACGGCGGCGAGCGACGAGACGGCGGGGGTGATGGCGATGGGCACCGGCGTGCCGGGGCTCGGGCGGATCGCCCGCGCGTGGGGATCGCTGGGCGAGCTCAAGCGCAAGAGCATGTCGGGGGCGGCGCTGACGTTCTCGAATCACTTTGCCAATCAGGCGATGCGGCTGGCGAGCAACCTGCTGCTGACGCGGCTGCTGTTCCCCGAGGCGTTTGGCGTGATGGTGCTGGTGCAGCTGCTGATGCAGGGGCTTGCGATGTTCAGCGACATCGGGCTCGGGCCGGCGGTGGTGCAGAGCAAGCGGGGCGAAGAGCCTGCGTTCCTCGACACGGTGTTTACGGTGCAGCTCATCCGCGGGGTCATGCTGTGGGGCGTGGCGTGTGCGTGCGCGTGGCCGATGGCGTGGTGGTATCAGTCGCCCGAGCTGGCGTGGGTGATCCCGGTGGCGGGGTTTACCGCGGTGATCCAGGGGATGCGCAGCCCGGCGCTGTTGACGGCGCAGCGGCAGTTGAACCTGGCGAAGCTGACCCGGCTCGACCTCTACGCGACGGCGCTTGGGATCGGGGCGATGGTGGCGTGGGCGACGGTGTCGCCGACGGTGTGGGCGCTGGTCGCGGGCGGGTGGACGACGGCGATCGTGCGCACGGCGGCGAGCCATTTCTGGCTGTCGGATCGGATGAGCCGGCTGCGGATCGAGCGCGAAGCGGCGGGGTGGATCTACAAGTTTGTGCGTTGGATCACGATGTCGACGGCATTCACGTTCCTGGCCATGCAGGGCGACAAGCTGATCCTCGCGCCGCTGATCGACCGCGGCGGTTCGGAGGCGATGGAGGGCGAGGGCGTTTCTTACCTGGCGTTCTATCAGTTGGCGATCGTGTTGGCGGTGATGCCGACGGAGATCGTGGGCAAGGTCGCGACGAGCGTGATGTTCCCGGCGTACGCGGAGCTTTCGCGGAAGGACCCCAAGCGGATCGGGCCGGCGCTGCATCGGTTCCGTTGGATGGTCGTGCCCGTGGTGTGGGTGGGGATGCTGGCGTTGGCGGTGGGGGCGCGGCCGCTGATCGGGCTGATGTACGACGAGCGGTATCAGGACGCGGGGTGGATGCTCGAGCTGCTGGCGGTGGGCGGGATGTTCGTGCTGCTTCGCTCGACGTACAACGGGACGTTCATCCCGCTGGGCAAGGTGAGCTGGATGCTGTGGATGACGATCGTGGACTCGGCGTTGCGGCTGGGGCTGCCGATCGCGGGGTTCTATCTCGGCGGGCCGGAGGGCTTTGTGGCGGGTGTGGTGGCGGCGATGGCGTTGGGGTACGCGGTGATGGCGACGTCGATGGCGGTGCTTGGGGTTTGGCAGCGATGGCTTGATGCGTTGTTTTTGACGTTGAGTTTTGCGGCGTACGCGGCGGCGATCTACGGGCTGCCAGCGATGCTATGGGCGCAGGTTGGGTGATCTACGGAGCGACGCGTTGCGATTCACGATCGTCATCCCGATGAAGAACATGGCGGCCTACGTCGGGCAGACCGTCGACTCGATTCTTGCGCAGGGGTACGACGATCTCGAGGTGCTGGCGATCGACGACGGGTCGACGGATGGGTCGCTGGAGGTGGTGGCGGGGCGCAGCGACCCGCGGGTCAAGGCGATTCGTAATCCCGGCAAGGGGTGGCCGGACGCGTTTAATTATGGCGTCGAGATCGCGACGGGCGATTACGTGAGCAAGTGCGACGCGGACGATCTTTATCCGCCGGGGCGGGTCGAGACGCAGGCGAGTTACTTGCGTGAGTTTCCGAACGCGGATGCGGTGTCGGGGTACATGAGCTTTATCACTTCGGACGGTCGGGACGTGGTGGTGCTGGACGAGTACCCGCCGGGGCCGGTGGACTTCACGGAGCGGATGCGTGCGGGCGAGGTGCCGGGGCACAACTGCGCGATCGCGTTCAAGACGGAGGTGATGCGCCAGGCCGGCGGGGCGCGGGGTTTCTTTCGGACGTGCGGGGACATCGACATGTGTGCGCGGTTCGCGGACCACGGGTCGGTGATGTATTGCCCGTATCTGGCGTACACGGCGCGGCTGCACGACTCGTCGCTGACGCGGTCGCGGCCGGTGAGCGAGCTGGCGTGGTTCGAGGCGCAGGTGATGCGGTTCGTCGAGCAGCGTGCGGCGACGGGTGAGGATGATTTGATGCGTGGCGAGCCGCCGGTGGAGCCGGAGCACACGGGGCCGGGCGTGAAGCGGTCGGCGGACACGGCGGCGCGGGAGCTGATCTTCGGGCGGGCGTGGGCGGCGGTGAAGCAGGGGGACGCGGCGACGGCGCGGCTGTACGCGAAACGGTTGTCGGGGTACGTGATGCGGCACCCGGGCTCGGCGGTGCAGTGGGCCAAGCTGTGCAAGGCGGCGTGGCTGGGCGGCGCGGGGGGTGAGCGATGACGGCTTGCCCGATGCGGGTGACGGTGGTGTCGCCCCCGCCGAACTTCAGCGGCGGGGTGCGGGTGATCGCGGTGTACGCGGCGGCGCTGGCTGCGCGCGGGCATCGGGTGAAGCTGGTGACGGTGCCGTGGCGGCAGCGGGATTTGAAGTGGAAGCTGCGGGACTGGAGCCGGGGCAAGTTTGCGACGCGCAGGGCCGGGCCGTCGCACTTGGATGGGTTGGATGTCGAGCGGGTCGATCTGACGGAGCCATCGCAGTTGACGGCGGATCGGCTGGGCGAGGCGGACGTTCTTGTGACGACGCTTTGGACGACGGCGCTGCGTTGCGCGGGTTTGCCGGAGCGGTGCGGGCGGCAGGTGCATTTCGTGCAGCACGACGAACGGGTGGTGACGCCGATGCTTGCGGGTGAGGTGGAGCAGGCGTGGCGGCTGCCGGGGCGGCGGGTGGTGGTGGCGGAATGGCTGGCGCGGGTGGCGCGGGACGAGTTCGGTCACGGCGACGTGCACGTGTGCGCGAACGGGGTGGACATGGATTTGTTCTCGGTTGGGCCGGGCGGAGAGGAGCGGTCGCGGACGGTGGGCGTGATGTATTCGGACGCGGCGTTCAAGGGGACGGACGTGGCGCTTGCGGCGGTGCGGGCGCATCGGTCGCGAAACGGTAACGATGCGTTGCGGCTCATCGGGTTTGGTCACGAGACGCCGAGCGGGGCGGACGCGGGGTTGTTCGATGGGTTTGAGCATCGGCCGGCGCAGGGGCGGATCGCGGAGCTGTATCGGTCGTGCGATGCGTGGCTGTATCCGAGCCGGTGCGAGGGGTTCGGGCTGCCGGTGCTGGAGGCGATGGCGTGCGGGACGCCGGTGATCGGCACGGAGGCGGGCGTGGGCGCCGAGGCGATCGAGCCGGGCGGGGGCTGGCTGGTGCCGATCGACGATGCCGAGGCGATGGGCGGTGCGTTGGACGCGCTGGCGGCGATGGATGATGCGGCGTTGGCCGAGCGGGGTGCGGCGGCGCGGCGGGTGGCGGAGGGTTACGGGTGGCCGGCGGCGTGTGCGCGGTTTGAGTCGCTGCTTGCCGAGGCGGTGGGCGACGGGGGCGTGGGTTCGGCGGAAGCGCGAAGGGGGGTCGCGTGAGAGAGCTTGCCGACCTGGCATTGTACGCGTGGGGTCCGACGGTCCTAGTGCTGTTCCTGCTGATGCCGGGCCGGCGGGCGGCGATCACGAGCTTTCTCGTGGCGTGGTTGTTCCTGCCGAACAACGAGATTCAGATCCCGCTGATGCCGGACTACACGAAGGTCACGGCGACGATCTATTGCACGCTGCTGGGGATCGTGCTGTTTGATCTCAAGGGGTTGCGGACGTTTCGGTTCCACCTGATTGACGTGCCGGTGGTGGCGTATTGCATGCTGCCGGCGTGGTCGTCGATCAGCGGCGGGTTTGGCGCGTACGACGGCCTGTCGAACATGCTGAACCAGACGACGATCTGGGGGATGCCTTACTTCATCGGGCGGTACTACCTGCGCAAGCCGAGCGACTTTGAGGACGTGATCTGGGGGATCATCATCGGCGCGTGCGTGTACATGCCGCTGTGTCTTTACGAGGGGCGGATGAGCCCGTCGTTTCACCGCTGGGTGTACGGGTGGAACCCGTCGAGCATGTTGCAGGCGTTTCGGTTTGGCGGGTGGCGGCCGATGGTGTTTTTGCAGCACGGTCTGATGGTGGGGATCTTTATGTGGGCGGGGGCGGTGAGCTGCTGGGTGATGTGGCGGTCGGGGAAGTTCGGCTCGCGGGCTTGGATCAGCAAGGGGGGGCTGCTGAGTCTGGCGTTGATTTTTACGGCGATCTGGTGTCGCTCGACGGGGGCGACGCTGCTTGGGATGTTCGCGTTGGGGCTGTTTGAGATGGCGCGATCGCGGCGGATGCTTTGGCCGGCGCTGGCGGCGTCGGCGATCCCGCCGGTGTACGTATTCATCCGCACGGCGTTGAACTACCACGGCGAGCACCTGGTGTGGCTGGCAAGCTTTATCAATGAGGACCGGGCGGCGTCGCTGCGGACGCGGTTCGAGAGCGAGATGCTGGTGTGGCGGCTGCTGGGCGGCGACTGGATTTTCGGGGCGGGGCGGTTCAAGTTTGTGGGTGAGGTGGTGGACGGGCAGAAGGTGATCCCGGACTCGTTCTGGTCGATCGCTTTGGGTAGTTACGGGATCGTGGGGTTGTCGGCGTTCATGCTGGCGATGACGCTTCCGATCCTGCTGCCGCTTGCGGAGTGGCCCAAGCGGGTGCTGCTGTCGCCGGGTTATGCGGCCGTGCTGACGATGATTCTTTTGGTGGTGACGTTTCTTCTCGACATGCTGTTGAACGCCATGTATAACCCGATTTTCCTGATGGGCCTTGGGGGGCTTGCCGGTCTGGCGGCGGTCGGGGTGAGGTCCACGCGACAGTTCGAGCAAGCGGACGGGAGCACGCCGAGGCCGGCGACGGGCTCTGGGAGCGTGGGTGAGCAAGGCCTTGCGGGAGGAGCGGACCTTTGAGTGCCGTGAGCATCGTCATCATTAACTACCGCACGGCGGGGCTGACGATCGATTGCCTGCGCTCGTTGGAGGCGGAGCGCTCGGGCGGGGTCGATTGCTTTGTCGTGGTGGTGGACAACGCGTCGGGTGACGGGTCGGACGAGGCGATCGAGCGGGCGATCGACGATGCGGGCTGGGGCGAGTGGGCAAGGCTTGAGCGGGCGGGGGACAACCTCGGCTTTTCGGGCGGGAACAACTTCGGGCTCAAGCACTGCCGGCCGGGCGACCCGGTGCTGCTGCTCAACAGCGACACGGTCGTGCACCCGGGGTGTCTGGCGAAGGCCTTGGCGGCGCTCGATGCTGATTCGGAAGTGGCGATCATGAGTTGCCTGCTGTTGGAGGCCGACGGCGAGGTGCAGAACGTGACGCGCCGGTTCCCGACGCCGGCGCGGCTGACGGCTCAGGCGCTGGGGCTGCCTTGGTATCTGCCGGGCGTGTTCGGCTGGGCGAACACGGAAGACCCGGGGTGGGACCGGCGGGCGACGATGCGCGATGTGGATTGGGTGGGCGGGGCGTTCATGCTGGTGCGGCGGTCGTTCGTGGACCAGCACGGGCTGCTGGACGAGCGGTTCTTTTTTTATGGCGAGGACATCGAGATCTGTCACCGGGCGTGGCGTCGCGGGTATCGCGTGCGGTACGACCCGAGCGGGTCGATCACGCACCTGGGCGGGGGGTCGTCGACGCCGGGGTCGGTGGCGGACGATCGGTTCAGCCGGCTGCGTTGGCTGGCGCGGTACGAGGTGCAGCGGGCGTGCTACGGGTGGCCGGCGGCGGCGTGGCTGCGGGGGTTGGACTTGTTTGTTGGTGCGGCTCGGCTGGTGCGGGCGTCGCTGCCGATGGGCGGGTCGTCGACGCGGGCCGAGCGATGGAGCCAGCTGCAGACGCTGCTGCGGGTGCAGGGCTGGCTGGGGGGAGGCAGGGCGGCGTGACGGCGGCGACGGCGACGAGTACGGCAAACGGCGCGGTGGCGGTTGCGGAGCGTGCGGCGACGCCGCGGCGGGTGTGCATCGCGCTGCCGGGGTTGAACCGGGTGCGGCGGGGGGCGGAGCTGGCGATGGAGTCGCTGGCGACGGAGCTGATCGGGCGTGGTCACGAGGTGACGCTGATCGGTTCGGGTGGGGAGTCGGCGGTGGAGGGCGCGACGGTTCGGCGGGTGGGCGTGGTGGATCGTGCAAGGTTTCGCGGTTGGCCGAGCCTGCCGCCGATGCGGTCGGAGTACGTGTACGAAGAGTTCACGTTCACGCCGGGGCTGCTGCGTGAGGTGTGGCGGGGTGATTACGACGTGAGCGTGACGTGCTGCTACCCTTGGACGAACTGGGCGCTTCGTTCGCGGCGGGGTTTGCCGCACGTGTTCGTGACGCAGAACGGCGACTGGCCGTGCCAGCGGCGGGGGCGGGAGTATCGGTTCTTCAACTGCGACGGGCTGGTGTGCACGAACAAGGTGTATCACGAGACGCATCGGGAGGCGTATCGATCGACGTTAATTCCGAATGGCGTGGACACGTCGCGGTTCACGCCGGGGGATGGCGATCGCGAGGCGCTGGGTTGGCCGACGGGGGTGCCGGTGGTGCTGACGTGCGCGGCGTTGATCCCGAGCAAGCGTGTGGTGGAGGCGGTGGAGGTGGTGTCGCGGCTGGATGGGGTGCACATGGTGGTGCTGGGTGACGGGCCGTTGAAGGCGGAGGTCGAAGAGGCGGGGAAGCGGCTGCTGGGCGAGCGATTCCGGCGGCAGACGCTCAAGCCGGCGCAGATGCCGGAGGCGTATCGGTCGGCCGATGCGCTTTTGCACATGAGCATGGATGAGCCGTTCGGGAATATCTACATCGAGGCGATGGCGAGCGGGCTTGCGGTGGTGACGCACGACTGGTCGTCGACGCGTTGGATCTTCGACGACGCGGCGACGCTGGTGGACTCGACGGACCTGGACGGGACGGCCGAGGCGCTTCGGGCCGTGCTGGACGGTGGCGGGCCGATGGGCGCGGAAGCGTTGCACGCCAAGGCGGACGAGCGGTATGCGTGGCGGGCGGTGGGTCGGCGGTACGAGGCGTTCCTGGAGGAGGTGATCTCGGCGTGAGCGAGCTGCCTTCCACGAGCGCGGGGTCCGGGGTGGCGGCCGACTGGTCGCGCGAGCGGCGCACGGCGTGGTGGCAGCCCGGGCGGGCGCTGATTGGGACGATCCGCGCTTATCAACGAGCGGCCGAGCGCGGGGGATTGCTTGGGGTGGTGGGTAAGAAGTGGGCGGCGGTGCGGCACGCGTGGTGGTCGGCGGTGACGGGGTGCGACATCCCGCTGAACGCGCGGATCGGGGGCGGGCTGGCGATGCCGCACGCGAACGGCGTGGTGATCCATCCAAAGGCGGTCGTCGGGGTGAACGCGCTGATCCAGCATCAGGTGACGATCGGGATGAAGCGGCATGACGACGCGCGGCTGCCGATCTTGGGCGATGGCGTGGACATCGGCGCGGGGGCGAAGGTGCTGGGGGCGATCACGATCGGTGACGGGGCGAGCATCGGCGCGAACGCGGTGGTGGTACGGGACGTGCCTGCGGGCGCGGTGGCGGTGGGCATCCCGGCGCGGGTGATTGGACAGAGGGGCGATGCGTCGGCGGCGGTGGCCGTTGATGGCGCGCGGGAGGGGGTGAGCGGTGCGGCGTGATGCGCGGGTTGGTTACGTGCTCATCGGGCGCAACGAGGGTGAGCGGCTCAAGCGGGCGCTGCGGGCGATCGATTGCGCGGCCGAGCCGGTGGTGTATGTCGACTCGGGGTCGACCGACGGGAGCGTGGCGTTTGCGCAGTCGGTCGGGGCGGAGGTGGTGGATCTGGACACGAGCATGGGCTTCACGGCCGCGCGGGCACGCAACGCGGGGGCGCGGCGGTTGTTTGACGTGTCGCTGGGCGTTGAGTTCGTGCAGTTCATCGATGGGGACTGCGAGCTTCAGACGGGGTACATCGAGGCGGCGCTTGAGGCGTTGGATGGTGAGGCGGACCTTGCGGTGGTGTCCGGGCGTCGGCGGGAGCGTCATCCGGAGGCGAGCGTGTATAACGCGCTGATCGACCTGGAGTGGGACACGCCGGTGGGCGAGGTGAGGGCGTGCCACGGCGATGCGACGGTGCGGCGGTCGGCGTTTGAGGCGGTCGGTGGGTTTCGGGACACGATGATTGCGGGCGAAGAGCCGGAGATGTGCGTGCGGCTGCGGGCGGCGGGGTGGCGGCTGCGGCGGATCGATCGGGAGATGACGCTGCACGACGCGGACCTGACGCGTTGGGGGCAGTGGTGGAAGCGGGCGGTGCGTGCGGGGCACGCGTATGCGGAGGGTTTTGCGTTGCACGGGCGGGGGCCGGCGCGGCACAACGCATCGGCGTTGAAGTCGATTGGGGTGTGGTCGGTGGGTTGGCCGTTGGTGTTGATGGCGGTGGTGGTGCTGGCGGTAGTGTGGCCTTGGGCGTGGGTCGGGGTGGCGGCGGTGCTTGCGTTGCCGGGGTTGATGGTGGTGAAGATCGCGTGGGGCAAGCGGCGGAGCGGCGTGGGGTGGGGGCTGGCGCTGGCGTATGGGTGGACCTGCGTGGCGTGCAAGTGGGCGAACGCGGTTGGGGTGGCGACGTACCTGCGTCGGCGGCGGCAGCGCGGGCCGGTGCGGTTGATCGAGTACAAGGGGGCGGATGAGGGGGGTCGTGCGGGTGGGGCGGCGCGGGTGGCGTATGTGGCGTCGGTGTTGCCGAAGCGGTCGGAGACGTTTGTCTATCGCGAGTTGATGGGGTTGGCGGAGCGCGGGGTTGGGGTGGAGGCGGTGAGTTTGTATTCGCCGGAGCGTGGGCTGGGGGACGAACGGCTGGACGCGATCGCGGACTCGGCGGTGACGGTGTACGCCGATGGGTGGGTGCGGCTTGGCTTCGATGTTGTGGTTGGGTTGATGACCTCGGCGCGGACATGGGGGGCGATCGGGCGGGGTGTGGAGGATGCGTTGGGGTCGGGCGAGTCGTTGGGCGGGCGGGTGAAGGCGGTGGTGCAGGCGGCGGCGGGGGTGGCGCTGGCTCGTCGGCTGCGGGGGCGCGGGGTGGATCATCTGCACGCGCACTTTGCGCACGCGCCGGCTTCGGTGGCGATGTATGCGGCGCGGGCGATGGGAGTGTCGTTCAGCTTTACGGGGCACGCGGCCGACCTGTTCCGCGATGCGCACCTGCTGGGGCGCAAGCTGCGGCGGGCAGCGTTTGTGGCGTGCATCAGCGAATGGCACCGCGGCTACTACCGCGGCCACTACCGCGGCATGGTGGAGCGTGACGACGCGGCGTACCCGGTGATCCGGTGTGGCGTGGCGGTGCGCGAGCCTGTCGCTGCTGCTTGCGGCGATGAGGCTGGGCCGACGCTGGCGACCGTCGCGCGGCTGGTGCCGAAGAAGGGGATCGACACGCTGATCGATGCGCTGGCGGAGGTGCGCAAGACGCACGCGGGGTGTCGGGCGATCGTGGGTGGCGATGGGCCGGAGCTGGGAGCACTGCGGGCGCGGGCGGCGGAGCTTGGGTTGGCGGATGCGGTGGAGTTTCGCGGCGCGGTAGCGCACGCCGACGTGCCGGGTTTGTTGGCGGAGGCGGATGTGTTCGTGCTGCCTTGTCGGCCGGCGGAGGACGGGGACCGAGATGGGATTCCGGTGGCGCTGATGGAGGCGATGTCGGCGGAGGTGTGCGTGGTGTCGGGCGACCTGCCGACGATCCGCGAGCTGATCGAGGACGGCGTGTCGGGACGGATGGTCGAGCCGGGCGATGCGGCGGCGCTGGCGGCTACGCTGCGCGAGGTATTATCGGATGACGCGCGTCGCGCGGAGCTCGCGGCGGCGGGTCGGCGGCGGGTGGTTGAAGAGTTCTCTGACGGCGTGAATGTCGACCGGCTTGTGGCCGCGTTTAGTGGTGCGATGGGTCGGCCGATGATCGAGGGCGGCGATCGCGTGGCCGGCACTGACTGCGAGGTGTCCGCGGATGCTTCGTCGAGGGCGTCCACGGCCGGGGCTGAGCCCGCCCCCGAGCTGGCGACCACCGGAGCCGGAGGCTGATCGGCGATGCTCTTCAACTCCTACCTGATGATCTGCGTGTTCCTGCCCGTCGTGGTGGCGGGGTACTACGCGTTCAAGCGGTACGAGCTGGTCGTCCCGGCGAAGCTGTGGCTGATCGCGGCGTCGTTCACGTTTTATGCGGCGTGGAAGCCTTCGTTCCTGCTGATCCTCTGGGGGTCGATCGCCTTCAACTACCTGCTCGGGCGGGTCATGACCGGCTTGAGCGAAGATCGAGACGCATCACGCAGATGGTTGTTTGCCTTTGGTACGACGGCCAATCTTGGGCTGCTGTTTTACTTCAAGTACACGAACTTCTTTGTCGGCGAGGTGAATCGCTGGTTTGCGATCGACTGGGCGAACGACCCGATCATCCTGCCGCTGGCGATCAGCTTCTTCACGTTCCAGCAGATCGCGTACCTGGCGGACATCAACGCGGGCAAGCTCGGCAAGTCGTCGCTGGTCGATTACATGTTGTTTGTGAGCTTCTTCCCGCAGTTGGTGGCGGGGCCGATCGTGCACCATCGGCAGGTGATGCCGCAGTTTGACGGTGCGTTTCTGAGCCGGCGGTTCCGCGAGAACGTGAGCGTGGGGCTGACGATTTTCGCGGTGGGCTTATTCAAGAAGGTGATGCTGGCAGACAACCTCGAGCCAACGGCGACGCGGGTGTTTGATGCGGCCGACGGCGGGGCGGCGGTGCCCGTGCTCGATGCGTGGATCGGGCTGCTGTCGTACAGCTTCCAGATCTACTTCGATTTCAGCGGTTACTCGGATATGGCGATCGGGCTGGCGTTGCTGTTCGGCGTGCGGCTGCCGTTGAACTTCAACTCGCCGTACAAGGCGGCAAACATCAGCGACTTCTGGCGGCGGTGGCACATCACGCTGAGCGTGTTCCTGCGGGACTACCTCTACATCCCGCTCGGCGGCAACCGTCGCGGGGAGATGCGGCGGTCGCTGAACCTGCTGCTGACCATGCTGATCGGCGGGCTGTGGCACGGCGCGGGGTGGAACTTCATCATCTGGGGCGGGCTGCATGGTGTTTACCTGACGATCCATCATCAGTTCAGCAAGTGGGTCGGGGCCGATCGCAAGGCGACGGGCGTGGGCGTCGGGCGCGTGCTGGGCGTGCTGGTGACGTTTGCGGCGGCAACGCTGGCGTGGGTGTTCTTCCGGGCGGTGACGCTGGACGGGGCGCTCGCGGTGCTGAGCGGGGTGGTGGGCACGACGGCCGCGGGGCTGGGCGAGCTGCCGGCGGCGTGGGCGTTGGTCTGGCTGATCCTGGGGGCGCTAGTGGTGTGGGGGATGCCGAACACGCAGCAGTGGGTGGGCTATTCGCCGGACCCGACGCAGCGGCCGGGCGGCGTGGGGCTGGCGGGCGAGGGGGCGACTTCTGCTTCGGGCGGGGCGGTGGCGTTGCCGGCGTGGCGGGCGTCGGTGGGGATGGCGTGCGTGGTAGGGGCGATGTTTGCGTTGGCGTTTACGCAGCTGGCGCGGCCGGCGGTGTTTATCTACTTCCAGTTCTAGTTTGATCTGAAATTTTTAAGTCTTTCATGGCGACACCGACGACCCAACGCGAGCTCGACACCGACTACGGGCGCTACCCGTGGGTGTTGTTCGCGTTTGCGGTGGTGTGGGCGTTGGTTTTGGTGGCGTTGCCGGATGATGCGTACGTGCGGTTCCAGCAGCTCGGCGGCGACTTCGTGAAGGCTCAGTGGGTGTACGAGCGGATTGTGTTTGACGAGTCGCCGATCGATGTGGCGGTGCTGGGCACGTCGCGGACGATGGACGCGGTGGACTCGGGGTTATTGTCGGAGGTGGTGAGCGCGGCGGGCGAGCCGATCGTCGCGGCGAACCTCGCGGTGCCCCAGCACGGGCGCAACCTGCACCGCGCGTTTTTGGAGCGGACGCTGGAGCACAAGCGGCCGCGGCTGGTGCTGATCGAGGTGCGTGAGATCGAGGATCGGCGTGGGCACGCGATGTTCGCCGAGGTGGCGGATGTCGATGAGATGCTTGGGCAGCCGTTGGTGCTGCACTTCAACGTGTTGAGCGACGCGGCGAAGTTTGCGCGGCGGCGGCCGACGGTCGCGCTGGCGAGCCTGATGCCGGGGGTTGCGGAGGTCGACCCGGCGTTCGATGCCGAGGCTTATTGGGGGACGCACCCGGCGTATCACCGCGAGGGCGATGTGTACGACGAGCTCACGCGCGATTTTCTGGACCGCATGGCCGCGGCGTACGAGCGGGACGTGGCGGATCGGCTGCTGCCGGGGTCGCTGGAGGGGCTGGAGCACCGGTTTGCGATCCAGACGCTGGAGCGGATCGCCGCGGCGGCCGAGGCTGGTGGCGCGGCCGTTGTGTTTTATTATCTACCCGGGGACGGCAGCGGCGGGACCGAGCCCGTTCACGCCGCCGTGTATCGCGAACTGGGGGAGTTGTGGCTGCCGCCCGCCGAGTTGTTTGAGGACCCTGCGATGTTTATCGACCTGCATCACGTGCGCAAGCCGGTTCGCGAGGCGTACACCGCCTGGCTGGCGGGGCGCGTGGCGGACTGGATGCAGCGGCGGGGTGCGGGTGATGCCGAAGGAATGAGTGGGAACGATCGTAACGGTCGTACGGATGAGGAGGGCGATGCGGGATGAGTGGACGACGTTACGCCATCGTGACCCCGTGCCGGGACGAGGCCGAGTACGCGCGGCGGACGCTGGACGCGGTGTGCGGTCAGTCGGTGCCGCCGACGAAGTGGGTGATCGTGGACGACGGCTCGACGGACGGGACGACGGAGATCCTCAAGGAGTACGCGGAGCGGTATTCGTTCATCGAGATCGTGACGCGCGAGCAGCGTGGCAAGCGTGCGGTGGGGCCGGGCGTGGTCGATGCGTTTTACGCCGGGCTGGACACGATCGCGATGAGCGACTTCGACTACGTGGTGAAGCTGGATCTCGATTTGGACTTGCCGCAAGGGTATTTCGAGTCGCTGATGGTGCGGATGGAGGCGGACCCGCGGCTGGGGTGTTGCAGCGGCAAGCCGTATTTCCCGGGGCCGACGAACACGGACAAGGGGTGGGACGGCGAGCTGGTGAGCGAGCTGTGCGGGGATGAGATGTGCGTGGGGATGATCAAGTTTTATCGGGTGTCGGCGTTTGAGCAGATCGGCGGGTTCGTGCGTGAGGTGATGTGGGACGGGATCGACTGCCACCGGTGTCGGATGCTGGGGTGGCGGGCGTGCTCGTGGGACGACCCGGAGCTTCGGTTTTTGCACCTGCGGCCGATGGGGTCGAGCCAGAAGGGGATTTTGACGGGGCGGGCGCGTCACGGGTTTGGTCAATACTTCATGGGGACCGGGCCGATCTATATGGCGGCGAGCGCGGCGTTTCGTGTGCTGCATCGCCCGGTGCTGATCGGTTCGGCGGCGATGATGTGGGGCTACCTCGAGAGCTGGCTGAAGGGCAAGCCGAGGTATGGGGACGCGGCGTTTCGCCGATTCCTCCGCCGGTACCAGTGGGCCTGTTTGTTCTCGGGCAAGTCGGCCGCGACGCGGCGGCTGGACGCGGAGCAGGCGGGCGTGTGGGAGACGAGTTCGGCCGGCGCGTTGCCGGCGGCGCAGTGAGACACGGGAGCGAGGCGGTATGAAAGCGGTGATCCTGGCGGGCGGCTTCGGCACCCGGCTATCCGAAGAGACGCAGATCAAGCCCAAGCCGATGGTGGAGGTCGGCGAGCAGCCGATCCTGTGGCACATCCTCAAGATCTACGGCGCGCACGGCGTCAACGAGTTTGTCGTCTGCTGCGGGTACAAGGGCGACGTCATCAAGGACTACTTCGCGAACTACTTCGCGCGGACGTCGGACGTGACGTTCGACATGTCGAAGAACGAGATGCAGATCGAGCGCAAGCACGCCGAACCTTGGAAGGTGACGCTCATCGACACCGGGCAGGACGCGATGACGGGCGCACGCATCAAGCGGGTGCGCGACTACATCGGCGACGAGACGTTTTGCTTGACCTATGGCGATGGCGTGAGCGACGTGGACATCACCGCGTCGATCGAGTTTCACAAGAACAGCGGGCGGCTGTGTACGCTCACGGCGGTGCGGCCTCCGGGACGCTTCGGGGCGGTGATCTTCTCGGGCGACGAGGGGCAGATCGATAGTTTTCGCGAGAAGCCGCGCGGGGATGGCGGGTACATCAACGGCGGTTTCTTTGTGGTGGAGCCGAAGGTCGTGGACGACTACATCGGCGACGACGCCGGCGTGGTGTTTGAGCAGGCGCCGCTACGCACGCTGGCGAGCGACGGTCAGCTCAACGGCTTCCGACACGAGGGTTTCTGGCAGCCGATGGACACGCTGCGGGACAAGAATTTGCTAGAGCAGTTGTGGAAAGACGGGGAGGCGCCGTGGAAGGTCTGGTGAACGTGACGGGTCAGGCGATCGCGACGCCCGACGCCGGCTTCTGGGCCGGCAAGCGGGTGCTGGTGACCGGGCACAGCGGCTTCAAGGGCGGCTGGGCTTGCTGGTGGCTGCACCGGATGGGCGCGGAGGTGCACGGGTTGAGCGATCGGACGATGCCCGAGCCGAGCTTTTATTCGGCGACGGGGTTGGCGGATGTGCTTGCGTCTGAGTCGTGGGTGGATATTGCGCAGGCCGAGCCGACGCTGGCGGCGATCGAGAAGATCGCGCCGCAGGTGGTGCTGCACATGGCGGCGCAGCCGTTGGTCCGGCTGAGTTATTCGGAGCCGATCTCGACTTATGCGACGAACGTGATGGGCACGGTGCACGTGCTTGAGGCGATTCGGCGGTCGTCGAGCGTGAAGTCGGCGGTGATGATCACGACGGACAAGTGCTACGAGAACCGCGAGTGGGCGTGGGGGTATCGCGAGGACGAGGCGATGGGCGGGTGGGACCCGTACTCGTCGAGCAAGGGGTGTTGCGAGCTGGCGATCTCGGCGTTCCGCCGGTCGTACGAGCTGGACGGCTCGGATGGCCGGGCGGCGGTGGCGTCGGCCCGCGCGGGCAACGTGATCGGCGGGGGCGACTGGGCGGGGGATCGTTTGATTCCGGACATCGTGCGGTCGTTCACGCGGGGTGAGTCGGTGGAGATCCGCTCGCCGAACGCGGTGCGGCCGTGGCAGCACGTGATCGAGCCGGTGTGCGGGTACCTCGTGCTGGCCGAGCGGCTTTGGCAGGAGCGCGGCGCGTTTGCGGAGGGCTGGAACTTCGGGCCCGAGGACGCGGACGCGACGCCGGTAGGCGCAATTGTCGAGACGATGGTGAACCTGTGGGGCGACGGCGCGGCGTGGCACCTGGCGGCCGACGCCGGGCCGCACGAGGCGAAGAACCTGAAGCTGGACATCTCGAAGGTGAAGTCTCGGCTGAAGTGGCGGCCGCGGCTGCGGCTGGCGCACACGCTGGACTGGCTGGTGGCGTGGTATCGGGCGCACGACGGCGGGGCCGCCGCGGCAGCGATGCGCGACCTGACGCTCGAGCAGCTCGCGCGGTACGAGACGTTGGGTTCGGGGACGAGCGCCGAAGCGGAGGCCGTGCATGCGGGTTGAGCCCGGGCCGATTCACGGGAGCCTGATCGTGGACGTCGAGCCGCGAGGCGACGCGCGCGGGACGTTCGCGCGGCGATACTGTGTGGATGAGTTGGCCGAGGCGGGGCTGCGTGACACGCCGGTGCAGTGGAACTATTCGGACAACGCGCGGGCGGGGACGCTGCGGGGGCTGCACTACCAGGTGGCCCCGCACGGCGACGCGAAGTTTGTGATGTGCGTCGTGGGTGAGGTGTTCGACGTGATGGTTGATATGCGCGAGGGCTCGCCGACGTACGGCAGGTGGCACGGCGAGACGGTGACGGCGGCGAACCAGCGGGCGGTGTATGTGCCCGAGGGTTGTGCGCACGGGTACATGGCGCTGACGGACGGGGCGGCGGTGATGTACGCGACGTACGGGCGGTATGCGCCGGACGCGGAGCGCGGGGTTCGGTGGGACGACCCGGGCGTGGGGATCGTGTGGCCGGTGCCGCCGACGAGCGTGTCGGAGAAGGATCAGCGGTGGGCGGACGTGGTGTGGGCGCGGCCGATCGGGTCGGCGGAGGGTGCGTCGTGACGATGCGCGTGCTGCTGACGGGATCGACGGGATTTGTAGGGCGGGCCTGCCGGGCTAGGCTTGCTGAGGCGGGCGTGGAGACGGTGGTGACGGCACGGTCGGTTGCGGCGCTGGGGGAGGTCGCGGCGAGCGAGCGGGCGGCGGCGATGGACGCGACGGATGCGGCGTCGGTGGGGGCGGTGCTCGCGGAGCATCGGCCGACGCATCTGCTGCACCTGGCGTGGCGGAGCGTGAGCGGGGACATCTGGCGGTCGGCGGAGAACTTCCCGTGGCATCGGCACAGCGTGGCGCTGATGACGGCGTTTGCCGAGGCGGGCGGCCGGCGCATCGTCGGGTGCGGGACGTGCGGGGAGTACGACTGGGCGACGGGGATGTGCGAAGAGGGCGTCACTCCGGAGCGCCCGAATACGGCCTACGGGCGGGCGAAGCTGGCGACGTGTTTGGCGGGCGCGGCGCTGGCGGATGCTTACGACGCGACCGTCGCGTGGGGGCGGGTGTTTTTTGTCTATGGCCCGGGCGAGGCGTCGGGGCGGCTGATCCCGACGGTGGTGGACAGCCTGCTGGACGGGCGGACGGCGGAGGTGTCGCACGGGATGCAGCTTCGCGACTACATGCACGTGGATGATGTGGCGGGTGGGCTGCTTGCGTTGCTGGGGTCCGACGTAGGCGGGGCGGTGAACGTGGCGACGGGGCGGGCGATCCGCGTGCGGGACCTGGTGGCCGAGGCGGCGGAGCAGATCGGCCGGCCGGAGCTGGTGGCGTGGGGGGCGAAGCCGACGGGGGCGCACGAGCCGCCGCTGATCGTGGCGAAGACCGAACGTTTGACGGATGAGGTCGGCTTTGTGCCGGCGATGGACCTGTCGGCCGGCGTGGCCGACGTGATCGACAAGGCCCGCGCGGCTCGGCGAGACGGATCGTCGGCGGTGGCGGGCGTGGAGGGATGCGGATGACACGCGCACTGGTGATTGGATCGGGCATGGCGGGACTCGGCGCGGCGCGTCGGCTGCAAGAGCGCGGCGTGAAGCCGTTGGTCGTGGAGCAGCAGGAGCGTATCGGCGGGCACACGAAGTCGCACACGCACGACGGCTTCACGTTCGACGAGGGGCCGCACATCTCGTTCTCGAAGAACGAGCGGATGCAGGGCGTGCTCGCGGCGGCGGTGAAGGACGACTACACGCCGCTGCAGACGTACGTCGACAACTACTACCAGGGCCTGTGGATCAAGCACCCGGCGCAGATCAACCTTAGCCGGCTGCCGGTCGAGATGCGCGTGAAGTGCATCGCGGACTTCATCGAGGCTTCGCAGCTCGTCAACCCGAAGATCGAGCACTACCAGGATTGGCTGGAGTGCAGCTTTGGCAAGACGTTTGCGCACACGTTCCCGATGGCGTACACGCAGAAGTACCACACCTGCCGGGCGATCGATATGACGACCGACTGGCTGGGGCCGCGGCTGTACCGCCCGAAGCTTGAGGAGGTGCTGACTGGAGCGATGACCGAGCAGACGGCCGACGTGCACTACATCGACAACTTCCGCTACCCCAACCGCGGCGGGTTCGCGGCGTACGTCGAGGGGCTTGCCGAGGGGCTGGAGGTGCAGTGCAACCGCGAGGCGGTGGCGGTCGATCCGATCGGGCGGAAGGTGAAGTTCAGCGACGGGTCGGTCGAGGCGTACGACCAGCTCGTATCGACGGCCCCACTGCCCAAGCTGATCGAGCGGATCGACGGAGCGCCGCAGGCGGTGCGCGACGCGGTGGGCAAGCTGGCTTGCACGAAATGCGTGGTGGCGAACTTCGGCCTGGCGCGGACGGACATCAGCCGGGCGCACTGGTCGTATTTCTATGACGCCGACATCTGCTTTGCGCGGCTGAGCTTCCCGCACATGTTCGCGACGGACAACGCCCCGCCGGACCACGGGAGCATCCAGTGCGAGATCTATTTTTCGGACAAGTACAAACCGTTGGATGTTGAGCCGGACGAGTTGATCCCTCGCGCGTTGGCGGACCTGAAGAAGTGCGGTCTTGTTCGTGAGGACGACGAGATCGTTTATCAGGGGGCGCAGTTGTTGCCCTGGGCTAACATCATTTTCGACCGTGATCGTCCGGAGGCGATCGCGACGGTGAACGCTTATCTGGAAGAGGTGAACATCCATACGGCCGGGCGGTACGGGATGTGGAACTACCACTGGACGGACGAGTCGTACGTGAGCGGCGAGGACGCGGCGGACGCGGCGTTGTCGGCCGCGGGTTCGCCAGCGGCGACGGCCTGATCGCATCGGATTCGTAGACGGAAGGCCACTCATGAGCGACATCACCCCGGTTCCCGACGGCCCCCCCGGCGAAGCGCGGACGCTGCTGTATTCGATCCTGCGCGATCGTCCGCCGGTGTCGAACGCCTGGATCGCCGAGTTCGAGCGGGTGGTGCGCGGCGTGGAGCCGTGCGATGTGTTGCGGCCGGGGCGCGACACCGTGAAGCCCGGCGGGACGACTGCGAAGCTGGTGAAAAGGCTCACGGGGTTCGAGCTGACCGATCGCAGCAAGCCGCGGCCGGCGAGGGTCGATCGCGATTACGAGCTGATGTTTGTGGCGTGCCAGTCGCCTGCCGACCTGTGGACGCTGCGACACGTTGGGGGGTGGCGCGAGCGTTGCGCGAAGAAGGTTTGCTACATCAGCGACTTCTGGATCAAGGCGCTGCATTACGTGGACTGGGTGCCGGAGCTGAACGACTTCGACGTGGTGATTACGCCGTGCCACGAGACGGTCCCGCATCTGAAGGATCGGCTGACGACGACGCCGGCGCACGTGCGGCTGGCGGTGGACGCGGAGATGTTCGCGCCGCTGCCGGGGACGCCGCGGCTGTTTGATGTGTACTACATGGGCCGGCGGAGCGAGGCGACGCACGCGGCGTTGTACGAGCGCGCGTCGGACAAGAAGTTTGTCTATCACTTCGACTCGGTGGGCATCAAGGACGTGGTGGATGCGCTGCAGCATCGCACGCTTCTGGCTCAGACCATCCAGCGGTGCAAGTTCTTCATCGCGAACCGCGGGTTTGTGAATGATCTGGGCGCGACGCAGCAGGAGATCGGGGCGCGGTTTTACGAAGGGGCGGCGGGTGGTGCGGTGTTGATCGGCGACGTGCCGGACACGGCGTTGTTCCGCGAGACGTTTGACTGGCCGGACGCGGCGATCTCGATCCCATTCGATGATCCGGACCTGCCGGGTCGGCTGGACGCGTTGCTGGCCGAGCCGGAGCGGATGGCGGCGATGAGTCGGCGGAACGTCGCGGAGTCGCTGCGGCGGTTCGACTGGGTGCACCGGTGGACGGAACTGCTGGGGTTGGTGGGGATGGAGCCGAAGCCGGCGGCGGGTGAGCGGATCGATCGGTTGGTGGGGCTTGCCGAGGCGTGGGACGATGGCGGCGGCGTGGCAACGGCGGATCGAGCCGCGGCCGAGGTCGGGGCTTGAGGGCTGTGTTGGGTTTGAGGGATTGACGTTCGGCGGCGCGGCCGCGTCAGGGAGCGAGCGTGGATGAGCAGTGCTGAGGCGGAGCTGAGCAGGCCTACCTACCCGCGGCACTTGGCGGGGGCGGACGGCGTGCGGGCGCTGGCGTGCCTGCTGGTGGTGGCGGTGCATGTGTACGACGTGACGCCGGACCCGACGAACCCATTGGACGCGGCGCTGAAGTGGGCGGTGAAGTGGGAGAAGCTGGGCGTGGGGGTCGGTGCGTTTTTTGTGCTGAGCGGGATGCTGCTGTCGTACCCGTTCTGGAAGGCGTTTGTGGGTGGCGGGGCGATGCCGAGCATGAAGCGTTACGCGAGCCGGCGTGTGGTGCGGATCGTGCCGGCGTTCACGGTGGTGAGCCTGGTGTGCTTCGCGGCGTTCAGCCCGTGGGGGGCGGCGGAGTTCGGCCGGCTGATCGCGGGGCTGCTGTACGTCAACTCGTATCACTACCAGACGTATTTCCCGGTGGAGGGGGACACGCCGCTGTGGTCGATCGGGGTGGAGATGCAGTTCTACCTGCTGCTGGCGATCACGATGGTGGGATTATTTGCGTGGCGGCGCGTGAGTCGGGGGATGGTCGCGGCGGCGGCGGTGATTGGTGCCCTGTCGGCGGCGATTGCGCTTGGGAACTGGTGGATCGGCCAGGCGGTATTCGACCCGATGCTGGCGGAGGTACGGGCGGACTGGATGGCGCTCGGCCACCCGGGTCTTGCTGCGGAGCACTACCTGCCTTACAAGAATCCGATCGGGCTGTTTGCCTATTTTCTCGTGGGGGTGCTTTCGGGTTGGGGGATCGTCTGGCTGGTCTGGACGGGTCGTGCCGATGGCTGGGGCGGGCGAAGCGTTCTGGGGTTCAACGCGTTTGATTTGGCGATCGTCGGGACGGGCGTGGTGTTCCTGCCACTGGCGGTGGGGCTGCCGGACGGGTGGGACCTGGGGCTTGGGCACGGGTTTCCGGTGTTCCCGGCGTGCATGGCGGTGGTGATGGCGTGCCTGCCGTTTTCGGGGCGGATCGGGTGTTGGCTGGATAACGGTTTGTTGAGGTGGGTAGGGCTGGTAAGCTATGGCCTGTATTTGTGGCACTTTCCGGTTCTGTTGTGGGTCAAAAAGGTTTGGCCAACGGACCTGGATGGGGTTGAATCCATTGGCGTGATCGAGCGTGTTGCGTTCGGCGTGCTGGTGTTGGGGATCGCGACGGCCCTTGCGGCGATTTCGTGGTACGCGATCGAGCAGCCGGTGGTGCGTTGGGCGAAGCGGATTGAGGGGGGCGCGGCGCGGGCCGCGGGAGTGAGTTCGGGAGGGAAGTGACGTTTGGCCCTTGGGCGGCGTCGAGTTGATCCGGCACGACGCCGAGTGAGGGAAGCACGATGAACCAACGCGGTCCGATGGGTCCGAGCGACGCGATGATGGACGGCATGACCGAGGGCGACCTGGCGGCGCTGCGTCGTCGGGCGAAGCTGTTGAATGCGTTCAAGGCGCGGTGGAAGATCGCGTGCGTGACGGCGGTGGTGCCGGGGATCGTGGGGATGGTGCTGGGGTACTTCTCGATCAGCGATCGGTTTTTGAGCGCGGGGTTTGTCGAGATGCGGCCGGTGGAGACGACGGTGCTGTGGGACACGCGCGAGAAGGGCGTGCCGCCGATGTTCCGCCAGTTGCTTCAGACGCAGCCGTTGATCATCACGGGTTCGGAGGTGGCATCGGCGGCGATGGAGGACGAGGAGTGGTTGACGGCGACGACGACGCATGGGGTGGCGTACACGCGGTCGGAGTTTGAGGAGGCGATATCGGCCGAGCAGACGGACCCGGGGGGGTACATGTTCCGCGTGTCGTTCGAGGCGGACCACCCGGAGGTGGCGGCGGCGGGGGTGAACGCGGCGCTGCGGGCGTATCAGCTCAAGGGCGATCGCGAGGACGAGACGGAGAGCCGGGCGGGCGAGGTGCGCGAAGAGAATCGGCAGAAGCACCTGGCGGATATCGAGCGTTTGCGTGAGGAGATCGCCACGGAGGCGGGGTCATTGGGCGTGAGCGGGCTGCGGCATCAGCAGCAGACGAAGATGGCTCGGCTGGACGAGCTGGATGAGATCATTGATGACCTGCGCCGGCGTGAAGAGACGGGGGCCGAGGCGTTGGCCGAGGAAGCCGATCCCGAGCTCGCGCTGTTGATGGCGCACCTTCGGTCGATTCAGCTTGAGTTGGAGGCCGAGTTTGCGGCCGGCCGGCTTGAGAACTCGAGGTCTGTGCTGCGGCTTCAGACGCAGGAGGCGAGTGCGTTGGCGCGGTTGGCGGCGTACGAGGCGGAGCACGGTGTTGGGGCGGGGGCCTCGGCCGAGGGCAGCCGCGCGGACACGGAGCGTGAGCTGCGGGTCAAGGAACGCAACGAGCTGGGTATCGCGCTGGCGGACGTGAACGATCGGCTGCGCAAGATCGACCTGCTCGAACGCGACCTCGATCGGTCGGAGGATCGGCTGGCGCGGGTGGTCAGCCAGATCGAGATGAACGACATCGAGTCGACGGTGTCGGGGCGGATCAACGTGACGATGTATGGGTTTCCGCGGCCGGCGCCGAGCAACAGCGGCAAGCGGTTGCAGTTGGCGATCGCGTGCGGCGGGATGATGGGGATGCTGGGCCTGACGCTGACGGTGGGGACGGCGCTTCTGAGCCGGCGGGTGGCGTCGAGCCACGACGCGGAGCTGGAGCTGCCGGGCATGCCGATGTGGGCCTCGCTGCCGGAGGTGGGGTCGGTGCCCGAGGCGGCGACCGTTGCCGGGCTGCGTGTGCATCAGCTGCGGTCGCAGCTCCACATCGCGGGCGGCGGGGACGGGTGTCAGGTGATCGCGGTGTCGAGCCCTGGGCCTGGTTCGGGCAAGACGAGCTTGATCTCGGCGTTGGGGATGGCCTTTGCGACCAGCGGATCGCGCACGCTGATTGTCG
Organism: Planctomycetota bacterium; assembly: GCA_039024495.1. Classification (GTDB taxonomy): domain Bacteria; phylum Planctomycetota; class Phycisphaerae; order Phycisphaerales; family Phycisphaeraceae; genus JBCBUE01. Next base: position 19,569 of record JBCCQE010000014.1, on the reverse strand, counting down.
ATGCCGACTTGGTAGGCGGGGCGTTGACGACGCGGTTTGGCGTGACGCCGCGGCCGACGGCCGAGCGGCTGGTGCGTGACGCGGGGCTGATCGACGACGAGGGGCTGGCGATGGCGATCAACTCGGCCTCGCAGTCGGGCATGCGTGTGGTCGATTGGCTGCACGAGCAGGGCAGGCTGAACGCGGCGCAGCGCGACGCGATCGTGCGCCGCCAGCAGGAGGTGTCGCTGGGCATCATGGACGTCGGCGCGGAGACGCCGCTGAGCGACTGTGTCGGGCCGGCCGGGCTGGCGAATCTCTACATCCTGCCGCAGGGCGCGGACGCGATGGGGCACGCGAACACGCTTTCGCCGGCGCTTCTGAAGCGGATCATCGAGCAGGCCCGGCTGGAGTACGACGTGGTGCTGTTCGACACCGGGCCGGCGGGTTCCAGCGTCGAGGCCTCGTTGGTGGCTTCGCTTGCCGAGCGGACGCTGCTGGTCGTCGCTCGCGGTGATCACCGCGGCGCGACGGTCATGGCGCGGAACAAGCTCGAGTCGGCCCGGGCGCGGGTCGAGGGCTTTGTGTTCAACCGTGCGGCGATGTCCGAGCGGGGGGCGGACCTGTCGAGCGTGCGGAGCGTGAGCCGGCGTGCGGACGCGGCCGCGGATCAGGCCCGTCTGAACCCCGCCGATGTCGAGCGTTACGGCCCGTTGGCGGCCGCGGTGCTGGCGACGTCGTCGGCACGGCTGGCGGCGAACTCGCTGGACGCGAGCGCGTCGCCTAAGCCTGCGGCGTCTGCGGCGCGGTAGCGAGTCTCATGCGATTTTGATCGATTGCCCACGCCTCGCCGCAGGCGATGTGTGGTTGTGCGGCGTCATGCTCTAACCCACACATCGTGCTGCGCACGGGGTGTGGCACCCCTGATGTTGGTATCGGCGGGGATGAGTTGAGTCTGGCTCAAGCCCGGCGGGCGCGACGCCCGGCGAGGCTGGCTAGGGCCAGCGCGATCGCTCCGGTGGCGGGCTCGGGGACGAGCGCGGCGTTCGCGGCGGGTGCTTCGGGGATCACGAAATTGGCGGCGAGTATGGCGAGGTCGCCGGTTCCGATTTCGCCGTCGCCGTTGAGATCGCCGACGGCCCACCCGCCGCCGGTGGTTCCGAAGTTGGCGGCGAGAATGGCCAGGTCGCTGACATCGATGTCGCCGTCGAGATTGATGTCGGCCCGCCCGACTTCGAGGATGTAGGTCACGAGGAAGTCGATGTCGCGTTCGTCGATGGTGCCATCGGCGGTGAGGTCGTACTCGGTGTTCTCGCCGTACTGGGTGAAGAGGAAGTCGAGGTCGTGGTCGTCGACGAAGCCGTCGCGGCCCGCGCCGGTGGGGCTTGCGATGTCGCCGGCGGCGTCGCCCCATTCGTAAGTGGCGCCCGAGCCATTGACGACGCCGAAGAAGTTGCGGCTTGCGCCGTCGGTGAGTTCTTGATAGGCGCGGTCGAGCTGCCTGTAGTTTCGGACGCGGTCGATGATGCCGGTGTCGGCGCGGGTCCATGTCTGGGCGGCGAGTCTTGCGTCGTCGTCGTCGACCTGGCCGTCGTTGTTGAGGTCGCCGACGTCGGCGGAGAGGCCGGTGAGTTCGGTGTAGTCGGCGGGGGCTTTGATGGCGGTGGTGAGCAGGTCGAGGTCGCGGGCGTCGACGGTGCCGTCGAGGTTGGGGTCGTCGTCGATGGGGCTGATGTTGCCGGTGCCGGTGAAGGCGGGGTTGGGGCCTGCCTCGAGCCAGATGGTCAGGGCCTTGAGCCCGTCGGCCTGGAGGCGTCGGGCGCCGGCCCAGCCGTTTTCGGTGAGGCCGACGTACTCGACGGAGTCGAAGCTGTTGAGGAAGCCCTTGAAGTAGCCAAGAGTGAAGCCGGTGCGGCCCTCGGTGACGGGCAGGTCGGAGACGTCGATGATGAGCTTGGACCCGGTGCCGACGCCGGCCTGGAAGATGGCGGACTCGCCGAGCGGGTCGGCGAAGGTGGCGGCCTCGTGTTCTGGCGTGTCGACGTCGAAGCGGATCTCGCCGTCGACCTCGAAGAAGACGAGCTGTGCCGAGCGGAGTCGGGCGACCTCGATGTGAGCGCCGGAGCCGATGGTGATCGACTGGTTGGGCAGGACGGTGTCGGTGCCGACGAACTTGAGGCCGTCGCTGCCGTGGCCGGATTCGTAGGCGATGTCGCCGGTGTTGCCGGCGAGGACGTTGAGGCTGCCGCCGTTGCCGCGGAGGGTGAGGGTCTTGGTGGTGTCGGTGTAGCCGGCGACGTCGACGGAGCCGGTGAGGGCGGTGGCGATGGTGGCGGTGTTGGTGAAGGTGGGCAGGCCGCCGTTGGAGGCGATGTGGAGGGTGCCGGCGTTGACGTTGATCTCGCCGCCGTTGCCGAGGTCGAGCGAGGCGAGGGTGACGGACTCGGCGAGGTGGGCGGTGTGGCCGTTGAGCGCGACGGAGTCGCCGGCGACGTTGGGGACGCTCTGAAGGTCCCAGTTGCGGTGGTCGCCCCAGCGGAGGCCGTCGCCCGTGCCGTCGCCGTTGCCGTTGCCGGGCGTGAAGGTCAGCGCGGCGGGGGTGCCGCGGGGCGCGGGGGCTTCGGCGAAGCCTTGCTTGAAGTAGTCGTAGATGGCGGCGGTGTCGTAGACGGGGTCGACGTTGCCTCGGCCGTACTCGGAGACGGCTTGCATGAACGCGTCGACGCTGCCCTCGCGGCCGATGGAGGCGTGGTAGCTGCTGATCGTGCGTGTGGGGTCGATTGGGTTGGTGGCGTTGAGGCCCTCGTCGGCGCTGTTGCCCCAGTTGTAGACGATGTTGTCGGCGAGGAAGGCGCCGTCGGTGCCGACGAGCGCGGCGCCGGCGGTCGAGGGGCCGTTGGCGACGATGTTGCCCACCGCGGCGTAGCCCTCGTTGTCGAAGAGGTCGATGCCCCACGAGCGTGCGCCGAAGATCTGCTTGTCCGAGCCCTCGGTGACGACGTTGTTGTGGGCGAGGCCGATCGCGTCTTCCTGGCCGCTGGAGAGGTAGAACGCGTCGTTGTTGCCGACGAAAACGCTGTTGAGGACCTGGCCGCCGGGGCGGACCTGCACGCCCGCCGCCGAGCCGCGGCCCACGATGCTGTCGACCACGACGACGTCTTCGGAGTCGCTCTGGATGTAGACGTTGTGGTTGAACTTGGTCGGGTAGCCGCCGCCGACCTGCTCGGACCAGCCGTTGTGGTCGAACACGCTCTCTTCGATGAGCAGGCCCTTGACGTGCGAGGCGTACATGCCCGAGGAGTGGCCGTCGGCACCGACGAGATCGACGAACGCGTGATCGACCACGGAGCGCCGGATCACGACGTTGTCCATCTTGTCTTCTTCGCGGCCTTGGAACACGAGGTTCGTGCCGAAGCCGGAGATGCGGACGTCTTCGATGTGGATGTTGGAGACGGGGTTGAGGACGGAGATGCCAGCCCCGCCGCCGTATGCGTCGAGCGGCTTGGACATCTCGATGCCCATGATGGCGACGTTGTTGACCGAGTCGGACCAGATGCGCAGGCCGTCGGGCACGCCGTAGCCCACGGTGTTGGGGATCACCTTGGGGCGATCGCCGGTGCCGTAGCTGGAGATGACGAACGGCTCTTGCGCGGACGGCCCGCCGGTGGTGACGTCGTTGATCTGGTTGAACGATTGATTGCGGAAGGTGTCGCCGCGCTTGAGGACGACCCAGTCGGGCATGCCGGATCGGACGAGCGACATGGCTTTGTCGATCGTCTTGACCGCGGAGGTCTCGCTGAGGCCGTCGTTGTTGTCGTCGCCGTCGGTGTCGCTGACGTAGATCATCTGCCCGGTCTGCGGCAGGCTGAGCGACGTCCAGCCGTCGGTGTCCTGCGGCAGCCAGGTGAACTGCGCCATCGCGGGGCCCGCGCACGCGGCGCTGATCAGGGCGGCGGTCGCAAACGCCATGGCGGGTCGGGCTTTGGGCTTCCAAGTCACCACGAGAACTCCTCGGAACGAATGAATACGGGGCGATGGTTGACGGGTCGTGAGGCTTCTGGCGAAGCCGACGCGTTGACGAACGCGAACGGGGCGTCCGTGACGCCAGCGGATTGTGACGGGCTCACGGTAAAGCCCTCGCGGAAGTAGGCGTTGACGGCTTGGGCGGTGTAGCGCGGGTCGAACACGCCGCGGTCGCTGACCTTGGCGGCGGCGAGGAACGCCGCGATGGTCGGCTCGGCGCCCAGCGATTGCTGATACGAGGCGATGCTGCGGGCGGGGTCGAGGTAGCGATCGGCCGGGCCGACATCGGGGCTCGTGCCCCAGTCGTAGACGACGTTGCCGCGGGCGGTGACGCCCTCAAGGCCGACAAGCGCGGCCCCCGCGCCGGCCGGGCCGTGCGCGACGATGTTGCCGATCGCGCGGTAGCCGGCGTTGTTCTTGAGGTCGATGCCCCACGAGATCGCGCCCTGGATGTCTTTGTCCGAGCCGTGGACGACGACGTTGTCGATGGCGAGGCCCGCGGCGTCGGGCTGGCCGTCCGAGAGGTAGAAGGCGTCGCTGTTGGCGATGAAGAGGTTGCCGCGCACTTCGCCACCCGGCCGCATCTGCAGCCCCGCCGCCGAGGCGCGGGCGATGACGCAGTGGCGGACGACCACGTCCACGCTGTCGCGCTGGATGTAGAGGTTGTGGTTGAATTTGGTGGGGTAGCCGCCGGGGATGGTGGCGCTCCAGCCGTTGTGATCGAAGACCGATTCTTCGATGAGCAGCCGTTCGACGTTCGATGTAAACAGGCCCGAAGAGTGGGCGTCGAGCTGCGCGCGGTCGACGAAGGCGTGCTCGATCACGCAGCGGCGGATCACCACGTCGGTCATGTGCTCGTCTTCGCGGCCTTGCAGGACGACGTTCGTTGCGAAGCCGGAGATGCGGACGTCTTCGATGTGGATGTTGGAGACGGGGTTGAGGACGGAGATGCCAGCCCCGCCGCCGTATGCGTCGAGCGGCTTTCGGAGTTCGATGCCAACCAGCGCGAAGTTCGACAGCCGATCCGACCAGATGCGCAGGCCATCGGGGGAGCCGTCGCCGACGTTCGGCGGGGTCACGACGGGGCGCGGGCCTTCGCCGTAGGCCCCGATGACGAAGGGGCGATCGCGGCTGGGCCCGCCGGTCGTGGCGTCGTTGATCTGGCCGAACGATTCGTGCAGGAAGGTGTCGCCGCGCTTGAGCAGGAGCTGGTCGGGCATGCCGCTGCGAACCAGCGAGAGTGCTTTCGCCAGCGTGCGCACCGGGGTGTCGGGCGTCAGCCCCGAGCGGGCGTCGTCTCCCTCGCTGCTGCTGACGAATACTTCTCGACCCTGCGGGTCCAGCGGCAGCAGCGTGCGCCCATGGTCATCGGTGGGCAGCCAGATCGCTTGCGCATTGGCCGCCGCGACGGCTCCGATGGCGACCACCCAAGCCATCACGCCAAGTCCGCAGCCATAAAAGACGCGAGCGGCAAGCTTCGCGAGCGAGCCCGAGGGGCGCAGGTTGGGTCGGCCGGGGTACATAAGCGAGCGCACGGTCACTGGTTCGCAGTCGGGGGCAGACTGGCCACGAGCGTCCGGCGGGTTTGCCGTCGGGTGGCAGCCGATGTTTCGGGGGGGGAGTCCGGAGCGTCGCAGGTGGACGCCGACTCGTTATCGCAGGCCTGTGAGCGCTTAGCCCACCCCCGTAAATTAGATGCGTTTGTGAGAGCTCGCAACGCCTAAGGCGGGTTTCTCACAAAGCCGTAACGGGACACGGCGAGTCGTCGATGAGCATTCGGTTAAGGGGGCATGAGGCTTGCTCGCGGCTTGCTCACATTAGATTTTCCAAACGCTCACGTTTGTGTTCGGATCGCGAGCTCACCGTGAGTATTCCGTTACACGCCAAGGGAATGCTGGACTCATGTCGCCACGCTGATAATCTCAATGCAGGAGAGGTAAGGGCGTTTCAGCGCCCCTTTGGTGGTGGACACGGCTTAGGAGGAAGTAGTGATGTTTGTTCAATGGACCGCCCGCGTTGTGTCTTGCTGGGCTTTGCTTGCGGCGGCTGCCGCGGGTTATGGGCACGCTTCGTTTGTGCTCGTGGATGACTTCGAAACGGGCTACACGCTCAACGCGAACATCGGCGGCCAGAACGGCTGGGTGCAGGGCACCGGCGTGGGGCGACCGCCCACGACTTCCGAGGTCGTCACCGACCCGGCCGACCCGAGCAACCACGTCCTGAAGGTCTCCGGCCGCGACAACATCACCTACCTGCCCACCCGCGTCCCGCTTATTGAAGACGGCCACCACGGCACGCTGTTCACGCGGTTCCGCTACGAAACCGCCGACGGCAACCCCGATGCCTCGTTCGGGCTCATCTGGGCCGACGACATCCTCAACGGTGATCCGTCCAACCCGTTCGACGCCTTCGCCACGCAGGTCCGCCAGACCACGCACTTCAACGCCCGCAACTACGGCGGGTTCGCCAGGCTCGACACCGACCCCGCGCCCATCTTGCCCAACACGTGGTACAGCATGTGGATGGTCATCAACAACGAAGAACGCGACGACAGCGGCAACGAGTTCAGCGAGGCCTATGACGTCTTCGACATCTTCATCATGGCCGACTCGGGCCCCTACGCGTCGCAGACCGAGCTCGACCCCGCCACGAACGACACCATCTTTTTCCGTCGCGCCTACCGACTCTTCGACAGCACGACCGTTGGCCTGAGCCTCACCGAGCAGCCTCCCGTGCTCGGCGTGGGCATCCTGCTAGGCAACAACGCGACCGACACCGACGCCCTGTACCTCGACGACATCTACGTCGACGGCTCGAACAATCTTTTCGCAGACCCCACGATCCCAGAGCCCGCCACCTTGGCGCTTGCCGGGGCGGGGCTCGCGCTGCTCGCGTCGCGGCGGCGCTGACTGGCCATCAACACAATCAAAGATGTTGACCTGTCCTAAGCGCCGCTGGCTTCGTCCATCAGGCGCTGGGTCAGGTCCCACAGGCTGCGTTCGCGGAAGGCCGTCGCCGTGCCGGGCAGCGAGCTGAAGCGCTGCACGTGGTGATTCCAGTGCGACTGCGCGGCGGCGAGCCGGTTCATCACGGCCCGGCCGTCGGCTTGGCCCTGGCCGCGACGGCGGTACGTCACGAGGCCGTCGACCAGATCACGCCACGCATCGAACAGCGCCTCGGCGTAGAGCAGTGTGTTGGTCAGCGGCTCGAGGTCTGTGTGCTGCCGGTCGCCGACTTCGCGCTGCACGCGGCCGCGCAGGTCGGCCATCCGCGCCGAGGCGTCGCGCTTCTCGGCGACCACCGCGTCCAGCGCGGGCTCGGGCAGCCGCTTGATCAGTCGCCACAGGGCCTCGGCGTCGACCACGTCGTCCTGCACCCAGTCGCCGTGCGGGTGCCACGCGTCCGGCCGATGCACGGCGTGGGCCTCGAGGTAAAACGCCTTGCGCACCAGTTCAGCCGATTCGGCGAGCACCTCGCCCAGCACGCGCCGCGTCGAGGCCTGCTTCACGCCGACGCGGTCTTTCAGCCAGTCGTCCGCCAATCGATCAAGCGGGGCCTGCGGGTCGTTCGCCAGCGCGGGCACGGCCGCGACGTTGGCGTCGATCCACCGCTCGTCGCCGACGAACGGCCCGCCCCACCCACCGCCCCGCGCCCACGCCCACACCCCCACCACGTTCGCCCGCTTCGTCGCTTCGCTGAGCCCGCCGCCCAGCGGGTCGCTCGCCTGCATCTCGGGCATGCCGTCGCGCCACAGCGGGGCCTGCCAGTTCGGGACGCCGCCCTTGCCCTCAAACTCGCGCTGACACTGCAACTCGTAGACGACCGGCCAGTCGCCCATCGCCAGGCTCGACGGATTCCATGGCTGGTACCGCCAGAAATCCGTCTGTGTGAACTTGAACGAGAACACGACGCGCCCGTCGTTCCACGCGGGGTCGAGCTTGCCGACGACCTTCTTCGCCAGCGCCGGGTCGTCGTGCAGCCCGCCGGGCCGGACGTTCCACGCCCGCACGATCAGCCGCTTGCCGAACCGATCGACGACGAGCTCGCGGTACCGGCGGACGAGGTCGGCGATGCGCGTCGCGGCGTCCATCGACGAGCAGCGCGGGCAGTGCGGCGAGTACAGGTCGTTGCCCGACAGGTGCGGCAGCCGATCGGCGTCGTGGTCGCCAAACCGGATGACGACGCCGGCGAGCTGCGGCCATCGCTCCAGGTGCGACTCGAGCGAACCGAGCACGGCGGCCCACGTCGCTTCGCTTGCCGGGCACAGCGCGGTGCGTCCTTTGCATCGCATCGACGCGCCGCCGGCTTCGATCGTTTCCTTTGGCAGCACCAGCGCATCGAACGACGCGTAGGCCTCCATCCCGGCGTTCTGATACCCCGCGAGCTTCTCGTCGATCGCCTCGACCCGCGCCCCAAGCCACGAGCGGATCTCCGACGAGCGCACCGAGTCCAGCCCGTTGAGCCCGGACAGCGCCGTCGTTTCGTAGAGCACCCCGCCGGTGTAGCCGAGGTCGGCCAGCACGGCGGGGTCGCGGTAGCGCGAGTCGATGGCCGGCTCGCCCGCGTTCTCTAAAAGACTCACCCACGCAAACACGATGTTCTCCCAACCAAGGCCGCGGCCTGTCCCGTTACACGTCGGAGCTTAGCCCGCCGCCGGTCCCCCCACAACGCCGCGTCACGCGTAGCCCAGGGCGTCGAGGTCGTCCTCGTCGAGCCCGAAGTGATGGCCGACCTCGTGCAGCACGGTCACGCGGACCTGCTCGTACAACGCGGCGTCGAACGTCACGCCCGCCGCGGCCGCGTCGTCGTTCGCCAGGCGGATCAGCGGCCCGCGGTACACGTTGATCTGGTCGGGCGCGTGCCCGCTGTCTTCGACGCTCTTTTCGGTGATCGCCGCGCCGGTGAACACGCCCAGCAGGTCGTCGCCCTCCGGCCCGAGCACCTCGCGCTTGGTCTGCTCGTCCGGTTCGTCCTCGACGATCAGCGGCGTCTCGTCGAACAGCTCGACGATCTCATCGGGCAGCACCTCGACCAGCTCGTCGAGCAGCCGGTCGAACAGGCGGCGTTGGGCGGCGGTCACCATCTGCTCAGCGTAGCTCACGGCGGATATAATTCTGACTTGGCTGCCGCCCCGCACAACCCGCCGCTCAGCGTCTTCGGCGCGACGCCCGACGAGCTGGCCGATCGGCTCGCCGCCGTTGGCATGCCGCGCTACCGCGCCAAACAGGTGCTCGCGTGGGTCTACCGCCGCGGCGTGATCGACCCCGAGGCGATGACCGATCTCTCGGCCGACGACCGCAAGCGGCTGGCCGATCACGTCGCCTTCGTCTCGGGCACGCTGGTCGCCGACCGCCTCGCCAGCGACGGCACGCGCAAGCTGCTGATCGATTGGTCGGTCGCCGCCTCGTCTTCTTCGAGCGTTGCGTTGCCGCTGGCCGACGGTGCAACCGGGGGGCCTTCCGGGGGGGATGATCGGACCGAGTGCGTGATGATCCCGACCGAATCGCGCCGCACGGCGTGCATCTCTTCGCAGGTCGGCTGCCCGGTGGGTTGCCGGTTTTGTGCGTCCGGCCTCGGCGGGCTCGACCGCAACCTCACGGCCGGGCAGATCGTCGAGCAGGCGTGGCGGCTGGCGTGGATGCGCGATGCGCACGGCGAGCCCGTGGGGCTGACGAATCTGGTGTTCATGGGGATGGGCGAGCCGTTGGCGAACTTCGGCGCGGTGACGCGCGCGGTCGAGGTGCTGACGGCGAAGTGGGCCATGGACCTTGCCGCGCGGCGTATGACGCTGTCGACCGTCGGGCTGCCGGCGCAGATGCGTCGCTTGGCCGAGGCCGACCTGCCGCCGATCACGCTGGCGATCTCGCTGCACGCGCCGAACGACGAACTGCGGCGCGAGATCATCCCTTGGGCGGATTACGTCGCGATCGACCAGCTCGTCGACGCCGGCCGGCACTACTTCGACCGCACCGGCCGCGAGGTCACGCTCGAGTACATCCTGCTGGGCGGGGTCAACGATCGGCCCGGCGAGGCCCGCCAGCTCGCCGACGTTGCCAAGCGGCTGCGGTCCAACGTCAACCTCATCCGCTACAACGAGGTTGCCGGTCTGCCCTACGCCCGGCCGGACGGCGACGCGGTCCACCGCTTCCAACGCATCCTCCGCGACCGGGGCGTGAACGTGCACGTCCGGGCCTCGCGCGGCCGCGACATCGCCGCCGCCTGTGGCCAACTCCGCCACGAGCACCGCGCCGGCTCAACCAAGCCCGCCGGCGTGACGAATTAAGCTCTACCCGTGCCCGCCGCCCCCGCCGATCGCCGATTCGTCCTCACGCTCTCCTGTCCGGACCGCCCGGGGCTGGTCGCCGGCGTCGCGACGTTTCTCGCGTCGTTCGACGGCTGGATCCTCGAGGCCGCCCACCACTCGGATGCCGTGACCGGCCGCTTTTTCATGCGGCAGGAGGTGCGGGCCGACTCGGTGCCGTTCGGGCTGACCGAGCTGCGCGGGCGCTTCGCGGAGGTCGCGGCCAAGTTCGAGATGACCTGGGCGATCCACGACACCGCCGAGCCGCCGCGCACGGTGTTCCTGTGCAGCAAGCAGGACCACTGCATCGTCGACCTGCTGCACCGCTGGCGGACGAACGACCTGCCGTGCGAGCTGGTGGCGGTGGTGTCGAACCACGACGACCTGCGGTCGTTCGTCGAGTGGCACGACGTGCCGTACCACCACATCCCCGTGCCCCCCGGCAGCCGAGAGGACAAGCAGCCGGCGTTCGACGCGGTACGCAAGCTGTGCCGCGAGCTCGACGCCGACACGCTGGTGCTCGCGCGGTACATGCAGATCGTGCCGCCGGACTTCTGCGACGCGTGGCCGAACCGGATCCTCAACATCCATCACTCGTTCTTGCCGAGCTTCGTCGGCGGCAAGCCGTACCACCAGGCGTACGACCGCGGGGTCAAGCTGGTGGGCGCGACGTGCCACTACGTGACGCCGGACCTGGACGCCGGGCCGATCATCGAGCAGGACGTGGTGCGGGTGAATCACGCGGACACGGTGGACGACATGGTCCGCCGTGGGCGTGACGTCGAGCGGCGGGTGCTGGCGACGGGCGTGCGGCTGCACCTCGAACACCGCGTGCTCGTGCACGGCAACAAGACGGTGGTTTTCCCCTAAGCCCAACCGTTCACGGGCGTGAAGCCGGCATCATCGTCCCCACGCGGGTGGACGAGTTGCTTGTCGGCCTGCCGTCGCGCAGACTTGTCGCGGGCCCGATACCTTCGCGTGAGGGTTGCCGGGGGCCCGCACACGAGGAGATTCGACATGTTGAAGGGCACGCTTCTGGGTATCGGCGCGGGCGTGGTGGGGGCCGCGGTGTGGGCGGCGCTGGTGCTGTTTTTGAATATCGAGATCGGTTGGATCGCCATCGGGATCGGTGCGGCGGTCGGCGCTGCGGTGGGCTGGGGCTATGCCGAGAAGGCGAGCCCGGCCTCGGGCCTGGCCGCGGTGGCGATCGCTTTCGTCTCGATCGCTGCGGGCAAATACGCCGCGGTCGAGATCCTGCTCCAGCAGGACTTGGCTGTGAATCCGGCGATCACGACCATCACCGAGGAGTACGCGATCTCGTACTACGCTGACGACGTGGCCGATGAATGGATGGGGGAGGGCAAGCAGGTGAATTGGCCAGACCACGACGGCTACCCCGACGAAGAGGCGGACTATCCCGCCGACGTGTGGGCCGAGGCGGTGTCGCGCTGGGACGCCGAGACCGGTGAGACCAGAGCGGACTTCATCGCGAGGCTTGAGCAGAGCGACATCGTTGACCTCGACGAGGTGCGCTCCGCGTGGTTCGCGTCGACGTTTGGCTTTATGGACATCCTGTTCTTCGGTTTGGGCGGCTACGCGGCCTTCTCGCTCGGTGCGCGAAACATCGCTGAGGCAAGCGACAGCGAAACGGCTTGACCTTTCGTTTGGCTAACGCGTCTTCGGTTGACCTCCATCGGGTGCCACACCTTGTCCGCGCCGCGGCAAGGTGTGCGAATGTGCAAGCAGGATCGTCACACCTTGCCCTCCCGCGGGTCGGGTCAAGGTGTGGCGCCCGATACCTGGATCGTGCCTGGGCGAACGCATCGCCGTGGTGGTTGCGGCATCACGCGGGCGACAGCTTGGTGACGCGGCCGCCGAGGATCCATTCGGCGATGTAGATGCTGCCGTCGGGGCCGAAGCATCCGCCGTGCGGGCTGTTGAACTTGCCGGGTTCGATCATGCCCGCTCTGTCGGTGATGTTGTAGTTGGGGTAGCCGCCTTCCCAGTCGACGGCTTGGCGGTTGACGCCGAGGTCGGCGGCGATGATTTCGTCGTTGGCGTCGTACACGCAGACCGACGCGAAGAGGTCGGGGACGAGCATGTGATCGCCGAGGAAGTCGAACATGCACGGGGCCTGCATGGCGTCGTGCTGGATCGTGCGGAGGTACCGGCCGGCGGCGGAGTAGACGACGATGCGGCCGTTGCCGCGGTCGGTGATGTAGAGCTCGGGGTCTTTGCCGCCGCGGGTGTCGAAGGCGATGCCGTGCGGGCAGTCGAATCGGCCGGCGCCCTCTTCGCCGGTGAGCGTGAGGGTGACGCGGCCGTCCTGGTCGACGCGGTGGACGAGCGATTGGCCGTAGCCGTCGGCGACCCAGGCTTCGGCGGTGTCGGGGTTTTCGCAGGCCCAGGTGGGCTTGTAGGCGGGCGTGCCTTGGTCGCCGGGCAGGGCGTGGCGGATGGCGGGGACGGCGCGGACGGTCTGGCCGTCGAGCGTGACCTTTTCGACGCGGCCGCCGTCGCGTTCGTCGGTGAGCCAGAAGAACTCGCCGTCGTCGTTGGCGAGGTAGGTCAGCCCGTGGGCCGTGGTCCAGTCGCTGCCGCCGTGCTGGGCGATGAGCTTGCCGGTGGGGTCGAAGTGGAGGATGCCGTCGGGGCACTGGGCGAAGACGACGAGCGTGCTGTCGCGGGTGACGCAGACGCCGTGGGTGCGGCCGTTGCCTCGGCCGGCCAGTCCGGCGGGGACGCGGGCGAAGTGGTCGTGCCAGGTGTAGGTGTGCTTGCCGGAGCCGATCTGCATCGTGAAACCTCGCGGGGTGGGGGAGTTGGCGAGGCGGGAGGGTAGCGGATCGATGCGCGGGGTCGGGCGATCAGGCGGAGGGTGTTGGCCTGCCGCCGGCGTGGTCGCGGTCGAGCTTGCCGTCGAGCAGGCGGATGACGCGTTGGCAGTGGTCGGCGATCGACTCGTCGTGGGTGACCATGACGATGGTGAGGCCTTGTTCGTGGAGGCCCTCGAAGATCTCGAGGATCTGCTCGCCGGTCTTGGTGTCGAGCGCGCCGGTGGGTTCGTCGGCCAGGAGCAGGGCGGGCTCGCCGACGAGGGCGCGGGCGATGGCGGCGCGCTGGCACTGGCCGCCGGAGAGCTGGGCCGGGCGGTGGGTGAGTCGATCGCCGAGGCCGACGGACTCGAGCGCGGCGGCCGATCGGCTGCGGCGTTCGGCGCGGCTGATGGCCTGATAGAACAGAGGGACCTCGACGTTCTCCTGGATCGTGAGCTGGGGGATGAGGTTGAAGGCCTGGAAGACGAAGCCGAGCTTGCGGCCGCGGGTGGCGGAGAGGTCTTCGTCGCTCATGCGAGCGACGTCGACGCCATCGATGAAGTAGCTGCCGGAGGTGGGGCGGTCGAGGCAGCCGATGATGTTCATGAGCGTGGACTTGCCCGAGCCGGAGGGGCCCATGACGCAGCAGTACTGGCCGCGGGGGATGTCGACGCTGACGCCATCGAGCGCGTGCACGGGCGGGGCGGCGGCGGATTTCTGATAGGTCTTGCGGACGTCGACGATGCGTGCGACGTGATCGACGGCCGAGGGTTCGGCGTCTGAGGCGGAGGCGAGTGGGGCGGCGGATGTCACAACGACATCCTAGCGGCGGCGGCGTGGTGGGCGGGGTCAGGCGGCGTCGCGTTCGCGGCGGATGGTGAGCTCGCGACGCTGGACCCAGGCGACGAGCTTGAGGAGGCGGTCATCGATCTCGGCGAGGGTCATGGGGGCGCCGGTGAATTGCAGGCCGAGGTCGGTGGTGCCGAGCTCGACGCGCCGGCGGTGGGCGACATCTGCGTAAACGAGCATGGTGGAGTTGTCGTCGGGCAGGGGGATCCGCAGGGCAAAGCGATCCCAGGCGGCGTCGCGTTTGACGTCGCGTTCGTCGCCGATGAGGCGGATGCGGGCGCCGCCGCCGCCGATGTCGATGAGGTGGGCGGTGATGAGGCGGTCTTCGGGTTCGGTGCCTTGGTCGGTGAGCGGCGCGAGCCAGACCTCGCCGTTGACGATGCCGGTGACTTCCGCGCGGAAGCGTTCGCGGCGTTGGCCGGACTCGACCTCGGCCGGGCCGGCGAGCTCGAGGCACTTGATGGATTGGCTGGCGTTGATCTTTCGGGTGGCGCGGCTGCGGACGGTGCACACGCCGGCGACGCGGAGGTCGCCGCGGTAGGCGATCACGGTGAGCTGCTGGCCGACGGACCAGACGCGGCCGAGGCCCGAGGGCACACCGATGGTGAGCCCGCAGGCGCCGCTATCGGCGGGGGGGCCTTGGACGTAGACGCCCGCCCGGCCGACGGGGTCGAGCTCCTCTTCGTCGGCGTGGGTCACGAGCACGGCGGACTCGTTGCGCACGAGCTCGGTGATGACTTGGTTCCAGGTTTCGATGAACGGTTGGGTCATGGCGGTTTGGTGTTTTCCTATGCCATTTATCGGGTGGCCGAACCCCTCGGCTACACTCGGTCCGTGCTGGAACTGGGCGGAAATACGGACCTTGCCCCGACCGTGGGCGCCCTGGTGCGCGACGGCGGGGTGGCGGTGCGGGCGGCGATTCGCGGAATCGCGGAGGCGGGGTTGGGGCACGTGCAGTTGGATGCGACGCTGCGGGGGACGCGGCCGCGGGAGCTGGACGGGCGGGCGCGGAAGGACCTGGCAGCGGCGTGCACGCGGGCGGGGCTGGCGATGGCGGGGTTGGACTGTTTTGTGCCGGCGCGTCATCTCGAGCCGGGGGCGGACGTGGACCGGGCAACGGCGGCGCTGCTGGGGGCGGTGGGGCTGGCGGCGGACCTGGGGCGGCTGTGCGTGTCGTTCGCGGTGCCGGCGATGGAGGCAGTGGACCGGGATGCGCTGGGGGCGGTGGTGGAGGCGGCGGACGGGCACGGCGTGACGCTGGCGGTGCACGGCGAGCAGGACGCGGCGACGCGGGCGTGGGTGGCCGAGCTGGGTTCGCCGACGGTGCGGCTGGGGGTGGACGCGGCGTCGGTGTTGGTCGCGGGCGGTGACGTGGCGGCGGAGGCGACGGCGGAGATCGGGTCGCTGAGGTTGGCGGACGCGGCGCGGGACCGGGACGGGCAGTGGGCGCGGTGCGCGGTGGGCAGCGGCGAGGTCGATGTGACCGCGGCGTGGTTGGCGGCCGAGCTGACGTCGCGCGGCGGGCGGGCGGTGGTGCTGGACCTGTCGCGGGTCGAGCGGGCGGGCGACGCGATGGTGGCGGGGGCGGCGGCGTGGCGCGAGCACGCGCCGCGGGTGCTGTGAAGCGGCGCGGCGCGGGGCGACGGCGAGGGCGCAGTCGCCGGTCGGTGGGGCGGACGGCGCGTCGGGCGGGGCGGTCGTCGGCTGTGGTGGCGGCGCAGTTCGCGGTGGGGTTGCAGGGTGTGGCGCTGGCGGTGCTTTCGGTGACGTGGACGCGGGCGCCGGCGGGCAGCGATGTGTTTGCGTTGCTTTGGTTGCGCGAGCAGCGGCCGGTGATCGTGCTGACGGGGTTGTCACTGGGGGGTGCGGCGGCGCTGACGGTGGTGGCGTGGCCGGTGCGCGGGGCGGTGCGGGGATGGCTGGTGGTGTCTTGGCTGGTGACGCTTGGGGTGTTGGTGGGGGTGTTTGGGGATCGGCTTTGGGCGTGGGGGCGGTTGTTGTGGGTGGTGTATGGGTGAAGGTGGGTGTGTGCGTCCGCACACCTTGCCGCTGCGCGGTCAAGGTGTGGCACCTGCTCTACAGCACTTTGCGTCTTTACGCCCCGTCCTCCAAAGGAACCCAGCGCGAGAGTCAGCTTACCTCGTACTTTTAGGTATGGACTTTTTGGCATTCATGCAAGCTGCTTTGCGGGTTAAGCAACCGAAGGAGGCTCGCGACATGCGAACAGGATGTGTTCACGCAACTTGCTCTATTTGTTGCGTTTGTTTTTTTGGTGTTCGGCGCGGCCGGCGGCGTAGGCGTCGGGGGCGAGGGGGAGGTCGGGGTTGGGGTCGCCGTTCATGACCTGGGCGTGGAGGGAGCGCAGGTGGGGGACGCACCAGCCGCAGCCGGTGCCGGCGGAGAGGCATTCGCTGATGAGGCTGGCGACGGGGGGGCGTTCGCGGCGGCAGTAGCTGACGACCTTGCGCTTGGAGACGTGGAAGCAGAGGCAGACGTGGTCGTCATCGTTCATCGATGCAGCTTAGGCGGGGGTTACTTGGCGTCGTGCCAGTCGTTGCCGATGCCGGCTTCGGCGACGAGGGGGACTCGGAGGTCCATCGCGCTCTGCATGACTTCGGTGACGACGGCGGCGGCTTGTTTGGCGTCGGCCTGCGGGGCTTCGACGACGAGTTCGTCGTGGATCTGCAGGAGCATGCGCATCGGCAGGTTCTCGTCCGCGATGCGGCGGTGGAGGTTGACCATGACGCGCTTGATGAGGTCGGCGGCGGAGCCTTGGACGACGGAGTTGATGGCGAGGCGTTCGCCGAGGGCGCGCTGCTGAGGGTTTCGAGCGTGGACCTGGTCGATGGGGCGGCGTCGGCCGAGAATGGTTTCGACGTAGCCGTCGGTCTGGGCTTTCTCGACGCAGGCGTTCATGAAGCGGTCGATGCCGGCGAAGCGTTTTTTATAGTTGTCGATGAGGCTGGCGGCGTCTTCGCGGGAGAGGCCGTCGATGCGTCGGGCGAGGCCGAAGGCGGTGATGCCGTAGATGATGCCGAAGTTGATGACCTTGGCGCGGCCGCGTTGTTCGGAGGTGACCTGGTCGAGCGGGGTGTCGAAGACCTCGGCGGCGACGGCGGCGTGGATGTCCTGGCCGTCGCGGAAGGCGGCGGTGAGGGCGTCGTCTTCGGCGAGGTGGGCGAGCATGCGCAGCTCGATCTGCGAGTAGTCGGCGGCGATGAGTTGATGGCCGGGCTCGGCGACGAAAGCGCGGCGGATTTCGCGGCCGACGTCCGTGCGGATGGGGATGTTCTGGAGGTTGGGGTCGTTGGAGGCGAGGCGGCCGGTGGCGGCGGAGACCTGCGAGAAGCGGGTGTGGACGCGGCCGTCGGTGGCGATGGCTTGCTTTAGGGCGACGAGGTAGGTGCCGACAAGCTTGGTGAGCATCCGGTATTCGAGGATGAGCGCGGGGATGGTGCGCTTGGCTTCGTCGACGTCGTTGAGCTCGCCGGTCTCGGCGCGCTCGGTGAGGGTTTCGAGGACTTCGGAGTCGGTGGAGTAGCCGGTCTTGGTGCGCTTGACGACGGCGAAGCCGAGCTGGTTGAAGAGCAGGTCGCCGAGCTGTTTGGGGGAGTCGGGGTTGAAGTCGACGCCGGCGGCGTCGAGCACGGCGGCGCGGAGCTCGGCGATGCGTTGTTCGAGGGTGGCGCGCTGTTCGTCGAGGACGGCGGGGTCGACGCGGATGCCGGCGAGCTCCATGTCGGCGAGCACGGCGATGAGGGGCATCTCGGTGTCGGCGGCGAGGTCGGTCATGCCGGCGGCGTCGAGCTCGGGCGCGAGTTTGTCGTGCAGGCGGAGGGTGATGTCGGCGTCCTCGGCGGCGTAGGGGCCGATGGCGGCGAGGGGGACCTGGTCCATTGTTTTTTGCGGGGGGTCGGCCTTGCGGCGGGGCTTTTGGCCGATGAGCTCGGAGATCTTGATGGTGGTGTGGCCGAGCTCGGCGAGGGCGAGGTCGTCCATGGAGAGGCCGGGGCGGTTGAGCAGGAACGCGGCGACCATGGTGTCGAAGAAGGGCGGTGCGATGGGCAGGCCGGCGAGGGCGAGGACCTTGGCGTCGTACTTGAGGTTGTGGGCGACCTTGCGGACGCTGGGGGAGGTGAGCGCGGGGCGGAGGGCGTCGAGCACGCGGTCGAGCGGGAGGTTGCGGTCGGGCTCGGGCGAGGCGATGGGGAGGTAGACGGCGGAGCCGGTTTCCCAGGCGAGGGAGACGCCGATGCATTGGGTGTCGATGCCGTTGCCGGTGGTTTCGGTGTCGAAGCAGAGGGTTTGTTGATCGGCGAGGGTTTTGGCGAGGGCGTCGAGGTCGGCGGCGTCGGTGATGGTGGTGTAGTCGCCGGCGGCGCGGTCTTCGAGGGAGGCGTGGGTGTCGGTGTCGTCGTCGGAAGAGTCGAAGAGGCCGCCTGCGCCGGCGGGCGGGCCGGATTTTTTAGTCTTTTTCTTTAGGGGTTCGGGGGTGCCGACGAGGCGGCTGAGTTCGTCGACGTGGCGGTTGAAGCCGAGGTTTCGGAAGAGTTCGCGGAGCTCGTCGGCTTTGATGTTGTCGGTGCCGCGGGTGTGGCAGGCGTCGAGGTCGAAGGGAAAGTCGACGGCGGTGTCGAGGGTGACGAGCTTGCGTGAGAGCTCGAGGGCGCCGGAGTCGATGGCTTCTGTGAGGCGTTCTTTCTGTTTGCCTTTGAGCTGGTCGAGGCCGGCGATGAGGGCGTCGAGGGAGCCGAACTGGTCGAGGAGTTTGGCGGCGGTTTTCGCGCCGATGCCGGGGACGCCGGGGACGTTGTCGGTGGCGTCGCCGAGGAGGGTTTGGTAGTCGATGACCTGATTGGGATGGATGCCGCGCTTGGCGTGGAGTGCGGGGGCGTCGAGCTCGGTGTCTTCCTGGACGTCGTAGAGGGTGACGCGGTCGTTGATGGTTTGTTCGAGGTCTTTGTCTTTGGCGACGAGTCGGAGGTGCAGGTCGGCGGGTGCGTCGCCGAGGGCGTTGTCGGTGAGGCGTTTGGCGACGGTGGCCATGAGGTCGTCGGCCTCGTAGCCGGGCTGTTCGTAGAGCGGCAGGCCGAAGAGGCGGGCGAGCTCGAACATGCGGGGGATTTGCTGTTCGAACTCTTCGGGGGGGGAGTCGCGGTTGGCGTTGTAGTCGGGGAAGAGGTGGTCGCGGAAGGTTTTTTCGTTGGCGTCGAAGGCGATGGCGGCGTAGTCGGGTTTGCAGTTGGCGTAGAGCTTGAGGAGCATGCCGGTGAAGGCGAAGAGGGCGTTGGTGGGTTCGCCGGTGACGGGCGAGGTCATGCCGCCGCGGATGGCGAAGAAGGCGCGGAACATCTGGGCGTGGCCGTCGATGAGGTAGAGGGTGGGGGGCATTTAGGGAATGCTGGGGGATGAGGTTTGAGGTGTGAGGTCTAGGAGGAGGTTGGCGTGGGTGGTGTGTTTAGATGTCGAGGGTGGATTGCCAGGTTTGGCGCAGGGCGGCGATGGGTTCGTTGAGGTGGTCGCCGAGTTGGAGGGTGGGGGTGTCGGTGACGGTGCCGACTTGGGTGTGGGGGATGCCGGCTTGGTCGAGGGCGGCGGTTG
>JBCCQE010000013.1:0-74185 GCA_039024495.1 Planctomycetota bacterium | reverse complement strand
GTGGGGTGGGGGGGTGAACCCCGGGACACGCCGTGTCCCGGCGTGGGGGGCGGGTTGGGTGGGGCGTGGCGGGGGTTTGTGGGTGGTTCACCCCGGGCGGAGCCCGGGGCTAATGGGGGGGATGTGGGGAGAGAGTCGGTGGGCGAGGGTGGTGCGCGCGGGGGTGGTTAGTTGGTGGCGGGTTGTGGGGTGCGTAGGATTTTGTGGAGGGGTTTGCCTTTGGCGAGTTCGTCGATGAGTTTGTCGAGGTAGCGGATCTCGCGCATGAGGGGGTCTTCGATGGTTTCGACGCGCACGCCGCAGACGGTGCCGGTGATGAGGTGGCGATCGGGGTTGAGGGCTGGGGCGTCGCGGTAGAAGGTTTCGAAGTCGGTTTGTGTTTTGATGAGGCTGTTGAGTTGGCGTTGGGTGTAGCCGGTGAGCCAGCGGATGGTCTGGTCGACCTCGGCCTTGGTGCGTTGCTTCTTCTCGGCTTTGGCGACGTAGTGGGGGTAGACGTCGGCGAAGGGCATGGCGAAGGCTTTGTGTTTGGCCATGGCGGTGGTGCGTGTTGCGGGTTGGCGGTGTTGCGGAAGGGCTTGGCGGGTTGGGTGTGTGGCGCTGGGGATTAGACGGCGGCGGTTTGTTGGAGCTCTTGTTTGAGCTGGGCGACCCATGCGGTGATGCGGGGTTCGGTTTTGGTGGGTTGGCAGTCCTGGTCGAGGGCGAGGCCGCAGAACTTGCCGTCTTGCATTTCGGCGCGTGAGGCTTCGTAGGTGTCTTCGGACGGGTCGGTGTATCCCATGCCGACGGAGGCGCCGGCTTGCTGGAAGCGTTCGTGGAGCATGCCGATGGCGTCTTGGTAGGTGTCGGGGTAGGCGGATTGATCGCCCATGCCGAAGAAGACGCACTGGGTGCCTGCGAGGTTGAAGTCGCCGGATTCGAGCTGGTCGTAGATGTCGTTCCAGTCGTATTGGAGCTCGCCGACGTCCCAGGTGGAGCATCCGATGATGAGCAGGTCGTAGTTGGCGAGCTCGTCGGGCGTGACGTCGGAGACCTCGCGGTACTCGAGTTGGTCGTCGGCCCATTCGTCGCGGATGAGTTCGGCGGCGATCTGGGTGTTGCCGGTGCAGGTGCCGTAGATGAGGGCGGTTTTCAAGGGTCGGCTCCTTGGGGGTGTTTAGGCGTCGGGGTCGTCGGAGGGGTTGGGGGGGAGCTGTCGGTCGGAGAGGTCGGGGCCGCAGGCGTCTTGGGCGATGTTGTCGGCGTAGTCGTGGACGGCGGTGTGGAGGAGGTGGTTGAGTTTTTTGAGGTCGCCGGGGCCGAGGTCGAGGCGGGCGAGCCCGACTTGGAGCTGGTAGCGGCCGAGTGGGGTGCGGAGGACCCGCATGAGGGGGCTTGGGGTGGTTTGAGCGTCCATGCTGGTGCCTCATAGATTAGAAATTGCGTCTCAGTCTCATAAACTAGTGAGGTCGATAGTGGCCGTCAAGCGGGTTTGCGTGGTGGAATGACCGATCTGCTGGCGGTTGGCGCGTAAAAAAGGGGCCGACCGGGTGGGTGGTCGGCCCCTTGGGTGGAGGTCTTGGTTTTGGGGTTGGAGTTGGGGTTCGGCTGGGTTGGGTTTCAGGCCTTGCCGCGGCGGGTGGCGAGGGCGGTGAGGCCGGCGGCGAGAAGAGCGAGGCTGCCGGGCTCGGGGATGAGGGCGTTGTAGGAATCGGTGACGGCGGTTTGGTCGAGGGCGTTGCGGTAGAAGTTGAAGCGGGCGATGTCGCCGTCGAAGTCGGTGAGGGTGGTGAGGTCGTAGGTGGCGGCGGCGATGGGGGTGTCGGAGGTGTTGCGGGTGGCGTCGCCGAGTCCGGCTTCGTTGCCGCCGGTCCAGCCGTTGGTGGCGGCGGGGAGGGCGGCGGAGCCGACGAGGGTGCCGTTGAGGTAGAGGTCGGTGGTGTCGGTGTTGCGGTTCCAGACGGCGATGGCCTGGTGCCAGCCGGTGGCGAGGTCGTTGGCGGTGATGCCGATGGTGGGGTCGGCGGTGCCGCCGACGTTGGTGGCCCAGACGAGGTCGTCGTCGAGCATGGAGAGGCTGACGCCTGCGCCGGTGCCGCCGATCTCGAAGAGGATGTGTTTGCCGGTGAGGTTGTCGAGGTTGAAGACGATCTCGAAGGCGACCTCGGGGAAGTTGGCGCGTCCGCCGCCGTTCTGGCCGAAGAATTCCCAGGAGGTGCCGCGGATGGGTCCGGTGGCGGCGAGGTCGTAGGCGGCGGTGATGCCGGGGAAGGCGAGGTCGCTGACGGCGATGGGCGAGGCGGGTGCGGTGAAGGTGAAGTCCTGGGCGGTGCCGGCCTGGTTGGGGCTGGTGTTGGACCACTTGTTGTCAGCGGGGGTGTCGGTGGCGGCGTCGAACTGGCGCCAGAGCTGGGCGTTGGCGGCGGTGGCGAAGGCGGTGACCGCGAGGGCGGCGGCGAGGGTTTTCATGGGGTTCCTCCTGTGAGATAGAGCCAGATGAGAGTCGGCGGGGGCGGGCCACGCGCTGTGGCCGGCCGAGCGAGCGGCCCTTGGGCGGCTCGCTCACAAAGCTCACTCTACCCCGGCGAGATGTGAGTGCAAGCCGTTTTAGGCGATATATACACAATTCGAACGTTTGAATTAGCGTTTCAAGGGCTGGTCTGGAGGCGAGGCTTGCCCCGTTTGCGTATGTGACAGGACCGACCCTTGAGGGCCGGTCCTGAGTGGGTTTGGGGTGTGTGGAGCGTGGTGCTTACCCGCGGCGGCGACGCAGGGCGAGGGCCAGGCCGGTCCCGGCGAGGGCAAGGCTGGCGGGCTCGGGGACGATGAGGAAGCCGGAGTTGACGGTGATCGAGTCGCCCGGCGAGAGGCTGAATTCGAAGCGGATGCCGAACTCGTCGCCGGTGTTGAGGGCGACGGGCGAGGCGACGCCGGGGAAGAGCTGGTCGCTGGCGTTGGCGAGGATTGGGAAGGAGGTCGAGATGGGCAGGTCGCCGCCGAGGAGGTCGATGACGTCCGTGCCGTAGATGAAGGCGTTGTAGAAGACCTCGCTGGTGGCGGTGGTCTCGGCGAGGGTGGCCGAGCCATCGGCGTCGGCATCGCTGAGGTCGACATCCACCGCGCCCGAGATGGTGGGGCTGGGGATCGTCTCGGTGGTGAAGAGCGATTGCTCGACGACGAAGTTCTGGGTCGAGCCGGTCACGTTGGTGAAGGTGAACGCGACGTTGATGAACGGGTTGGGCGAGAAGGTGATGTCTTGGGAGGAGATGGTCCAGCCGGAGTCTGGGCCGCCGATGGTGTTGGTCTGTTGCCAGGTGACGGAGCCGTTGGCGTTCTCGACGGCGGTGCCGTTGCCCATCAGCTGTTCGGTGGTGAACGAGCGGACGTCGCCGACAACGCCGGCGTTGAAGGTGAGCCCGCCGAAGTCTTCCATGGTGACGGCGGCCGAGGCCACGCCCGACAGGGTTGTCGCGGCGAGGCCGGCAGCGAGTAGAGCGACATTTCGATGGTGCACGATGTTCCTCCTGATCGGCCCGAGATAGCGCGGGCACGGTTCGCTGATGTGAAGATATCTCCCGCCGCCCGCGGTTTATTGCGGTAATCGACGGAATTGACGCAATGCTCACGCGAAGCGGTCGCGCTCACGCTTTGCTAGCGCAAATCACGCCTGGCTTGCGATGCCGTGAAACATCAGCGCACGCTGATCGACGGGGCGTCGAGCGCGCCGGACATTTCGAGGGCGGTGACCTGCTGGTGGAAGCGTTGGACGAAGCGGGTGAGGTCGGCGGCCAGGGGGGTGTCGCCTTCGAAGTTGGCCGAGGGGTTGCCGGCGTCGCCGTTCTTGCGGAGCGGCAGGGTGATGGGCACCGCGCCGAGGAAGGGGACGGCGGCCTGGCGGGCCATCATCTCGGCGCCGCCGCGGCCGAAGATGTCGTACTCGACGCCGTCGTCGCCGACGAAGTAGGACATGTTCTCGACGACGCCGACGATCTCGATGCCGAGCTGGCGGAACATATTGAGGGCGCGGATGGCGTCGTCCTGCGCGACCTTCTGCGGCGTGCAGACGACGACGGCCCCGGTGAGCGGCAGGAGCTGCGACATGGTCAGCGGGACGTCGCCGGTGCCGGGGGGCAGGTCGATGATGAGGTAGTCGAGGTCGCCCCAGTCGGTCTGGGTGGCGAGCTGGCGGAAGGCGCCGTGGGCCATGGGGCCGCGCCAGATGAGGGGCTTGTCGGGCTCGACGAGGGTGCCGAGGGAGACGGATTTGATGCCGTGGGTTTCGAAGGGGACGATCGTGTTGCCGTGGGCTTGGGGTTCGAGGTCTTCGAGCCCGAGCATGGTGGGCATGGAGGGGCCGTAGATGTCGCCGTCGAGCAGGCCGACGCGTTGGCCGCCGCGTGCGAGGCCGACGGCGAGGTTGACCGAGACGGTGGACTTGCCGACGCCGCCCTTGCCGGCGCCGACGGCGATGATGCGGGCGACGTTGGGCAGGGGGTTGTCGGCGGTGCGGGGCTGGGCCTGGCCTGCGGGTTGTCCGGCGCTGCCTGCGGGAGCGCTTCCTGGGGCGCGGGCGCTTCCGGGGGCGTCGAAGGTGACGACGACGCGCTTCACGTCGTCGCCGAGTGCGAGGACGGCGGCCTCGACGTCGCGACGGACGCGGGTGTCCATCTCGGGGTCGTCGGAGGTGGCGCGGAGGGTGATGGTGGCGACGCCGTCGTCGGAGAGGGCGACGTCGCGGACGCGCTGGAGGGTGACGAGGTCGCGGTGGAGCTCGGGGTCCTGGACGGCGGCGAGGGCTTGGCGGATGTCGGCCGGGGTGGTGGGCATGGCGTGTTTGGGGGGCGAAAAGGGTTTCTGGGGGCGGCGAACACGGGCGGCAATATGCGGCTGCGGCGTGCGTTAGACCGACGATAGCAGGGCGGGGCCAGGCCAGAGCGGCTGGGATCGACCCACCGCGGCCGCCCGCCCGGGACCGCACGGAAAGGACCATCGAGATGCAACGCAAGCGAGTGTTTTTTGGGTACGTGGCCGCGGTCGCGGCGGTGGGGCTGTTTGGCGCGGGGGTGGCGATGGCTGCGCCCGGCGAGGGTTCGGAGAAGCCGAAGTCGGCCGAGCGTGAGGCGCGGGGTAGCTCGGACGGCGAGCGCGGTCAGCGGCGCGGCGGGCCCGAGGGTCGCGACGGGCGCGGTGCCGAGGGGCGCGGGGCGGGGATGATCCGCGCGATGTTCCGCGAGGTGAACCTGACGGACTCGCAGAAAGAGCGGGTGCGCGAGATCCTCGGCGAGGCGCGTGCCGAGCGGCAGGCGTGGATGGAAGCGAACGGCGAACAGCTCCGCGAGCTGCGTGAGAAGATGGCCGACGCGCGAGCGGTGCAGGACCAGGACGCGGCGCAGGCGGCGGCTCAGGAGCTGCGGACGATCATGAGCTCAGGGCTTTCGCCGACGGCGATCGCCGAAGACGTGCGTGCGGAGCTGACGCCCGAGCAGGCGGAGGTGTTTGACCGCAACTTCGACGAGGTGCAGCAGCGGATGCGCGACCGCGTGCGTGGGGAGGCCCAGGGGCGCCGCGGGCCCAGCGGCGAAGACGGCGAGAGCCAGCGCGGCCCGCGCGGTGAGCGGGGCGATCGCGGTGAGCGTGGGGAGGGCAAGACGCGGGGCGAGGGCGCGGAGCGTGAGCGCCGCGGCTCGCGGAGCGACAACGCCGAGGGCGTCGATCGCGAGGCGATTCAGGAGCGGCTGCAACGCTTCCGCGAGCGGCGCGAAGCGGCGACCGAGCAGGCTTCGCCGTCGCCGGTGACCGACGAGATGTTTACCGACGAGTCGGCCGAGTCGAGCGGTGATGCCGAGGGCGCGGAAGCGACGAGCGAACAGTTGGACCTTTGAAGCCGAACGACCTGAGACACGAAGCCGGCTTCCCTACGCAAGCCGATGCCCGGATTGATCGGGCGTCGGCTTGTTTTGTTTGGGGGTGATCCGTTTTGTGTGGTTGGGGGGACCCGCGGCTTTGCTGCGATCAGCCGCGGCGTCGGGGGAGTCGCGTTGTGATTACTGCACGAGGCCTTTGGTGAGGCGCATAAAGGCGGTTTCGAGGTTGACCTTTTCTTCCTCGAGGCGAGCCAGCGAGTAGCCCTGCGTGACGAGCTGTCGGGCGAGCTCGGCGGCGGAGGTTTGTTGGGGGTCGATGCCGACGCGGATGTGCTGGTTTTCCATTGTGGTTTCGACGACGCCGGGGATGGCGCGGAGCAGCTCGGCGGCCTGAGGCACGCGGTCGGTCACACCGACGTGGAAGACGGTGCCGGTGCGGGCGCGGGCGAGCATCTCGTCGGTGGTGCCTACGAATTTGAGCTCGCCCTGCTCGATGATGCCGACGACGTTGCAGAGGTCGGCCAGCTCGAGCAGGATGTGGCTGGAGATGAGGATGGTTTTGCCCATGCGGTGCAGCTCTTTGAGGAGCTCGCGCATCTCGATGCGGGCGCGGGGGTCGAGGCCGGAGGCGGGTTCGTCGAGCAGCAACACCTTGGGGTCGTGCAGGAGGACGCGGGCGACGGAGAGGCGCTGCTGCATGCCGCGGGAGAGGGAGTTGACGTCGGCGTCGGCTTTGTAGGCGAGGTCGGTGAGGTCGAGGACGTCGCCGATGACTTCTTCGCGTTGCTGGCCGTTGATGCCGTAGGACGCGGCGAAGAACTCGAGATACTCCTTGACGACCATGTCTTCGTAAGAGCCGAAGTAGTCGGGGACGTAGCCGATGATGCGGCGGACCTGTCGGGCGTTGACGGGGCCGACAGAGAGGCCCGCGACGCGGGCCTCGCCCCAGGTGGGTTTGAGGAGGGTGGCGAGGATCTTGATGGTGGTGGTTTTGCCGGCGCCGTTGGGGCCGATGAACCCGAAGGCGTCGCCCTCGTTGATCTCGAGGTTGAGGTTGTTGAGGGCGATGAGCTTGTCGCCGTACTTTTTGGTGAGGTTGACGGTTTGGATCATCGCCATGGCTTGAAATTCTTAGTGATGAGTTCTGGCTTGGGAATGGTCGGGGCGCGGGTTGCGTGTACGGTTGCTTGGCTGGTATCGCGGAGGGTACGGAGACGCGGAGGCGCGGACTTGGCGAGGCGGGGTGAGCGGTGTCGGCGTCTGGGTTTGCGGCTTTGGGCTTCGCGCCTCCGCGCCTTCGCGTGTTTCGCGATTTGTATGTGGCGGTGTTTTGATTTCCGTGCGGGGACTCTTCATCATTCCAACTCGTAGACCCATCGCACGAGCGTCCAGCCTCGGGAGGGGATGGCTTCGTCGCGGACGGTGAGGGGCAGCGGGCTTGGGGCGTTGCGGAGGTTGCCGATGATGATGAAGCGTCTGCCGGCGAGCAGCGGCGAGAGGTCGGCGTCGCGGAGCAGGGCGCGGCGGGCCTCGACGGTGCCGGATTGCATGAGCGAGGTGTTGGTGTAGTCCGGCGGCGGGAGGTAGGCGAAGAACGAGGCGACGTAGGTCTCGACGGTGAGCCGGGAGTTGGCGGGTTGCGTGCCCACGGAGAGGTTGGGCAGGCCGGCGCGTTGGAAGTTTTTGAAGGTGACGCCGAGGAAACCTTCGCGTTCCCACTGCCGCTCGTTGTTGACGATCGAGTGCGTGCGGATGAGCTCGCTGGCGGAGCTTGGCTGCTGGATGCGGAGGATGGTGCCGGGCGGCCAGTCGCCGAGGTTCCAGACCAGGGGCGTCTGGTTGTCGCCGGGGCAGTAGACGGCCAGCGCGTCGGTGAGGGTGCCGGGCAGCTCGTGGGCGAGTTCGCCGGTGGGCCAGGCGTTGACGAGGCGGAGATCGCCTTGCGGAGGGACCCACGGCTCGGTGATGCCGGGCACGGTGTCGGTGACGGGGCCGATGTAGTGGGCGGCGAAGCTCTTGGAGGTGGAGCGGAAGGGGACGCCGCGGGCGTTGGGCAGGTCGGGCGGCAGGGCGTGGGGGTTGGCGGCGTCGAGGGTGTAGGTCTGGGGGTCGGGGTAGCGGGCGGCGATGGCGTCGCGGTCGAGGCCGGCGCTGTAGAGCAGGTCGCCCGAGTCGGGCTGCTCGCTTGGGATGGCGACGTCTTGGGGGCCGAAGTTGGGCAGGTAGAGCGAGAACCAGGACTGCACGCGGGCCTGGCCGGAGGCGGCGTCGAAGTCGGCGATGGTGAAGTGCGTGACGTTGGCCGCCGCGGGGCGCAGCAGCATCGCGCCGCCCCAGGCGATCGCCGTGAACACCACGACCACGGCCGAGAACACCGCCCACGCGAGGTGCGGCTGCTTGCGGGCGCGCAGCACGGCGTAGGTAATGGGCCCGGCGACGAGCCAATAGACGCCGAAGACGAGGATCGCCAGCAGCATGGCCGTCGCGACGGTGCCGGGGCGGTCGGTCTGGCCGGCGACCCAGTCGTCGACGTAAGCGTCCTGGCGGAGGTGGGGCTTGCCGTATTCGTTGTCGTCGACGCGCTGTTGGAGGACTTGGCGTTCGATGGCGGGGCTCTGCCAGCCGAGCAGGTCACGCCAGATGCGGTAGCGTCCGGTGGGCAGGCCGCTGAGCGTGAGCGTGCGGTTTGGGTCGGCGAGGTCGATACCGAGCAGCGTGACGCGGCCGAAGCCGACGCGGTGGGCGATGCCGATGGGCTGGCCGTCGTCGTCCTCGACCACGGTGGCGATGCCGGGCACGCCCTGGGCCGGCAGGCGGAAGATGGTGCGCGTGATCACCGGCCGGGGGCGCGCGAGCGTGATGCCCAGGACGGTCGGCGGGTCGCCCTGGATGCGCATCGTCTGGCCGCGATCGATCGGGACCAGCGGCTTGAGCGGCGAGCGGTCCGCCAAGTCCAGCCAGTCCGACCCGACCGACGGCAGGCTGATGATCAGGTGCCCGCCGCGGCGGACCCATTCGGTCAGGGCGCGTTGCGTGTCGAGCGGGACGTTCGGGCCGTCGAGGCTTTCGCCTTCGCTGGTCCAGATGAGCGTGTTGAACAGGTCCAGGCCCTGCCAGCGATCGGGCAGGCGTTCGGCGAGGAGGCTGCGGACGGGCAGCAGCGCCTCGTGCTGGAGGTCGAGTCGTCGGCCCTGGCTGTCGCGGCGGTGGTAGGGGTCGAGCCCGAGCTGGGCGCTGGTGAACAGGCCGATCGCCGCGACGCCGGGCGCGACCACGTCGATCGGCCGGGCCGACACCGACGCCAGGCGCTGGCCGGAGTCGACATCGAGCACCTCGAAGTCCCACGGCGTGTCGGGCCGCCAGTCGATCGGCAGCGGGGCGTACAGCCAGACGGTCTGGTCGACGCCGGGGTTGACGACCAGCGATCGCTCGGCCGCGACGGTGTCGCCATCGACATCGCGGATCATCCAGCGGCAGACGACCCCGCGTGCCGTCAGCTCCGACGTCGACAGCGTCAGCCGAGCCGGTGCCCACGACCCCGCCCGCGCGATGCCCTCGATGCCCAGGTCCGACCGATCGACCGTCAGCGTGATCGGTCCCTGCGCCCACGCGCCGGCCGATAACACGGCGAACGCCATCGCAAGCAGCATCCGCCAAGGCCCGGTACCAGCGCCACGCTTCGTCACGGAAAGAGTGTATCCGCCCGTGTGCCGACGCTTCAGCCCGGCCGCCGCCGCGTCGATACGATCCGCATGGCCATCACCCCCGAGCACGTCGCCTGGGCCGCCTGCGCCGTCATCGGCTACCTGCTGGTGCACGCGTCGATGATGGTTGTCGAGGCCCGCGCCCGGTTCGCCACCACGCGGCACGACCTCGTCGTCGAGGCCAAGAAGATCCGCGCCGAATACCACGCCAGCCTCATGGCCCAAGACGAGGACGCCGAGCACGCCGAGATCGTCGAAGACGACGACGAGGACGCCGCAGACGATTCGACGCCCGAGCCCGAAGCGGCAGACCAGCCGATCCCGATGCCGCCGCCTGCCGACGAGCCCGACGCCTCCGACGCCGAGCTCAAGCCCGCCGCCTGAGCCATCGCTCGAGTCGTGTCGCCCCGCGGTGATATGCTCGAGCCGCGATGCCGGCACACCCTTTAACAACTCAAGACGGAACCGCACCCGAGCCGCTGACGCTCAAGGGCGGCCGGGTGATCGACCCCGCGACCGGCTTCGACGCCGTCGCCGACGTGCGCATCGCCGAGGGACGCATCGAAAAGATCGGCGCCGTCAGCCGCCCGGACGGCCGAGTCGTGAACGCCGAGGGGATACTCGTGGTGCCCGGGCTCATCGACCCGCACGTCCACCTCCGCGAGCCCGGCCAGGAAGACAAGGAAACGATCGCCACCGGCGCGGCGGCTGCGGTCGCCGGCGGGTTCACGGCCATGTGCTGCATGCCAAACACGCAGCCGGCGTTGGACGACGACGCGCGGATCGAGTTCGTCTACGAGCGGGCCGAGGCGGCGGCGTGCCACGTCTACCCCGTCGGGGCCGTGACCAAGGGGCGCGACGGAAAAGAGCTGGCGGAGATCGGCCTGATGGCCGGCGCGGGCGCGGTGGCGTTCAGCGACGACGGCGTGGCCGTGGCCGACACGGCAGTGATGCTGCGGGCGCTGACGTATGTCGGCTCGACCGGGCGGGTGCTCATGCAGCACTGCGAAGACCCGGCGGTCGGCGGCGGGGCGATGCACGCCGGGCCGGTCGCAATGCGGCTGGGGCTGGCGGGCTGGCCGCGCGTCGCCGAAGAGCTGGTGATCGAGCGCGACGTGCTGCTCAACAAGCACGCCGGCTGGCCGTGCCGCTACCACGCCCAGCACATCAGCTCCGGCGGCAGCATCGAGCTGCTCCGCCGCGCCCAGCAAGCCTGCGCTGACGCCGGCCGCCCCGGGCTCATCACCGGCGAGGTCAGCCCGCACCACCTGCTGCTGACCGATGCGCACTGCGCCGGCTACGACCCCGTCTACAAGATGAACCCGCCGCTGCGGACGGACATCGACATCGAGGCCCTCAAGGCCGGCGTGCGCGACGGCGTGATCACCGTGCTCGCGACCGACCACGCCCCGCACACCCGCGAAGACAAGGAGCTCGCCTTCGCCGCAGCGCCCTACGGCGTGATCGGCCTCGAAGGCGCGATGAGTCTTTATAAAAAAGCGCTCGTCGATACCGGCGTGATCGACTGGCCGCGCATGATCGCGATGATGACGCTCGAGCCCGCGCGGCTCTGCAACCTTGAGGGCAAGGGCGTGCTCGCCGAGGAAGGCGACGCCGACGTCACGCTCATCGATCCGGATGTCGAGTGGACGATCGACGCCTCGACATTCGCCAGCAAGGCCCGCAACTGCCCGTTCGACGGGTGGACCGTCACCAGCCGACCGATCATGACGATCGTCGACGGCCGCGTCGCGTGGGAACTCGACCCCGTGTTGACGTGATCGGGTGCCACACCTTGACCGCGCAGCGGCAAGGTGTGCGAGCGCACGATCGTAACCCGCACACCTTGCCCTCCCGCTGGTCGGGTCAAGGTGTGGTACCCGATCTCACGAACTCGAAAGCGCGACCACCTCGCCCGTTCGGCAGCTCGCTTCCTCCGCCTCGATCAGCTGCATCGTCTTGATCTGATCGTCCAGCCCGGCAAGCGTCTTTCGACGCCCGGCCGCGATGCACTCCAGCAGGTGTGCGATCTCATGCTCGTAGCCCATGCCGTCCGGCAGGTCGATCGCCGTGCGCTCGCCATCTTGCACGACCGACAACGGCTTATCCGCCGCCAGGTCGAACTCCGCCGTCGCGTGCTCGAAGTTCACGGCGTAGCGCATCTGAAACCCAAAGCCCCGGCTCATCGCCCACCCGCCCTCGGCCGTCACCGCCGGCCCGCCGTCGCCGTAGACGTATTGCGTCGTCACGTGATCGATCGCGGACGTCACCTTCGACACCCCGCGGCTGAACACGGACGTCGGCTCGCCGAAGCAGTACCGCACGAAGTCGGCGTCGTGCAGGTGCAGGTCCAGCAGCGCCCCGCCGCTGGCGTCGCCGTCGCGCGTGAAGCGCGTGTCGGGGTGGTCGGCGATCCGCGCGAAGCTCGCCGTGATGGCCTTGCCGTAGCGCCCGCTATCGATCGCCTCCTTCAGCCAAGACCACCCCGGCCAGAACCGCATACACATCCCGACCATCGCGACCCGGTCCGTCGCCGCCCACGCCTCGGCCAGCCGCTGCGCCTCGGCCGCCGTGCGCGCGACCGGCTTCTCGATCAGCACGTGCCTGCCCGCCCGAAGCGCCGCCTCGCCCAACTCGGCGTGCAGCGGCGTCACCGCGCACACGTCGACCAGTTCGACCTCCGGGTCGGCGATCAGCTCGGCCGCGTCGGCGTACTTGCGCGCCGAGTCGAGGTCGAACCCCGCCTTGGCCTGGCCCTCGATGTTGCCCGTCGGCGTCAGCTTGCCCGACAGCCGCGCGGGGTTGCCGTCGCTCACCGCCACGACCGCGCAGTCGCCTCGCCCCGCATAGATATCCAGGTGCGTGTAGCCCATCGACCCCAGCCCGATCACGCCGACCTTCACCATCGCTCGCCTCCGCACGCCGTCTCTTCCGCGTCTTCGCCGACGCGCCGAACCGGCCCAATATCCAACGGGTAGTTATATAATCATCCTCAACATGACCACGCCCCTCTCGCCCGCAAGCCTTGCCGTTTGTAGCTGGTCGCTCCAGCCCGACTCGGCCGACGCCCTCGTCCGCGACCTCGCCGCAACCGGCGTGAAGCGCACGCAGCTCCACCTCAACCCCCTGCTCGACGCCGCGCCCGCGTGGGCCGACACGCCCGCCAAGCTCGCCGACGCCGGCATCGCCGTCGTCTCGGGCATGATCACCACCCTCGGCGAGGACTACTCGACCCTCGAATCCATCCGCCAGACCGGCGGCGTCGTCCCCGACGAGCACTGGCCGGCCAACCGCGCCACCGCCGAGCGGGCCGCCGACCTCGCCGCGTCGCTGGGCCTCACGCACGTCAGCTTCCACGCCGGCTTCATCCCGCACGACCCCGCCGACCCCGGCTTCGCCAAGCTCCGCGACCGCCTCGCCGACCTGGCCGACCTCTTTGCCGCCCGCGACCTCCGCCTGCTGCTCGAGACCGGCCAGGAAACCGCCGCCGGGCTCACCGCCTTCCTCGATCGGCTCGGCAAGCCCAACGTCGCCGTCAACTTCGACCCCGCGAACATGCTGCTCTACGGCATGGGCGACCCGATCGAATCCATGCTTGCGCTCATGCCGCGCATCGAGCAGGCCCACATCAAAGACGCGATCGCCTCCGACACGCTCGGCCAGTGGGGAGCCGAGGTCCCCGTCGGCGAGGGTCAGGTGCCCTGGCCGCGATTCGTCAAGGCGCTGCAAGACGCAGGCTACGCCGGCGACCTCGTGATCGAGCGCGAGGCCGGCACGCAGCGCATCGCCGACATCCGCACCGCCGCCGCAGTGATCGAGGCAACCCTGTGACCGCCGCCGCCGGCCCGACGCGCGTGCTCGGCCTCGACGCCGTGCGTGGGCTGGCGATCCTGATGATGTGCCTGTCGGGCATCGTCCCGCGCTGGCTGCCGAACTGGATGTACCACGGCTATTACCCGCAGCGCCTGCGCGACGCGGACGGTATCTGGCAGCCCGTCTACCACCCTTGGACGTTCTGGACAGGCTCGGCGTTCACGTGGGTTGACTGGGTGTTCCCGATGTTCCTGTTCGCCATGGGCGCGGCCATCCCGCTGGCGATGGCGGGCCGGCTCAAGCGTGGCGTCTCACGCTTGGCGCTCGTGCGTGGGACGTTCGTGCGCTTCGCGATCCTCCTGGTCTTCGCCGTCTACGTCCAGCAGATCACGCCGCACTACGTAGGCACCGCCGACCCATCGGGCATCACCGCCGTCGACTACCTGCTCGCCCTCGCCGGCTTCGCGCTGCTCTTCCCCTGCCTGATGCGCCTGCCGCGCACCACCCCGCCGAAGGTCGCGATCGGCGTGCGTATCGCCGGCGTCGTCCTCGCCATCGGCCTCGTCGCGCTGATCCACTTCCGCCGCGACACCGCCTTCAACTGGAACGACAAGGACATCATCATCCTGCTCCTCGCGTGGATGGCGCTCTTCGCCGGACTGCTCTGGGTCGCGCTGCCCGGGCGATGGTGGCCCCTGCGGCTGGCGATCGGGCTGTTTATCGCCTACGCCGCGCACCACCAGGCCATGTCCGAGCCGTGGCGTTATTTCGACACGCCGTTCGACCGCCAGATGGCCCTGTTCAACGAATGGCCGCACGCCGTGCTCAACCTCACGTGGCTGATCGATCACCCCGGCTTCGATCTCTCGCCGCTGTGGAACTACACCTGGCTCAAGTTCCTCTGGGTCGTCCTGCCCGGCACCGTCGTCGGCGACCGCCTCGCGCGCTTCATCGCCGATCGCGACGCCCCCGCCGAGCCCGCCCGCCCGCTGCTCGCCCACGCCGCCCTGCACCTCCTCGCCATCGGCATCGTGCTATTCGCCTACTCCGCCCGCCTCGGCGAACTCATCCAGCTCGGCGGCACCGGCGTCGCCACGCGCTCCTGGCTCATCGCCGCCGCGGCCCTCGTCCCCGCCATCGCGGCCCTCGCGCTCGTCCGCAAAGACCCCTCCGCCATCGCCCGCCTCTGCCGCGACCTCTCGCTCTGGGCCATCGTCCTGCTCATGCTCGGCCTGAGCTGCGAACCCTGGGAAGGCGGCATCAAGAAAGGCCCGCCCTCCACCCTGAGTTGGTACCTCATCGCCGCCGCGCTCACCGTCAACCTCCTCGCCGCCTCCGTCGTGCTCATCGACGCCAGCAAGCGCGGCCGGTTCTGGCTCGGCTGGCTCGTCCTCAACGGCCAGAACCCCATGCTCGCCTACGTCGGCATCCGCAACCTGCTCGACCCCGCCGTCAAGTTCCCGATCTTCGCGCCCCTCCGCGGAACCAACGCGCCCGACAGCGTCGAAGGCGTCGTCGTGCACGACCTCATCGACCACAACGGCTCCGACCCCGACAGCCCGACGCGTTGGCTCGTCTTGATCTGGGCGTTGCTCAAGACCGCCGCGCTCGCCGCCGTGGTCGCCGTCGCCACGCAGCGCCGCCTCGTCTGGCGCAGCTAACGCACCCCGCTACCCTGCCCGCCCCCCATCCGTTCCCACATCCGTGATCCGTCCCCGAGCCCCGCGATGAAACCCCGCCCCGCCTCCGACCTCTCCCTCGCCCAGTTCGGCCTCGGCCCTATTGGCGTCGAGTCCCTCCGCCTCCTCGCCGACAAGCCCTGGGCTCAAGTCATCGGCGCCGTCGACATCGACCCCGCCAAGGTCGGCCACGACCTCGGCGACCTCACCGGCTGCGATCGCTTCCGCGGCAAGCCTGTCGTCGCCAGCTTCGCCGAACTCGTCGCCGCCGCAGGCAAGCCCGACGTCGTGCTCCACACCGCCGGCTCGCGCGCCGCCGTCTCCATCGAACAGATCACCCCGATGGCCGAGCAGGGCGTCCACGTCGCCTCGACCTGCGAAGAGCTGCTCTTCCCGTGGGTCACCGCCCCCGCCGAGGCAGACGCCCTCGACGAGCTCTGCAAGAAGACCGGCGCCCGCGTCGTCGGCACCGGCGTCAACCCCGGCTTCGCCATGGACCTGCTGCCCGTGCAAGTCACCGGCGTCAGCCGACGCGTCGACAGCATCCGCGCCAAGCGCGTCGTCGACGCGACCACCCGCCGCGGCCCCCTCCAGGTCAAGATCGGCAGCGGCAAGGCACCCGCCGAGTTCGCCGCGCTGTTCGAGCAGAAAAAGGCCGGCCACGCAGGCTTCAAAGAGTCCGCCGCGCTCATCGCCTACGCCATGGGCTGGCCGTGGGACGACCTCGAAGAGACCCTCGAACCCGTCGTCGCCACCGAGCCCATCAAAACCGATTTCGTCACCGTCGAGCCCGGCCAAACTCGCGGCCTCCACCAGCGCGTCGTCGCCCGCGCCAACGGCCAAGTCAAGATCGACCTCGACCTCACCATGGCCCTCAAAGAGCCCGACCCCCACGACGAGATCTGGGTCGAGGGCGACCCCGCGCTCAACCTCCGCTTCCAAGGCGGCATCGCTGGCGACTCCGCGACCGTCGCCGCGCTCGTCAACGCCGCCCGCCGCCTCCACGCAAGCGCGCCCGGCATGCTGCTGATGACCGACCTCGCCGCACCGATCCACGGCTGACCCACACCTACGCCGCACGAAGCGCCGCGGCTCCGCCGCGTCCCCCGTTGCACACCCCCCTTCGCACTAAGCCCCCGCGCGATGCTTCGCCAGCGCCCGCGCCACCGGACTCCCCGCCGCCTCCTCCGCCGACGCGCCCTCCAACTCCACGATCGCCTCGAACAACAACCCGCACGCGTCCTCGTAGCTCAGCCCCGTCTGATCGATCAGCAGCCGGATCCCGCGGTCGATCAACTTCAGGTTCGAGCAACGCACATGCACCATCCAGTTGCCCGAGAGCCGCCCGATGATCGCCATCGACGCCGTCGACACCGCGTTGAGCGCGACCTTCGCCGCCAGGTGCAGCCCCAACCGCATTGGCGTCTCGTCGAGCGCCACGTCCATCACCAACTGCCGCGCCCCATCCGCCCCCATCGGCGCCCCCGCGCCGATCCGCAGCATCACGTCGTGCGGCCGAGCCGCCAGCTCCGCCTCGCCCGGCGCGACCAACGCCACCGTCGCCGCGAACGCGCCGTCGTTCGGCTCGTGGCCGATCTCAAACCCATGCACCGTCGCCTTATCCAGCCGCGGCGGGTTGGCGATCACGTCCGCCGGCGCACCCATCGCCCGGTAGTCATCCACCGTCCAGTCCAGCCCACGCAGCGGCCGACCGAGCAGCCGGTCCCAAGCCTGCGGCGTCGGCCGAAACGGGTCCTTCACGAACGACCACGACGCCGGGTCGCCCGGCCGATCCTTCGGCCGAAACGCCGGCAGCGAAAATGTCGGCGACCGCTCGGTCGTGTCCGTCATCACGTCCAGCAAAAGCTCGTCCGCCAGATACAGCACCCGCCCCGGTGCTACCGCGCGCTCACCCTCGCGCCCGTAAAGCTGGGCCTCCATCGCCGCCAGCTCCGCCATCGCCCCGACCGACGACGCGCCCTCCAAACCATCCAGCAGCCGATCGAACTGCGCGAGATACGCCTCGATCGGCGTCACCTCTACGCCCGCCCACTGCGCGAAACTCCGCTCCAGCGCCATCCCCACCACCGCCAACTGAATCGTCGTCGCCTGCATCCGCGTCGACCCCGCCACCGCCATGCACCCGGTCGTCAGATTCAGCTTGGTAATGCGATCGTCCGCGATCACCCGCCGCGAGCGCTCGACCGGCTCAAGCCGTTCGTCGGGGTTGTTGTAGACAAAGAACGTCTTCGCCCCGGCCTCGACGCCCGCCCACGCCGTGCCGATCACGAACGTCGTCTCGCCGCCCTCGGTGATCGCCACCACCGTGTCGCCCGGCCGCGGCCCGCCGTCGTGCTCGCCGATCTGCCGCCGCCCGAACACCTCGAAGTCTTCGAATCCCTCCACGCTCTTGATGAGCGCAAAGTCCCCGCCCGCCATCACGCTCGCCACCCGCCCAGCGGCGTCGCCGCGCCCCGCCGACGCGCACGCCTTGCTCCACATCGCCTCGAGCAAAATCGACAGCCGACCCGTCGCGCCACACCCCATAAAGAAGATGCGCCCCCCGCCCGCCAGCGACTTGGCCATCGCCGCCTCAAGCGCCGCGTAACCCGCCGACGCCGCCGTCGCCCTCAACACCGCCGGCAGGTCGCGATCGACCCTCTGCAGCAGCCGGATCGCCCCCGCTGCATCCGTCGCCGCAACCTCCGACAGCTCCCGCGTCGCGTCGTGCGGGCTCTCGGTCACCAGGTGCCCGAGCTGGAAGTCGGCGGCACGTTTGAGAAAGGCGGCGGCACGGTCGGCGGCGGTCGAGGCGGTCAAGGCAGGCTCCAGGGCCACCGGGGGTGGCTCGAATATCGTTTCCCGGTGAAGAAGAATCTTCCGGGGGTGAGTTGGTAACGCTGTGTTATAAAATACCCGGAACACGCCATGCCCGACATGCTCGTCAAGCTCTACGATCTCCCCGCCGACGACCCGTCGCTTGCGCGCGTCGCCGACGCCGGCATCGTCCTCCGCCTCGCCATGCCCTACGAGCGCACGCAGCTGCGCGCCTGGATCGAGCAGCACTTCTCCGCCGGCTGGGCCGACGAGTTCGAGGCCACCCTCAGCAACACGCCGGTC
Source organism: Planctomycetota bacterium (assembly GCA_039024495.1). GTDB lineage: Bacteria > Planctomycetota > Phycisphaerae > Phycisphaerales > Phycisphaeraceae > JBCBUE01. The sequence continues at coordinate 56,023 of JBCCQE010000013.1, read as the reverse complement.
AGCACCGTCCTGGCCGTCCGCGACGGCGAGCTGCTCGGCTTCGCCTGCTACGACGCCACCGCCCGGGGTTTCTTCGGCCCCACCGGCGTCGCCGAGGCCAGCCGCGGGCTCGGCGTCGGCCGCGCGCTGCTCGTCGACTGCCTCCGCCGGATGCGCGATGTCGGCTACGGCTACGCCGCCATCGGAGGCGTCGGCCCCGCCGCCTTCTACGAGAAAGCCGTCGGCGCCACCCTCATCGAAGGCTCCGACCCCGGCGTCTACCGCAACCGACTCGCCAAACCCACCGACGGACCCGCCGCATGACCCGCACGCTCGCCGCGCTCCTCGCCCTCATCCTCGCCACGCCGCTCGCCCACGCCCAGCCGCCCGCGCCAATGGGCGCAGTCCGCCAAGCCGCACCGCCTTCCCCCGCCGAAGCGATCGCCGCCTTCGAGGCCGCCGTCTCCCGCGACGTCATCGCCGTTGACTTCATCGAACGCGACACGCCCGATGGCCCGATCCGCGGCTTCGTCGCTCGCATCAACCTCGCCGCCCCCGGCATCGACATCGCCGTCACCGACCCGCTCGACACCCCCCCGGCCGACAACGTCGAGGGCATCCTCGAGCCGACCGACGCCTGGGCCAAACGCGTCAACGCCACCCTCGCCGTCAACGCCAACTTCTTCTCCTGGCTCAATCGCGACGAGGGCTGGACCGACCTCATCGGCCTCTCGGCAAGTGACGGCCAAATCGTCTCGCCACGCCGCACCTATCAAGGCGTCGCCGACGCCGCGTTGGTGTTCGACGACCAAGGCCAGGCCCGCATTGTCCCCGCCGGCCAGCCGATCGACGCGGTCTATGACGCCGTCTCGGGCGTCGGCGCATCCGACTCCGTGCCGACCCGCAACGGCCTGCTCGTCACCGCCGGCGAGAACACCGCCATGACCACCCGCGTCGCCCCCGAGGTCCGCCACCCACGCACCGCCGCCGGCGTCACCGACGACGGCAAGGCTCTGATCCTCATGGTCATCGACGGCCGCCAGCCCGACTGGTCCATCGGCATCGACCTCGTCGATCTCGCCGACCTCATGATCGAATACGGCAGCCACACCGCCCTCAACCTCGACGGCGGCGGCTCCTCCGCCTTCGTCCTCCGCCATCCCGACACCGGCGAACTCATCGCCCAAAACCGCCCAAGCGACGGCGACTTCCGCGCCGTCGCCAACTCCATCGGCGTCCGCCTGCTCGACACGCCCGAGCCGCGCTGAGCGCGTCGTTACTTCGCCGCCAGCTCGCCGCCGCGCTCGATGATGTACGCCACCCCGCCGTTGCGGATCCACGCCTGCGCCAGCTCGGTCCGCGCGTAGACGATCGCCTCGCCGCGGTCTCTGCTCGCCGAGTCGTTGACGATGATGTGGCCGTCCTCGGTGATCCCGCGCAGCGTGATGAGGTGCCCGCCCGTCGCGTCCATCACGTTCGACGGAAACGTCCCCGACGCAAAGCGTATCGACGCGATGATCGGCTGTCCTGCTTCGAGTGTCTCGCGCACCTGCCCCCAGTCACGGAACCGCCTCAGCTCGCCCCGCAGCCCGTGCTGCGACGCCCACGCCACCGCCCGGCCCCAGTTGCCAAAGATGTTGTACGGCTCGTCGTAGATGCCCTCGGCGTTCACGTCCGTCGGCAGGTCCACGCCCGCCCACTGCATCACCATGCTCGTCGAGGTCGGCGAGCAGATCCGCGAGCTCACCGCCGGCATCTCCACGCCCTGCGCCCGGAACGGCACGTCGATCACCGTGCGCTGCCCACGCACGCCCGTCCCCGACGCCACCGGCTCGGTCGCGCCCTTCGTCGACGTCAGCACCACCACCCGCGACAGCCGCGGCGACGCTTTGCCATCCAAATCCCGGCTCTCCAGCCGAGCCCGCACCTCGTACGCATCCGCCAGCTTGTCCAACTCCAGCACGTCAATCGCCACCTCCCCGCCCTCGAACTCCGTCTCGCCCACCGCGTACGGCACGTCCCCCCAACGGCCGATCTCCATCCACTCCGACCACGCGCCCCCCGCCAGCCGCACGCGCACGTCCATCACCAGCCCCGTGCGATCCGGCGCATCCACGTTCCAGCTCGGCAGCAGATCGCTGAACCCGCCGTCGACCTCGACCTCGCCCGACCGCCACGCGCCGCGGAACGGATACCGCGCAAACGACGCCTCACCCAGCGTCCACCCCGCCTCATCGACCGCCAGCTTCTCGGCCGCGCCCGCGTCGCCGCCAGGCGTGTACTCGTGACGCCGATCGACCCACCCCTCGGGGTTCACCGACCAATCGATCTCGTGCGACAGCCGCGTCCGGTCCACCGGCACCGTCGAGTTCGCCGTCGTCGTCGCACAACCAAACCCGCTCGCCGCCACGACCCACACGGCCAACACGCACGCCGCCGCCCGCCAGCCACTCAGCGCCATCTTTCGCACCATCACGCTCATCCTTTCACCGACCCCGCGAGCATCCCGGCCTTCACGTACCGCTGCGCCGCGAGGAAAAACAGCACCACCGGCAACACCGCCAGCACCGCGCCCGCGTAAGCATATCGCTGGTTCGTCGAGAACACCCCCAGCAACTGATTCACCGCCACCGGCAGCGTGAAGTTCTCCCGCTCCTGCAGCACGATCAGCGGCCAAAGCAGATTCGACCAGCCCGCGATCACGCTGAACACCGCCAGCGTCGCCAGCGTCGGCGCGATCACCGGCAGCATCACGTGCCACCACGTCTGCAGCGCGTTCGCTCCGTCCAGACGCGCCGCCTCCTCCAACTCCACCGGCACGCTCACGAACGCCTGCCGACACAGAAAAATCCCAAACGCCGACACGCTGAACGGCAGAAACACCCCGATCAGCGTGTCGTACAGACCCATCCCCACCACCGTCGCGAACAGAGGCACCACGATCACCTGCTCGGGCACCATGATCGTCGCCAGGATCAACACAAAGATCGTCCCCCGTCCCGGGAAATCCATCCGCGCCAGCGGGTACGCCGCCAGCCCCGCCAGCACCACGTTCAGCACCGCCTGCGCGACCGTCACGATCACCGAGTTGATCAGCGCCCGAAACAGCCCGCCCTCCTCCCACGCCCCGCGGAAGTTCGCACCCGTCATCTCGCTGGGCATCGGCAGCCGGCTCATCGGCACGGACGCGTCCGCCAGCGCGACCCCCACCAGCCACACCGCAGGCCCCAGCGCCAGCAGCATCAGCAGCGCCGCCCCCGCGTACATCAACGCCGCCAGCCACCCCGGCCGCCGATCCAACGCCGAGCCCGCCGACATCACCGATCCCCCCCCAGCCGAAGCTGCACCATCGAAAACACGAGCACCACAAGGAACAACACCACCCCCTGCGCACACGCCAGGCCGAAGTCTCCGCGATCGAACGCCGTGTTGAAAATCAGAGGCACCGCCGTCTGATGCGAGATCGGCGCGCCCTGAATCGTCACATACAGCTCGTCAAACACCTTGAGCGCCGACACCGAAGAGATCAACGCCACCAGCACCAGCACCGGCCGAAGCCCCGGCAGCGTCACGTGCACGAATCGCCCCACACGCCCGGCCCCGTCCACCGTCGCCGCTTCCTCCAGCTCCCGCGGGATCGCCACCAGCCCCGCGAGAAACACCATCATGAAATACCCAAACCCCTTCCACATCGTCACCAGCATTGCGCTCATCAGCGTGAACGGTCGCTCGCTCAGCCAGTTCACCGCGCCCACGCCCACCCACCCAAGCATCGTGTTCAGCAGCCCCGAGTCCTCGTTCAGCAGGACCCGCCAAGCGATCGCCGCGACGATCGTCGGCGTGATCACCGGGAAAAACAGCCACATCCGCAAGCCCCACGCAAACCGAAGCCCCGCGTGCACCAGCATCGCCGCCCACAGCGACAGCACCATCAGCACCGGCGTCACCAGCAGATACAAAAAACTGTTGCCCAGGCAGAACCAGAACCGGTCGTCCGCCATCAGACGCTGGTAGTTCTCCAGCCCGACCCACCGCCCGGCGTTGAACGCGTTGTAGTCCGTGAACGAATACCCGATCACCTGCGCCATCGCCGCCAGCACGAACACCGCCAGCACCGCGAACCCCGGCGCGACAAACAGGTAGGGCGTCCACAGTCGATACGGCCGCAGGGACCCACGCGGCGCCTCGCCGTCGGGCGTGGCTGAGGTCGTGGCGATCATCGCGCCGCCTCCGGCCGCGGCACCGCGTCCAGCGTCGCCGCGCGTCGGGCCGCCAGCAGCCGATCCCACCGGACCTCGATGTCAGCCAGCGTCTCACGCACGTCGGCCCCCTCCAGCAGCGCCGCCTTGATGCCCTCGTCGAACGCCCGCCGCAGGTCCGGCCACGCCTCGATCGTCGGCGTGAACGCCACCGCCGTCGTCAGCGCCTCGGCCGCCGTGTCCCGCGCCGCCACCAGCCGTTCGCCCCCGTCGCTCACCGCGCTCAGCGACCCGCCCGCCAGCCGCGCCATCGACCCGCGCGTGCTCGGCAGCACCGGCACCATCGACGCCAGCGCCTCCTGGTTCGCCGCGTTGGTCACGTGCCACGCCAGCGCCGCCGCCAGCTCGGGGTGCTCGCTGCTGCGCATCACGCCCACGCACATCACCGCGATGTGGCTGCGGCCGAGCGCCCCCGTCAGCGGCGGCAGCACAGTCGTCTGCCCGTACACCCGCGGGTTCGCGTCGCGCACGCGCTTGAGCATGTTCGGCCCGGTCTGCACCAGCGCCACCGAGCCGTTCTGGTACGCCTCGACCAGGTGCTCGTGCCCACGCGTCGCCGCCGCGCGCGGCAGCACGCCGTCGCGATAAAGCTCGACCCACTCGGCGACAAACGCCACGACCTCGTCGCGCGTCAGGTCGGCCGTCAGCCGGTCGCCGTCCTGCTTGAACGGCGGCAGCCCCTCGGCCAGAAGCATCACCGGCAGCTCCGACGACTCGCCCAGCGACACCGTGAACAAGAACCGCCCGCCCGACGCCGCGTGGTACGCCCGCGCCTGCGCGCCCAGCCCGGACCACGTGTCGGCCAGCCCCTCGCCCGCCAGCCCGCCGCGTTGCAGCTCCGCCTCGTTCGCCAGCCGCACGGGCGTCGTCAGGTACCACGGCAACGCGAGCTGCTCGTCGCCGATCCGCAGCGACCGCAGCGCCCCCCCGAGATAAGCCGACTCCGCGTCGCCCGGCAGCGTGCCGTCCAGCGGGGCCAGCGCCCCGAGCGCGACGTACCGCGACATGCCCCGATCGGAGAGGTTCACCACGTCCGGCGCCCGCCCGGCCGACGCCGCGGCGACGAGCTTGCGATCGATCGCGTCGAACGGCACGTCCACCCACACCACCTCGACCCCCGGGTGCTCGGCCTCGAACGCCGCGCACACCCCCTGCATGTACTCCGTAAACGTCGGCCGAAGCGCCAACGTCCAGAGCTCCAGCCGCACCGCGCCGTCGTCCCGCGACCCGCAGCCGAACAGCCCGAGCCAGCAGACGGTGAAGACAAACAACCATCGGTGGGTCGGCCCCAGGCCCACGCGGCCGAGCGAGCGCAGGTCAAGCATTGGCTTGCACATCGCCAGAGAGGTTAACCGCCGCGGCTTCCGGAACCGCCGCCGCCACCACCACCGCTCGAACCCGAAGCTTCGACTTCGCGATCGGTGGGGGACCAGAGAAATTCATAAGTGCTGTCGCCGGTGCTGGCGTCGTAAAGCGAGCTCTGGTCGCCGCTCTCCGCGTGCCCGTCGACAAACGCCCAGTTGCTTCGACCCTCGGCTTCGTTGATGTCGTTTCCGCCGTGAAGCAAGTAGTTCGTGTTAGCCTGAGCTTGGTTTTGCGCTGTCGCGTTGCCGTGCCAAGCCCCCGATGGAAACGTGGAAGAGTCTGAACCGAAGCGCTGCCCAGGGAGCGTGCCGTCCTCGGCACCGATGGTGGCACCTGAGAAGTATGAGTTCCCGATTGGGAAACGTGTCCACGCCTCACCAAGCAGGATCATCTGGCTGGAGTCGGCGACCGTGGCATTGAAGGGTTCACCGCCGCTGCCGTCGGTGATAACCGCCGTAGCATCGGAGCTTGCTCGTGCATTCATCGCATACGTCCGCTCGCTGCCCTCATCGCTCGGGCAGATGAATGCGAAGCCATCGATGGAGACGCCGCTGGTGGTTCCGCCGTCGGGCAGGTAGTAGCCAATGATGTCTTCGTCGTACCAGAGGTCGAAGTTGGTGAAGTTCGGCGGAAAAAGGTCTTGGTTATCCGCGGCGTAGGTTTGCAGCGCGATACCCATCTGGCGGATGTTGCTCAGGCATTGCGTGTTGCGCGCGGTTTCCCGGGCGGCGCCCAGGGCGGGGAGCAGGATGCCGATGAGCAGGGCGATGATCGAGATGACGACCAGCAGCTCGATGAGCGTGAACGCCGGGCGAGGACGCGATAGATGGGCCATGGGCGGGTCTCGGGGTAAGAAGGCAGATGCAGGCGCCGAGGGCTTTCCCTCCGCAACTCTTATATAACACATCGGATGTCGCCATTCAAGGCTTATGGCGGCCGGTTGGGGCGAAAAAAAGCCCGCGACCGGGGTGGCCGCGGGCTTGGTCTGAGGAAATGTCAAGGTGGTGTGGTTCAGGCACGACGACGGACGAGAGTTGCGACACCAGCAAGGCCAAGCAGGGTTAGCACGCCGGGCTCGGGAACAGCGGCAACGGCCGACGAGAGCGGGGCAGTGCCAAAGCCAAAGTTACTGCTCAATATGGCGAAGTCGGAAGTGTTTATCGTGAAGTCGCCGTTGAAATCGCCTTGCCCCCAACCACCAAAGGTACCAAAGTTGCTTGCAATTATTGCCAAGTCTGAGCTGTCCACTTTTCCGTCAAGGTTGGCATCTCCTCTAACTGTTGCAAACTCACCGGAAAGAAGCGCATCGATGTCAGCAGATGTCAGCAGACCATTACCGTCGTAATCAAACGAATCAAATGTTTGCTGGCCAAATGTGGTGGGAGTGATACTAGCGCTAATGCCTTGAGTCACAGTGTCCAGATCAGGCAGACTCACTACTCCGTCATTGTTCACATCACCGGCAGTACCAAGAGTCCCGGTAGTGTCGATCTCAAATAGGGAAAGGATTGCTGTAAAGTCAGCAGCTCCTTGGCCGGGTGAAGGTGAACCTCCTGAAGGTGAAGTAATTGCGCGGAGGCTCGCAACACCATTTATAAAGCCAGCTGGTGAACCGTTTGTAGTATTGCCGCCGGAGGAAGTACTGTATGTCTGTGCAAATCCAACGGATGAAGGCGAATTAAGCGAAATAGACGCGCTCGCACCTCCACTTCCAGATCCCGTTACGCTTGCAGTTTGTGTAATGATGTACGCTACTTGGCTAAGGCCATTAAAAAGTACAGAACTTGTGGTCTCAATTCTCGAGTCATTGGAGCTGCTAGCAATATTTGTTATGCCGAAGTATCGATAAACGCCTGCATTAGTTGCATCGAGAATTTCTAAAATGCTTGCACTTGCTGAACCTCCCGATCCGCTTCCAGACGCGCTTGCACTTCCGGTCCCTCCGCTTGCTTCTGCGACATCGACCTCATTGGTGATAAATATGGAAGACGTTGCGTTTCCTGCGTGTGAATATGAACCAAGGGACAAAAGACCTACTACTGCGGACGCGACATGGATCATTCTTACTGACAACATTATCACTCCTTGCGCGGGTCTGATTGATGAAATGTAAATGGAGTTCGTCTGTATGGCATTAATTCCGGACTAACCCGCACAAAAAAGCCCGCGACCGGGGTGGCCGCGGGCTGAGTGAAGAAGGAGTACGGGGAAGAGGTCAGGCGCGGCGGCGGGCCAGGGCGGCGCGGCCGCCGAGGCCGATGAGGGCCAGCGTCGCGGGCTCGGGGACGGCGGCGACGGCGGTGGCCACGGGGGCGGTGCCGTCGAAGCCGAAGTTGGCGGCGAGGATCGCGAGATCGGACGTGTTGACCGTGCCGTCGAGGTTGTAGTCGGCCAAGGCGTAGCTGTTGGCGGCGGTCTCGAAGTTGGCGGCGAGGATCGCGAGGTCGGACGTGTCGACCATCTGGTCGAGGTTAGCGTCGCCGGCGACGGTGCCGAGCTCGCCGAGCAGGACGGTGAGGTCGTCGAGGGTGACGGCGCCGTCGTCGTTGAGGTCGCCCTCTTCGGGGGTGGTGCCGACGCCGATGTTGGAGCCGAGCAGGTCGATGTCGTCGACGTCGATGTCGCCGTCCTCGTCGAGGTCGCCGAAGAGCGAGGCGACGGTGCCGAGCGGGTTGGTGACGCTGGCGAAGTCGGTGGCGAGGATCAGCTCGTCCCAGAAGACGACGCCGGACTGGCCGGGCGACTCGTACTTGGACTGGGTGAAGGGCGTGAGCGAGTCGGTCACGTTCGCGGAGAAGGAGAAGTCGTAGGTAGCGGGCTCGGAGGTGACGTCGGCGGGGTTGACCAGGACGTCGATGGTGTCGTCGCCCGACTCGTTGATGGTGAGGCGGGTGATGACGAGCTGGGTGGCGCTGCTGGCGGTGTCGGCGCCGATGACCTGGTTGGTGCCGTCGAGTCGGATCACCAGGTCGGGCGAGCCGTCGCCGATGGTGTCGTCGTAACCGACCTGCAGGCCGCCGCCGAGCCCATCGACGAACCCGCCGACGGCGAAGGTGACATCCGCGGCGCTGGGCGCGTCGGGCCAGGCGAGGCGGTTGACGATCATCGACTGGTACCAGACGTTCGACGCCGTCGACGTGGCGGTGGCGCCGAGCTGACGGGTGGTGTTGCGGTCGAACGGGAAGTTGCCGACACCGAGCCACTGCACGCGACCGTCCTGCTCATAGCCGACGGCGGCGGAGTCTTCGCCGAGGAAGTTGTGCTGGAAGTTGGAGGTCGAGCCGGAGTGGCCGATGCCGAAGCCGTCGACGCCCGCAGTGCCGGCCCAGCCGAACGCGGCGGAGCCCTGGCCGTTGAGGTTGGTGCCGCTGGTGTACTCGCCGAGTCCGGCTTCGCGGATGGCGATGTCGCCGTCTTGCTCGATGTTGCGGAAGGGGTCGTAGGCCACGACGCCGGGCTCGAGGTCGGCCCAGAAGGCGGGCTGGGCGAGCGCGGGGGCGGCGAGGGCGGTCAGCAGGGACGCGGTCGTGATCGAACGGATGGTCACAGTTCAGCCTCCAGTAGAACGCGGTCGCGGCCGCGTGAGGGGAAGGGCGGGCACGCACATCGGCCCGCGGGTCAGAGTCAAAGCAGCGACCGCGGCGTGTCCACCGCGGTCGCTGGGTATAGCGAGCGATCAGGCCTTGCGGCGACGGCCGAGGGTGGCCAGGCCGGCGGCGGCGAGCAGCGCCAGCGAGGCGGGCTCGGGGACCGGGTTGGCGATGCCGTCGAGCGAGGTCGCGAGGAGGACCTCATCGAAGAACGTGACGCCGGACTGGCCGGGCGACTCGTAGCGCGACTGCGTGAACGGGGTGAGCGAGTCGCTGACGTTCACGGAGTTGACCGACAGGTCGGGAGCGCCAAGGGCGTTGGGGTCCTGGTTGACCCAGACCTCGACGAGGTCGTTGCCCGAGGTGTTGAGCGTGAGCTTGGCGATGGCGTAGAAGCTGGTGCTCGACGGGGCGTCGGCGATGATCTGGAAGTTCTGGCCGCCGATGCGGGCGACGAGGTCGGGCGTGAAGTCGTTGTTGAGCTGGTCGTCGTAGCCGATCTGGATGCCGCTGTTGGTGGCGTCGGTGAAGCCGCCGACGGCCCATGTGTTCGACGTCGAGTCGGCCCAGCCGAGGCGGTTGACCATGATGCTCATGTACCACTCGCTGGACGAGGGCGTGGGGTTGAGCGTGCGGCGGAGGTTGCGGTCGAACGGGAACGGGCCAACGCCGCCCCACTCCAGGCGGCCGCCTTGCTCGTAGTCGACGAGGGCGGAGTCCTCGCCGCCGGCGTTGGCGGAGAAGTTCGAGGTCGACCCGGCGTGGCCGATGCCGAAGCCGTCAACGCCGGAGGTGCCAACCCAGCCGAAGGCGGCCGCGCCCTGGCCGGCGATGTTGCCGCCGGTGGTGTACTCGCCGAGGCCGCGAGCGGGGCCCGAGGCGGCCTGCAGGAACGGGTCGTAGGCGACGACGTCGTCGTTGAGGAAGTCCCAGAAGGCGGGCTGCGCCATCGAGGTGCCGGCGACGCCAGCGGCCATCACGGCGGAAAGAACGGTCGAACGAAGCATGTCGGGTCCTCCAGTTGCCGACGCCTGGTTGCAGGAATCGCAGCGGCGTCGCGGTGATCGGGGCGCGGGCTGACAAGAATCGCCCGCTATAAGTCACCTGCAAACTTACATAACAATGCTCGCGAGGCCTAGGCCTATCGTGAGGATGGCGGGCGAATTCACGGGAAACTCACGGAAATCGATGCGGCTTGCCCAGCTTGACGCTCATCGCTCCCACGGCCAGCTCAGCGGCACGCCCGCGGCGGTGAGCTTTCGTTGCAGGTCGGCGACTCGGGCGGGGTCGGCGGCGAGGGCGTGCGGGGCGATGCCGGCGTCCAGGCACGCGGCTGCGGCGGTGCCGGCCGACTCGCCGACGTTCCACTCGACGGGGTGCAGGCGGGTGCAGCCGTTGGCGATGTGCGAGACGCCGAGCGCCTTGCCCGCGGCGAGCAGGTTGGTCAGCCGCTTGGGGACCAGGGCCGAGAGGGGCAGGCGGAACGGGCAGGCGTCGACATAGACCTGGTTGCGGCCCGAGGCGGAGGGGTGGAGGTCGATGGGGTAGTGGCCGATGCCAACGGAGTCGGCGAAGGGTTCGGCGGCGGGGGTGGCGGGCTCGGGCAGGTCGGGGTGGCCGGCGGAGCGGCGTTGGTCGGCACCGACGTGGGCTTCGGTGATGACGGTGAGCGCGTCGAGGCGGCGGGGCTCGCGGATGTAGGGCGCGGCGGCGAAGCCGTCGTCGGTGCCCATGACCTGGGGGCAGAGGCGCAGGCCGGGGTAGCCGGTGCCGCCGTCGTGGCGCGGGGCGGCGGTCTGCATCCAATAGAGCAGGCAACGCGACTGTTGCTTGGCTTCGGCGTAGGCGGCGTCGCGCTCGAGGTGATTGTCGATGAGCGTGGGCTTGCGGAAGTAATCGTTCTGCACCCAGTTGACCAGCGAGACATCGGCGGGCGGCGTGTCGCCGGCGTGGATCGCGCGATCGACGACGCGGCGGTAGCGCCAGAGCTCGAGTGTGCCGTCGGCCGGATCATCGGGCCAGGGGGTCATGGCAAGGTCGCGCGGGGCGAGTGCCTCGCCGCAGATGGTCCAGCTGAACAGCGGGCCGGGCCAGGGCGGGGTGAGCTGCGGGACGAAGGACGCCCACGCGTCGTAGCCGTCCGGCTTGTCGAGCGTGTGACGTTCGCCGGGGCGGTGTTCGATGGCGAAGACCCAGGTGATGGCCTGCTGGTCGAGCGGGTCGGCGGGGCCGGGCGGGGCGTGGAGCTCGCCGAAGTCGGCGTGGCTGTCGGAGCCGACGCGGTGCTCGGCGCCGACGATGGGCAGCAGCTCGCCAGCCTCGGTCGCGTCGAGGAAGAGATCGGCGGCGAGGGTCACGCGGTCAGCGGTGCGGTCGTTAGTGAAGGTGATGGCGCGGATGCGGTCGCCGACGATGTCGGCTTCGACCGGCCGGTGATGGAGCAGCGTGGCGACGCGGCCGGCTTGGATGTGCGGGGCGAGCAGGGCGTCGATGACGGCGCGGCCGACGACGGGCTCGTAGCAGAGCCGACTGACCCACCCGCCGCCGGGGTTGAGGCGCGGGTCGGCGGCGGCCTGAGGGGTGAGGTTTCGGTGGGCGCGGTACCAGTCGCGAATGGCCTGACGGAAGGCGAGGTAGCGAGCGGTGCCGCCTTGGGCGTAGCCGCCGGGCTCGATCCAGCGGTTTTCGTCGGGCGGGACGGCCTGAGCGGTGAGCTGACCGCCGAGCCAGTCGGTGGGTTCGACGAGGATGCAGCGTTGCCCGGCGTCGGCGAACGCGAGGGCCGCGGCGACGCCGCCGGTGCCGCCGCCAACGATGAGGACGGGCGTGTGTCGGTCGTGATGCACGGGTGCGGGCTCCGTCGCCCGGCGTGGGCGGGGCGAGAGCCTAGCGTGCCCCGGACGATCGGCGGATCGCGAGCGTGGCGCGCAGCGACTGGCGGGGCGGCAGGGGCGACTGCGTCTGCACGCTTTCGACGAGGCGATGCACGGCGGCGTGGCCGAGCTGGACGAGCGGCTGCTGCAGGGTGGTCATCGGCGGGTCGAGGTGGGCGGCGGAGGGCGGGTCGTCGACGCCGATGAGCGAGAGGTCGCTGGGTATCTCGAGCGCGAGGGTGTTGGCGATGGTGTAGAGGTCGAGGGCGAGGTGGTAGCCGCCGGTGACGATGGCGGTGGGGCGGTCGGCCATGCCGAGCAGGCGGGTGACGGCGTCGCGCTCTTCGCGGTCGAGCCGATAGGCGTGCGCGATCACGTCGTGGCGGTGGTCGGCGGGCAGGCCGAGGCGTTCGCAGGCGCGGACGAACCCCCGCCGGCGGTCGCGGCTGTTACTGAGTTCGTCGGCACCGCCGATGAAGGCGATGCGCTCGTGCCCGAGGCCGATGGCGTGTTGGACTGCTTGATCGATCGCGTCTTCGTTGTCGACATCGATCCACGGCAGCGATTCGTGGCGGGCGCCGACGATCAGGATCGGCGTGTCGGAACGCACGGCCTTGCGGATCGCGGCGACCTGCGACTCCAGCGGGTTGAGCAGGATGTAGCCGTCGCACGCCGCCTTGGTGCGGCTGAGGTCCTGGATGATCGACAGCTCGCAGTCCGACTCGCGGGTGCCGCGGTTCATGCCCTCGAGGACCTGGCCGTGGTAGTAGTCGGCCAGCGATGCTTCGGGCTGAAACACAAGTTTGAGGCGGAGCTGACGGGCTTTTGCGCGGTCCGGCTCCGCGACGAAGGTGCCGCGGCCCTGCACGCGATCGACCGTGCCGAGTTGTTCGAGCTCTTGCAGCGCTCGGTGCGACGTGACCAGCGAGACCTGCAGCAGCTTGCTGATCTCCTGCGTGCTGGGCAGACGATCGCCCGGCTTAAACTGGCCGTCACGGATGGCCTCGATCAGGCGGTTCTTGACGGCGACATACAGCGGCGTGCCCGCCTCGGCGGTGACCGGGCCGAGTTCGTTCACACCGGGCATGAAACGCTCCGTCGAGACCAAGCCTGCGACGGAAGCTGAGACCTCGAAACAGGCCTGCCAGACAGGACGAACGACCGTCGAGCGATCGCTCGATCGCCATCACAAGATTAATAAGTAACGCTCAGACTTCAAGGATCGTCGGTTTTGGGCAGTCGCTCGCATTGAACAGATGCACGACCGCTGCTGAGGGAAAGGCAATATTCAACGAGGCCGCTGCTCACGGCAACATAGACGCGTGCAGGGTATGGATGGGCAGGGACACGGCCAGCAGCGCCAATCCAGCCACGAGCAATGCCGGAATCGCGAGCGACGGAGCCAGCCACCGCGGGCATCGGCTGGAAAACGAGGGCCTGACAAACCACAGGCCCGTCGCCACACATGCGCCGGTCAACACGAACAACCAAGTCGGGACGCCCAGCAGCCATCGTGTGACCGCCGGAGCCTCGGCGTTGTAAAGCTGCATCGCCTGATGACATACGTTGGAAAACAGCGGCAGCCCGATCGCGGTAATCGCTGCGATCGCGCCGGCTGACATGCCGACAAGGTAAGCCGCGGAAGTGTCTGCTGGGCGAGGAAAATGGGCGGGTTGATCGCTCATGGCCGGGGTCTCCATTTGGATGCGTTTCTGTCCGTGCAATGCAAACGGTGCGGTCCGGGTTTTGTTTCACCGCCGAAACCATCAGACAGGCAAGACCACTTCCGCAGTCGTGGCAGGTTTCGCGGATCGGATCGATAACGAGAGTCCATATTGAAATGCAGGAGCGGCTGTGGAGCAGCCGGATGATCCAGTCGCTCGCAAGCCCCGAGAAATCCTCACAGCCAAAGTAAAGCACTGCCTGATTCTGGCACGCTCTTGACGTTCATGGCGCGTCGCGCACGGCTGCCATCGCGTCGCGGGCGGCCTGGCGCATGGTCTTGCGGGCGCGCTCTTCGACGGTGTCTTCGACGTAGATCGAGGCGAAGTAGTGCCGATCGCGGCCGTGGTCGTAGGCGTAGGCGACGTCGACGTTGACGCCCTCGGGCGGCCACCAGCCGGGCTTGCTGAGCACGGTGAACGCGCCGGACTCTAGGGCGGCGAGCGCGAGGTCGTTGAAGCCGGAGGCCGTGTCGCGCGGGTGCGGGCCGGCCAGGCCGATCGGCATGAGGTCGAACGCTGACGCGTCGCGCGGCGGGCCCATCAGCGTCCACGCGGCCATGCGCACGAAGTCGTCGGTCGTCGCGAAGTTCGCCTCAGGGTTGCCCATCGGCGGCGGGCGGTCGTCGGACGACAGCGGCATGTCGGTGTCTAGCCGGGCGGGCACGACGACGGGCTCTCGCCCCGGCGCGGTGAGCGTGACTTCGCGGCTGTGGCTGCGGCGGTCGGGGCCGAAGTTGCGCCGCATGACGAATCGCTCGCAGCCCACGGCGCGGACGACGGCCATCGTCTCCTCGAAGCCCACGGCCTCTTGGAGCGTGTTGAACGTGTCGTTGCTCGAATGGATCAGCATCGACAGCACGGCGTCGCGGATGACGACGGGCGGGTCGTCCCCGGTGCGCAGCGCAGCGGTGTCGGGGATGCCGAGTCCGTCGAGGAAGACGGCGAGCAGGCCGGCGGTCATCCACTTGATGCTGCTGGCGGGGTAGAAGCCGAGCTGGCCGGTGTCGCGCCAGCGCCACGCGAGGAAATCGCCGGTCGGCTCGACCCGCGCGAGCGTCAGCGCCGAGTTCGGCGGCATGTCGACCGCCTCGTTTAACGCCGGCCCGCCATCCATCAGGGCGATCGGCAGGCGCAGCTCGGGCAGGCGTTCCCAGGGTCGGTCAGACATCGAGCTCGACCCACGCGCCGCCGCGCTCGATCGACGCGTTGGCGGCGACCATCACGGCGACGTTCTCGACGATGCGGTCGAGCGTCACAGGCGGGGCTTGACCCTCGAAGAAGCGCACCATCGCGGCGACCAGCCGGTCGTAGACGGTGGCGAAGTCGACGACGAACGGGGCAACCGACTGGCTGCCGTGCACCGTCGCGCCAAAGGCGTACGAGCCCTTGCGGTCGAGGCGGATCGAGGCGTGCCGGCCGTCGGCGTACTCGAGCTTGAGCAGGTCGCGGTCGGCGAAGTGCTCGGCGGACACGCGCTTGACGCCCGGGCCCCAGATGGCGTCGACCAGCTCGATGGAGTGCACGCCGTAGAACAGCACTCCGGGCATGAGGTCGTGCAGCTCGCCGGGGCCGTAGGCGTCGACGGCGACGATCTCTCCGAGGGCGTCTCGGTCGAGCTCATCGATCTCGGCGACGAAGCGCAGCGACGACGCCGAGTAGCACGGCGCGTCGTGCTCGGCCGCGGCGGCGGCGATGGCGCGGGCGTCGTCGAGCGTGTTGGCCAGGGGCTTGTCGATGTAGGTCGGCAGGCCGCGCTTGAGGGCGGGCAGGGCGAGGTCGCGGTGCTTGGAGCCGCTGACGGCGAGCACCATCACGCCATCGACTTCGTCGAGCATCGCGTCGAGCGAGTCGGCGGCGGTGACGCCCATGGCCTGCGTGTCGGCGACCCATTTGGCGACGTCTTCGGCGGGCATGTCGGCCTGCGGCGCGGCCCAGAAGGACGTCACTCTGCACCGGGTGTCGCCGGCGTCGTGGAGCGCGGCGATGCGGCGGGTGAACTCGGGCAGGTGGGAGCTGTCGACGCCGATCGCGCCGAGGCGGACGACGTCGCGCTGCGTCGCCGACGCGGCGGGGTCGTGGGAGGTGGTTGCGGTCATCGCGGCGGCCTGTGAGGAGAGAAAATCGTGATGCGTGGGCCGCAGAGTATCGAGTCAGGCGCTGGCTTCGGCCGCGGCGCGGATGACCGGCGAGCGATCGACCAGCGCGCCGTCGATCGAGCCAAGCAGCGCCATCACGGCGTGGGCGTCGGCGAACGAGGCGAGCGGCGCGGGGACGGCGCCGGCTTCGACGCCGTTGAGGAAGGCCGCGAGCTGGCGGGTGAAACGCACCTCGTGCGTCTCGACCTCGATGACGTCTTGCCCGCCGGTCGACTCGGCGTGGAGTAGCTCGGTCGGGGCCTCGAAGTCGTAGAAAAGGCTGCCGTCGCGGCCGACGAGTCGGAGGTGGAAACGCGTCGGCTCGGCCCACCCGCTGGCGAGGTGGCAGGCGACGCCGGGCTCGACCCCGCAGGCCCCGCCGCCCAGCGACCGGAGCAAGACGGTGGCGTTTGAGTCGCCGCGGCCCGGCCAGGCGTGCTCGAGCACCGCGCCGGCCGAATCGCACGGGCCGACGAGGTGGTGCATCAGGTCGATCGAGTGCGTGCCGGCGTCGAGCAGGCTGCCGCCGCCGCTCACGGCGGGGTCGCTCATCCAGTGCGTCGCCATCGTCGGGATGCTCGCCGCGAAGACGTTCTCGACCCGCAGCACCGGGCCGATCAGCCCGCCGCGCACGGCCTCGATCATCCGATCGACCGCGGGGGTAAAGCGATGGCACAGCCCGGCCGCGCAGGCTTGCTGCGGGTGTTGCTTCGCAAGGTTCGACAGGTGCGTGCTGTCGTCGAGTCGGTGGGCGAGCGGCTTCTCGCACAGCACGGACCAGCCCATCTCCAACGCCTGGGCGACCGGCTCCACCCGGGCCGAGGGCGGCGTGCACACGATCGCCGCGCGGATGGTGCTCGACACGGCTTCGTCGGCGATCAACGCGTCGATCCCGGGGTACAGCTTGGCCCCCAGCTGCTCGGCGAGCGGGCCCGCGGCCGAGGGATTCGGGTCGACCACGGCCGCGATCTTGACCCGGTCGGGCAGGGCTTTCGCCGCCGCCGCGTGGGCCTTGGCGATGTTGCCGCCGCCTATAAGACTTACGTTGATCATTATGGTCATTATGCTATAAGTCTTATGCGTCCGACACAAGGCTTTGTTTCACGTGTGTCTCTCGGAGCGAACGCATGACGGTTGTGCAGGAGGTTGGGGCGAGGCAAGGCGGGGAAGCTCCGCGCCATCGCGTCGCACGCACCGCAGGGCATGTCTTTTTTGCGGGCGCGATGCTCCTCGCGGGCATGCACACTGCCCACGCCGCGGCCGACGAGGTCCGCGCCACCTGGCTCACCACCACGGGGCCGGACTACATCACCTCGGGCGTCTTCACCGAAACCACGATGAACCAGCTCGACAACATCGGGCTCAACACCGTCTACACCGAGGTCTGGAAGAACGGCTTCACCAACTTCCCCTCACCGACCATGCAGGCGGCGATCGGCCAGGACCGCTCGGGCTTCCTCGGCTCACGCAACCTCCTCCACGAGACCACCGCCACCGCGCACCGCCGCGGGCTCATCCACGGCGCGTGGTTCGAGTACGGCTTTTCCAGCGGGTTCCGCGGCTCGTTCGACGCCGGGCCCGGGGCCGACAACGCGCTGACGAGCTACGCCCGCTCCAACGGCTGGCTGCTCGAAGACCAGAACGGCGACGTCGTGAACTCGTCCAACCCGTTCGCGTGGATGAACCCCGCCGTGCCGGAGGTGCGCGAGTTCCTCATCGACATCACGCTCGAGGCGATCCGCGACCACGACCTCGACATCGTGCAGTTCGACGACCGCCTCGCTTGGCCCAACGAGTTCGGCTACGACGCGACGACCGCCGCGCTCTACTTCGCCGAGACCGGCAACAACCTGCCCGCCAACCCCAACAACGCCGCGTTCAAGCAGTGGCGGCAGGACAAGGTCACGCAGTTTGCAATCGAGCTCAACGACGCGATCGACGCCTATCGCCCCGACCTGCACACCAGCGTCAGCCCGTCGGTGCAGGGCTTTGCGCAGGACCGTTTCAACGCCGACTGGGAGCTGTGGGCGAACCTCGACCTGTTCGACGAGTACGTCCCGCAGGTCTACCGCGACAACCTCAACAGCTTCCGCAACAGCCTGCCCTCGAACACCGCCGTGCTCGCCAACGCCGGCGTGCTCGACAAGGGCGTCATCGGCCTGCGATTCAACGGCACGGGGGCCGACACGCCGACCGCCGACTTCACGCAGATGATCGTCGACGTCGCGTTGGCCAACGGCGGCCAGCTCGCCGGTCACGCCGGCTTCTACAACAAGGGCTACGACGACAACGAAGCGGCGCTCACCGCCTTCTATGGGGTTGACCTCGACAGCCCGTTTTTCGACGCCGACCACCGCCCCGCGCCGCTCACGGCCGGGCTCAGCGCCGACCTCACCTCCTGGATCGTCGA
Organism: Planctomycetota bacterium; assembly: GCA_039024495.1. GTDB lineage: Bacteria > Planctomycetota > Phycisphaerae > Phycisphaerales > Phycisphaeraceae > JBCBUE01. Next base: position 37,688 of record JBCCQE010000013.1, on the reverse strand, counting down.
CGTGCCCGCCGACGAGCAGTTCCGCCTGATCGCCGAATACTTCAACGGCACCTGGGCGGAGATCGACAGCCGCCTGCTGCTGACCGCCGGGCAGCACAGCTTCGTAGTGCCCGGCGCGATCAGCGTCGAGCTCGTGGTCGATCGCCGCCCGATCCTCGGCGACACCGACTTCGATCGCGATGTCGACCTGATCGATCTCATCGCGCTGCAAGCCCACCTCGGCGGCACCGGCGCGATCGCCGAGGGCGACTTCAACTGGGACGGCGTCGTCGACGCGCTCGACCTCGCGCTGATCGAACAGAACTTCGGCTGGGGCGTGCCCGGCTCGCCGTCGTTCGCCGACGCGTTCGTGGTGTCACCGCTCGTCCCCGAGCCCGGCGTCGTCGCGCTGCTGGCCGCGCTCGGCGTCTTCGCCTCGGCCCGCACCCGCCGCATGGCGTAGCCTTTCCACTTCTCACTCCGTCCGCTCTCGCATCAGGAGCCCGCCGTGAACCTGCTCGCTCGCACCACCCGCCGACTCGCCGCCGTCGCCTTGGCCGCGGCCTGCGCCACGCCGGCCCTCGCCGCTGATCCGGAAGTTCGCGGCACGTGGATGACCACTACCGCCAACGACGCCATCTCCACCCCGCAAAAAACCGCCGAGTCCATGAAGCGCCTCCGCGACATGGGGCTCAACACCGTCTACGTCGAGTGCTGGAAGAACGGCTACACCGAGTTTCCCTCGGCGACCATGGACAAGCTCGTCGGCGTGCCGATGAAGATCAATGGCGCGCCCGCCGAGCCGCAACGCGACCTGCTGCAGGAGACCGTCATCGAGGCCCACCGCAACGGCCTCGTCCACATCGCGTGGTTCGAGTACGGCTTCATGGCCGCCTTCAAAGACACGCACAACAGCCTGCGCAAGCAGTACCCCGAGTGGATGACCACCACCCGCGACGGCGAGCTGGTCAGCGACCAGAACCCTTTCGTGTGGATGAACCCGCTGCGGCCCGAGTCGCGCGACCTCATCATAGCGATCGTCAAGGAAGCCGTCGTGCAGTACGACCTCGACGGCGTGCAGCTCGACGACCGCATCGCCTGGCCGGTGACGATGGGCTACGACCCGTACACCATCGAGGTCTACAAGGCCGAGCACAACGGCGCCGAGCCGCCCGCCGACCCGCGCGACCCGGCGTGGGTCCAGTGGCGGGCCGACAAGGTCAGCGAGTTCGCCGAGCGCTTCCACCGCGAACTCAAGGAGCTGCGGCCGAACCTGATCGTGTCGATCAGCCCGGCGATCTGGGACTGGTGCCTGACCAACTACGCCTGCGACTGGAAGCGTTGGTCGCACGAGGGCTTGATGGACGAGTACATCCCGCAGATCTACCGCACGACGTACGACCGCGTCGAAGAGGACTGGCCGGCGCAGCTCGCCGCCGCAGGGCCCGACCGCGTGCACCAGCTGATCGCCGGGCTGCGTTTGGTCGGCGAGGGCCCGCCGACGACGTGGGACGACTACCGCAAGAAGATCGAGCTCGTGCGCTCGACGAACGCCGGCGGCCACTGCCACTGGTTCAGCCGCGGCGTGCTCGAGGTCTACCCCGAAGAGCTCACGCTGTTCTACGACGTGATAAATACCGGCCACGCCGCCCACCCCAACCTGCCGGAGGGCTGGCGGCCGCTGCCGATCGTGATGGAGCCGGACGATCAGTCCATGTGGGTCGCGAAAGACGTGCCGGCGGGCGACTACCGCCAGATCGTGATGCGCAACGGCCAGTGGAGCGTGGAGAAGCGCTTCTCGCACCCCGGCGGCGACGTCTTTTTCACCGACCACATCAGGCAGGACGCCGTGGCCGTCGAGCTGCTGGTCGACCGTCGGAACGCCAAGCCGTTCGAGTGATCGAGCGCGGGTAACTCAATCGAAACTATTTTAGTGGCCGTACGAAGCGCCGCGATTCATCGCGTTGCCGCCGCAGTTCATCGCGCTCACGCGGCAAGCCGCGTCGCTAAATTCGCAATGACGCAAGTGATTGCCAGCGGTCGGTGTGGCTACCGCAGCTTCCGCGCCCCGCTGATCACGCGTTCCCAGTCGAACGCCGGGCCCGGGTCGATCTTGCCGGTCGTCAGGTGGTAGTGCCCGATCAGCCCGCTGTAGGTCGACTGCTCTTCTTCGGTCAGCACGTCCATCCGTACGTTGCCATCGGCGTCCCGCGGGGCGTCAAGCTCGATGCGCGGCAGCACGGCATTAAGCGCCGCCGTCAGCTTGATGAGCGCGTCGTATTGCTCGTCCGTGTAGTCGTACTGCACGAGCTCGGTGCCGTGGATCGAACCGACGATCGGCTCCTGCGACGACGGCCGCGGGACAAAGCCCTCGGTCTTGGGTGCCCCGCGCTCTTCGGGGATGTCTTTGAAGACCTTGCCGTCGGCGTCGGCCGGGTACCACTTGTCTAGCGTCTCGTGCCCGGGCGGGTACGCGCCGATGTGCGCGATCTCGATCCCCACCGACCGGTCGTTCGCGTGCCCGGCGTGCCACGCCCGCTCCTGGACGTCGAGCGTCTGGTAGATCACGCCATCGGTGTCGAGCATGAAGTGCACGCTCAGGCAGCGGTGGTCGTGCAGCACGTCGAAGCAGAACTGCGCGGTGCCGCACACGTCGTAGTGAATCACGAACTGATCGACCACCTCCTGCAGCTCGTGCAGCTCCCACTGGCCCTCCTTGACCTCCTCGATCTGCTCGGGCGTGAGGTCGGGCGTGTCGGCGTGGAAGCGGTCTTTCCGCAGGCTGTAGCGGTTCGGCGATGCCCAGCTCGACATGTTGTCGACGTTGTCCTCGAACGCCGCTTCTTCGTAGGGCTTGAAGCGCAGGTTCGTGCGATACGCGTCGTAGCCCTCGCTGTCGATCCACAGCACGACGGGCGTGCCCGTGCGGATCAGCTTGCCGGCCACGAGGATCTCGTCGCCGTAGCGCTTGTGTTCGACGCCGGGGTTCACCTGACACCCCACGCCCACCAGGCACAACGCCGCGACGCACAGGCCGCGGAGCAGGGAGAATCCTTCGGACGACCGGGACGATGCGAAGCGGTTATAAAGTATCGACATTGATAGAAAATAACCTTTCCCGGCTCGCGCCGCTACGCCCATCCCGGCCCCTCTCCCGAGTTTCTTCATGACCCATCTCCCGCTCCCCCCGCTGCCGATGCTCGCCCAAGCGGACGCGGGCGGCCTCGGCTCGATCCACTGGATCGACTGGCTGGTCATCATCGGCTATCTCGCGCTGGTCAGCGTGCTCGGCGTCAAGCTCGCCGGCAAGCAGAAGTCAATGGAAGACTTCTTCCGCGGCGGCAACCGCCTGCCGTGGTACGCCGTCTCGGCGTCGATGATCGCCACCATCATCTCGGCCGTGACGTTCATCGGCGTCCCGTCGATCGCCTTCCGAGAGGGCGGCAACTTCACCTACCTGCAGTTCGGCATTCTCGCTGGGCTGTTCTCGCGCGTCTTCGTCGCCGCCGTACTCGTGCCGGCGTACTACCGCTACGAGGTGTACAGCCCGTACGACTTCATGGGCCGCGAGCTCGGCGAGGCCGCACGCTCGGTCACGACCGCGCTGTTCTCGCTGCTCGGCCTGCTCGCGCAAGCGGCGCGCGTGTACCTCACCGCGCTCATCCTCGCGCTCGTGCTGCACGACCAGCTCGGCGGCATCTTGGCCGGGATGGGCTTCGAGCTCGACGCGAAGCAGATCACCTTCTACGGCTTTGCCATCTCGGTGATCATCGTCGGCATCGTCTCAGTCATCTGGACGATGCTCGGCGGGATCGCGACCGTGGTCTGGACCGACGCGATGCTGTTCGTGGTGTTCGTGGTCGGCGGGCTGATCGCGCTGGCGGTGATCGTTGTCGAACTCCCCGGTGGGCTCGGACAGGTGCTCACCGAGGGCTGGGGCGAGGACAAGTTCAAGCTGTGGTCGCTGGAGCTGGGCTTCGGCGGCGGCACGCCCGACCCGGATGTCGAGCCGTCGCCGTGGCACGCGTGGATCTCGACGCCGTACACGTTCTGGGCGGCGTTCTTTGCCGTGACCGTCGGCAACATCGGCTCCTACGGCACCGACCAACTGCTCGCCCAGCGCATCTTCTGCTGCAAGAACCAGAACCACGCCAAGGCCGCGGTCGTAAGCAGCTGGGCCGGCGAGGCCGTGGTCGCGCTGATGCTGCTCGTGGGCGTTGGGCTGTGGGCCTACTACGCCCAGTTCCCCGAGCGGCTCGAGGGCCCGGCCGCCGAGCTCGTCGCGACGCAGGCCGACAAGGTCTTCCCGATCTTCATCATGCAGGAAGTGCCGGTCGGCCTGACCGGGCTGATTCTTGCCGGCGTGTTTGCCGCGGCGATCTCGTCGCTCACCTCCATCCTCGCGGCCCTGTCGCAGACCAGCCTGTCGGCGATCTACCTGCCGCTGCGTCAGCGATCGACCGGCGTCGAGCCGCAAGGCAACGAGGTGTTGTTTGTGTCGCGCGTGCTGATCGTGGTGTGGGGCGTCGCGCTGTGTGCGATGGCGTTTGCGGTAAACGCGTACGTGCTGTTCGAGCAGTCGCGCGGGAATGATGTGCCGTTCCTCGACCTGGCGCTGGGCATCGCCAGCTACATCGTCGGCACGCTGCTCGCGGCGTTCCTGCTCGCGTGGCTGCCGATGAAGATCACCGGCTACGGGCTGATCTGGGCGGCGCCGCTGTCGATCTTCATGGTCTACGCTTCGCGTTACCACGACGTCGCGCTGGCCCGGTCAGTGGATGTGCCGATCAACGGGCCGACCGACCTGTACCACCTCATCCTCTGCGGAGTGGTCGCGGCCGTGCTGCTGGTGACGTGGGTCGGGGCTGCGCTTGCCGGACCCGCCGAGCGACGCAACGCTCGCCTGGCCAAGACGGCCTGGCTGTTCCTCGGTTGTCTGGCGATGTTGGCGATGACGGCGTACGGCTACTTCGAGGTCGATACAACATCCACCGGCGACCTCGTGCCCGTGACGATCTCGTGGCCGTGGTACGCGCCGTTGGGCGCGACGACCGCGCTGCTGTTCGGCTACCTGCTCGCCGATCCGCGTGAGCCGAACGCCGAGGCCGCCGCCGCTGCCACCCAGGCCGAGCAGCCCGCGCCGCAGGCCCAGGCCGCAACCGCCGAGTGATCCGACGATGGCCGACGCCGATTCCCACCGCTGGCTGCCGACCGACCTGCCGCAGCGCCGCGTCATCGGCTGCATGTCCGGCACCAGCCTCGACGGGCTCGACGTCGTCCTCGTCCACATCCGCGGCCACGGCAACGCGATGACCGCCGAAGTCGTCGAGCACCTCGCCGAGCCGTTTGAGCCCGAGCTTCGCAACACGCTCCGCGCGCTCGCCGACGACCAGCCGATGGCCGCCTCGGCGATCACCCGCGCCTCCCGCCAGCTCGGCGAAACCCACGCCGCGCTGTGTCGCCGACTCATCGACCGTCACGGCCCGGCTCACCTCGTCGTCCCGCACGGGCAGACCGTCTGCCACCTGCCACCCACCGCCGCCGACACCACCGGCCACACCTGGCAAATGCTCGACCCGTGGCCGATCGCGCAGCGCTGCGGCGCGTGGGTCTGCCTCGACCTGCGGCAGGCCGACGTCATCGCCGGCGGGCAGGGTGCGCCCATCACGCCGATCGCCGACCCGATCCTCTACCCGCTCGACGACGCGGCCGCGCTGAACCTCGGCGGCGTCTGCAATGTCACCCGCTGGCGTCGCCAACTCGGCGGCGACGCCTCGATCAGCGGCGGCGACGTCTGGGCCTGCAACCTCGCGCTCGACGGGCTTGTCGCCAGGCTCATCGACGGGGCGCGGTACGACGAAGATGGCAACGCCGCCGCCGCGGGCACCGCCGACCCGGCGCTGGCCGATGCGATCGAGCGCGTGATCCGTGAGGCGATCCCGTCGTCCGCCGAGGCCGGGCGATCGGTGTCGCTCGGGCGCGAGCAGTTCGGCCCGGCCTTCGCCGAGCGCGTAATCGAGACCGCCGGGGCCGACGTGTCGCCCAACGACCTGCTGACCTCGGCGACCGAAGCGGTGGCTCGCGGGATTGTCGCGGCCGTGAGCGCGGACCCGCCGACCGATGCGGTGGTGGCGGGCGGAGGCGTGCGTCACCGCGTGCTGGTCGAGCGGATCCGCGCGATGCTGCCGGGCGTCAACGTCCGCCTTTCCGAAGAGCTCGGCGTCGCCAGCGAGGCGCGCGAGGCCGCGGCGATGGCCGTGCTCGGCACCCTCGCGTGGGACGGCGAACCGATCACCCTGCCCAACGTCACCGGGGCCCGCAAGACCGGCATCGCCGGCGCGTGGATCGCCCCGCAACCCGAGAGCCACCCATGACCGACCCCACCCTCCCCGCCGACCGCGGCGGACTGACCACCGAGCACCGCCTGCCCGAGTCCGCCGACTTCGACGGGCTCACCACGCTCGAGCAGGCCCAACTCATGAACCGCGCCGACCGCACCGTCATCGACGCGGTCGACAAGGCCCTGCCCGACCTTACGCCGCTGATCGATCGGGTGGTCGAGTCGTTACGCGCCGGCGGTCGGCTGGTGTACCTGGGCGCGGGGACCAGCGGGCGGCTGGGCGTGCTCGACGCCAGCGAGTGTCCGCCGACGTACGGCGTCGAGCCGGGCATGGTCGTCGGGCTGATCGCCGGCGGCGACTCGGCGTTGCGCGTCAGCAGCGAGGGCAAGGAAGACGAGCCCGACACGTTCGACGCCGAGTTGAACGCGCTGGGGATCGACATCCGCGACACGGTGGTCGGCATTGCCGCGGGCGGGACGACGCCGTGCGTGCGGGGGGCGCTCAAGACGGCCAAGGGACTCGGCGCGGGCACTGGGATGATCGCCTGCGTCGAGCTGGGCGCCGTCGAGGCGGTCGATCACCCGGTGTCGATCGTGACCGGCCCCGAGGTGGTCACCGGATCGACACGCATGAAGGCGGGCACGGCGACTAAGCTCGCGCTCAACACCATCACCACCGTCGCGATGACGCGCATCGGCAAGGTGTTTGGCAATCTGATGGTCGACCTGCGGGCGAGCAACGAGAAGCTCCGCGACCGGGCGATGCGCATCCTCGCGCACGAGCTCGACATCGATCGTGCCGCGGCGGCAGAGGTGTTGGACGCGGCGCGTGGGGAGGTGCGTCTGGCTTTGGTGATGGGGCGGCTGGGCGTCGGGCGTGACGAGGCGATCGCCAAGCTCGACGATGCCGAGGGGAGTCTGCGTGAGGTGATCGGCCCGCCGCGGCCGTGGGACGCGGGGTAAGCGAGCGTGTCAGCCGTCGATCTGTTTTCGGGGTGCCACACCTCGCGCGGAGCACGATATGTGCATTGGAGCTCGATCGCGCGATCGCACACATCGCCTTCGGCGAGGTGTGGCACCCAGCAGTAAAGGTGGCGTACCCGAGAGTCAGCCGTCGATCGGCGCGTTGGCGCGTTGGCGGAGCATGTGGTCGGCGAGGGTGAGCGCGACCATCGCTTCGGCCATGGGCACCCAGCGGGGGAGCAGGCAGGGGTCGTGCCTACCTTTGGTGGCGATCGTGGTGGCTTGGCCGTCGCGGTCGACGGTGGGCTTGTCTTGGGGGATCGAGGAGGTGGGTTTGATGGCCGAGCGGAAGACGATGGGCTCGCCGGAGGAGATGCCGCCGAGCGTGCCACCGTGACGGTTGGTGGCGGTGGCGACGGGCGGCGTGCGATCGGCGTCGGGGACGAAGGTGTCGCTGTGTTCGCTGCCGCGGGCGGTGGCGACGCCGAAGCCCTGGCCGTACTCGACGCCGAGGCAGGCGGGCAGGCTCATGAGGCCCTTGGCGAGGTCGGCCTTGAGCTTGTCGAAGACGGGCTCGCCCCAGCCGGCCGGCACACCGCGGGCGACCACGCCGCCGATGCCGCCGATCGAGTCGCGCTCGCTGCGGACCTGTTCGATGAGCTCGATCATCTTCTCCGAGGCCGTGGGGTCGGGGCAGCGGGTGATGTGGGCTTCGACCTGTTCGAGCGTGACGGTCGCGGGGTCGACATCGGCTTTGATGTCGCCGACCTGCTCGACCCAGCCGACGATCTCGACGCCGTGGGTCGTGGCGAGCAGCTTCTTGGCGATCGCCGCGGCGGCGACGCGGGCGGTGGTCTCGCGGGCCGAGCTGCGGCCGCCGCCTCGGTAGTCGCGGAAGCCGTACTTGGCGTCGAAGGTGAAGTCGGCGTGGCCGGGGCGGTATTTGTCTTTGATGTCGCCGTAGTCGCGCGACCGCTGGTCGGTGTTGCGGATGAGCACGGCGATGGGCGTGCCGGTCGTGCGGCCCTCGAAGACGCCCGAGAGGATCTCGGGGTCGTCCGGCTCCTTGCGTTGCGTGGTGATCGACGACTGTCCGGGGCGGCGGCGGGCGAGGTCGGGCGTGAGATCGTCAACGTCGAGGGGCAGGCCGGGCGGGCAGCCATCGACGATCACGAGATTGCCTGCGCCGTGCGACTCGCCGGCGGTGGTGACGCGGAACAGGGTGCCGAAGGATGAACCAGCCATGGGCGACAGGTTAGCCGCTCAGGACGGGTCGGCCAGTTGAGCGATGACCGCCCACTGCTCGTTGGCGTAGTGAAACGACGGGCAATAGCCGATCGGCACCAAGCCAAGCACCACTCCGATGAAGAACGGCGGCGCGGTGGCCGGTCGCAAATACCGAAAGCAAGCGAGCATAACGTCACGGTAGCACGAGGCGCGCGGAATCTGAAGTTGAAATTGTGCTTAGCCGTCGTCCCCGCGGGCTTGGCCGCGCACGGCGGACGCCTCGGCGACGGCCATGTCGATCGCCAGGCGGTTGGCCTTGAGTACGAGCAGGGCGGCCTCGAGCTGGGCGTCGAGTCCGAGGTCGAGCAGCTCCTGCGGGACCGGCTTGCGGACCTCGACCATCGTGCGGTCCGTGCCGTCGGCCCGCTTGCCTTGCACCTCGCGGCGGCCGCCCGGCTTGCGGAATTCCTCGGCGGCCCAGGGCTTATCGATGTCGGCCAGGATGCCCTCGCCGGGGGCGCGGACGACGTCGATCAGTTGGCGGAACTCGATCGCGTCGCGGACCTGCGCGTCGGTGACTTCGACGGCGATGTCGGGGTGCACGCCCCAGTCCTCGGCGTCTTCGGTGCGGTGGATGATCTTGCCGGAGGGAAGCTGGTAGTAGTGGGTGGTGAGCTTGAGATAGGCCTTGCCGCGCGAGAGGGGGTAGAGGTCCTGGACCGAGCCCTTGCCGAAGGAGGTGTCGCCGACGACGATCGCGCGGCCGTAGTCCTGCAGGGCGCCGGAGACGATCTCGGAGGCGGACGCCGAGCCCTGGTTGATGAGGCAGACGACGGGGAAGTGGCGGTAGGTCGTGTGGCGTTTGGCCTTGGCTTCGTTGGTCTTCTGGTTGTCGGCGTTGACGGTCGCGACGATCAAGCCGTCGGACAGGAAGCGGTCGGAGATGTCGACGGCGGCGGAGAGCAGGCCGCCGGGGTTGAAGCGCAGGTCGATGATGAGGCCGTGGATCGGGCCGCTCTGCTGCATCTGAGCGACGGCGGCGTCGAGGTCCTCAACGGTCTGGGGGAGGAAGGCCGAGATGCGGACGTAGCCGATGCGATCGACGGGGTCGATGAAGTAGTCCCAGCCGCCCTCGTCCAGGTGCTCCCACCCGCGGACGGACTCGATGGGGATGGGGGCACGGGTGATGACGAACTCGATGGGCGATGTCTGCCCGCGGCGTTTGATCTCGAGCGTGACCTGCGTGCCGGCGTCGCCGGTGATGCGGTCGACGGCCTTGGTGAGCGACCAGTTGGCGGTGGAGACGCCGTCGACGGTGGCGATGACGTCGTCGGCCTTGATGCCGGCGCGGTGGGCGGGGGTGTCTTCGAGCGGGGAGACGACGATGAGCTCGCCCTGGCGTTTGCTGATCTGCACGCCGATGCCGGTGAACTTGCCCTGCGTGGTGCGGAGGAACGCGGGGATGTCGGCCGGCCAGATGACGGCGGAGAAGTCGTCGAGCTCGCCGGTGACGCCCTCGGTGAGCTCGTAGATGACGACGGACTCGGGCAGGGCGAGGGTCTTGGCGTTGCGGTTGAGCACGCGGTCGATGGTCGAGACCGCGGCGAGGTAGTCCATCCGGGCGCCGGGCTCGTTGAGCTCTGCGGTGATGGCGAGCAGTTCGGCGAGGAAGGCCTGCCGCTGGGCGTCGTCGCTGAGCGAGGCGAAGGTGTCGCGGAGCGGCTCGCTCTCGACGAGGCTGAGGAGGTTGCTCATCCCGCCGGCGAGCAGTTGGCGGAACGTGCGGCCGTCGCGGGCCTTCTCGATGTGCTGGCGGTTGGCCTGCAACAGCGTGCTGCGGAGCATGGTGAGGTTCACGCCCTCGAGGCGGTCCTGCCACGGCTCGAGCTCGAGGTTGATGGGCTCGGGGTCGTCCTCGCCCTTGACTTCGGCGCGGCGCTTGGCCTCGGCTTCGTAGAGCGTTTGCAGGTGCTTGGGGGCGTAGAGCTGAAGGATGCGGAGGCTGCGGTTGGCGGCCTCGAGCTGGGCCTCGTAGCGGCGCTCGTCTTCGTAGAACAGGTCGAGCAGGCGGTAGAGGTTCGAGGCGCGGACCCAGTCGCCGGCCTCGGCGGCGTCGTTGGCTTCTTCGGTCGCGCGGGAGAGGGCTTCGCGGACGGTGTGTTCGGCCGCGAGGGCGTCGCGGTCGGTCGCCAGGCCGTGGGCCTCGATGGACGAGACCATGGCGTCTTCGGTGTTCTGCGCGGCGAGATTGCGGGCGACTTCGCCGAGCGCTTCGACGTAGGCCTCGTGGCGCTGGGCGGCGCGGCCGGCGTCGTTGCGCACGAAGGCTTCGTATTGGTTGAGGAACCCGGCGGCGGGGCCGTTGGGTGCGGACTGCAGGGCGAGGCGGTCGGCGAGCTCGTCGAAGCGGCCGGCCTCGGCGAGGTCGCGGACGTCGTGCGGGGCGAGCCGGGCTTCTTCGGCGGCGGTAGGCGTGGTCCAGGTGGCGGCGAGGCCGAGCGTGACGACGCCGAGGCAGAGCACGAAAAAGCGGGCCGCGGGGCTGCCGGCGGCGTTGACGGAGAGGTGTGGGGATGCCACGCGAGCCTTTCGGTGAGGGCGGAATCCCGCGCGGCGGGCGGCCGTCAGGCGGATTCCTTAACGGGTACAGACAGCGAGGCCAGCGTCGACTCGCCCTCGACCGCGGCACGATCGATGACGTATTTCACGCCCTCGTGCTTGAGGTCTGGCAGGTCGTACATGTAGTCCAGCATGACCTCTTCCATAACCGAGCGCAGGGCTCGGGCGCCGGTCTCCCGCTCGATCGCCCGTTCGGCCACGGCGTGCAGGGCGGCGTCGGTGAACTCCAGCTCGGCTCCTTCCAACTGGAAGAAGTACTGGTACTGACGCACGAGGGCGTTCTTGGGTTCGGTCAAGATGCGCACGAGCGTCTCGGGCGTCAGCGGCATCAGCGGGGTGATGATCGGCAGGCGGCCGATGAGCTCGGGGATGATGCCGAACTCGTGGATGTCCTCGTGCGTGACGTGCGTGAGCAGCACGGAGCGGTCGTCGAAGCGCTCCTGCGTGCCCGTCTCGGTCGCGAAGCCGATGGCCCGGCGGCCGAGGCGGCGCTGGATGATTTCGTCGAGGCCGACGAAGGTGCCGGCGCAGACGAAGAGGATGTTGGTGGTGTCGAGCTGGATGTACTGCTGCTCGGGGTGCTTGCGGCCGCCCTGGGGGGGGACGTTGGCGACGGTGCCCTCGAGCATCTTGAGCAGGGCCTGCTGGACGCCCTCGCCGGAGACGTCGCGGGTGATCGAGACGTTCTGGCTGGTCTTGCCGATCTTGTCGACCTCGTCGATGTAGATGATCCCACGCTGGGCGGCCTCGAGGTCGTAGTCGGCGGCCTGGAGGAGCTTGAGCAGGAGGTTCTCGACGTCTTCGCCGACGTAGCCGGCCTCGGTCAGGGTCGTCGCGTCGCCGATGGCGAAGGGGACGTTGAGCGTGCGGGCGAGGGTCTTGGCCAGCAGCGTCTTGCCCGAGCCGGTCGGGCCGATCATCAGGACGTTGGACTTATCGAGCTCGACGGGCGTTTCTTTCTCGGCGGCCGAGAGTCGCTTTTAGTGGTTGTGGACGGCGACGGAGAGGGCGCGCTTGGCCATGTCCTGGCCGATGACGTACTGGTCGAGGAACTCGCGGAGCTGGCGGGGCGAGGGGATCGCGCCCAGGTTGGACCGGCCGCCGTGGACGCGGCGTCGCTCCTGCTTGAAGATGTTCTGGCAGAGGTCGGTGCAGTTGCCGCAGATGTAGACATCGTTGGGCCCTTCGACCATGGGCCCGACCTCGCGCGAGGTCTTGCCGCAGAACGAGCAGGTGGTGACCCGCCGCCCCTTGAACCCGCTGCCCGAGCCCTCGGTCGTGCCGAAGGTGTCGGGCCCGTCGCCTCCGTTGCTGCTGTCAGACATATCTCGAACGTCTCGTGGGGAGAGTGTGCATGAGCCGGCGGATGGGCGGCGGCTCGGCTGTGGGTTCATCGTCCATCGGACGGCGACCCGTTAATGGCTGCCGGGTGCCTGCGCATCGGCCTTTATCTACTGGTTTTAGTTTAGTTTGGTTCGCCCGACAAGCCCAGATTGGCCTCTTTGACAAACCGGCACAGGCCGCACCGATCGGACCTCGCGAGGCTGCTTGGCCGTTCAAGAAACGGGTTTATCGGGCGGGTCGGCCGGGGGCGGGGCGTCGGGGTGTTCGGGGCCGTCGAGCGGGGCGGCATCGGCCGGGAGCGCGGGCGGGGGCGGGGTCTCGTCGGTGGGTGGTGGTGCCTGGGTGCCGACCATCTTGGCGAGCATTTTTTCGCGGGCTCGCTGGTGCTCATCGGGGGTCAATTCGCCCCGCTCGAGCATGGCGTCCAGCTCTGCGGGGCCGAAGGCGATCCCGCTGGTCATCGGCGGGTCGTCGGCGACGATCGATCGGCGGATCCACACCAGCACGACGCTGAGCAGGACCGCGACGACGACGATCACCACCACCCAGGTGACGATCCCGTTCCATTGGATGGTCTGTCCGAGCACCGGCATCGGCACCTCGCTCGTGATCGAGAGTCACTCGGCCTGGCCGGAGGGTCAGCCCTCGTCGGCGGGCGCGGCGTCGTCCTTGGATTCGTCCTTGGCCGCGGCCTTCTTGGACTTCTTCTTGGAGGACTTCTTCTTGGCCTTCTTCTCGGTCTTGGCCTCGCCGGCGTCGGGCGCGGCGTCGGCGACCTCGGCCTGCTCGAGGATCTTGTCGAGCGTCTTGTGCTCGCGGATCTGCAGGTAGACCTGCTCGATCTCGCCGCGCTGCATCATCTCTTGACGCAGCTTCTCGGGGCGGCGGCCCTGCTGCATGGCGATCTGGGCGATGCGGCCGTTGAGCTCGTTCTCCGCGACGTCGATCTCGAGGTCTTTGCTCGCGCGGTCGAGGATGAAGAACTGCTTGAGCTGACGCTGGGTCGTCTCGGTCGACGACTCGCGAAGCTCGGCCATCCGCTCGGCGACCTGCTCTTCGGGCAGGCCCTGGTACATCAGCTCGAGCTGCTGGCGTTGGAGCGTGCGTTCGATCTGGCGGCCGGTGAGGTCGGCGGGCAGGTCGAGCGTGACCTTCTCGAGGAGTTGCTCGCGGAGCTGCTCGTGCATCGCCTGGGTCTGGCGGCCGGCGGCCTGCTGCTCGAGGAACGTCCGCAGCTGCGTGCGGAGTTCGTCGACGCCGCCGGTGTGGAGCTGCTCGGCGACCTCTTCGATCGACGCGGGCTCGAGGCGTTCGATGCCGCTGACGTCGATCTTGAGCGTGATGGGCTTGTCGCGGATGTCTTCGTTTTCGTGGCTGGTCGGGCCGGTCATCGCGTGGGTGAACGAGAAGGCCGGGGTCTTGCCGATGAGCTCCTTGCCAAGCCCGTCGACGACGATGCCCATGGCGTGGCCCTTGAAGTCGCGGTCTTCGCCGTTGGCGCGGATGTATTGGCCTTGGCCCTGGGCCAGCGGCTCGGCGTCGTCGGCCGGCGCGTCGGACCCGGCGAAGACGGACACGTCGGCGGTGACGTAATCGCCCTCGGCAATCGCTTCGCCCTCGACCTTGGTGCTCTGGCCGAAGCGCTCGCGGTACATCTCGACCTGCTTGTCGACGTCTTCGTCGGTGACTTCGCCGGAGGGCTTTTCGACCTTGAGCGAGCCAAACTCGGGCAGCTCGACCTCGGGCGTGACCTCGACCTCGACGACGAACTTCATCGGGCCGGACTCGGGCAGCTCGGGGGGCTCCTTCTCGCCCTTGTCGTTGGTGACATCGGGCTCGCCGAGGACGTCGAGCTCGTGGTCCTCGCAGGCCTGGGTGTAGGCCTCGGAGAGGAGCTGGCCGCGGACGTCGTCGCGGATGGCCTTGCCGAACTTGCGCTCGACGAGGCGGCGCGGGGCGCGGCCGCGGCGGAAGCCGGGGATGGCGGCTTCGTCGCCGAGCTTGTCGTAGTTTTCTTCGATCTTGCCCTTGATGCGGTCCTCGGGGATCTCGATGGCGAGGCGCTTGCGGGCGGGGCCGGCGTCTTCGATTTCGACGGACAGCGCGGGGCGATCTTGGGTCGCGGTTTCGGTCATGGCGATGTGGGGGGCGGGCGGTGAGAACGGAGCGGGATGGAGGGTGCGCCCCGGATCGCGGTGGGCGAGCTTCCGGGGGCCGATTGACCGACGCCGGGCGCCGCTCCCGTGGCGACACCGGTACCTCAATCGGGCCCAGCAGTGTCGCCGGGGGCGTCGGGCCCGTCAAGCCCCTGCGTCGGAAAGCTTGGCGAAGAGGTCGCCGAAGATGGCGTCACGCTTGACCGAGACGGCCGAGCGGATGAGGTGGCGGCGGGCGTCGAAGGCGTAGCGCGGCGGCTGGTCGGAGGCGATGATGGGGCTGGGCGTGAGGATGGTCTCGGCCCACCGAGGGTCGATGAGCCAGGCGACCGGGGCAAGGTCCCAGATCACCTTGGACCGCGCGGGCGTGTCGTCCATGTAGTCCTCGTAGATCGAGAGCAGGTAGTCGGCGATGGGCGATCGGCCGGCGAGGTTGGCTCGCAGCTCGGGGCGTGTCGTCGCCAAGAGCCGGACCACACCCTGGCACGGCAGGTGGACGAGCGGGACGCCGCAGTCGAACAGCACGCGCGACGCGGGCACGTCCTGCTGCAGGTTGAACTCGTTGGCGTTGGGCCAGTGCAACGCGTGGCCGCCGAGCCAGACCATGACGACCCGATCGATGATTCGGGGTTCGCGGGTGAGCGCCGCGGCGATGTTGGTGGGGGCGCCGATGGCGACGACGTAGAGCGGGTCGTCGGCCGGGCGGGCCATGGCACGCGCGATCAGGTCGGCCGCGGCGTCGCCTCCGGTGTCGGGCCCGGACTCGGCGAACCACGACTCGGCCCCGCGGAGGGCGGGGACCTCGGTGCGGCCGAGCCGATCGAGCACGCGGCCGATCTCTTCGTAGCTGCGTTGCATGCCGTCGGCCGGACCCGACGAGCGAGTGTTGTGGAACGGGGCGGCGTAAACGGCCTGGACGTCTAGATGCTCGGGGCTGAGCAGGGCGTAGGCCAGGGCGAACTGGTCGTCGATCTCGTTGTAGGTGTCGGTGTCGAGCACGACATCGACGCGGCGGGCCGGGTGCTCGAGCCGGCGGACACGGTCGGCGTCAGTCAGCGTGGGCGTGGTTGGCGGTTGCTGGGTCATGCGGGGGTTATTGGCGGCCGTGGATCGCGTCGGCGAGGACGGCCTTGGAGAGGGTGTTGAGCGCGGTGCCGGTGGGCAGGCCGCGGGCGAGCCGCGAGACGCGGACGGCGGGCTTGCGCTTGGCGATGGCTTCGGTGAGGTAGAGCGCGGTGCCGTCGCCCTCGAGGGTGGGCGAGAGGCCGAGCACGACTTCTTCGATCGGCTCGGAGTCGAGGCGGTCGAGCAGAGGGGCGAGGTTGAGCTCGCCGGCGCCGACGGCATCGAGCGGGGAGAGGCGGCCGAGCAGGACGTGGAAGCGGCCGTTATAGGCGCCGGTCTGGTCGATGGAGAGCACGTCGGTGGGCTGTTCGACGACGAGGACGGTGGTGGGGTCGCGCTTGGGGTCGGTGCAGAATCGGCAGGGGTCGGCGTCGGAGACGAAGCCGCAGATGGAGCAGACGCGCAGGTCGTGGCGGAAGCGGCGGAGGGCTTCGATGAGCTCGTCGGTGTGGTCGGCCGGCTGCTTGAGCAGGTCGAAGGCGATGCGCTGGGCGGAGCGCGGGCCGATGCCGGCGAGGGTGGTGAGCGCGTCGATGAGGCGCTGGTAGGCGTCGGGCGGCTGAGCCATGGGCGGATGGTACGCGGGGCGGGCGGTTAGTCCGACGAGTCGGTCGGCGGGACGGCGGCGGCGAGGTCGATGTGGGTGCCGTCGGCGATGGTGTGGGCGGGGTCGTCGATGCGGTGGCCGACGTTCGCGGCGTGGCGGCGGAGGCGGTGGACGAGGGCGCGGAACGGCTCGTGCAGCGGGGCGGTGAAGGTGATGGGTTCGCGGGTCGTGGGGTGGTCGAGGCGGAGCAGCGCGGCGTGCAGCGCGGGGGTGCGGAGGTAGAGATCGTTGGCTTGCTGGCGTTCGATGGACTGGGCTTCGAGGCGGAGGCCGTCTTCTTTGGTGTTGGCGAAGTTGAGCATCGGGCGCGCGGCGGGCGGGTAGGGCGGGTCGTCGATCTCGCCGGGGCCGATGGGCAGGCCGCCGTAGAGGATGTCGCCGACGAGCGGGTGGCCGATGTAGCTCATGTGGACGCGGATCTGGTGGGTGCGGCCGGACTTGAGCTCGCACTCGACCAGCGCGTAGCCGGGGTACGTCTCGCGCGTGCGGTAGAGGGTGAGCGAGTCGCGGCCGAGCGCGTCGTGGCGGACGGCCTGGGCCTCGCGGATGGTCGGGTGGCGGCCGAGAGGCTGATCGACCGCGCCGGACGGCGGGTCGGGGTGGCCGTGGACGAGGGCGAGGTAGCACTTGAGGTTCGTGCGGTCCTCGAACTGCTTGGCGATCTTCCAGTGCTCGTGTTCGTGCTTGCCGACGACGATGCAGCCGGTGGTGTTCATGTCGAGGCGGTGGATGACGCCGGGGCGGGCGTCGTCGCGGCCGACGTCGGAGAGGGTGGCGTCGGGGTGAGCGTCGGCGTCGGGGTCGTTTGCCGGGCGGGCTTGGCCGGTGGCGATGAAGTGGTGAGCCAGGGCGTTGAGCAGCGTGCCGGTGCGGCGGCCGCGGGCGGGGTGGACGATCATGTTCGCCGGCTTGTTGACAACGATGAAGCCCGGCTCTTCGTGGAGGATCTCGATGGCCAACGGCTCGGGCTCGAGGTGGTCCGAGGGCTTGGGGGGCAGGAAGACGGTGAGCGTGTCGCCGGCCTTGAGCTTGGCGGCGGGCTTGGTGGGCTTGCCGTTGAGCTTGACGCCGCCGAGCTCGATGATGCGTTGGATCTGGTGGCGCGAGAACCCGCCGATCGCCTGGTGGAGGTATCGGTCGAGCCGGAGCTCGGCGGGCTTGTTGAACGAGAAGGTGCGGGTGCCGCCGCCGATGAGGTCCTCGTGGAGGTCGTCGTCGGAGTCGGCGGAGCCGAGCGGGGAGTCGGTTGGTGCGTCGGTCGGGTCGTCGGGCACGGGGGCGTGTCCGCGGGTCAGGGGGCCGACTCTTCGGCGGGGGTGCTCGGATCGATAGTCTCGATCCGCGGGGACCCCATCGGGATGACAAAGTCGCCCGGATTCTCGCCGGGGACCATTCTTTCCATCATGTCCGGGGGCAATGCAAGCTCGGGGGAGATCTCGTCCAAGGAAGGGATCTCAAGGTCCGGGTTGTCCAACGCCGGCAGGCCCGTGCCATCGAGGCTGGTGGGGAGTGCGGGCTCGGGCGGGGCGAAGGCGACCGGGCGGCGGATGTCGTCGAGCAGGGCGGCGCGGCTGGCGGCGAGCTCGGCGAGGAAGGCGAAGTCCTCGCCGGCGACGCTCTGAGCACGGGCGTAGTGGTCGGCGGCGGTGTCCCATTCGCCACGGGTCTCGGCGACGGAGGCCAGGCCGAGCAGGGCGTTGACGTGGTAGATGGCCGGCACGTCCGATGCGAGGAGCTGGTCGTAGGCGGCCTGGGCGCTGGCGAGCTCTTCGTTGCGAGCGTCGGCCTCGCGGGACGGATCGAGCTGGACGGCGAGGTTCAGGGCGGTGTCGCCGGCCGCGAGCAGGGCCCGCGAGCGCACGCCGACGGCGCTGTAGTCGTTCGCGACGCGCAGGAAGCCGGCCGGGGAGGTCTCGATGGCGAGCTCGGTGAGGCCGTTCTCGCGGGTCGAGGTGGTCCAGCTCGTATAGAGGCGGTACGACATGAACCCCAGCGCGGCAACGAGGATGACGAGCGTGACGGGCGTGCCGCCCTTGTCCCAGAGCTTGCCGGCGTTGGATAACGCGGCCTCCAGATCGTTCTGATCCAGATCGATGTCCTCGATGAGCTCGCGGCGTTTCTGGTCCTTATCCATCGGTCGGGGCCTCGGCGGCGGGGGACGGCGTAACGAAGCAGTGTATCGGCCCGAGGCCGGGCCCGTTGACCGGATTCGCCGCGGCCTGCTACGCTTCGCGACTTGCCGATCGATCGGCGTCGAAGGTGGCTGTAGCTCAGTTGGTTAGAGCATCGGGTTGTGATCCCGAGGGTCGCGGGTTCGAGTCCCGTCAGCCACCCTTTTTGTCCGGCGGCCTGGCGCGATGCGGGTGGGTTGGACGCTTCCATCGCGCACGCCCGGCGGCTGCGGCGGTCTTTAGCACATAGACT
Source organism: Planctomycetota bacterium (assembly GCA_039024495.1). Classification (GTDB taxonomy): domain Bacteria; phylum Planctomycetota; class Phycisphaerae; order Phycisphaerales; family Phycisphaeraceae; genus JBCBUE01. Next base: position 18,904 of record JBCCQE010000013.1, on the reverse strand, counting down.
CTGCCCGATGTTGGCGGTCTTACGCGACAGCGGGGCGTGGCTCACCACGGCCGCGCACGACTTCGGGGTGTTCTCGCGGTTCTGCGGGGCGGCGCTGTCGGCCTGCGTGCGCAGCGGGCTGGGCTGGTCGCGGCCGGGGTTGCTGATGCCGCAGCTCTACAGCGTGGGCACGCGGTCGATCCCGGTGGTGATGCTGGTGGGCGCGTTCGTCGGGGCGGTGCTGGGCGTGGAGGGGTACGACCAGTTCGCGGCGATCGGGCAGGAGAGCAAGCTCGGCGGGGTGATCTCGGTGTCGGTGGTCAAGCAGATCGGCCCGGTGCTCGCGGCGGTGATGATCGCGGGGCGGGTCGGCGGGTCGGTGTCGGCCGAGCTGGGGACGATGCGCGTGACCGAGCAGATCGACGCGATCGACGCGATGGGCGTGGACCCGATCCGGTACCTGGTGATGCCTCGGGTCTGCGCGTGCGTGCTGATGGTGCCGATTCTGACGATCTTCAGCGACCTGCTGGGCGTGTTTGGCGGGTGGCTGGTGATCGTGCGCGGCTACGGCGTGGACAACGGCGAGTACTGGCAGTTCTCGCGCGAGTTCATCGGCAACTACGAGGTGCTGATCGGCCTGGGCAAGGCGGTGGTGTTCGGCCTGGCAATCGGGCTGATCTCGTGCTTCAAGGGTTTTCACTGCCGGCCCGGCGCGGCGGGCGTGGGCAGGGCGTCGACCGACGCGTTCGTCACGAGCTTCATCGCGATCATCATCGCGAACTTCTTCCTCGCGGCGTTCTTCAACACGCTGCGGCTGATGATCTACGGCGACATGGGGATCAACGCGTTCGGATGATCGCTCAAGCGATGCGAGTCCGCGTTACTGCCCGGCGGCGTCGCGCCACTCGCGGATCTGCTCGGTCGAGAGTCGCACGTATTGGCCGCCCGTGAATTCGGCGAGCGTCTCGGCGGCGAGGTCGCTTCGGCCGATCGCGACCACGCTCACGGGGATGCCGGCCTCTTCGACGTAGGCCGCGAGCTGCGGCGCGACCGGCTCGGACGTGATCCACACCACGCGCCTCGGCGAATCGCGGAGCACCGCGGCGAGCGCCTCGCCGGCGTCGCCCAGCCCGCGCGCCTGCGGCGTCTCGCCCGGCTGAAGCTCGACGGGGCCGTCCTCGGTGATGAGCGTCGGCTGGATACCGGCGTCGACGAGCTGCGTGGCGACGTCGTCGAGCCACGCGCGGGCGCTGTTGGAGGCGTCAACCACCACCGCGGTGCCCGACGGCGCGGCCACGCCCAGGGCGTTCGGGCGGTTCAGGGCGAACGGGTTGACCGAGGGGTCGTAGCCCAGCGTCGCTTCAATCGCTTCGCCCTCGTCCAGCTCGCGCGGGCCGCCCGAGCCGACGACCACCAGCAGCACCGTCAGAGCGATCAACAGGCTCACGCCAAACGCCAACGCCGCGAGCAGCCACGCCTGCTTGGCCGGCTTGCGTGGCGAAGCAGGTGGCTTATTCGTTTCGCTCGGGCTGGTTTCATCGCTGGCGTTCGGCATCTTGCTTGGCTCCGTATTCGGCCCTGTGGCGTCAGGGCATCACCCACAGGTAATACGCCCCGGCGGGCATGTCCGCCAGCAGCCCGGCGTCGACGTTCAACTGCAGGAGGTTGACCTGCGCCGCGTTCGCGCTGGCCGGAGCCTGCGCGTAGGGCGAGGCGACGTAATCGAGCGGGCGGTGGTAGAGCACGAGGTCGGCCGACGCCACGCCGGCCCGACCCACCGCGCGACCCAGCGCCGCATACAAGTCGCCCAAGCCGTCAATCATCCCCATCTCCAGCGCCTTGGTCCCGGAATACACACGCCCGTCGGTGGCCTCGGCCATCGTCGCGGGGTCGACGCTTGGCCGCGCGTCGCGCACGCGGTCGAGGAAACGCTCGTAGAAGTCGTCGACGAGCGCTTGCAGGGTCGCCCGCTGAGCCGCGTCCATGGTCGACAGCGGCGAGCCCGCGTCTTTGTTTGACCCGGACTTGATCGCGTCCGCCCGCACACCCAGCCGCGCCAGCGCCGGCTCGACCGAGATCGTCTGCACGATCACGCCGACCGACCCGGTGATCGTCGTCGGGTGGGCGACCATCTCGTCGGCCGCCAGGGCCACGTAGTACCCGCCCGATGCCGCGACATCCATCATCAGCGCGACCACCGGCTTGCCCGTCTGCAGGCGGAAGCGTTCGATCTCGCGGTGCATCACGTCCGACGCCGTCACCGTCCCGCCCGGCGAGTTGATGCGCAGGATCACGGCGACCACCGACCGATCCGCCGCCGCCTCGGCCAGCTTCTCCTGCAGCGTCGCGACCGGGTTCTCGCCGGACCGCAACAGCCCGCGCCGCTCGGCGTTGGCGATGAGCCCGCTGACATCGATGATCGCCACCTGCGACCCGCCCGCCTTCTCATCCCGCGCCACCACCGTCTTCTTCAACCGCTGATCGCCCGGCGTCACACCCACCACGAACGTCGTCGGCCCACAACCAGACAGCGCCGCAAGCCAGGCCGCCGCCGCGACAAACACGAGCGGCGTCAGCCATCGACTCGCACAACGCCTGTGTGGTGCGTGTTTGTTCCGATCCATGTCGCCCTTTATACGCCACCGGGCTTGGCGGCCGCACGCATCGCTTTTTTCGTGAGATAGCCGCAAGGTTTGTCGACTCCGCGGACATCTCCTGTGCATCACCGCTCTGTGTAGGTGAAGCAGCGACACCAGCCCCGCTTTGGAGGAAAGATGCCCACTCGAATTGCCCCCCACACGCTCGCCGCCGTCGGCCTCTTCGTTGGCCTCGCCCACACGCCCCTCGCGATGGCTACGCCCGTCCACGACGAATCCGTCGACGGCGATCTGTCCACCGACGGCTCGACGCCGACCGTGCTCGACTTCAGCATCGGCAGCAACGTCGTCCAAGGCTCGGTGACCAGCAACTCGGCCGCGCCCGACACGCGCGACTTCTTCACCTTCACCATCGACCCCGGCGAAGAGCTGGCGGCGATCCTCCAGCTCGACTACTCGGCCGAGAACGACGACCCCGGCTTCTTCGCGCTCGTCCAAGGCGCGACCAGCGCGAACCCCGGCGGCGGGTTCAGCAACCTGGGCGGCGCCCTTATCAGCAGCGAGGCCGTCGGTTTCGACCACCTCGCCCAGATCGCCGGCGGCGGCATCTCCGGCGGGACCGGCTTCAGCACGATCGGCCCCGGCACCTACACCTTCGTCATCCAGCAGACCGGCAGCGAGACCAGCGCCTACCAGTTGGACTTCGTGGTCGTCCCCGAGCCGGCGTCGATCGCTCTGCTCGCGGCCGGGCTCGGCCTGGGCGTGGCGCGACGGCGCCGGGCATGACACCGATTGGCGAGGAGGAGGGACGCCGCGGGCGGCTCGGCGACGGGTCGCCCGCTGTTTCGCGCCGCCGCGGCGGTCAGTCCTTGTAGCCGTCGGGGTTGGCCTGGAACCACTTCCATGCGTGCTCGACCATCGGCTCGGGCGTGGTGTACTTCGCCTGCCAGTCGAGCTCGGCCTTGATCTTCGAGGGGTTGGCCCACAGCTCGGGGGGGTCGCCGGGGCGGCGATCGGCGATCTCGACCGGGAAGTCGACGCCGGTGACCTGCTTGACCGCGTCGATGATCTGCTTGACCGACAGGCCGTTGCCGGTGCCGAGGTTGTAGATGCGCCGATCGCCGGGCTGCATCTTGTGCAGGACGGTGACGTGGGCGTCGACGAGGTCTTCGACGTGGACGTAGTCGCGGATGCACGTGCCGTCCGGCGTCGGGTAATCGTCGCCGAAGATGTAGGCCTTCTCGCGCTTGCCGAACGCGGCCTGCAGGAGGATCGGGATGAGGTGCGTCTCGGGGTTGTGGTCCTCGCCGATGGTGCCGTCCGACGCCGAGCCGGCGACGTTGAAGTAGCGCAGCGCGGCGAACGCGAAGTCGGAATTCGCGGCGGCGTAGTCGAGGAAGACGCGCTCGTTGAAGAGCTTCGACCAGCCGTAGGGGTTGATGGGCTGCTGCTTCTCGGTCTCGACGATGGGGACGTCGTCGGGCTCGCCGTAGGTCGCGCAGGTCGAGGAGTGGACGAGGCGTTTGACGCCCGCGGCCTGCATCGCTTCGAGCAGCGAGACGACGCCTGCCGTGTTGTTCTTGTAGTAAAGCAGCGGCTGCTCGACCGACTCGCCGACGAGCGCGTAGGCGGCGAAGTTGATCACCGCCTCGATCTGGTGCTGCTTGAGCGCGGCGGCGATGGCGTCGGTGTCGAGCAGCGAGGCCTCGAGCAGCGTCGCGCGGTCGGGCGCGGCGGCGGACGCTGCCTCGAAGGCCGAGCGGTGGCCTTGGTGGAGGTTGTCCAGGCCGAGCACGGTGTGGCCGTCTTCGATGAGGCGCTTGGTGCAGTGCGATCCGATGAAGCCGGCGGCGCCGGTGACGAGGATGTTCATGGGTACGACTCTTGGGTGGTAGGGAACAACAGAATAAGCGGGGTCAGGCCGCGGGCGCGGGCTTGTCGCGGCCGAGGCGGTCGACGCCGATCGTGACGGCAAAGCCGACGCCGATCAATCCGATCGCCGCGGCGACGGTCAGCACGGACGGCCCAAAGAACGCGGTCGGCCAGTCGTCTTTCTCGAGCGGCTCGGCCTCGATGCCCTCGACCGGGGACTCCAGCAGCAGCGTGCCGTCGGCGAGCGCCCGGACGTAGCGGCCCTTGACGATGTCGCCGTGCTCGGGGGCGACTGCTTGCTGGAACGGGTACAGCCCGACGACTGCGCCGAGCAGCAGCCCGAGCAGAAAGCCCAGCGTCGCCCGCGGGGCCTTGTCCAGCAGGACTTTCAGCACGTTCGACACCGCCACCACGCCGACGACCACGCCGACGCCGACGGGCAGGATCACCGACAGGCCGACGTCCCAGAGGACGTTCATGTCGAAGTTATCCGTGAGCGCCGAGCGGAACGTGTCGATCGCCGCGAGCAGCGGGATGTAGACGCCCAGCACCAGCAGCAGGTACCCGCCGGACACGCCGGGCAGGATCATCGCCGACGCCCCGGCGACCCCGGCCAGCAGCATCATCGCCCAGCCGGCTTCCGTCGTCCCGGCCGCGTCGGACCCGCGCGTCTGCGCCACAGCCAACAACGCCATCGCCACGAACCCGCACGCCGCGGCGACGAACGTGCCCGGCGTCTTGCGGTCGATCAGCCGCCACACCACCGGCACGCCGCCGAGGGTCAGGCCAATAAACAGGGCGTACATCGCCCAGCGGTGATCGACCACGAGGTCCTTGATGAGCCCGGCGCCCAGCACGATCGCGACGAGCGCCGCGGCGACCACGACGCCGAGCGTCACGACCGACCACAGCCGAAACCGCAGCCGCGTGAGCTCGCCGATGGCCCCGATAAACCTCGGGTAGACGCCCGAGGCGAGCAGCATGGTGCCGCCGGAGATGCCCGGGACGAGGTTTGCCAGGCCCATGAGCACGCCGCCGAAGGCGGCGCGAAAGACGAACATCGCCGGGCTCGCAGGCCGGTCGCCGGGCGACGGCGGGGCCGCGGGCGCGGGATCGACGGGCGCGGCCGGCGGGTTGTTCTGGGCGAGGGCGTCGGCCATGGGGCGGGTAGCGTATCGGCCGCCCCGACGGCTCGCGTGAGGAATCAGTCAGCGCGCGGGTCGGGTTCGTCGATCGCCGGGGCATCGAACGCGCCGCCTTTGAGGCGGGTCCAATAGTCCTCGGTCATCTTGCCCACCAGCGGGGCTAGGAGCAGCCCGCCGAGGATGTTGGGCAGGGCCATCGACAGCAGCCCCGCGTCGGCCAGACCGATCACCGAGTCCAGCGAGCCCACCGCGCCGAAGTAAACGCACGCGACGAAAAGAACGCGGAATGCCAGGATGCCCGCGTCGGCGTACCGCGTGCCGCAGAGGTAGCCCGCGGCTCGCTCGCCGTAGTAGCACCACGAGATCATCGTCGAGAAGGCGAACAAGACGATCGACACCGCGAGGATGAACGGGAACCAATCCGACGTCGCCTCGACCTGCTTGAAGGCGTAGAGCGTCACCGCCGCGCCGCCCTCTTCCTCCAGATAGGCGTTCGTGATGAGCACCACCATGCCGGTCATGAAGCAGATCACGACGGTGTCGATGAACGGCTCGAGCGATGCCACGAAGCCCTCGCGCACCGGCTCCTTGGTCTGCGCCGCCGCGTGAGCGATCGCCGACGAGCCCACGCCCGCCTCCGATGAGAACGCCGCGCGTTGGAAGCCGACCATCATCGCTCCGATCAATCCGCCGAACGCTGACTCCACCGCGAACGCGTTGCTGAACACCATCCCGATCAGACGAGGCAACTCGCCGACGTTCGCCAGCACGATGAACAGGCAAGCCATCACGTACACGGCCGCCATGATCGGCACCAGCCGCGACGTCGCCGCACCGATCCGCGTGATCCCGCCCAGCACCACAAACGCCACCGCCACCGCGAGGAACACGCCGACCCCGTTGTCCACCCAGCCGCGGGTCGCGTCGATCGTCGCCTGACTCTCGCCAAGGCCGGGCTCTACGAACGTCGTGAAAAACGCCTCGGCCGCTTGATTCGACTGGAACATGTTGCCGCCGCCCAGCGACGCAAGCATGCAGAACAGCGCAAAGACGATCGCCAGCGCCTTGCCCAGCGGCCACAGCGCCGGCAGGTGACGCTTGAACCCCAGATCGAGCGTGTACATCGGGCCGCCGGAGATCGTGCCATCCGCGTTCTTGATGCGGAACATCTGCGCGAGCGTGGTCTCGTGGAACTTCGACGCCATGCCGAAGAACCCCAAGAACATCATCCAGAACAACGCGCCTGGCCCGCCGATCACCATCGCCACCGCCACCCCGGCAATGTTGCCAAGCCCGACCGTCGCCGAGAGCGCCGAAGTCAACGCCCGGAACGGCGGAACTTCGCCCTCGTCGTCGTCCGACTGGTAACGACCCAGCACCACCGCTATGGCGTGCGGCATGCCACGCAGCGTCACGAAGCCGTGGTAGATCGTGAAGAACACCGCCCCGCACCCGAGCCACACCACCAGAAACGGGATCGTGCCCGTCGTCTTCGGCGTCGAGCTTGTCTGGGGGATGCCCGCGGCATCGACCGGCTGATAGCTCGCGCCGGCCGGCACCGTGAGCCGCATCGGCTCGCCGTCCTCGCCGGTCTTCATCGCGCCGTTCTCGTCGACCAGCACCGCCGCGAACTCGGCCTCGGCTTCGACGAACACCGGCTGCACGTCCATCTTGACGTTGCCGTCGCTGTCGAGCCGTGGGGTCACGAAAAATCCGAAACCCAGGTCAAAGAACAGGGTGTCGAAGATCGCCTTATTGATCGGATTGATCACCCCATCCACGCGGTCCTGGAACGTCGTGGGCGGCTCCAGCTCGCCGATGGGTTGCGCCTCCGCAGTCGCCTCGGGTGGCGCCACTTCCTGGGCGTGCAGCGATGTCGCGAAGAGCGACAGGCCGGTGAAGATGACGAGCAAGTGCGTGGCGAGCAGCGCGGCGGGGCGATTCACGGGCGATCCTCAGGGGCAGAGCCAGAGCAGGCTCTTCGACCTTACCGCATCGCGGCGCGGGCTGCGTGATCGGCCGCCGGGTGGGGCGGTTCGTTGCCGTCCACCACACGCGGGAACCCCAGCGCCTCCGACACCGCCGCGTTGACCCCGCGGATGGCCGGGCCGACGAAGTCGTCGTCACGCAGCAGTGTCAGCCGGCCGGCGAGCTCGGCCTGGCCGGTGTCGTCGGCGAAGCCCGGCGTCGTGTCGGTCAGCACCAGCGTCGCGTTGAGGATGCGGGCGTTGATCCGCTGCGTGCCCGGCCTTTGATTCAGCAGCAGGTAGCCTGCGCCTGAATAGACGCCGACCTCTTCGCCGCGGCGGACGACGAACTGGAACGAGCAGTTGGTGGCGTCGGCGTCGATCGGCGTGCGGGCCGGCTTGGACCGCCACATCAGCCGCATCGTCACCACGCTGCCCGGCAGGTCGCCGAACGCGTCCTGGCCGGTCGTCGCCGCCGGCCGATCGACCGAGGCCGGCAGCAGCACGGCGGTCATCGTGTCCGTGTCGTGAAAGGCGTAGCGGGCCGTGCGGTAGCGCCCGTCGAGCCCCTCGGCCGTGGCGATCGACGCTGCGCTCAGCTCGGCCCCCTCGAAGCCCACCGCCGGGAACTGAATCGCGCACCCGCCACCGCCCAGCAGCATCGCCAGACCCACGACCGCCGCCACCGCTACGCGGATCAAGCCGCCCCCTCCCGCGCCGCCTCGAGCGTGCGCTCCAGCTCGTCGTCGTCCGCGTCGCCGTCCTTCTCGCCCTCGGCCGGCGGCGCGACCCCCTCGGACTGCGGCTCGAACTCGATCCCCAGCATCGCCAGCGCGTCCCGCTCGACGATCCCCCTCAACTGCTCGCGCGGCACCGGCGGCAAGTGCGTGCCCTGCACCAGCGTGTTAATCGAGTACAGCGTCACGATCGCCCGCTCGGGCGTGCACAGCGGGAAGCCCGACCCCAGCAGCACCTGGCCGAGCACGCCTTGCTGGTACGCCAGCAGCAGCGCGTTGTAGAGCTGCCACGGCCGCAGCACGATGTCGGAGATATCCGCGAACACCGTCGGGTGCTTGCCCAGCAGCGAGATCGCCTGGTCCACCCACGGCGCCCCCAGCGACGAGATCACCAGCTTGAGCTCGGGGAACGACCGCGCCACCTCGTCCAGCATGTACGGCTGGCCGAACTCCATCTTCACCGGCCGCGCGATCTTCGGGTCGAGGTTCACGAACACCGGCAGGCCCTTGTCCTGGCAGAACTCGTAGAGCGCCATCGCCTTGGTCGCCGTGGGGTGATAGCCCTGATACGCCGGGCCGATCGACACGCCGCGCAGGCCCAGCTCGACGGCCTCTTCGAGCTTGCGGACGGTCGCGCCGTGCGCCGGGTCGATCCCCGCAAAGCCGATGAGCTTGCCCGGGTGCTTGGCGACGTACTTCGCGACCGACTCGGCGTCGATGTGCAGGTCGATCTCCGCCGACTCCATGCCGTGGACGACCGCGCAGTCGACCCGCCGCATCGCCTCGGCGTGCAGCTCGGCGTTGCCGGTCGGGCGGTCCCATGGCACGTCCGTCCGACGACGCAGCTGCTCGGCCACCGCGTCGCCGAGCTGGTCGGTCGTCTCCCAGATCAGCGTGTGCAGGTCGACGATCATGCGTGTCTCGCGTCCGAAGTCATCGGCGATCGAATCGGGCCGCTCGGCTCGGCGACCCACGGGCCGGCTCAGCCCACGGTGGCGTCATACGCGGCGGCGTCCATCAACGCCTCCACCGCGGCCGGGTCGTCCGGCTTGACCTTGATCAGCCAGCCGCCCCCGTAGCAATCCTCGTTGATCTTCTGCGGCTCATCCACCACCGAGTCGTTCACCGCCACCACCTCGCCCGCCACCCCCGCGTACACCTCGCTGTTGGACTTCACGCTCTCCACCTCGGCGAACGCCTCGCCCTTGTCGATCCGCCCCTCGGTCATGCGAAACTCCACGTACGTCACGTCCGTCAGCTCGTCGACCGCGAACTGGCTGATGCCGATCGTCACCACGCCGTCGGCGAGCTGGTGCCATTCGTGCGAGTCGAGGTAGCGGCGGTCGTTGGGGTGGGGCATCGATCAGGGTTCCCGAGATTGGCTGGCGCAGGTTAGCGTTTTGTCGATCGCGGCAGCGATCCGGCTACGATACGTCGATGCGAACCGGGCGACGAGCGTGGACCCACGAAACCCGACGCCGCGTCACGCCGGCCCTGTCGGTTGTGGCGATGGTCTGGGCGCTCGCAGCGCAGGCTCAGCCCGGCACGCGGCTGGTCGATCAGGTGGGCGAGGCGTATACCGAGCTCGACGCCTACCGGGCCGACTGCGTCTACGAAATCGCCATGCAGAACTTCAACTGGGTGAATCGCCGTCGCGCGACCATCGAGGTGGCGTTCGACCCGGCGACGCGTCGGCTGATGATCGACGACCCCGAGGCGCTGATCGTCGTCAAGGACGACACGCTGCTCGCCCGCCGCCACGACACGCCCGGCCACCACGTCCGCCACGCCCTCGACGCCGACTGGGGCTGGCCCGAGCTGGTCGAGCACGCCCCCGTGCTCGCCGAGCGTCCGCTGCCCGACGTCGCCTGGCTGCTTGAGTCCAACCCGATCGATGCGCTGTCCGAGGGCTTCAACGAACGCGCAACGCCCCTGCCGCCCGAGCCCGGCGACGACCGCCCGAGGCTCCAGTTCCACGCCGCCCAGGGCGTCTACACGCTCGCCATCGATCGCGACAACTCGCTGCTCTCCGCGGGCTCGCTCGACCTGGCCGGCACCGCGCCCGGCCAGGCGATCGCGTTCACCTACCGCTGGACCCTCCGCCCCGACGACCCGCCGACCGACGACACCTTCGCCTTCGACACCAGCGCATCGACCGAGCTCGCCTCCTTCGCCCAGCTCGGCGCGTTCAGCGGGGCCAACGCCGCGCCGCCGCCCCCGGCCGTCCGCCCCGGCCCGGCGATGGACGCCCAGCTCGTCACGCTCGACGGCGAGCCCGTCCGCCTCTCGGAGTTCGACCGCTCGACGCTGGTGCTCGCGTTCGTCACCACATGGGCTCGCGGCGGGGCCGACATCATCCAGGCGATGGACACCGCCAGCGAGCGCGCCGAAGCGGCCAACGCCGATGCCGCGTTCGTCATTATCGATCTCTACGAACCGGCCGAGCTCGTCCGCCCGACCATCGAAGCGCTCGAGATCGACCTGCCGGTCTTGCTCGACGAGCAGGGCGTGGTCGCCGAAGCCGTGCAGGCCTTCCTGGTGCCGACCGTCGTGATCGTGCGCGACGGCCAAGTCATCCACGCCTTCGCGCCCGGCGAGCCCGACCTCGCCGACCGCCTGACCGAGATCGCCCTGGAACGCACCCGCGCCGATACAGAGTCCGCCGACACGCCAGACTCCAACGCAACCTCCCCCGGCGACGCCGCCGATCAAAACACACCCCAAGCCCCCTCGCCCACCCCCGCGGAGTCCAACCCAAGATTGCCCGCGCCACGCTCACCACTGCATCGACCGCCACGCTGATCGCCGCCTTGGCCGCGCCCGGCTTCGCCGAGCCGACCGCTGCGGATCGACTCGACACCGTGCAGGCCGCCTACCGCGACAGCGGCGAACTCACGTATCTCGCCGAGGTCGAGCTCGCCTCCAAGGACGGCCGCTGGGAGACCATCAACGCCACGACCTACGCCGTGCGTTGGAACCCCGACGCCCCGAGCCTGCGCCTCGACCACCCCAGCTTCGACCTGGCGTGGGATGGCCAGGAGCTGATCGCCGTCTCGCCCGAGCTGCACGACCAGGCGCTCGTCGTCGAGACGCCGGCCGACGCGACGTGGGCCGAGCTGACCGAGGCCTTCCCGCCGCTGGCCACGATGCTGCCGATGCCCGACCTCGCCATCGCCCTGGCCGCCGACCCCGCTGCCGTCATCGCCAGCTCCACCGCGCCGACGGTCGAAGCGCCCAGCGACACCGAGCTGCTGATCGTCGGCGATCACTCGGTCAAGCTCACTGTCTCCGCCGAGACCGGCCGCGTCACCGCTGCGACGACCGAAGTCTCCGGCCCCTCCGGCGCCGCCTTCCGCGCCACCCACACCTTCCGAGACGCCGCCTCGGGCGAGGCCGCCCAAGCGGTCGCCGATCGCCTGGCCGACATCGAGATCGCGGCCGACGACGCGGTCGCCACGAACTTCGAGGACTGGCTCAACGGCCCGCCGCCCGCTCAGGCCGCCCGCCCCGCCAACGCGCTCGAGGGCGCGCCCGCCCCCGACTTCACCCTCGCCACCCTCGATGGCGACAGCGTCAAGCTCAGCGATCTCGCCGCCAGCGTCGTCGTGCTGGACTTCTGGGCGACCTGGTGCCCGCCCTGCGTGGCCGCGCTGCCCGAGCTGCAAGCCTACGCCGAGTGGGCCGAGGCCCAGGGGCTGCCGGTCGAGGTGTTCGCGGTCAACCTCCGCGAGAACGAACAGGCCGTCCGCAACTTCCTCAATCAGCACAACCTCAGCCTCACCACCCTCATGGACGACGGCCGAGTCGCCGAACTCTACGGCGTCACCGGCATCCCCCAGACCGTGATCATCCACGACAACACCATCGCAAAAGTCCACGTCGGCTTCAGCCCCGACTATCAGGACAAACTCAAGAGCGACACCCAAGCCGCCCTCGCCGGCCCCGCCAACTAACTCGCTCGAACGCCACCGCCCCTCGCGGCTGGATTCATTCCTTCGATGCCCCGCCGCCGGACTTGTCGCTACCGCCGCCGGCCGGCTTGTCGGTCTTGGCCGCTTTCGTCGACGACGATCCCGACCCCGAGTCCGCCTTCTTGCCGCCGTCGCCGGTTGACTTGGCGTCGTCTTTCTTCGGCTTACCCGCGTCTTTCTCGGCCTTCTCCGCCTTCTTGTAGCCGTCCGAGCGGTAGTCCGTCTCGTAGAAGCCCGAGCCCTTGAAGATCACGCCCGCCCCGGTGCCGATCAGCCGCCGCAGCTTGAGCTTTCCGCACGCCGGGCACTTGCGCAGCGGCTTGGCCGACATCGACTGGAACTCCTCGAACTCGTGCCCGCAGGCGTCGCAGACGTATTCGTAAGTGGGCATCGTCTCGCTCCGTGGTGGCTGATTGGGCCGATCACCAAATCGCCACTTCGCAAAATCATCGAATCATCAAGGCGCCACGCTCACGCCCGCCGGGCGGATCGTCTTGTCGCCGAGCGCGTAGCCGTTCTGCAGCACGGACGCGACGTGGTTCGACGCCACGCCCTCGACCTCGGCACGCATCAGCGCCTCGTGCCGATTCGGGTCGAACACCTCGCCGACCTCCGGCTCGATCGGCACGACCCCGTATTTGTTCAGCACCCGCAGCAGTTCGCCGCGGATGCTCGACATGCCCTCCAGCAGGTCCTTGGGCGTGACCTTCTCGAGCTCAATCTGCCCCGCGCGGTCGAAGTGGTCCAGCACCGCCACGAGGTCGCGCGTTACGCTCATGATGCGCTGGTCGATCGCGGCCTGCTGATTGACCTGCGAACGCTTCACGAAGTTCTGATAGTCCGCCGTCGTCCGCAGCAGCCGCGAGCGAAGGTCTTCCAGCTCGTCGGCGATCGCCGTGGCGCCCTCGGCCACCTCTTCGGCCGCCTCGACGGTCTCCACCTCGTCGTACGCCGCGGCCTCGCCTTCGGGCGTGCCGGTCGCGGCGGGGTCTTGCTCGTTCTTGGGGTCGATCGTGTCACTCATGGTTCGTGCTCAGGTACGACTTGATGGTCTCCCAGAAGCTCTTACTCTCGGGGAGGACGTCGTGCTCCTCGGTCGCCGCGTACGCCCGCAGCGCCTCCTCCTGCTTGGCCGACAGGCGGGTCGGCACCTCGATCATCGCCACGGCGTGCAGGTCGCCGAGGTGCCCGCTGCGCAGATCGGGCAGGCCGGCATCGCGGATCGTCAGCACCGCGCCATGCTGCGTGCCCTTCTTAATCGTGACGGCGTGCTTGTCGCCGGTGATCCCCGGCACCTCGACCTCCGCGCCCAGCGCCGCCTGGGCGAAGCTGATCGGCATCCGCAGCACGAGGTCCTCGTCGCGCCGCTCGAACAGCTCGTGCTCGGCCACCCGCACCACCACGTGCAGGTCGCCCCGCGGCCCGCCGCCCTTGCCCGGCTCGCCCTCGCCGGCCACGCGGATCACCTGCCCGTCGCGGATGCCGGCCGGCACCTTGAGCGTGATCGTCCGCTTCAGAGGCTGCGTGCCCGAGCCGCCGCAGGCCGGGCACTTCTCGGCGTACGTCTTGCCGGCCCCGCCGCACGCCGGGCACGTCGTGACCATCCGGAACATCCCGCCCAGCCCCGCCTGCTGAACCTGCCCGACCCCGCCGCAGGTCACGCACGTCACCGGCTGCGTGCCGGGCTTGCCGCCCGTGCCGTTGCAGGTCTTGCAGACGTCCTGCCGCGTGAACTCGATCTCGCGCTCGACGCCGGTCGCCACTTCCTCGAGCGTGATCTCGGCGACGGTCTCAAGGTCGTACCCACGCTGCGCGCCGCCGCGCCCGCGCCGCCGCCCACCGCCTCCGAAGGCTTCGCCGAAGATGTCGGAGAACATCGAGAAGATGTCTTCGGCCCCCATCGAGCCGAAGTCGTGCGCCGCCTGGCCGCGCAGCCCGGCGTGGCCGTGCTGGTCGTAGCGCTGCCGCTTGCCGTCGTCCGACAGCACCTCGTACGCCTCGGCGCACTCCTTGAATGCGGCCTCGGCCTCGGCGTCGCCTGGGTTGCGGTCGGGGTGATACTTCATCGCCAGCCGCCGGTAGGCCGACTTGATGGTCGCGCCATCGGCGGTCTTCTCGACGCCGAGCACCTCGTAATAGTCGCGGGTGGTTGCCATGAAGTCGGCTCGCCGGATGAGGGCTCGGTTCGGAAAAAGAACCGGCTCAGAGCGGTGACTCCGAGCCGGTCGTGATCACGGGGACATCGACGGCGGACTCAGCTCACCGAGCCCTCTTCGGCGTCTTCGTCGTCCTTCTTGTCGGTGACGAGGACGTTGGTCGTGAGCATCAGGCCCGAGACCGAGGCGGCGTTGATCAGCGCGGTCTTGCTGACCAGCGCGGGGTCGAGGATGCCGGCCTTGACCAGGTCGACGTACTCGCCGGTCGCGGCGTTGTAGCCGTTGCCGGCCTTCTTGCCGCGGACCTCTTCGAGGACGATGTAGCCGTCCTCACCTGCGTTCTCGACGATCTGCCGGAGCGGGGTCTCCAGCGCGGCGGCGACGATCTCGAAGCCGAGCTTCTCGTCGCCCTTGGCTTTTTTCTTGCCGGTCTCGACGGCGTCGATGGCTCGGACGAACGCCACGCCGCCGCCGGGCACGTAGCCCTCGGCCGCGGCGGCCTTGGTGGCGTGCAGGGCGTCGTCAACGCGGTCCTTGCGCTCCTTCATCGCCGTCTCGGTCGCGGCGCCGACGTTGATGATCGCCACGCCGCCGGTCAGCTTGGCGAGGCGCTCCTGGAGCTTCTCGCGGTCGTAGTCGGAGGTGGTGGTTTCGATCTGCTTCTTGATCTGCTCGATGCGGCCCTTGACGTCGGCCTTCTTGCCGGCGCCTTCGATGACGGTCGTGTTGTCTTTGGAGACGACGACCTTCTTGGCGGTGCCGAGCGCGTCGAGCTCGAGCTCCTCGAGCGACTGGCCGAGGTCTTCGGAGAGGAACGTGCCGCCGGTGAGGGTGGCGATGTCGCCGAGCATGGCTTTGCGGCGGTCGCCGAAGCCGGGCGCCTTCACGGCGGCGACCTTGAGCACGCCGCGGAGGCGGTTGACCACGAGCGCGGCCAGTGCCTCGTTCTCCACGTCCTCGGCGATGATGAGCAGCGGCTTCTGCGCCATCGCGACTTTGTTGAGCAAGGGGAGCAGGTCCGGGAGGTTGCTGATCTTCTTCTCGTGGATGAGGATCAGCGGGTCTTCGAGGACGCACTCCTGCGAGGCGGGGTCGGTCATGAAGTATGGCGAGAGGTAGCCCTTGTCGAACTGCATGCCTTCGACGAAGTCGAGCGTGGTCTCGGCGGCCTTGCCCTCCTCGACCTCGACGACGCCGTCCTTGCCGACCTGCTGAATCGCGCGGGCGATGAGGTCGCCGATCTCGGCGTCGTGGTTCGCGGAGACGGTGGCGACCTTGCGGAGGTCGTCCTCGCCCTTGACCTTGGTGGAGAGCTCGGTGATCGAGTCGGCGGCGGCCTCGGCGGCGGCGTTGATGCCGCGCTGCAGGGCCATGACGTTGGCTCCGGCCATGGCGTGCTTGAGGCCTTCGGAGAAGATGGCCTCGGCGAGGACGACGGAGGTGGTGGTACCGTCGCCGGCCTTGTCGCCGGTCTTCTTGGCGACCTCGACGACCATCTTCGCGCCCATGTTCTGGAAGGGTTCAGCGACCTCGACTTCCTTGGCGACCGAGACGCCGTCCTTGGTGACGGCCGGGCCGCCGAAGGACTTCTGCATCACGACGTTGCGGCCGGTGGGGCCCATCGTGACCTTGACGGCCTGGGCGAGGCGGGTGAGGCCCTCTTTGAGTTCGAGTGCGGCGGCGTTGCCGAACATCAGTTGCTTGGTTGCCATCTTCTATCGTTTCCGGTGTCGGGGGTTCTGGGGGTGAGATGGAGCGTGGATCAAGCCCACGCATCGCGATGCGTGGGCTTTGGGATTTGTTTACTTCTCGAAGACGCCGAGCAGCTCGGACTCGCGGAGGATGAGGACGTCGGTGCCGTCGACCTCGACCTCGGTGCCGGAGTACTTGCCGTAGAGAACGGTGTCGCCGACCTTGACCTGAAGCTCGGCGCGTTTGCCGTCGTCGGTGAGCTTGCCGGGGCCGACGGCGACGACCTTGCCGGTGAGGGGCTTTTCCTTCGCGCCCTCGGGGAGGTAGATGCCGGACGAGGTCTTGTCCTCGGCGACGTCGGGGGTGACGACGATGCGGTCTTCGAGGGGTTTGAGGTTGAGCTTGGTCTTGGATTTGGTGGCGGTGGCCATGGTTTGGGTTCCCTGTGTGTGGGGTTGGTTTCGGGTGTGAGTGCGATACCCGGGGCGGCGTTTTGCTCTGCCCCGGCTTGGGTGAGCGGCTTACATCATGCCGGGCATACCGCCCATGCCACCCATTCCGCCCATGCCTCCCATGCCGGGCATGCCGCCGCCCATACCACCCATGCCGCCGCCGGCGTGGTCGGCGTGGTCGTCGCCGTCGGACGGGGCTTCGGTGACGATGCAGTCGGTGGAGAGCAGCAGAGTGGCGACCGACGCGGCGTTCTCGAGCGCGGTGCGGTCGACCTTGGCGGGGGTGATGATGCCCTTCTCGATCATGTCGCCGTACTCGAGCTTGAGGGCGTCGAAGCCGAAGCCGGCCTTGCCGTCGGCGACCTTGCGGACGACGACGGTGCCGCGCTCGCCGGCGTTGTCGGCGATGGTGCGGAGGGGCACCTGGATGGCGGCTTTGACCATGGCGACGCCCGCGGCCTCGGCGTCGTTGGCGGTCTCGACCTTGTCGAGCGCCTTGAGCGAGCGGATGAAGCTGACGCCGCCGCCGGGGACGATGCCCTCTTCGACGGCCGCGCGGGTGGCGTGCAGGGCGTCCTCGACGCGGGCCTTCTTTTCTTTGAGTTCGGCCTCGGAGGCTGCGCCGACGTTCACCTGGGCGACGCCGCCGGCGAGCTTGGCGAGGCGCTCTTGGAGCTTCTCGCGGTCGTAGTCGGACGTGGTGCCCTCGATCTCGCGGCGGATCTGCTCGATGCGGCCTTGGATGTCCTTGGACGAGCCCGCGCCCTCGATGATCGTGGTGTTGTCGTTGGTGATGGTGATCTTCTTGGCGATGCCGAGCTGGGCGAGTTCGATCTTGTCGAGCTCGATGCCCAGGTCTTTCATGATGGCCTCGCCGCCGGTGAGGATGGCGATGTCCTGGAGCATGGCCTTGCGGCGGTCGCCGTAGCCGGGGGCTTTGACGGCGGCGATGTTGAGGACGCCGCGGAGCTTGTTGACCACGAGCGTCGAGAGAGCCTCGCCGGTGATGTCTTCGGCGATGATGAGCAGGGGCTTCTTGGCCTGCTGGACTTTTTCGAGCAGGGGCACGAGCTTCTGGATCGAGTCGATCTTGTCTTCGTGGACGAGGACGAGGCACTTGTCGAGCTCGACCGTCATGGCGTCCTGGTCGGTGATGAAGTTCGGCGAGAGGTAGCCGCGATCGAACTGCATGCCCTCGACGACGTCGACGTAGGTTTCGAGGGACTTGCCCTCTTCGACGGTGATGACGCCGTCCTTGCCGACCTTCTCCATGGCATCGGCCATGATCTTGCCGATCTCCTGGTCGTTGTTGGCCGAGATGGCGGCGACGTTGGCGATGTCCTTCTTGCCGCTGACGGGCTTGGCCTGCTTTTCGATGTTGGCGATGACGGCGGCGACGGCTTTCTTCATGCCTCGGACGAGGGCGTTGGCGTCGACGCCGGCGGTGACGTGGCGGAGGCCTTCGCGGAAGAGGGCCTCGGCGAGGACGGTGGAGGTGGTGGTGCCGTCGCCGGCCTTGTCGGAGGTCTTGGAGGCGGCCTCTTTAACGAGCTGAGCGCCGATGTTTTCGTCCTTGTCGGCGAGCTCGATTTCCTCGGCGACGGAGACGCCGTCCTTGGTGACGGTCGGGCCGCCCCAGGACTTGTCGAGGACGGCGTTGCGTCCGCGGGGGCCGAGGGTGGACTTCACGGCCGCGGCGAGCTTTTCGACGCCGGCGAGGAGCTGCTGTCGGGCGTCGGCTTCGAAGGTGAGTTCTTTGACCGCCATGGTGGGGGCTCTCCTAGCTGAGGTGCGGTTCGGGGTTTGTGGTGTGAATCGGGACGCGGAAATCGCGTCGAGCGAGGACAGAGGCAAGGGATATGCCACGTTTGCGGGGTGGGGGAAGCCGTTCAGCGGGGGGTGGGCTGTCGGGTTGGCAGGCGGGCTGGGCGGGGCGTGACAGGGGTGGCATGGCGGGGGTGTGGGGTGTGGGGGTGGGTGTTCGAGGTGGGGATACCCGCGGCGGCGCTTTGCTCTGCCGCGGCTTGGGTAGGGATGGCCTGAGCAGGAGGGTGGGGGCGGAGTGGGGCTTGGGGTGGCATACTTGGGCGGTGACGGGATTTTTGCGGCAGGCATGGTTTTGGCGGTCTTCGGCGGCGGTCTACGGGGTGGCGCTGAGCGTGGCGACGCACTGGCCGCGGCTGGACCTGGGGGAGAACGACCTGGGCGGGGGGCTGGAGCTGGACAAGACGCTGCACGTGGGGGCGTTTGGCGGGCTGGCGTGGCTGCTTTGGATGGCCCGGCCGGCGGGTTGGGGGCGGGGGGCGGCGGCGAACGGGTGGGCGACGCTGGGGGTG
>JBCCQE010000012.1:0-74400 GCA_039024495.1 Planctomycetota bacterium | reverse complement strand
TTGCTGGGCAATGGCGATGGAACCCTCGCGACAGCAGTGAGCTACACCGCGGGGATTCGGCCCGCCGCGATCACACTCGGCGACTTCAACGGCGACGGCGTCATCGACCTCGCCACCGCGAACCTCATATCCGACGACGTTTCGATCTTCCTTAGCAATGGCGATGGAACCCTCGCGACAGCAGTGAGCTACACCGCGGGGATTCGGCCCGCCGCGATCACACTCGGCGACTTCAACGGCGACGGCGTCATCGACCTCGCCACCGCAAACCGCAACTCGGACGACGCCTCCGTGTTGCTCGGCAACGGCGACGGAACCTTCGCCTCAGCCGTCGGCTACGCCGCCGGCGACGCCCCAGCGTCGATCGCCGCCCACGACCTCAACGACGACGGCCTTATAGACCTCGCAGTCGCCAATGAGTTTTCCGACGACGTCTCGGTCCTGCTGGGCAACGGCGATGGAACCTTCGCCACTGCCATCGACTTTGCAGCGGCCCAGCAGCCACGCTTCATCGTTATTAACGACTTCAACTCCGACGGCACCGACGATCTCATCGGCATCGGTGTGCGGAACTTCGATCCGTTCATCTTCACGCTGCTCGGCAACGCCATTGTCACCGACGCCCACCGCGTCTTCGTCGGACCCAACGAATCCGCCACGGGGCTCGACTTCGGCAACCAGCGCCTCGGCTCCATTAGTGGCACCAAGTTCGAAGACGTCAACGCCAACGGCACTCAAGACCTCGGCGAGGGCCCCCTCGAAGGCGTCACCGTCTACCTCGACCTCAACGACAACGCCGCCCTCGACCCCGGCGAGCCCAGCACCACCACCACCGCCGACGGCTCATACACCCTCGCCAACCTCCCCGCCGGCGACTATGTCGTCCGCGAAGTCGTCCCCGAAGGCTTTGTCCAAACCGGCCCTGTGACGCCGCTCGGCACCTTCACCGCCGGCCCCACCTCGAGTTCAGGCCTCAGCATCAACCGCCTCGCGACAGCTGACTTCGACAACGACGGCTCGCTCGACCTCGCCGCGACCGACATCCTCACCGGCGCAGCCGTCCTCTTCGGTAACGGCGACGGCAGCCTCACCGCCGGGCCGACGCTCAACACCGGCAACTTCGTCACCGGCCTGGCGACCGGCGACTTCGACAACGACGGCACCCCCGATCTGGCCACCGCCAACCAACTCGGACCGACCCAGGCCTCCGTGTTCCTCAGCATTGGCGACCGCACCTTCACCACCCCCCAGCAACTCAACGCCGGCACGCCTAACACGCTCACGACTGGCGACTTCAACGGAGACGGCAACCTCGACCTCGCCGCCCCCGGCCAGTTCAGCGACCTCGTCCTCCTGACCGGCAACGGCGACGGCACGTTCACGACCCAGCCGCCCCTCGCCGTAGGCTCCTCGCCCAGCGACGCCGCCTCGGGCGACTTCAACGGCGATGGCATCGCCGACCTCGCCACGACCAACCTCTTCTCGAACGACGTCTCGATCCTGCTGGGCACCGGTGCCGGTGCCTTCGCCCCGCAAACCACTCTCGCCACCGGAAGTCGGCCCAGTTCGATCGCCGTCGGCGACTTCAACGGCGACGGCGACCTCGATCTCGCCGCAGCCAACGAGGGCTCCAACGACGTGTCCGTCTTCTTCGGCTTCGGCGACGGCACCTTCACCGCCGCCCAGTCCTTCCCCGCAGGGACCGGCCCCGTCGATATCCTCGCCCTCGACCTCAACGGCGACGGCTTCACCGACCTCGCCACCGCCAACAGCACTTCCAACGACCTCTCCATCCTCATCAGCAACGGCAACGGCACCTTCGCCGCCGAGCAACGCGTCGGCTCCATCGCCAACCCGCAAGCGCTTGTCGCCGGCGACTTCAACGGCGATGGCATCGCCGACCTCGCCGCTGGCAGCTACACCACCGGCACCGTCTCGGTCTTCCTCGCAAACACCCTGGTCCAAGACGCCTACCGCGTCACCCTCGCCCCCAGCGAGAACCTCGCCAATATCGACTTCGGCAACCAACGCATCCCCGCCACCGTCGTCGCACGCTCCGCCTTCTACAACAACTCCGCCTTCGACGGCAACGACCCCGCCGCCAACACCAACGACGACAACGCCATCGCCACCGACAAGCAGGCCCTGCTCCCCGGCCAGACCGCGACCCTCGCCAACTACACCAGCTACGACGCCGGCATCAACGGCGTCGTCGTCGACCTCGAGAACCTCGCCGACCCCGACGCGCTCTCCGCCGCCGACTTCGCTTTCCGCACCGGCAACACCAGCGACACCTCCGCCTGGTCAACCGCCCCCGCGCCCCTCAGCGTCACCGTCCGCGAACACCCGACCCTCGCC
The DNA here is from genome assembly GCA_039024495.1 of Planctomycetota bacterium. GTDB lineage: Bacteria > Planctomycetota > Phycisphaerae > Phycisphaerales > Phycisphaeraceae > JBCBUE01. The sequence continues at coordinate 72,042 of JBCCQE010000012.1, read as the reverse complement.
GACACCCACCGCGTCACCCTCATCTGGGCCGACAACAACGGCGACGCCACCGCCCACCCCAACGAAGCCGTCGCCAACGCCTGGCTCGAGGTCACCGTCCGCGCCACCGCCAACACCGGCCTCACCGCCGACGACACCTTCTACCTCGGCAACGCCGTCGGCGAGACCGGCAACAACCCCGCCGACACCACCGTCGACGACGCCGACCTCGCCCAGGTCCGCGCCGCCTACACCGGCCGAGCCGCCGCCCCCATCACCAACCCCGCCGACATCAACCGCGACGGCCGCGTCAACGTCCTCGACACCGGCCTTACCCGCATCAACGCAACTACCACCGACACCCTGACCCTCATCACGCCCGCCGCCGCACCCCCACTCACCGCCCCCATCGCAACCGCCGCCACCACGACCACCGACACCGTCGACACCCCACCCAACACACCCCATGCACGCAGCCGAGCCGCCACGCCCCACCCCGGGCAGCGTGCGTCGATCCACACCCTTCAACAGCACGCCACACCGATCCAACTCACGCCGACCAATTACCCGACCCAACACCCCCGCCACCCCGCCAGGGCCACGCCAAGCACCCCATCACCCGCAACGCCCGAAAGCTTCCGCGAAGTCGTCGCCCTCCAACTCGACCCGACCCACCACACCGTCTCGCCCCGCACCCCCGACGCCTCGCAGCAACACCCGCCCGCACCCACCGGCCGCGTCACCCCCGAAGCCCTCGCCGCAGAGATAGCCGAGATCGCCGAGATCGCCGAGATCGCCGAGATCGCCGAGATCGCCGCCAACGACACCCACCTGTTCCGGTTCGTCAACCTCCAAGACCCGATCGGCAACTACCTGCTCATCCCGAGCTGACGATCTACAGTCCGCGTCGAGTTACTCCCCGAAGGCCAAGACCCACTCGCTCGCCGCCGTCGAAAATCCTCGCTTCAACCCAAGAGCCGACCACACTTGCGCCCATCAACTCGAATCTCGCGCACGGCTGCACAAGGAACGGCAATTACGGCCGTCGTCCGCAGAATCCGCGTCTGTGTAATTAATGCATCCGAGTCTTGCGCGAGATTTCGCGGAACGCATCGCGGTATGCCCCGCACGGCGGGGCAACGCTAGCTGACCTTTCCTCGTACTCGACTCACGCGGCGTGATGCTGGCCCATCACGACCAGCAGAACGTTGGATTGCACGGCCTGTTCCACACGCGGTGATCGATCGTTTCAACGAACTGGACGCGAGGCTTCGAGGGTCCAGACCCGTGCGTCGCTCGGGACAACCAGCACGCCTTGAGCGTCGAACGCGTCCGCCCCGATCTCCCGGCCGTGCCAGTCGATCCATCGGACCGCCCAACCGGCGTGGGCGGGCGAGTGCAGCGTGGCCCCTACGGCGACTTCGAGCACTGGAAGCGTGCCGGGCTGAGTCCGTCGCTCGCGGCCGCTGCCCAGCTCGAAGCCCGAGTTAAAGCTCGTGCTCTTCAGGGCGATGACCACCGAGTCGGTCTGATCGAGCGGCTGCTGGGTCGCCGAGGTCATCACGAACGCCACGTATCGCTCCGCCTCGGCGTCTACGGGGAAGGCGATGCCCTCGGGGTTATCGAACGTGACGTCCGACAGACGGATCGGCCCAGCCGATCCCGACGCGCCGGGGAAATCAAAAACGACCTCTTCTCCGAATCGCGCCATGAAGCCGACGTAGCCCACGCTGCCGGGCGTGTCCCAGACGAGCGAGCCGCGACGCCAATCGAACGCGATCCCCGGATGAGCGGCGGCGGGGCTGGGCAACGCGCGATCATTGAGCCGAACGACCGGGCCGTCGACAGCGTTGTCCTCGCGGGTTGGGTCGATGAGCAGCCGCATGCCGTGCGTGTACGTGGTGGTGTTGAAGTCGGGGAGTCGGCCGTCGTAGGCGCGGCCGTACTGCATCGAGTCGGGGTCGAACAGCGAGTCTCGGCCGAACGTGAAGAGCGTCGGCTCCGGGGCGGGCGGCAGGTGGCCGAGCCGCCACGCCAAACCGGCGGCACGCATGATCGCGCTCTGCGTTCGGTCGTAGGTGTAGTGGTAGCCCTGCGGGTGGCCGCCGACGGTGATATCCATCGGCTGATCGAAGGGATTGTTGGCCGTTGCGATGTCTTTGACCGGCCCAAAGTAGTGCCAGCAGATGGCGTCCCAGTCCTGAATCGCGGCGAGCGAGGCGATCCGCATCGGGAACTCGGCACGGTACTTCGCGGGCTGCTGGATCTGCGTCTCGTAGCCGAGGAACGGCATGTTCGGCGGGCGGTTGTGCTCGAGCCACGGCACGCCCTCGTTGATGCGCGGGAACTCGTCGAGGCCCGAGTCCCACGGAGCGAGCTCGTCGTCGCCGTACTTGGCGTTGCCGTTGATGTAGGCGTTGTGCGAGACGGCGTCGGCGTGCTGGTGCATGTACTGCATCTGGATGCCCTCGCCGCGGCCGGTGTCGAAGATCATCGGGCTGAGCGTGAGGCTCTTGCCCTCGGGCTTGAGCGCGTCGCGCAGCCGAAGCTTGTGGGCGACGATCATCTCGGTGAGGAACTCGAGCATATCGGCGGCCCGCACGCCATTGACATCGCGACGCGTGATGACGTCGACGGCGGCGTCCGGCCGGTCGTCGCCGCGGCGGTAGAGCGGGTTGGCGTCGTTGAGCAGCGCGGGGTCCATCGGCCGGGCGAGCGGCGCCAGCAGGATCGTCCCGTCGTCGAGATTCTCTCCGGGCAGGAGCCCGAGCCACGCCGCCCGCAGGCCTTGTTCGTCGCCGTACTTTTCGGTGAGGAAATCGTGCCAGCGGGTGAGCAGGCCTTGCTTGAAGAATGCAGGCTGGTTGTGCCACGCGCCGTTGAGCATCCGCGGGATCCACCACTCCTCGTTGCTCAGCTCCCAGACGGCAAACACCGGGTCGTCCGCCCAGCGCAGGCCGCTGTGCTGGTTGACGTGGTTCGCGGTTGCTCGCATGCGCTCGATGACGAGCGCCTCAAGGCGGGGGTCCCAGGCGATGACGACGTTCTTGCGAAGGTTGGCGGCGTTGTCGATCCGTCTGTACCGGTAGCGAGCGGTCGAGTTCGCGACGGCCTCGCTCCACGCCTCGGCCGTCGACGGGTCGTCCACGATGGATACGTCCTCGGCGCGAGCGACGCCGAGATCGTTGAACCCGGCGTTCCACACGCGCATGCCGCGCTGCGACAGGCGATGGTAGAAGTAGTCCAGCACGTCGGCGGTCGATCCATCGCCCTTGGTGTAGTTGGCGGCGTGCGGGTGGCCGTTGAACTTTCGCACCATGTTGAAGCCGAGCAGCTCGAAGCGATCAACGAACAAGTCTGCCTCGCGATACGCCTGCGCGACACGCGCTTGACGCTGCGCCGGGGTGTCGGCTTCTTGGATGTCGGCGGCGTACGGGAAGCGTCCGATCACGCCCCAGAACCGCGTCCGCTCTCCGGCCACCGACAACGAGCCCTGATCATTCACCACGACGTACGCCGAGTCCGGCGGCAACGGCGCCGCTGGAACACCGCTGCTCCAGGCGATGGCCATCATGCCAATGACCACAGCGGCCATCGTGTCAAAGGGGCCGCGCTGCGTCCGAAGCCGACGCATCGCGTGTCGGAGGCAAGCGGCCAAGCAGTGTTGAGCTCTCATCTGAGTCTTCCAGTCGAGGGAATGGTTTGGTGTGCGGCAGCGGTGGCCACACGGGCCGGCCTGCCCGACTCGGTCACACGGAGGCCTTGGGCACTCTGATTTCAGGTAGGCTCGATCCGCCTTGCCGGCCGGTCGCCGCGACCCCGCCCTTGGTCGTCGCGTCCGAGCCCTGGGTTGCCGAAGGCTTCTCGAAGTCGTGGTTGAGTTGCATCGACTCGAAACCTCCACGCTCGATGCGAAACTGATCGTCGCCGTCCATGCAGATGTCGGCTCGGTAGCGATCGATGGCGCGTGCCTCGCAACCGATCTGACGGTGCATCGCCCGCAGCGAGGGGGCCGAGGCGATGTCGCGGGCTTGCGTTTCGTTCAGGCCGCCGACGGTCAGGCGGGTGTCGGGGCAGGCCGCGAGGACCGCGGTCGGGGCGTCGGGCCGGGTGTCTCGATGCTCGTCTCGAGTGAAGCGTTCGATCGTGACGTCCTCGCAGCGGGTCCGCAGGTCGAGCAGCGGCGACGCGCCCGCGTCGGCCGACTTGAACACGCACATGTCGGTCGCGCGGACGTTCTGAATCCGCCCAACCCCGCCGGCAAAAGCCTCGTCGTCGATGTCGAACAGGGTGACGCGTGCGTCGCGCGCCGCGTCCAAGTTGATCGCGCTGATGCGGCATCCGCCGGCGACGTCGCGGATCTGCACGTATTCGATGCACGACCAGACGCTGAGCATGCGGACGAAGCTGTGGCAGTCGTCGGCCTTGATGTCTTCGATCCGGAGCCGGCGGATCGGGGCGTTGACGAGCCCCAACACCTCGACACGATGCAGGGCGTCGTCGGCGTTGATGGCGATCATGTCGTCGTTGGGGGTCTTGATGCCGACGCCGCGGATGCCGCGGATCTCACCGTCCTCGCAGCCGCCGCCGAGGTGCACGCCGTCCTGATTCGGGCGGAGGTGCCTGGCCTCCAGCGTGACGTCTTCGACGCGGAAATGCCGGACCTGGCCGAGCCGGATGAAGTAGGACTCGGGGTCACGGACGGTCAGGCCGATGAGCTTGAGGCGGCGGGTTCGGTGGAAGCTGACGGGCACGCCGGTGTAGCCGCCGGGGCCGTCGGGCCCGCGCGGGTTGCCGGGGTTGTTGCCGTTCCAGCAGCCACCCTCGATCGTGATGTCGTCGGCCCCGCCTTCGTTGGTGACCAAAAAGCTGCGGTCGTCCACGCCGGCGCCGTCGGCCAGCACGAACTCGGCGGCGGGGTGCGCCAAGACGTGCGCCCCGGCGGGGAGACGCAGCGTGCGCCCGATGCGATACGTGCCGGGGGGGACGACAAGCACCGGTGGCTTGCGATCGAGCGCTGCCTGGATCGCCGGCGCGTCGTCGGCCGCGCCGTCGCCGATCGCGCCGATGTCGGCAACGCTCAGCCCATAGGGGGGCAGCGAAGCGGGGTTCCATCGGGCGGCACGGGGGGCTCCGTTTTGTCGGGCGAGATCGATCATCGGCGATTCTCGGTGAGATAGGCCGGGCCCAGGAAGCGTCTTGCAGCGGTGCCGGCGGGTGGCTTAGTGAAAGACATCGGATTCCACCTCCGTGCTGTGGAACCCCGGCCAACGATTGAGCGACGGCTGGTGCTCAGCCGAGGCGTGTGGACGACGCCAGCCGAGCGCGTCGAGCAGGCCGGCCAGACGAGTTCGCTCGGTTGCGTGCGTCGGGTCGCCGGCGAGATTACGCGTCTCCAGCGGGTCCTGCGTTAGGTCGAACATGAGTTCGGAGTCATCGCTAAGACAGCGGTGGAGCTTGAGGTCCTGCTCGATTACGGCGACGCGGTCGTCGACGGCCCCGAAGAGGCGCTCACGCCGATCGGCTTGGCCTGGCTGGGCCAGCAGGTTGCGCCCATCGATGCCCGAAGGCGGATCGACGCTCGCCAGCGCGAGGAAGTTCGGGAGCAGATCGGCGAGGCACACGAGGCCGTCGCGGGTGGTCCCGGGCTCGACGCCGAGGTCGTTGACCGGCGAGGGAGGGCGGATGATGAGCGGGACGTTGGCGGCGGGCTCGAGCAGCAGCGACTTCGTACTCAGCCAATGGTCGCCGAGCATCTCGCCGTGGTCGCTGGTGAAGACGATCCAGGTGTTCTCGAGCAGCCCGGTCTCTCGGAGTCGTGCGAAGAGCAAGCCGAGGTTGTAATCGACCTGCGAGATGCAGGCGTAATAGGCCCGACGGCTCGCGGCCAGCTGCGGTTCGCTGAACCGATGGATCTGGCTGAACTTGATGGTGTCGGTCTTGAGCGCGTCGGGCACGAGTTCCCAGGCTCGCGACCAGTCGCCGGTGACACGTGGCGGCATCGGGATGCCGTCGTACATCGCCCAGTACTTGGGGTCGGGGTCGAACGGGGGGTGGGGCTTGGTGAAGCTGGTCCAGAGGAAGAACGGCCGAGTGGGGTCGCGGGTCTCGATGAAGTCGATGCTGCGATCAACGATCCACCGCGTGAGCGACTGCGCCTCGTCGACGGTGCTCATGCCGGGGTGCATCTCGTTTTGCCCAAGGCCGTGCTCCATCGTCGTGGGGCGACCGAGGCGCTTCTGCTCGCGGACGTAATCGAACGGCAACTGCGTGTGTTCGAACCCGTAGCACGCGCGGGTCGGCTTGAAGTGCATCTTGCCGACGGCGCGGGTCTGGTATCCGGCGGCGGTGAGCAGGCCCGGCAGGGTGGGGTGCTCGGCCGCGGGGACGGGCGCGGGCTTGTTGGCGGTCAGCCCCTGATTGAAACCGTGGCGGCCGGTCATGATGGTCGCCCGAGCCGGCACGCAGACGGGGCAGTCGCTGTACGCCCGGGTGAAGCGGACGCCCTCGTCGGCGAGCCAGTCGAGGTGCGGGGTGAAGATCGAACGGTTGCCCGAGCAGCCGAGCGTGTCGGCTCGCTGCTTCCTGCTGCAACCGACGCGGATTGAGGTGCTCTCAGCCGACATCGCGCAGCCGCGGATCGGCGGCGACCTGCAGGACTTCGAGTTGGACGTTGAATTTCACGTCGCCGCGACCCTGCGTATCCACCGCGATGCGGGCCCGCCGATCATCCTTAACTACGAACGCAGCTCGGCGGTTCACGGCCAGGAGGGCGAGGTGTTCGAGTTCGACGGCACGCTGGGTGCCGCGGCCGTGCACTGGTTGCCGCGTCGGCCCGAGGGGTGCGGCCACGTCCACGCGTGGGACGAAGATGGCGAGCCCCACCACGCCGACCACCTCGTGAACGACGAACCCAAGGACCCGATGCTTCGCCCCCTGACGCAGTTCCGCCAAGCGATCCGCGGAGAGGCGTCGGCCATTCCGCTGGGCGACCAAGCCGTGTTCAACTTCGCCGTGATCCAGGCGATCTACCGGGTCGCCGAGACGGGCGTGGCCGAGTCGGTTGCGCTCGAGGAGGTGCTGTCGTGAGTCGGTCGATCGTCGCCATGGACACGTTTTTTCAGGCACCGCTGCGGCCGATCGATCTAAAGACGCGGTTCGAGATGATGAAGCAGGCCGGGTTCGACGCCGCGTATCACTCGGACTGGTCCGCCGGCGCGGCGCAAGACGAGGCCCGCGCCCAACTGAGACGAGTCTCCGAAGAAGCCGACCTGCCCGTCGCGGCCATGTACGTGAAGATCGACTTGGCCGAGGGACACGACGCCGCGCTGTCCAAGGCCGGGCACGTGCTCGCCGACCTGCCGCCAGGAGCGGACCTGGAGGTTGCCGTGACCTTCGGGCCGGATCGATCGGCCGACGACCAACTGGACTCGCCCGAACACGACGAGCGGGCGATCGCTTTTGCTCGCGCGCTCGGCGGGTTGACCGACGCGACGGTCTGTCTCTACCCGCACGTTGGGTTTTGGATGCAGAAGCACGCGACCGCCGCGCGGATCGCGGCGGCGGCCGATCACGAGCGCGTGCGGTGCATGTTCTGTGCGTATCACTGGTGGGCCATCGACGAGCACGCCGAGCTGGAGGCAACGCTCGAGTCGCTCGCGCCGCACCTGCACGCGATCAACATCTGCGGGGTCGATGGCGTCGGCCGCGGGGTGGCGAAGATCCGCCCGCTCGACGACGGACAGCTCGACAACGCCACGCTGCTCGGCCAGCTCTTCCGTCGCGGGTTCGACGGCCGCGTCGCGATCCAGGGCTACAGCCTGCGTGGCGATGCCTTCGCTCGGCTCCGTCACGCTCGCGCGACCTGCGACGAGATGATCGAGCGCGTCACGGCCCACCCCGCGTGGTACGGCGGCTGAGCCGATCGACGGACGATGGCTAGTGATCGCTGCCGGGGATGGGGGGAAACTTGCCGTGGCCGTCGGGGCTTGGCTGGTTGCCGGCGAGCATGGCGTCGTAGTCGGGGTTGACGTCGGGGATCTTCGCGCCGATTTCGTCACGCCAGGCTTGGAGTTGGGCGTGCAGGCGGTCGCGGACGTCGGGCATCGTGTCGGCGAGGTTGCGGTCCTCGCCGATGTCGTTGGCGAGATCGTAGAGCTCGATGCGGCCGTCTTCGAACCACTCGATCAGCTTGTAGCGGCCGTCGCGTACCGAGCAGGCGGGGGTGTCGCCTTGGTTGGAGTAGTGCGGGTAGTGCCAGAAGACGGGGCCGCGATCGAAGGGTTGGCCGAGCAAGGCGGGCAGGAAGGACTTGCCGTCGACGTGCTGATCGGGCATCGGTTCGGCGTCGGCGGCTTCGAGGAGGGTGGGGAACAGGTCGGGCGACGTGATGACGGCGTCGGTCGTGGTGCCGGGGGCGATGCGCTTAGGCCAGTGGGCAATCCACGGTTCGCGGACGCCGCCGTCGTACATCCAGCCCTTGCCCTCGCAGAGCGGCGCGTTGCATGTCGGCGAGCCCTCGGCGGTGGAGAGCCCGCCGTTGTCGGAGGTGAAGAGGATGAGCGTGTTGTCCCACTGGCCGTTGCGTTTCAGAGCGTCGAAGAGCCGGCCGAGGTTGGTGTCGAGGTTCTCGACCATCGCGGCGTACGTCGGGTGCGACTGGCGGGTGCGGCGGACGACGCGGTCGTCTTTCTTGTGCAGACAGGGGAATCGCTCGCCCTCGGCGAGGTCGGCGTCCGGGTCGATGCCGAGGTCGGCGGCCTTTTTTTCGTACTTGGCGACGAGGTCGGCGGGGGCCTGGATCGGCGTGTGCACGGCGTAGTGGCAGAGGTTGACGAACCACGGCGTGTCGGGCGACTGCGCGTAGCCATCGACGAGCTGGATGGTTTCATCGGTGAGGCGATCGGTGAGGTATTCGCCGTCGGGGCCTTCGGACATGGTGTCGAGGCCGTAGGGCGCGAAGTAGCCCTGCTTGGGGGCGCCCCAGTCCTGGCCGGCGACGTTGGTGTCGAAGCCGAAGTGTTGGGGGAAGCGGTCGGGCCCGCCGAGGTGCCACTTGCCGACGTGGGCGGTGGTGTAGCCGGCGTGACGCAACGCGGCGGCGACGGTGGTCTCGCTTTGGGGAAGCTCGTGGAAGTAAGGCACGCCCATGAGCTTGCCCCAGGCGTTGCCGGGGATGTAGTTGGTGATGCCGACGGTGGCGGGGTACTTGCCGGTGAGCAGCGAGGCGCGGGTGGGCGAGCAGACGGGGCACGCGGCGTAGCCGTCGGTGAAGCGCAGGCCGGCGGCGGCGAGGCGGTCGAGGTTGGGCGTCTCGTAGAACGACGAGCCGTAGCAGCCGAGGTCGGCGTAGCCCATGTCGTCGATCAGGATGAACAGGATGTTGGGGCGCGGGGCGAGGGAGGTCATGGCTGAAGGGTAGCGGGGGTGAAGGCTTGGGCAGAAGTCGATCCGCTTATTGCTTGGGTCGAACGGCTTGCTTCATCTCCAAGCCGGTGGCGTAGTCGAGCTGGCGCGGTTCGTACTCTTCGTGTTCGCGCTGGCGGGTCATGCCCATGAACGCCCAGCTCGCGGGGGGGGCGTCTTGCCGCCAGGGTCGCCGACGCCAACAGTCGCCGCGGAAGGGGTCGCGCGTGGCGTTCATCCAGTCGATCAGCTCGTCGTGCAGGCCATCGCGTCGCGCGAGGTCCGGTGGTGCTTCGATCAGGTTCTCGATCTCGTGCGGGTCGACGGCGTGGTCGTAGTACTCGTCGCGATCGAGAAGGTTGATCGCGAGCTTGCGTTGACCGTCGAAGACGCAGCGGATCGGCTGGAAGCCGAGGAATCCGTCGTGGTCGTTCTCGTAGCGGCCGAACTCCATAAACACCCGCTGCCGAACCGACGCGACGTCGCCGCGGATCACGCCGAGCTGGTCGCAACCGGGCAACAACATCGGGGCATCCACGCCGAAGTAAGAAAGAAGCGTCGGGGCCACGTCGACGTGCGAGACCAACGCGTCCGACACGGAACCCGCGGCAGCGCACCCGGGCCAGCGGACGACCATGGGCACGTTGGTGATCTCTTCGTACACCGCCGGGCCTTTGCCAGAGCGCTCGAGGCGGTGGCAGCCGAGCATGTCCCCGTGGTCAGACGTGAACATCACGAGCGACTCGGGCGTCTCGCAATCGATCGCCTCAACGACTCGGCCGACCTGAAAATCGACGAACGAATGGCACCCGAAGTAATTCGCCCGCGCGATGCGGAACTCCGTCATGTCTCGGTCTAGGTTGTCGCCGGCCCAGATGCGTTGCAGCTCGGGCTTGTCGCGCAAGTCGTCGTGGACGTTGGGCGATTTCGGGAACTCGTAGCCGTCGTACATCGAGGCGTAGGGCTCGGGGCAGAGGTACGGCGAGTGCGGCTCGTCGAACGACACGACGAGCAGGAACGGCCGATCGCGGTGCTCTTCGATGAAGCGGATGGCGCGGTCGGCGCACCGGCGGGCGAAGGTGAGCTCTTCGGGGAACCCGCCAGGGGCGTCGTTCGACTGCGCCTGCCGCGAGCGCTGGCGGTCTGCCGGCGAGAGCTCTTCGAGGTAGTTGCGCATGTCGTACCAAGTAGCGGGGTCCCAGCCCTCGGGGCATCGGCCCATGCCGAAGTAGTCGCCGCCGTCGAGGTGCCACTTGCCGATGTACCCGGTGGCGACGCGGCCGGCCGTGGCGTCTGTGAGTCGCTGGCCGATGGTCTTGGTGTTGGCGTCGAGGGGCAGCCCGTTGGCCCAGCCGCCGCACGAGTGCGGGTAGAGGCCGGTGAAGAGGCTCGACCGCGCGGGGCCGCAGACGGGCGACGCGCAGTAGGCGTTGTTGAAGCGCACGCCCTGCCCGGCGAGCGCGTCGACGTGCGGGGTTTGCAGGCCGGTTTGCTGGTAGCAGCCGAACATGTCGCGGCGTTGCGTGTCCGTCATGATGAACACGGCTTGCGGCACGCTCATAAGGCGGTCTCCGGTGGGTCGTCGGTGCAGAGCCAGTGGGCTGACAGATTAAAGCGATCGCCAGACAAGGTGCCCCCACCGCAGCATCTGGCGGCTGCCCAGGTGGTTGGTGTCTTCCTCGGCCACGCGACGCAGCAGGGCATCGGCCTCGTCAATCTGCGCGAGGCCACGCAGCGCCAGGGCTTCGAGGTAACGGCAGTCGATCTCGTGGCGTCGCTGAGTGTCTTCCTCGAACACCAGCAGGTTGGGCAGCGAGGTCGCGAAGTAGTCGATCCTTGCGAGTTGCTTGGCCGACGAACGGGCGTGCTCCAGCAACGACTCGAATACCTCGCGTGCCTCGGCCGAGCGACCGAGAAGCCGCAGCGACCAGCCCTTGAAGAACGCCATCGGCGAGAACGCCTGCACCGCCATCTCCGAGAAGTCGCCGGAAGTAGCAACCGCGAGCTCCAACCACGCGTGAGCATCGTCCGTCTCGCCCGCTTCGAGCAGGGCCCAGCCGAGATGAGCCTCGACGTCGGCCATGGCGGCCAGCGGGTGACGGGCCTCGCCGAGCGTGTCGGGCGGCGCGGTGGCGGCGGTGAAGTGGGCGACCGCCTGCGGTGCCAAGCCAGCCTCCATCGCGGCCATACCCAGCCCCAGGCACGCGGCGGCGTGCTCGGCCAACGCCTTGCCTTCGCCGCCCTCCCACGGGTGAAAACGTCGCTCGCTCAGCATGGCGAGCGCTTCGCCCTCGCGGCCCATGAGGTTGAGCAAATGGATGCGTTCGAGGGTGAGGTCGTCGCGGCGTGCGACCAGAGCGGGGTAACTGTCCAGCGACGCCAAACGTTTCTCGGCATCGATGCCGCAGCGCCCGCGCAGCTGATCCAGCTCGTACAGCAGCCGATCGTCGTCGGACGCCGACGCGAAGGCCGCTTCAAACGAATCGAGCGCCACCCGAGGTTCGCCGGCGTCGTTGCATGCAATCAGGCCGAGCCCGCGGAGGGCGCCGGCGTGGCCTGGGTCGCGTTCGATGCAGCGCGACCAGCTTGCCTTGGCGTCAGCGATGCGTTGTCGGTCGTACAGCAGGCAGCCCAGCAGGTAAGGGGCGTTGGCGTCGTCTGTCAGTCGGTCGGTCGCCTCGGCGAGGATCAACTCTTCCATGGGCCGAACGGGGTAGATGGTTGGCTGGGTCAGCGAGCGTGCGGTTTGCGCTGCCCGCGTGGCGGCGGCGGGATCGGCTGTCTTTTCCGCGAACCACCAGCGTGCGTAGGCGGCCGACGCGTTTGATCCGGGCGGCGCGGCTTCGACCGCGGCGATGGCGTCGTCCCAGAGGCCGGCATGCGCGTAGTCGAGCGCGACGTCGAGCATCGTCTGCGACGCGTCCGCGAGCGCTTCGAGCATGGCGGTGAACGCCTCATCGGCGGCCGATGTCTCACCCATCGATCGAAGGCAAAGCGATCGCTCGAACATCGCCGCCGCGCTGAGCGGATCACGGGCGAGCACCGCGTCGCAGCGGCGCCGGCCGGCGTCCGGATCGCCCGCTCGGCGGAGCAGCGCGGCCACGAGGCAGGCGGCCGTCTGGTTGCCGGGGTCGGCCGCGAGCGATTGCCGGGCGCGGTCCATCGCCTCGCCGCAACGCCCCTGCTCGCTCATGATCTGAGCCATCTGCAAGGCCGCGGGCGAGGCGAACGCCCGATCCCACGCCGCCTTGCCGAAGCAGTCTTCGGCGCGCGACGCCTCTCCGCGTCGTCGGTAGCAAAGCCCCAGCAGGTACGCGGCTTCGCCGGACTCGGGGTTGGGGTGCCACTCGGTGGAACGTGCGCGAGCGGCTTCGAGGTGCTCGATCGCCTCGTCGATCTTGCCATGCCGCAGGCAGCGCCGGCCCAGAGCCAGTCGCGATCGCGTATCGCCGGGGTCCCGGCGGATGGCCTCTTGCCAATACGGCTCGGGCCGACGCGTTGGGTGGCGGTACTGCTCGACGTGCTCGCCGATGAAATAGAGCCGATCGGCCGACTCCACGTCCTCGGGCGCGGGCGGTTCGGTGGCGGGATCGGGGAGGTCTTCATCGCCCCGCTTCGACCGCGCGGGCCGATAGCTCAACAGCCGATCGCCATCGTGCTCCAGCGCCAGTTCGAAGTCTTCGATCGTGTGACCCGACAGCAGGTCGAGCTCAAAGCGCACGCCCTCGCTTGATTGCAGGTCGAGGCGGTGGCGTTCGATGGCCTCGCCGCCGCGGCTCAGCACGAGCTCAACGGCTTGGAGCGGTTCGCTCGAAGCGACGCCGTAACGCAGCGTGCCGCTGTCTGCCGAGAGCATCAGCGCGGCGCGCTCGTTGGCCTGCTGCACCGGGCCGAGCCCGCGGATCGGCCACCACACCTGGCGGAACGTCTTGGTTTCGTAGGGGCCGAGGTACGTGAAGTCCGGCTGGTTGTTCGTGTACACGCCCGCCATCAGCTCGACATACGGCGGATGCGAGCCGTCGTCTCGCGCGTCGGTCAGCTCGCGGTCCCACGCCCTGCCGAACTCGGCGTTGCCCCAGGTCCACTGCTTCTTGCCCGGCGCGACGTGCCGGTCGGCGACGTGCACGAACCCGGCGTCGGCGGCGTGGTCGTACCCGCCGAAGAAGGCGTAGTCGCTACGCAGCACCATGTACGACGTCGGCACCGGTATGTTGCGGTACCACGTCAGGTCCGTGCCCGGGCGGTAGTCGATGCCGTAGTAGTCGTTGCGTGCGATCGGGAAGCTGCTCATCGCCCGCACCGCGTGGTCGGCGACGTGATCCACATCCGGCGGGAAGAAGGCCTGATAGCGTTCGTGCGTCTCGGCGGCGAGGTTGGCCCACCACATCACGCTGTGCCGCATCGGCGTGCGGTTGAACAGACGCACGTTGAGCTCGATGCGGCTGCTGTGCGGATCGAGGCGGACGCCGTGCGCCTCCTTCATGCGGTCCATCGGCTCGTGCTCGCCCATCCACACGGTCACCGATCCGTCGTCGTGACGCTCGACGGTGCGATCGGCCGGTAGATACGTCGTCGGTCGGTGGTGCTGCGGCCAGTTGAACTCGACGCCGCCGCTGATCCACGGCCCGGTCAGGCCCACGAGCGCCGGCTTGATCACTGGCTGGCGGTAGAACAGGTCGTACCCGGTCTGACGCTCGGTCGCCGCGAAGATCCGCCCGCCCAGTTGGGGCAGCAGCTCGACCGTCAGCCACGGGTTCTCGAGCGTGATGAACTCCCATGGGTCGTCCACCCGCTCATCGGACAGGGCCGCGTGGAACGCAAGCGGGTAGACGCGGCCGCTGCTGCCTTGATAGACACGCTTGCGGAAGAACATCGGATACTGCTCGCCGGGTGGCAGGCGATAGGTCGGGTACGGCCGCGACGCGCAACTGCATCGCACGCCGTCGCCGTGGGAAGCGTGAAGGGTGCCGGATGAGGACAACGAAAGAGAAGTGCTTGAGGCCATAGCGGTTTGGAGCAACGCTATCGAAGCCCCTCGAAACCGGCCATGACTCCGCCTGCTGAAACTTAGACATTCTTGCTACATTTGTGGTGTGGTTGGATCGCGTCACGATCGATCGGCCGCGTTCAAGCCCGAGGGGTTCGCCGGGCAGACGCTCCACGCCGTGCCGAGCCAAGCCCTCGGCCGAGCACGCACGCACCCGCTGCTTCGAGGGGTCTGCTGCGGCGACGTCGGCTACTTCCCCCGAGCCAAGCACCATCGCGTGACGCGCCCGCGCGGGATCGACGAAGACATCCTGATCCTCTGTGTCGACGGCCGCGGCTGGGTGGCGATCGGCCAAGACGAGCACGAACTCGAGCCCGGCGTCGCGACGGTCATCCCTGCCGGCCAACCGCACGCCTACGGCGCACGCTCTGACGCGCCTTGGTCGATCTACTGGGCCCATGGGGTCGGCCAAGACATGCCGCTGTACCGCGAGGCGATCCGCTCCGGCCCGGTCCGGCTCGACGCCGCCGCACAACGCAAAGCCATCTGGCTCTTCCTCGACATGCTTCGCGCCTACAGCGACGGCTACACGCTCGACACCGCGCTCTGCGGCGCACACGCGCTGCGACACCTGCTCGGCCTGCTGGCCTGCGCGAGCCAACACCGCCCCCGACCAACGCAGCGCAACTCTGGGGCCAGCCCCGAAGCACGGGCTATTCGCTTCATGTCCGACCGCTTGCACCACCGCCTGACGCTCCCGCAGATCGCCGCGGTCGCCCGGCTGTCCCCCTCTCGATTCGCCCACCGATTCCGCGACCGAACGGGCTTCCCGCCCATGCTCTACCTCACGCGCCTCCGAATACAACGCGCCTGCGACCTGCTCGCCACCCAGCAAGGCACCGTGGGCGACGTCGCCAGCCGCGTCGGCTACGACGACCCGGCCCACTTCTCCCGAGTGTTCAAGCGAACCGTCGGCGTCGCCCCGTCGACCTATCGCCAACCCGGCAACGACCAGGACGAACTCCGCCCCGCCAACGAAAGCTGACCCACAAAACAACGTGCACACAACGAACCGCCGGCTCGCCCGACGCCTTCAAGAGCAGCAGCACATTCCCCCTTGAAGGCTGGATCGACGACGCCTGCATCTACAACGCCCTCGCCGGGCCCGTGTCGGCCTTCCTCACGAGAACCGCCTCGCGCTCTGAGCAATGTAGAAGCACCGATCAGGCAAAGTCCAACCCCAAGGCACAGGCGATCTCGACGGCCTGCACCCGCGCCGTATGGGGCCCACCGGCACGATGCATGTGCCGTGGCCCCATCGGCGCGGCCCGATGGGATGATCTGACGAAACACGCGCGGGACGCGCGGCTACGCAGTGCAATGCAGGAAGGCCACGTCGTCGGCGTCGAGCCGCAGGCGTAGCGAGGTCGAGGCAGGCGTCGATGCGTCGAGCCAGATGTCGCGGCAGGCCGAGGGCGGGGTCGACACGGACAGATCGCTCCACCGCAAAGCGCCTTGCCACGTGTTGTCGCCGCGGT
The DNA here is from genome assembly GCA_039024495.1 of Planctomycetota bacterium. Classification (GTDB taxonomy): domain Bacteria; phylum Planctomycetota; class Phycisphaerae; order Phycisphaerales; family Phycisphaeraceae; genus JBCBUE01. Next base: position 56,133 of record JBCCQE010000012.1, on the reverse strand, counting down.
TGAACACGCCCAGCCAGAAAGACCCGGGCGCGACCCTGTGTGGCGTGAGCCACGCCTCGATCGAGCCGTCGCGGTAGACCCGCTGGCCCACCACGCCGTTCTGATTGCAGGCGAGCACGTCGGGGTGCGTCAGCATCGACATCACCTCGTCGCTCGTCTCGACCAGGTCGCCGCCGAAGAACAACGGCGACGCCGCGAGCGCACGCTGCGTGATGAAGGTACGCCGCTGCGCCGACGTGAAGCGATCGTCCCGCTCGAACCCAACGCCCGCCAGCAGGTCGCAGCTGTCCCGCCCCGGGCCCGGCGGGTTCCAGCGCATCAGCCGGCCGAAAGGGATCATGTCCAGGTCCGGCCAAACCCCGTCGAGGTCCAGCCCCGCCACCGCGCCCCAGCGATCGAAGCCCTTGTCGAGGTCTTCGCGGCGATCCCACACGTCCGACGTCACGCGGAACAGGTCGGCCCGTCGATACACCGGCAGCAGCTCCGGATTCATCTGCCCGCCCGGAGAAAGGCTGAGCACGATGTCCCGACCGCAGCGGTCGATCGCGTCGGCGACGGCCTCGATCTCTCGCGGCTTGTGGATGACGTCGTCGACCTTCACGAAGTCGATGCCCCACGAAGCAAACAGGCGGAACACCGAGTCGTAGTAGTCGCTGGCCCCCTGGCGATCCATGTCGACGCCGTACATGTAATCGCACCACGGGCAGGTGTCGTCGACATCCGCAATGTCCGCGGCGGTCACGCTTGTGCCCTCGACCGGCAGGCGAAGCTCGACGGCCTTGCGCGGCACCCCGCGCATGAGGTGCAGCCCGAGCTTGATCCCGTGCCGGCGTGCCTGCGACACCAAGGGGTCAAACCCATCGGGGAACGACACCTTCGACGGCAGCAGCCTGCCGAACGCGTCGAGCCGGACGTCTTTGGCGTGCAACTCGCGCGTAAACGTCTCGCCCTCGGCGATCTCGTATTCGCCGAACCACCCGTTGTCGATCACGAAGTAAGCGTATCCGTGCGGCCGAAGCCGACGCGCAAACGCCTCGATGCCCTCGCGCACGACCTGCTGATTGGCGCTGCAACCGTAGCTGTCGAAGCTGTTCCAACCCAACGGCGGCGCGGTCAGCGCCGGGCGCGTCGCGATCGATGGCATCGACGTCTCCTGTTCAATCCAGTCCGATGCAAAACTTATCGATCGAGCAACAGCACCGCCGGCGCGTGGGGCTCAAGGTGGACCGTCAGGCCCTCGTCGGCCAACGCTTCGGCGTCGATGCGGCTCGGCAGCGGATGATCCTCGGCCTGTTCACCCACGGTTAGGCGAACCGCGAAGGCAGCGCCGCTTTCAACCGACATCGTCAGCCGCACGGTCTTGGCAAAGCCATCGCGGTTCATCAGCAGCACGGAGTGCCGTCCCTCGGCCTCGTGGCTGCGGCGAGAGACCAGCAGGTTGGTCGCCAGCTCGCCCGTCTGCGTGTCGATGGCTTCGACGGTGCGCCACGACGCCGGCACCTCGCCGTGGCCCGACTGTTGGGCGGCGTCGTTCATCGCGGCCCACATCAGCTTGGCCAGCGAATAGCCCACCACGTCGGCGCCCTGGTAATACACCCAGCCTCGGCCGTGCGGCTGTCGGGTGACGATCGGCTGGCCGTGCTCGTCGCGCAGCACCACCTCGACGCCCGATGCGATCTCAAGCGCGCGCGGCGCGAGCCTGGCGTCGATCTCGCCTGTGAAGGGCACGCCCGACGCCAACGCACCGAGCGCCAACCGGCCGCTGGACTGATCGGTCGGCGTACCCGAAGTCACGCCCACAAGGCCGGCCGTGTCGATGGCGTGGCCGTAGAGGTCGCGATCGAAGACCTCTTCGCCCACGATCAACACCCCGCCCTCACGGACAAATCGATCGAGCACCACGGGCAGCTCGCGCTCCACACGCGTGGCCCCGGCGAGCACCGCCACGTCGTAGCCATCCAGGCCGTTGTCTTCGATCGCCAGGTGCGACGGCACCATCGCCATGTTCCAGTGGCTGTACTTGAGCGCGGCGTAGTAGGCCCCACGCTTGTCGATCCGGTCGCTTTCGAGGTTGCGGCGACGCGCGTCGTCCCAGCTATACACGAACGCGACCTTGGGGTCCGGTCCCCACGGCTTGGGCAGGATGTCGTCGGCAATCGGCTGGATCGACTGAGCGAAATCGAGGATGCCGCGCAGCGACTCGGTCCGCCGAGCCGCGGGATTCAACGCCGAGAACGGGAAACGCTCGGCGAGCATCTCCACCTTGCCGCGACCCTCCTTCCACGACCACCCGCGCTTGGCCCAGCTGAAGATCGACACGCCATCGTGCCCCGTGAGCACCGTCTCCCAGAGCAGGTTGAAAGTGTCGTCACGACCTTGGCCCTCAAGGCTCTTCTCGTTGTCGAAGATCATCTTGTCGTCGGCGACGGCCAGCAGCAGGTCGTTCGACCAGGGCGCATCGGCCATCGGCGACTTGAGCGCAGCGGCGGGTCGCCGCGATGCGCCCCGCCCGACCGTCCAGCTCCCGCCGTCGGTCGGCGTCATCACCACGCTCTCGAACGGAGCCACACGGTACTTCCAGAAGCCCTCGTGCGGCGTCGCCATGTAGATGCCCATCGGCTGCACGCCAACCAGCGCGTTCGGCAGGATCTCGTTCACGACATCGACGCCCTCGGCGAGCAGGCCGTTGAGCCGTTCGACGAGGTACTCCTCGTAATCGAAGAAGCGGCCCGGCCACTGCGGGTTGGCGTGGTTGTCCGTGCGGTGCGCCGCGTCGGCGAACGACTCGAAGCTCGTGCCCCAGAGCCGGTTCATCGCATCGACGCTGGCGAATCGCTCGCCCAGCCAGACCTCGAACTCCGCGAGATGGTCTTCCGACTGCGAGAGGTACGAAGGCTCGTTCATCAGCTCGAACGTCAGCACGTTCGCGTTCGCGTCGGCGTACCGCTGCGCGTAGATCCGCCACATGTCCAGCCACAGGTCGCGGCCCGGCCCGATGATGCGGTAGTACACCCAGTGGTGCCGCCCCTGCGTGACCACCTCGTCGGGCACCAGGTTCTGAACCACGGGCTTGCCCAGCGTCCACGGCCAGCACACCGCGTCGACGTGGAACGGCACGTCCACCCGATCGACCAACTCTTCCAGCGGGGGCATCAGGCCGATCTGCACCGCCTCGTTCGCTTCGAACTCCCCGCGCGTCAGGCCCAGGTGCTCGTACCACGGCCCGGGTGGCATGTTCACCGACAGCGAGTTGAAGACCAGCCGCGCAAGGCTCTCGCCCGTCAGCAGCTCGTTGTACAGCCAGCCGTGCACGTCGGAGTCGAACAGCCCCAGGTCCGGCGGACGATTCGCTCGGTTGCCGCTGCCCCACACGTCGAACTGCGAAACCTCGCGCACGTACGGGTTCAGCACGAACACGCGGCGGCCGTCCGGGCCTACGAACTTGCCGTCTTCCACGCGTGGCGGCGCGAGATCGGGGCGCATGCTGTCGGGCAGCTCGTCCGCCTCGGGCCAGTGCACGTGCGGCTGCAGCACGGGCGTGTTGCGCTGATCGATGAACCACTGCGGCAGCTCCTGATACTTCACGAAGCCGATCTCGTCGATGCCGAAGGCGAGTTGCGTGTCGCGGTAGACCTGGATGCGCATGCCGTCGACGGTGTCGCCGACCTCGGCGCTGCGGAAGCTGCTGAGCGGGACCATGACTTCCTGCCACGTGCCGGGGTCTTCGTCGGTGCCGCGGCCGCGATCGATGTGGGCGGGGCGAACGATCTCGCGCTGATCGCTGGTCGTGCCCTCGAGGAAGAGTTGAAACGCGATTCGGCCGTTGGGCTCGCCGTAGCGGTTGACCGTGGAGTTGACGAGGAAGCGGACGAAGCCCTTGTCGTACCAGTCCTGCGTGATAACGAACGACGCGACGTCGCGGATCTGGATCGTCGCCCAGGGCTTGGCGTTCCAGTCTTCGTTGAATGAGAGGTAGCGGCCGTGGGTGGTGGCGCCGCCGGCCCGCTCTTGCATCTGGATATTCCACGCGCGGATGTCGAAGCCGTTGGCGTTGCCCTCGATGAAGACGTCGTGGGTCGCGGCGACCTGAGCCGAGGCAGGCGACGCCAGCCACAGCGCGGCGGCGGCGAGGGCGACGGCGGATCGGAGGGTGCGTGTCGTGAAAGTCATGGAGGGGCTCCGGGCTGATGGCGACATAGCTTGCGTGGGTGGGCGTTGGGTTAGGCGATGAGTTCGATGTAGTCGAGATCAAGCAGGAAGCCGGTCCCGCCCGAGAAGGTGATGTAGAGGTCCTGCACGCCGGTGAGCGGGGGCAGCGTGGTGGTCTGCGACTCCCACTGCGTCCATCCGCCGGTGTTGCCCAGCGAGGTGCTGGCAATGATCGAGGCGGTCGGCGAGCCGAGCCGAATCTCGATCGTCCCGCCCTGCCTGGCGCTGCCCGCGCGGGTCAGCAGCGTGGTGAAGCCGCTGCTGAAATCGACGCCCTCGAACACGATGTAGTCGCCGGCGTTGATGAACCCGACGCGAGTGTCATCGACGACCTGCACACCGCTGCCGCCATCGGCGCGCTCGGCCTGGATCCGCATGGACGTCGCGGGCTGGGTCGCGGGGTCGGCCCCGGCGAGCACGATGTCGACTTCGTCCAGCCATGTACCCGCATCCCGGAGTTTGAACTCCAGCACGTGCCGGCCGGCCCCCAGATCGACCGACAGCGTCTGGCCGGTGTTGACGTTGGACACCGTGTCCCAAGTCCAGCCGAAGCGGTTGACCGCGGTGACCCACGGCTGCCAGGCCCCTTCGTTGACGCGTACGAAGAAGGAGTTGTCGCCCGTGCCGCCGGGCGTCTGCACGCGAGCGCGGAAGGTTACGCCCTGCTGCGCCTCGTCGAGCGTGAAGAAGAACTTGGCGACGGGCGCGTCGGCGTTGGCGTCCGAAGAGTCGCCTGCGGAATTGGGCACCACGATGTATCGGCCGTCGCTGGCTTCGGCGTCCATGCCGATATTGAACGCGTCGCCGCTCGCGCCCTCGCCCGCCAGCAGGTGCTCGGCCTGAGCGCCGATGGTCGTGCGGTCGAGCTCGGCCACCCAGAACCCGCGCCCGCCCGAGCCGGCGATCACGCGGCTGCCGTCGGGCGAGAAGGTCACGGTGCGGAAGCGCATCACCGGGAGGTTGGTCGATTCCTGCGTCCACGTGCTGCCGCCGTCTTCGGAGAACCAGAGGAACGTGCCGCCGTTGATGTCGACGAAGGGGTCCTGACCGGTGGCGACGACGATGTGGTTGCTGTCGGTGGGGTTGACGGCGACATCGCGGGCCCAGCGGTCGGCCCCGCCGGGCAGCGTGAGCGTTTGCCACGCGGAGCCGTCGAACTTGTAGAGGCCGTTGGCCTGGTTGCCGATGGACGCGGCCCAGACGACGTTGGTGTTGTTGGGGTCGACGGCGATGTTCACGCGGTCGTCGGGGCCGGCGAAGCCCGTGCCGCCAACGCGGGTGAAGGCGCCGCCGCCGTTGGTGGTTTTGTAGACGCCGTTGTCGGTCGAGACGTAGAAGTGATTGGTCTGACCGGGGATCGGGGCGATGTCGTCGACCTGCGTGCCGTCGACGTTCTGGACGATCCACGTGACGCTGGCGGGGTTGCCGGCGAGCGCGTTGGAGGACTTGTAGAGCACGCCGTCGACCACGGCCCAGAGGTTGTTCGGCGCCGAAGGGTTGGTGTAGACCGCAGTGGCAACCTGGCCGGTGGCGGGTGCGGCGAGCAGTTCCCACGAAGCGCCGTTGTCGGTGCTGCGAGCGATGAGTTCGTCGGTGTTCGGGCCTTGGCCGAGCGCGATGAACATCACGCCGTTGGGCGCGAAGGTGACGTCGCGGCCGGCGTTGAAGGCCGGCAGACCGGTGTCGCCGCCTTCTCGGAAGCCCACGTCCCACGAGTAGCCGCCGTCGCGGCTGATGCCAGCGAGCAAGGAGTCGAGCCCCTGCGTGACGATCATGTTGGGATCGTATGGGTTGAACGCGACGTTCTCGGCCACCCAGCCGGTGTAGCCGTTGGACCGCCAGGTGTTGTTGCCGAAGTTGATGTTGGTTTCGTCGGTCCAGGTCTGCCCGCCGTCGGTGGTCTTGAGGACCAGCGAGCTGCCGAGGATGTAGACGGTGTCGGCGTCGTTGGGATCGATCTCGACCCACCATCCGCCGATGGCGGTGCCGTCGTTGAGCGGGGAGGGCTCGGCGAGCAACTGATCGACGTTAGCGCCCGTGAGCACGTGCTGCCAGGTCGCACCGCTGTCGGTGCTTTTATAGACGCCCTTGCCGGTGCCGAAGGTGACGTCGGCGGCCCAGAGCGTTCCGCCGTCGCTGCTCACTTCGACGTGGCGGAAGTCCGGCGGCCACGAGCCGGTTTCTTCGCCGGCCTCGACGCGGGTCCAGTTCCAGCCGCGGTCGGTGCTGCGATAGATGCCGCCGACTTTGGGCGTGTTGATATTGCCGGGCTGGCTGGTGCCGACGGTGGCGGTTTGGATCCACGGCTTGGCGGGGTCGGAGACGATGCCCGAGATGCGGACGCCGTTGCCGGCCGTGGGCAGGCCGTTGCTGCGGCGGACCCACGTCGCGCCCGGGCCGTCGCCGGTGCTGCGGTAGATGCCGTCGTCGCTGACCGCGGCGAGGAGCACGTCGCTGGAGTCGGACTCGTAGGCCACGGCGGTGATGTTGCCCGGCAGGTCGGCCATGCCGCCGTCGGACCAGTTCTGTCCGCCGTCGGTGCTACGCCAGATCTTGCCGTAGTTGGGCAGTTGTGAGGCGATGGCCGCGCCCTCTTTGAGCTCGCGGTGGTCGCCGCCGAAGGCCAGCAGCGTTTGATGGGTGGTGTCGCTGGGGTCGTAGAGCACCTTCTCGACGGCGGCGTCGTAGCCGAAGCCGTCTGGCGCGGGCATGCCTTGGCGCTGCGAGGTCCAGGTCCGCCCGCCGTCGGTCGATCGGTACGGCCCGCTGAGGGTGGCGGCCCATACTTCGTCGGCGTTGGTCGGGTGGAAGGTGAAGTCGCTGTGCTCGAGCGAGTCGAAGCCGGTGGCCGGCTCCCAGGTCTTGCCGCCGTCGAACGACATGGCCGAGCCAAGCACGTCGCCCGCTACCAGCAGGTGGCTGGAATCGAACGGGCTGACGGTCAGGGCGTCCGACCGGCCGCCGTTGCCCGCCTCGCCCAGCGGCTGCCACTGGATCGTTGACGAAAAAAGCACGCGCGGTTCGAGCGGCTCGAATTCGGGGACCACCGACTGTCGATGCGGAGCGTGGGGCATGGGAGAGACTCCAGAGGGTGAAGAGGCTTAGAAACAACCGCGACCCGAACGAAATCGCGAGCCGCGCGGCGGGGAGACTGGCTGTGTGAGACGCGATCGTGAAGCCCCGGCGGCCGGTGTTCGCGGCCGCCGGAGGGAGTGCTGATTCAGCCGCGCCAACGCGAGAGGATCGCGAGGCCACCCACGGCGGCGAGCGCCATCGCTCCCGGCTCGGGGATGACTAATGCCTCGTCGGTGAGCAGGAAGTTGTCGTAGGTCACGTTCAGGTCGTTGCCCGCGCTGCCGGCCTGGGTGATGCCGAAGAAGCGGCGAGCGGCGAAGTTGATGCCGAGGGTGGCGACGGTCGCCTGGTCGACGGTAGTGGTGATGGTGATGGGCGCGAGGCCGTTGGGGTTGTCGGCGGGGTCGGGCGTGAAGATCGCCGTGAGGATCAGGTCGCCGTCGGCGGGGCTGGCGTCGTTGACGAAGTCGCCGCTGAGCAGCAGGTTGTAGCTGGTCTCGTCGCCGGCCAAGGAGTGGACGAAGGTCGCGGACTCATCGGGGCCGGGGCTGGCCAGCGGCGTGTTGCCGATGAAGAAGCTGAGGGTGGCGTCGTCGCCCGCGACGCCGAAGCCGGTGACGAGGCCGACGCCGACACCGAAGTTGAGGAAGGCGTCGTTGTTCTCGAAGGCGCGCAGCGAGATGGTGCCGCCGGTGTTGGTGAACTTGGTGGGCGCGACATCGACGGAGATGGTGAAGTCGCCGTCGGCGAAGGCGAGGCCGGCGTTGCCGCCGGGCGCGTCTTGGTCGATGAGGGCCGCGGAGCTCGCCGAGCCGCCGCCGCTGTTGTTGGTTTCGGACGGCGTGTAGTCGATGGTGTACGCGTCGTTGGCGACGCTAAACGGCCCGGGGTAGTTGGTGAACTCGACAAACGGCGCGGCGGGGTTGCCGGTGAAGTCTTCCGAGATGATCACGCCAGCCGACGCGGTCGCGGCCGACAGACCCACGGTGCCGCACGCGGCCAGAGCTAACGATCGATTGAGTGAATGGTTCATGGAGGCCTCCTGGGGTAGTGAAACGGTGAGACGGGTGGAAACGGGTGCGTGGCCGACGCTCGGAGCGGCGGCTAAGTGACTGAGTTGGACAGTTTGATGTGTTTTCAGTTTTTATGAGTATGTGACGAATTTGGTCTGGCGTCAAGCCGAAATTGACGCGATCACGCGCATTTTTCGTGCTTTAAAGAGGGTTAATTTCATTTGAAGTGTTTCGAGCAGGCGATTGATGTGTTTCCGTTCGCGCCGACGTAAGCCGCGCGCGATGGTCGGCCGAGTCGATGAAGCCCGCCGGTGCGTTGCATGAGCGTGCTGATCCATATCGACAGGCAACGGCGCGGCCGGCGCCTAGGGCAGGGGCTCGATGAGAAGTGGGGACGCCTAGTCGGGTGAGCCGATCGGCGGGTCAACGCGGCGCGGCCTGGATCTCGAAGGAGTCGAACGCGACGTGGCCGGAGCACTTGTCGATGAACAGGCCGAAGGCGGTGACGTTGCCCTCGGGCAGGCCGACCGCCTCGGCGTCGACGTCGATCGCTAGTTGTTGGCCGGGCGTAAAAGTCATGGGCAGCCACCGCGCTGCGCCCGCGTCGAGGCGCATGTCGTGGGCGATCGGCAGGTTGAACACGCCGTACGGGGTCGGTGTCTCGAACGTGTCGGCCTTGGCGTTCACCGGCGCGAGGTCTTGCGGCTTGCCGCCGTTGTCGGCGTTGCTGTTGAACGGCGCGTTGCTGCCGCTTGCGGCCGTGGGCTGCCAGTGAATCTGCCAGCCGTCGCTGGTGACGCGCGCCGACTCGACCTGCTCTTCATCAGCGCCGCGCGGGAACGTCTCTCGATACACGACCTCGTCGGCGGTCGCCGGCACCGAGACGCCGCACATCGCGACGACAGCCAGCAGCCGTGCGCATCGCTTCGGCGCTGCAAGCCAAGTCATGCGGAATTTCACGGCAACCCACACAGGATGAACTCCTTGAACAACGACAAGACACACTCCCATCTTTACCGCGGGTTGACGATGAAGTCGTTCATCTCGGTGTCGTCTTGCTGCATGTTGCTGGCGTGCCCGTCGGCCCAGAGGAAGTAAGCGGTCGAGTCGCTCTGGTGACGGAAACGCACCTGAAGCCACCCTGGCTCAAGGGACGAGCTGATCGTGGGGTCTACATTGTCCGAGAAGACGGAATCATCACGCTGATCGATGTACGCGGGCAGATTCCACTCGTCGCTGCGCAAACTAGGCGTGAAGTCGAGATAGCCAATGCCTAGCGCGTTCTCAATCTCTGTCGCGACCGGGGCGGCGCGTCCGTGAGTTTGCGCCTGCGCACCATCCATGATCAGAGTCACACCCGACGGTTCGAGGATGTCGGCGTTTGCATACGGCGTCTTCCTGGTGGTCGACGGCGAGTCCGCCATAGGGTCGGCGAACGAGTTGCTGGCGGGCATGAGCGCGGGGTGGCTTGAATAGTGGAATCGGCCGCCGTCGATTTGAGCCGAGGGACACTGCTGCAGTTCGCTCTCGGGGCCGAAGGTTTTCGTGGAGTCGCGCTCGACGTAGGCAGCGATCAGCGTCGGCCAATCCGTGTCGTTATCGAAGTCGGAGCCATAGGGCAGCGTGTCGCGATACTCCTGCGCGTAGGCCATGATGGCGATGCCGTTCTGGCGCATGTTGGACCCGCAGGCGATGGCCCGGGCGGACTCCCGCGCCGAGCTAAGAGCGGGCAGCAGGATCGAGATCAGCAGCGCGATGATGGAGATCACCACCAGCAGCTCGATCAGCGTGAAGCCACGGCGAGACGCAACGCTCTGAGATCGCGGGGAGGTCAACACGGCGTGTCCTTTCTGACGGGTGAACGAGAAACGCGGACCAAGACGGAGAAACCGAACTCACTCGGGCAGCTGCGAGACGCTGTCGCCCTCGACGAGATCGAACGCGAAGGTGCTCGCGGCGGGGAGCTTTTCGCCGCGAGCGGCACGGGTCGCCAGCTCGGTCAGCCGCTGGCCCATGTCGAACAGCGGCAGGCGAACCGTGGTGATCGGGCGGCCAAACCACGCTTCCACAAGGGGGTTCTGGTCGAACGTCACGACCGATAGATCGTTGGGGATGTCGAGCCCAAGCTCGTCGGCGGCCAGGCTGAGCGCTCGGCTGACCGGCGAGCTGCTGCAGATCACGGCGGACGGCCGCACGCGCTCGAGGTATTCCTTGATGCCGTCGATCTGATCGCGCAGCGCGTCGGCGGCGATGTCGCGCGGCGACTGATGCGGGACCCACATCCAATGGATGAGGTCCATGTTCGACGGGCCGACTTCGCTCGACATGGCCTCGGCGTAGCCACGGATGCGCTGGACCACCCAGGGCACGCCCTGCTCGGTCATCAGCAGGCCGATGCGGCGATGGCCGGCTTGCTGCAGGCGCTCGACGGCGATCCTCGCTCCCTGCTGATTGTCCATGTCGACGTGCGGCGCGTCCGGCCAGGCGTGCGGACGGCCGGCTCGAATAAGCGGGATGCCCATCGCTTCGGTGTCACGCGCGACAAGCCCCGGCTTGGAGCCGAAGGCGAGGACGACCAGCACATCCGGCTTGCTTCGCGACAGACGCCGAAGGATGGTGTCGATGTCGTGCTCACGCTGGCCGAGCAGCTCGCAGCGGACGCCGTAGTCTTCGGCGCAGGACTCGACGCCGCGCAGGACTTCGGGCGTGAACCAGTCGTGCGAGAGGTTGTTGATGTTTGCGATGAGAAAGGCCATCCGCGTCACGTCACGCCGCAGCGTTTCGCTGCTACCCGCGCCGAGGCTGGCGCGGGGGCCGACAAAACTCCCCCGGCCGGGCTCGCGGATCAGCCACCCCTCGCGCTGCAGCTGACTCAGCGCCCGCCAGACCGTGGACCGGCTGAGCTGCGTCGCCGCCGCGACCTCCGGGTCGGTCGGAAACTCCGAGCCCGGCTGAGCCTGGGAATTCTTGAGATAGGTCTGGATCGAATCGCGGAGCATCGCCACCGCTCCCTTGGCCGGGAACGGCGTCAGCCGCAGGACCTCGAGAAACTCCACGTGCTGCGACGCATCGGGCTTCACTCCTAATGACTTCTTTTCAGTCACAAGAACACTTTACGGCTCGCGTCGGCCCGATGCAACCGAATTATCGCTCCAGATCGTCTTTCCAGGCGATCAGAATTGACATGTTTTCACTCCTAGGGCTCTAAATAGGCCTTTAGACACGCTTTTGAGGGCCCTGCGCCGCCCGCAACACCGTATGCAAGTCCGCGGCCTCGGCGGACCAATGCCTCAGGCCGCGGGGCTGCCCGAGGCTGGACCGCCTTCTATAGATAGCCTCCGCGAAGCCGCCTCGTGTTACTCCGCGACGACGTCCGCCACGACCTGGCTGCCCGACCGGGGCACCTCGGGAAAGCGCAGCTCGGCCTGGCCACGACGCGGCGCCCCGCCCATCCGATCAACGAGTTGCACGCGCAGCGGCGCAGGATCGACGAGTTGCTGCGGGTCCGACGCCGTCACGCGCCAGCCGCTCGGCGTCGCCTCGACCATCAGCACCGCCGGAGCCGACGCCGACACCTCCCAGCCCGCGCCCTCCACGCGGCCCGGCGCGAAGAACACCGCCTGAACCACTCCGCCGTCCGCCGACGCCACGGCCTGAACGTCCGGCGTGTTGGCAATCACGCGCGGCATCGACGCAACGCCCGAGCCCTCGCCCGACTCCGACGTTCGCACCACGTAGCCGTAGCGCGCGTTGCGCGGGTTGGGGCCGTGATCGATGTAAAGCCCGAGGATGTTCTCGGCCAATGGCGTCTCGACCCGCTTGTTGGTCTGCGACAGCTCGTTCCATCGCGTGTTGCGCCGCTCAAGTCGAAGCTCGGCAGTGCCGTCCGTCTGATCCGGCAGGACGGTGTAGGTGAACCCATCATGGCGAACCTGCAAGCCGGCCGAGGCCGACGACGCCATAGAGCGCGACAGGCTGAAAGGCTCGGGCGTGGCTTCGTAGGCGATCGTGATCGGCCCGTCGCTTTGCTGCGGGTCGTGGATCGCGACGTCGCCGGACCACAGCGCCTGCTCGACGCTGGTGCGGATGTGCCCGCCGTGCTCGGGCATGAGGTCGCGGATGCCCGCGCCCAGCGCCACCACGGTGTCGCCGAAGACGAAGTAGCTCTTGGCCGCGAACACGCCGTAGATCCACGGGTTTTTCTCGTTGACGTAATCGGGCGAGCCGAGGTGGCGGTTGGTTTTCTCGAAGTGAAAGCCGGCGCAGCCAAACTCACCCAACGCGACGCCGCCCGCGAGGTTGTGCAGGCTGGGGTATCCGCTCCAGTTCACGATCGATTGCAGCGGGCGCACCTCTTCGCGTGCCGTGATGCCCGGCAGCAGCGTGAGCTCAGACGCGCCGAGCGCTCGGCCGTGCGCGTTGCCCGCGCGTTGGAACATCGCCTGCCCGTCGGTCGTGAAGAAGTTGAACCCCGCCATGGGCGGAGCGCTCTCCAGGCCGTCGGCCCGCGCGGAGGACATGTTGACCAGCAGGTGCCAGCGGTCGTTCTTCACCGCGAGCAAGTCGTTGTTCCAGAAGTAGCGCACGCCGGTGTACTCAGCCGGGGCCGGCGGGTCATCGGTGAATTGCCCGCCGACCGACGCGGCGTCGACGTACCACCGAAGCTCTCGGCGTTGCGCGTCGTTGAGCGAATCGTCGAAATCCTTGAGCAAACGATCGGCGAGCAGAAATCCCTTGTGGCGGTTGGGTTTGGCGACCGTTTCGTACTGCATGTTCGCACGGTCGAACATCGGCGGGCAGTAGTCGCGATACCACGCCCAACTCGAGCCACGCAGCAGGCTCATCAGCGTATCGAGCGAGGCTTCGGAGATCGGCCGCTCCCACGGCGTGCCGCGCAGGCGGTCCACGATCCCCAGCACCGCAAGCGTGCCGTCGAACGGGTAGCCGAACACCAGCGTCTGCCGGCCGTGCCCCCAGCCCAGGCCGTCGGCGGTGATGCCTTCTTCCCAGAAGGCGGTGTCCCACGTGTTGAACGTCGTCGGCGAGAGCGCGCCGTGCGCGACCTCGGCCAGCACGTCGATCTTGTCCGGGCGATTGAGCATCACCGCGACCTGAAACACCGGCCGATACGTCAGCCCGTTGCCGCCGACCCACCACACGTGATGCCGGAAGCGATCGACCTGCACCGGGTTGGCGTCCGTCTCGTCGCCGCGGCCGGGCAGCAGCCACGCCTGCGACGACGTGGCCATCAGCCAGCGATGCGCCGCGGCGACTTCGTGATCGACCGTTTCGCCGGCCTCGACCGCCTCCATGCTCGACAGCAGGCAGAAGTACGTGTTGGTCGCCGCCGTGGGCACCGCGAAGCACGACTCATGGAAGCGGAACCGCCCATCGGGGCGCGAAGTCTCCCACGCCGCGTAACGCGCGATCGCACGCAGCAACCGCCCGCGCAGCTCGGGGCGATGGTTATCGGGCTTGCCGCGGAACTCCTCGGCAATCCGCCAGATGCGATTCCATGCCGTCACAGAGACTTCCGCGACGGGGAACTGAGGCTTGCCGTAAGGCGATTGATGACTGCCATCGTCACGCAGCGCCGCCTCTTGATCGCGCAGATCGCTGAACGCCCCGTCCGACTCGAGCAGCGAGATGCTGGTCGCGGCATCGGCGGTGCCGTCTGTCCGCAACTGGTGCGCTCGGAAAGGACGCAACGCATAGCCCTCGCGCAGCGTCGACATCGCCGCCGCAACGCCCGCTCGATCGGCCGCGGCCGCGATCGGCGCCGCCCAGAAAGCAGCCACCAGAATCAAACCCACCACCAGCAAACCCAACGAAGGCATGGATGAACTCACAGTCAACTCCCGCACACCGACGATCAAGCCGGCTCTAGCTTTAGTACAACGAAACGCGCCGCCCGGGGCGACGCACGACACACCAACAAGACAGCACGCCGACGCACGCGGTCGACGGCTCCGGAAGGATGATCAAGTTCGACGCCGTCTGCTCGACGTTCAGCCGCAGGTGCGCCCAATCCACTGGACGATCGTCCGAGACCAGCACGTTCAGCAGCCCGTCCTGCAGATAAGACAGATCGCCAAACAGCTCGATCGATCGCACCTGCAGGTCGTCGTCAAACGTCATGCCCCAATCGTCGCGCGACGAGCTGAGGATGCGGTCGGCATCGGTGAGACCTTCGAGATGGATCACGTCGTTGTCGCTGTGCGAGCCCAGCCGGCGCGTCGCCAGCGTCAGCACGGCCGAGACCACCGTGTCGCCGGGGTCGAGTTCGAAGCGAAACGAGAACGGCACGAGGCGATTGATACCCGGGTCGTCGAAACCAGCCACCGGGAAGCCGGCCCGCCACCCATCGATGTCTTCCACGGCCGCCAGCCAATCGGGGTCGACGTACACGTCGTCGGCGCTGCCGGGGCCGTCGGCTTCAAACTGATCGAAGTCGCCAATCACATACTCGCGGCGGACGACAAACGGGTTGCGCTCGTTCTCCAGCATCTGCTGGACGTAGAGACTGTCGAGCGGGTTCTCGGGGTCGTTGAAGGCGATACGTTGGCCGGGCGAGTCGACCGTGCCGTCGTCCGCGTTACCGGTGCCGAAGTCGCCGACGCCGCCGATCACGAAGTTGCGCGCGAACGGCGGATTGACGATCTGGAAGTCGTTGGGCCCGGCGTCGGAGTTCCAGAGCACGGCGTGCGCGCCGCGCCAGCCGTGCACTTCGGGCGAGAAGGCGCGACGGGCCTCGAAGCCGCCGTCGTCGGCGAGGTTGTCGTACAGCGCACCGGTCGAGTAACCGGCGTGCGGGCCGCTGCGGACAAACGAATTAGTCGCGACGCCGTCGACGAACACGTTCGGCCCGCGGTTGAAGCCGTTGAAGGTCGAATTATTAATGAACGCCCGGCGAGCCGAATCGGCCTCGAGGTCGCGCATCAACACGCGACTGCCGCCGTTCATGTTGAACGCGTAGCGTCGCCCGCCGGTCACGATCGACACGGGCTCGATGTAGCGAGCGTCTTCCACGGTGATCGAACGCGAGACCGAGCCCACGACAACGGCCGAGTCTTTCATGTGCTGGGCCGTCACGTTCCGCACCCACGCTTCTTCGGCGTGCGCAAGCTGGATAAAGCTGGACGCGTGATCTTCATCGACGAACACCGTGCGCCCGGATACGACGTCCGTTTCGGTCGCGTCGAACACGCTGGTGCCGCGGATGTTCTCGATCCCCACGTGGTCGACTCGGTGGTCGACATAATGCTCAACCGTGCCGGTCGCGAGCCGACTGTCGATGCTGTGCGACAGCGGCGCGTCGATGAAGACGCGGTCGCCCTCGATGCGGGTGACGCGTCGTTCATGCTGCGTGGTGAATCGGTCGTTGGAGGGATTCCAACCCCAGTTCTCGCCGGACGGGTCGTTGTTGAAGTCGGTCGACACCGCGTCGAACCACGCCTGGCTTGGCGTGTGTTTGACGTTCACCCAATCGCCCACTGCCAATCCGGACGTGTCCGCCACGCGGAAGCTGGTCGCGCCGGCCGGGACGACCTTGTCGACGATCCCCACGGCGTCGCCCTGCCCGAACAAGTTGTTCGCGTAGCTCTGGCTGTTGGCCACGGTGATGAGATTGATCTGATCGGTCGAAGTCGACCGCAGGATGGTGTCGACCGAGGCGTTGGCACCGTCGCCGACGCCACGGAGGATCACGCCGCTGGACTGGATCGTGAGGCCGTCGCCGATATCGTACTGCCCGGCCTGAAGTTGTACGACGCCGCGATAGCCGTTTGCGTTAACCGGCATCGCCTCGACCTGATCAATCGCCGCCTGAATGCTCGCTCGGTTGTCGCCGGCGATTGGAGCGACGTGGATCACCGCCGAAGGATCGACCAGCGCCAACGTATCGGGCAGGGACGTGCCGCCGTAGTACCCGGCCGCGGTGTAATCGAGCACGCGGTCGCCGCGGCTGTCCATCTGATAGATCAGGCCCGTCTGCCCTTGGCGGACCCATTCGGACGACTGCGCGGCCGTCGCACCACCGAATAAGCCGGCCGTCAACACGCCGCAAACCACGCAGCGGCATGCCCGGCGCACGTAAATCGCATCGTCCCTCAAGAGACTAGCCGACCGTCTGAAAGTCGCGCGAGGCGTCGTACCCATGAGTCCTGACACCGATCCGAATGTGAGATAAGAAGCAGAACCCGCGTGATGAAGACGCGGTGAGTCAGCCGAGCGTGATCTTGAGGCTGTACGCCAGATCGCACGGTCGCTTGGCCGGTGCCGTCACGCGGATGCCGTCGCCGCGCGGCGTGAACCCCAGCGGGCCGTGATGCCCAAGCATCTCCACACGCTGCACGCGCTGCTTGCCAAGACGCTCGATAACAAACGCTCCGTCGTCCGGCCAACCCATTGCGATCGCAAACAGCGTGCTCGGCCCCTTGGTTACGAAGCGGTAATCACCCGCGCCCAACGGCGATTCATTGGGCTCGGCGAAGTCGCCGGTCGGGAAGTCGCGCCCCTGGCCGTAGCGCGTCCACGGGCGCGTGCCGTAGATCGCCTCGCCATTCACGGCAAACCAGTCGGTCAGACCGTCGAGCACGGCAATCGCTTCGCTGTCCAGCGAGCCGTCCGGCAGCATCGGGAAGTTGAGCAGCAGGTTGCCGTTCTTGCTCACGATGTCGGCGAGCATGTGGATCACCAGCTGAGCCGACTTATAAGTCATGCCCTTGCGGTAATACCAGTTGCCGATGCAGGTGTCGGTCTGCCACGGCTGATCGAGGATGTCGCTCAGGCCGCCGCGTTCGAGGTCGAGGATGCCGATGCCCGGTCGGAACTCGCCGTGCCCGCCGAGCGGCGTGAACTCCGAGATGCTTTCCTCGAAGTTGTGCTTGCCCGAGGCGTGGTAACTCTTGAGGTTGTAGACCGCGTCGAGCGTGCCCGAAGTCCGCTCGATGCTGCGGTTGTAGAGGTGGGCCACCACCGATCGGCCGATCTCGCCGAAGGGTACCGCACCGTCGGTGTAGAGCAGGTCCGGCTCGTACCGATCGATGAGGTCGATCATGCGGTCGCGCCAGTTCTGCATCCACCAATCCGGCGGATCTAGCGGGTACTGGCGGTTCCGATCCGAGTGCGGAGGGAAGTAGAAGTCTTGATATTCGGGGTCGTTGCCGTCGTAGGGCACGCCGGCTTTGGGGCCCGCCTTGTCGGACATCTTGTTGGTGTTGAACCAGGAATAGGACCGCTCGAGGTGCTCGGTCACGCCGAAGCGCAACCCCTCGGCCCGCGCCGCCTCGGCCCACGCGCCAACGATGTCGCGCTTCGGGCCGATGTTCACGCTGCTCCACGGGTGGTGCGTGGAGTCCCAGCAATCAAAGTTGTCGTGATGCACCGCGCAGGACGTGAAGTATTTCGCGCCCGCCCGCTTGTAGCGGTGCATGAGGTCGGCGGGATCAAATCGCTCGGCTTTCCATAGTTGGACGATGTCCTTGTAGCCAAATTCAGACGGATGGCCGTAGTGTTCGATGTGGTGCGCGTAGGCCTCTTCGCCATCGATGTACATGTTGCGGGCGTACCAGTCGCCGATCATCGGCACGCACTGCGGCCCCCAGTGCGCCCAGATGCCGAACTTGGCGTCGCGGAACCAATCGGGACAGCTGAAGGTCTCGAGCGATTCCCAATCGGCCGTGAAGGTCGCGGGTGGATCGGCAACGGGTGAGCTGGCGGTCATCGGGACTTCCGTTCAGGGGACGAAGTTCGAGCACGCAAAGCCTGGCTATCTGTATGAACTTGGCCGGCCGGGGCGACGCACCGCCGCCCCGGCTTTTAGCCAAATATGCACGTCCCGCAAGGGCTCACGAGCGCCGACGGCCAAGGAGGCACGAAGCCAAGCCGATGCCAATCAGACCCATCGCACCCGGCTCGGGGACGACGGTGGAGTAGGCCACGGTGTCGACCACGATGGCGCGGTCGCTGGCGCCCGAGTCGAAGAAGCGTATGTCGGCCGTGAAGGCTTCGCCGACGTCGCCGGGCTGGATCGTGTATGTCTGCGTGAGCACGCCGTTGTTCGGGTTGCTGCCGAACGTGTTGAGTTCCTGCGACACCGTCACAGACGCACCATCGACCTGCAGATTGAAGATCGTGGTGGCCCCGGTGTTGATCTCGCCGATGGCGATACTCATCGTGACCTCGGTGCCCACATCGGACGGATCGACGACGCCGAGATCGACGGTGAGGATGACGTTCTGCGAAGCGGTCGCGCCGACGGACACCAGCGCGCCGTAGCCGTCCAGGACACCGTCGCCAAGCAGGTCGAGGTCGTCGGTATCGCCGGTGTCGAAGTTGAAGGTGTTGGCGGCGACGCCGTCGGTGCTCACGGCGTAGATGCCGCCGACCGGATCACCGTTGGGCGAGACGCCGTCGGTGTTGGAGAAGGTGTCCGTGAAGTCGCCGAGGATGGCGGCTCCCGCGAAGCCGGTGGCGGCGGTGCAAGCCACGAGGACCGACGCAAGACCAAGACGTGTAACCATTTGAAACCTCCTGAGGGTGATGGACGCGAGAACCGCGGCCCAGTCCAGAAACGTGCGGCGAACGGCTCGCCAATCGGCCGATTCCGGACCACGCCGAAATACGACTTCGCGAAATGTTACCACCCGCTCATCATCTGTCAACTACAGATTTTGATAATCGAGTTTGAAGCCGCATCCACACATCCAGCCCGGCACGCCCGAGCCGCCCAAGACCGCCCAAATCAGCACGCAAACGCGTCCCCGCGGGCTGCAAAAACAGGCGTAAAGACGCCGATTGCACGGCCTAATGTGCCGATAAACAAAGTTAAAAAGCTAAATCATGCCCTTGTCGGCCAATCGAGCCCCGCGGCAAGACACAACAACGCCGCGCAGTCCTCACAAGCCGGAGCCAAGTGGCACCCGACCACCTTCAAGCTTCGCCAAACCCGCGGCTTTCTGTATATTACAGATGAATCATTTGGCTGGTCTACTTGCTCGCCCAGCGCCGAACCACCCGACTCTTTCCAGGAGCCCCCATGCGACGACGCGACTTCTGCAAAACCCTCGGCCTCGCGGCCGCCGGCGCCGTTGCGGCCCCCGGAGCCGTCGCCGCTAGCCTCAACTCGGCGACGCCCAAGCCGCCGAACCTGCTCTACGTCTTCGCCGACCAGCTCCGCCTCCACGCTCTGGGCTTCTGGCGCGACCCCGCCTTCCGCGACGCGATCCACACGCACGCCGACCCCGTGCACACCCCCAACCTCGATCGCCTTGCGCGACAGAGCCGCGTCCTCACCCAGGCCTGCAGCACCCACCCGCTCTGCAGCCCACACCGCGCGATGCTCATGTCCGGCATGTACCCCGCCAACAACGGCGTCATGCACATGAACTGCCGCGCCGGCCGCAACCTCGGGCTCCGCCACGACATCGCCTGCTTCACGGACGTCCTCGGCAACGCCGGCTACGAGACCGCCTACATCGGCAAGACTCACTGGGAGCGCACCGAGCCGCTCTTCGACGAACACAACCGATACGTCGGCACGACCGACCCGCCGGGCGGGCACTACGCCAACGACTTCGACACCTACATCCCGCCAGGGCCCGGCCGCCACGGCAACCGCTACTGGTTCCAGAACATCGGCGACCGCCACAAAGACCCGCTGTCGTACGCCTCGCGCCCCGAACTCGTCGCCGGCAAGCCCGACGGCACGCCCCACCGCCACCGCCGCTTCACCCCCGAGCACGAGGCCGACATCGCCATCGAGTTCCTGCGCAACCGCGCCGGCCAGCGCGACGCCAGCCGACCCTTCAGCCTCTTCTGGTCGCCCAACCCGCCGCACAACCCGTACAGCGTGGTGGATCGCGACTGCGACCGCGCCGTCTACGAACGGCACTACGCCGACATGCCGACCGACCACGCGTTGTATCGGCCGAACATCCCCGCCGAAGCGCGGGCCGACGCCGAGCGGTGCGTCCGCATCTACTACGCCTTGGTCACCAGCATCGATCAACACCTCGGCCGCGTCCTCGACACGCTCGACGAGATCGGCGAAACCGACAACACGCTCATCGTGTTCACGTCCGACCACGGCGAGCTGATGGGCAGCCACGGCACGCGCGGCAAGAACGTCATCTACGACGAGTCGTTCCTCGTGCCGTTCATCGCGCGCTTCCCCGGCGTCCTCACGCCCAAGGCAGACGACCTGCTGCTCGGGACGGTCGACATCATGCCGACGCTGCTGAGCCTCATGGGCCTCGGGCACCAACTCCCGCAGACCGTGCAAGGCCGCGACTACTCCGCCGGCCTGCGCAGCGACGACTACACGCGCGTCGCCAAGCCCAGCTCGGCGTTGTATCTCAACGGCCGCGACAGCAAGGGAATTCGCACGGATCGCTACACGTACCTGGTCCGCGACGACGCCTCGGTCGAGCTCTACGACAACCGCGAAGACCCGTACCAGTTGCGCTCGCTTTCGCTGGGCGACGTGTCGGCGGCCGACGGGGACATGCTCCGCGGCGAGCTGGGCCAATGGCTCGGCCAAGCCGGGGATGCCTGGCACCGCCAGCGCACCTGCCCGACGCTGGTGGACTATTCGGCTTGACCGCTGCGCGATGGAAACCAATCAAGCTGCGGAGCAAACAGCGGCAAGCTAAAGATGGACGTCGCTGGACGGGCGCACGATCAGCCGCGCTTCGAGCACCTGATTGCTCACGGGTTCGCCGACCTCGAGCTTGCTCAGCACGCGCGTCACCGCCTCGGCCCCGCGCCTCGGCGAGATGTCCACGCTCGTCAGGCCGGGCTCGACAAAGTCGCACCACGGCCGATTGTTGACCGACACCACCGCGACGTCCTTGCCAGGCTCGCGCCCCAGCGTGCGTAGCGCGCGATACGCATCGCGGACGCAGACGTCCGAGTTGATCACGATCGCCGTGGGCGGCGGGCCCTGCCGGTGCATCTCGAGGATCACGTCGTGCGTGTCGACCCCGTTGATGCCCGACGGCCGAAGCATCGCCTCGGCCAGCTCAAGCTTGTGATCCAGCACGTAATCGCGGAAGGCGTTGTACCGCTGGAACGCCGCTCGCGACCACTTGTTCTCGACGTAGCCGTGCAGATAAGCGATCGCCCGGTGGCCGCGCTCCATCAGATGCTCCATCTGCAGCCGCACGATGTCGCGGTCGTTGAGGATGATGGAGTTGTCGATGGTCTCAACAAAGTTGGGCAGCACGTGGATGAAGCTCGACCCCATCCCGGCCTGCGCGGTCACGGTGTCGACGTCGCTCCACTTCAGCGCAAAAGTCACCGCGCGCTCGTGGTTGCGATTGATCCGACGAACGATCGTCGCAAACTCCTGATCGTCTTCGGTCGATAGGAAGCGCACGACGTGCCCAGCCCGCGCGAGCTCGGCCATCAGGTGCGTGACAAAGTCGGCGTAGTACCCGCCGGAACGATCGAACTCCATGTCGCGGCTGCGGTAGATCACCGAGATCGGCCCGGCCGGCGTCGCGCTGCGATAGATGCCCGACTTCGGACGCACCTCGATCATCCCCTGCTGGCTCAGCCGCGCCACCGCCCGCTCGACCGCTGCCTGGCCGACCGAATACCGCGACCGCAGCTCGCGGATCGACGGGATCCGCGAGCCCACCGGCACCGCGTTCACCTCCCGACGCAGGTCCTGCTCGAAAGATCGCCCCCGCGGTCGTGTCGTCCCTCTGCTCATCTCACGGCTCAGCCCAAGTCAAAATCCCCGCGCCCGCGATCCACTCAGCCACGCAAGCAGCCGATACCGGGGCGCGCATCCAATCCCATCGAGTATACATCGGGTACAATTTTCAGCAAGCGAAAATATACTCGATATACAACAATTACAAGATAATCAGACTAAAATCAGTGCTTTACAGATAACGTTAATTAGCCCGCCCAACCCCGACCCCGCAACGCCTCGCCCGTGCTCGCCAACCGGCTAAGCCATGATCGACGCCGCCTGGCGGCTGATCTCCCAGTCCAGCGGCCGACCGTCGAGGTAGCGGTCCAGCTCGTCGATCATGTACCGGCCCATGCGTCGGCACTCGCGCCCCGCCGAGCCGGCGATGTGCGGCAGCAGCACGACGTTCTCCATCGACCACAGCGGCGAGTCGGCGGGCTCTGGCTCGCGCTGCGTCACATCCAGCACGGCCGTCAGGTCCGGCCGCCCGCCCAGCACCTCGACCATCGCCGGCTCGTCGATCACCGCGCCCCGGCTGGTGTTGATCAGGCTGGCCTGCGGCTTCATCGACGCGATCAGCTCGCCCGTCACCAGGCCGCGCGTCGCCTCGAGCGAAGGCGCATGGATCGACACGACATCGCTCGTCGCAAACAGCTCGGGCAGATCTACCAGCGTCACCCCCAGCCGCTCGGCCACCTCGTCCGACGCGTACGGGTCGTACGCCACGACATCCACGTCCAGCGCCTTCAAACGCTCGCACACCATCGAACCGATCATGCCGATCGACACGATGCCAACCGTCGAGCCATACGCCCCCGCCGACTCGTGCGCGTCTCGCTTGCGGCGGTGCTCGCGGTACGTGCGGATGTGGCGATACCCCTGCTTGAGGCAGAACACGACCTGCGAAAGCGTGAACTCGGCCACCGGCACCGCGTTGGCCGCGTACGCGCTGCACACTCGCACGCCCCCCTCCCACGCCGCATCGGTCATCAACTGACGGATCGATCCCGCCCCGTAGAACACCACCCTCAGGCTCGGCATCGCGTCGAGCAGCGCCTCGTCGACACGCGGAGCGCCCCAGCCGCTGAACATCAGCTCCACACCGCCGATCGCATCCCCGGCACCCAGCACATCGTCGGCCGTCATCGGCGCAGCCACCAGCTCGACGCGCCGCTTGAGCTCGTCCAACAGCTCCGAGCCGTAGATCAGCTCGAACGACTGCGGCGCCAGACAGACCACCGCCCGCGGCCGATCAGTCACCACGCGGCCCTCCCGCTCGCCCCGCGATCCGGGGGCCGTTGCACATCCATCGATCAGCGTCACTGAAGTTCTCCACGGCCCAAAATCTTACAACGGGCCCGCCGCCGAGGTCGACACACGCACCGCCGCCGCCGCATCATCGCACCAGCCCGCCCAGCGACCCTGTCGATCGGCCCACACGCTGCGTCACCCACGCGGGCAGCGCACCCAGCCGACGCTCGAGCTGCGCCTCGAACAACGACTCCGGCTCGACCGGCCGACCGTGCGATTCGATCAGCAGGCATTGCGATTCGTCAAACGTCGACGCCGCCGGCCCGTGGAAACCCACGATGATCGGCATCACCACCTTGGCCCCGCTGTATCGCTCGCTCGCACACTGCGGCTCCCACCACTGATAGTCCTCATAAACCACACCGGCGGTCTGCTCGAAGTTCCAGAACACCAGGTCTTCGAGGTGGTTCGGCAGGACGGTGTAGTTCCCGCCGTTGCCGATCAGCCCACCGGTGCACGCGTCGATCAGCGTGGCGTACGGGCCGGACGCGTGCCAGTCGAAGCCGCGATTCGAATTCTTGCACCGATAGACCACGGTCCCCGACGCGCCCTTGCTGCTGCCAAAGCCGTGGAACGTGCCCTTCTCAACGAGGTCGTCGCAGAACGCGATCAGCGTGCCATAACTAAAAAACCCCGCATCGATCGCGTTGTGCCCCTGCCGACCCTCGATCGTGTTGTCGATCGCCGTCGCGCCGTACGTCGCGCCGAAGCCAACAGCCCGGCTGACGTCGATGAACCGACAACGCCGCACCACCGGCGCATACCCGCGGGTCATGCTGACCATCGACCAGCCGCCGTCGTGCGCCGCGTTCTTGTGGTGCACAAACGGATCGGGCGCATCGCCACGGAAGGTGATGTCTTCGATCACCCAGCCCTCGGCCAGCGGCGCCGCGCGCAGGCTCCAGCCGTGCGCGGGGTCGATGTCGGCGTGGATCGGCTCGGCAAACGTCACCTCCCGCCCGTCGATCTTCGCGATCCGATGCGTCTCGCGCACCTCCGTGCCCCGCTGGATCGTCCCGGTCCAGATGTCCCAAGGCTCCAGGCCCGCCATCCGCGCCTCGTTCGCCGCCGGCGACTGCATCCGCAGGATGACCATCGCACCCTGTTCCAGCCTCGACGCGTCGTCGACCGTCACCGTGAACCCGCCCCGACGCGTGGTCGACGTCACGCCCGCAAGCCGCGGCCGCTTGTTTCGTTGCGAATCAAGGCGAAACTCAAACATCGAAGGCGTCGACCACATCTTGTTGGGGTCGCGCGGCTCGAGGTGGTGCTCCATGAACAAGACGGTCTCGCGATCGCTCCCCGCGGCCCGCCGCACGCCACGCAGCACGATCCGGTCGCCGGTGATCACGATGCCGTCATGCTGGCCCGGCTCGGGGTTGATGTCGTACACCCCGGCGTCGAACTGCACGACCGCACCGCCCATCGCCTCGGCCGCCGCGATCGCCGCGGCGATGCCATCCCGGTCGCTCGCCTTGTCGTCGGGGGTCGCGCCGTGATCGCCCACCCGCACCACCGGCAGCGTGTCGTCCGGCTCGATCGACTCGGGCACCAAGGCGTAGCCCGCATAAGAAAAGTCGAGCATCGGCCGATCGCCGTGATACGGATCCGGCAGCAGATAACCCGGCTGCGCGACGGGCGACACCGCATGCTCCGCCGAGGCCGCAGCCGCAGCGACCACAAACCACGCACACGCCAGCGCAACCCGAGCCGCCGCCTTCCCAAACACGTGATCTCCCATGAGCAAAACTCCTTAGTTCAATGTGACCGGTGACGAAGAACCCAAAGAACCCGAAGACGACCCGCCGCCCCCCCGCTCGCGCCGCCGCCCGAGCCAACGCAGCGTCAAGCCCGCCGCGCAAAGCACGCCGCCCAGCACCACGAACAACGCGCGATCGCCCCACCCGTTGGGGATCAGCACGCCGAACATCAACGGCACGCCAAACAACAAACAAAGCAGGCCGACCAGCGCAAACTGCATCGCATCCTGCTTGCGCTCCTCCGCCTCGCCCGACACGCCACGCTCGGCCGGGGCAAGCGGCGTCGCCAAATCCCGAAAGAAAGCCCGCACGTCGCCACGAAACGCATCGCTCGTCGTGAACCACAGCGCCCGCGTCATCGCGAACCACGCCGTCGTCGACCCCATCACCACCACCCAGCCGACCATGAACCGAAAGTCGTTCGTCTCGATCGTGTTCATCGGTATCGCATAGCCCAGCCACCCCGCAAATCGATGCACCGCCGCGGCGTCGCTCAGCCACACAAAATTCGTCAACGCACCCAACGCCACGCCCACGATCGCCGTCGACCACGCGCTCCAGCCCGGCGTCCGCTGCACCACCGTCCCCGCCACCATCGGCACCAGCAGCGGCACCTGCAAAATCGTCGCGAGGATCAGCGTGAACTGGAACAGATCGAGCTGGCGGTAGCTGGTGATGAGCAGCCCGATCGCGACGATCGCCACGCCGAACAGGCAGGTGAAACCCATCCCGGCGATCAGCAGCTCGCGCTCCGACGCCCTGGGCCGAATCATGTCGCGATAGAAGTTGCACACGATGAACCCGGCGCTCTTGTTCAGCCCGGTGTCCAGGCTGGACATCTGCACCGCGAAGATCGCGCACAACAACAGCCCGATCATCCCGGTGGGCAACACCTTCATCGCGATCGCGATGTAAGCCCCCTCGGCCGGCCGCTCGAGGTTCGGGAACATCGCGTCGATGTCCGGCACCACCCACACGCTCGCCATGATCGGCAGGAACACGATCAGCGGCAGCAGCGGCGTGAACGCGATCAGCAGCGTCTGCAGCCGCGCGTGCCGCTCGTTCTTCACCTTCAGGTAATAGCTGCCGTAGTCGTTGATGTTCGCCACGCGCAGAATCCCGCCGATCCCCTGCGTCACCAGCCAAGGCATCCAGATCGCCGGCCGGCTCCACAGGTTGAAGTCCGTGAACTCCGCCGGCAGCTGGCCCACAAACCCACTCACCCCGCCCACCTCCGGCAGCGCGAACGTCCGCAGCAACACCACGCACGCGATCAGGACCACGATCAAACCCTGCAACACGTCGCTCATCGACACCGCCCACGCCCCGCCCGCCAGCACCATGAACGTGATGATCATCCCAAGCACCACCACCGCCCCATGGATGTCCGCACCCGTCGCCGCGCCAATGAAGATCGCGATCGTGTGCAGCGCCAGCCCGCTGTAAAACAGATTGATCGGCACCGTGATCCACACCCACACCTGCTCCGACGCCCGCCCGTACCGCCGACGGATCGCATCGGCCGACGTGATCGCCCGCATCCGCCGGAACCGCGAAGAGAACACCCAATAAAGAAGCGGGATCCCCGGCAGCACCACGAAGTACGCCGCCACCTGATAGAAGCCCGTCTGATACACGCGGATCCCCGCCGCTGAGAACGTCCACAGCGAGATGCTCGAAATCAGCATCGACGACCCGCTCACCCACCAAAGCATCTCCCCGCCCCCGCGGAAGTAATCGCTGCTGTCGCTGTTCAGCCGCCGACACAGCCAGCCCACCACCAGCATCAGCCCCATGTACAGGGCAATCACCGCCCAGTCCCAAGCCTGAATCATCGGCCCGCCGCCCCCGCGCCCTCGCGCCACCCCCGCACCTCACGCCCCATCACCCATCCGCCACACCCAGCGCCAGCTACACGCCTCAACCCCGAACGGCTCGATGAATGCGGCGTGGACGACATGACCCAACGATCCGAAGAAGAAACACAACCGGCTCCCCAGGCACACAGCCCAACACGGCCGAGCCTAGAACCGAGCCAAAACTATACTTTACAAATTTCTCAAAATCAACCGCCAAACGATACTCCCCAGCCTTCCCAGATCACCAAAACACGCCCAAAAGGACGTTTAAGTCGAGAAAATAAGGCTTGAATCGAGAAAACCACGCCCAACCCCGCTCTGACCCGTACACCCGACCGCGCCGAAAATTTCGCTTGTCGCGCGGGCGTTCGCGCCGTATAGTCGGCCTATCTGTGTGGTGTAGATTCTTGTCGATGCACCCGACCTCTCGCCTCGACCGCGTCATCTCTTTGGGAACTCCCGACATGCTCCGCAACCCCGATCGCCGCGCCGCCCGGCCCGCCTTCACGCTCATCGAGCTCCTCGTCGTCATCAGCATCATCGCCCTGCTGATCTCCATCCTCCTGCCCGCCCTGCAGTCCGCACGCCAGACCGCACGCACCATCCAGTGCGCCGCCAACCTCTCCCAACTCACCCGCGCCGAAGCCGCCTATCGCGTCGACTACGACGGCTTCCACGTCATCGCCCGAGGCTTCCCGGATTCGGGCAACGACCTCGGAAGCTCGGACCTCAGTTGGGACGACCTGCTTATGTCCGGCGGATACGACGGCCGATCGCCGGGCACGCGTCAGCCCGCCATCGGAAGCTCGCTGCGAGTGCATAGCTTCTTCGACAATTACTTCACGGTCGACGAAGCCAGCAAGACCGCGAGCATGTACCACTGCCCGCTAGACGATATTCAACGCGAGACAGGTTCTCGTGGTGAGTACGCACCCCGAACTTATGCCATGACCCAATACGATCAAAGAGGTGGCACCGAACGATTTGATAACACGGTCGGAATCGCGGGCATCAACCGAGATACCACACCTGTTTCCCATATAAGCCGTCGTGATACAGAGGTCACTGACCCGTCAAATACATTGCTTTTCGTAGAGAATCTCGGGATCGAAGCCTCTTTAGGAGGCCTTTCCGAAAATGGGCTTGGAAGTTGGTCTGGCGGCTTCGTGTGGAACAACACCATGCACCCGCTAAACCCGACAGGGCAAGACGAAAGCATCAGCCATCATGGCAGCGGCAGCAGCACCGACTATCGCCCCAACTGGGCATACACCGATGGGCACGTTGCTTCGAGTGACGCCGCCGAAGTGTACACCCGACCGGATGGCACACTCTCCACAACTACAAACCAACGCGACACGCACTGGGACGCAACTAAGTAACGGCCTTTAAGCCATTGTTGCTGGCCGATCGCTCCACGCTCGAAAGTCGCCATGAGAAACGTTCTCCAAAAAAACTCGCCGATCGTGCTGATCGTCTCGCTGCTCGTGCTCGGGGCATCGACGTGGATGCTGCTGGGCGCGATGGACGCCGGTCCGGACTTCGACCGCAAGTGGATGTACGACCTCGCCGCCGACGAGCTCGTGGTCGCGCCCAAGACCCAGCTCGCGCCCTCCGACGCCAGCGGCCGCACCTTCGACTACCCCGACGCCGGATCGGCCGGCTCGCTCGTCGACGCCGTGCTCTACGGCTGCGGCAACCACGGCCAGCCCAAGCCCGGCATGAGCCGCGACCAGCTCGCCAGCCGCGGCGTCCACATCGGCTACCTCAGTCGCTACCCCGACCCGGTCAAGGCCGCGCTCGAGGCCGGCGAGTCCCTCGGCGGCGACGCCCCCCACCTCATCGCCGACGCCTCGGGCGCCGCCTGGGTCCGCGAGCTCTCGCCCCAGGGCGACGCCATCCTCGCCGCCCTCTCCGACCTCTGCGGCGGCGACGTCCCCCGCGCCATCCGCCCATAGACCCACCGCTAACCCCACCGCACCCCACCCGAGGCCACGCCCCATGACCGCCCGCCGAACGCCCGCCGCCCGCAACCCCGTGGCGCGGCTCGCGATCGCCGCCCTCGCCGCCGCCTGCTTCGCGATCGCCGCCGCCCCCGCGACGGCCCAAGCCAACCCTGCCGCCGACCTGCCCGACTACTCCTACGCCGGCTACGCCTTCGGCGAAGCGGCCATCCCCGACGTCGCCGGCCGCGTCTTTAACGTCACCGACTTCGGCGCCACCCCCAACGACGATGCGCCCGATCGCCTGGCCATCCAAAGCGCCATCGACGCCGCGGCCGCCGCCGGCGGGGGCGTGGTCTTCTTCCCGCCCGGCCGCTTCGACATCGTCGAGTCCGACGACATCACCCAGGTCCTGCGCATCCGCACCTCCAACATCGTCCTCCGAGGCAGCGGCGCGGGGCCCAACGGCACCACCCTCTTCATGGAGCACCCCACCGCGCTCCAAGACCCGAAGATCAAGTGGTCCAACCGCCCCGCCATCCTCTTCCAGCCCGACATCCCCGACCCAAGCTCCCGACGCATCCTCGAGGCCCACGGCCAACCCGAGACCGCACTCATCGCCGACGCCTCCGCCGGCTCGTTCACCATCCGCGTCGCCGACCCCACCGGCTTCAAGGTCGGCGACACCGTCGCCCTCGCCATCGAATCCACCGACATCAACCCCCGCTTCCTCGACGGCCTGCCCACCCGCGACCTCTGGGAACGCATCAACACCACCGGCGTCGTCGTCAACGCGCTGCACCTCGTCACCGCCATCGACGGCAAAGAACTCACCTTCCACGCCCCGCTGATGATGGATGTCTTCGTCCACGAGGGCTGGGCCGTCATCCGCCGCGAGATGCTCCTGAACTGCGGCGTCGAAGACCTCCACATCCAGGGCAACTTCCACGAAGCCTTCGTCCACCACAAAAACTACGTACACGACAACGGCTATCGCGGCGTCGCGATGGTCGCCTGCCGCGATAGCTGGGTCCAGCGCTGCCGCTTCTCGGACATCAGCGCCGGCGCCATACTCACCGCCTCGCTCGCCTGCTCCATCCTCGACTGCACCATGTCCGGCAACCCCGGCCACAACTCGTTCGGCGCGAGCTTCGGCACGCGCAGCCTCATCGGCCGATGCCGCGACGACGCGGGCACCTTCCACGGACCCGCCGCCTCCCACCTCGCCGCAGGCACCGTCATCTGGCGCTACCAAGGCGGCGACTCGCGCGGCGGGCCCGACTTCCACGCCACCTTCCCCCTCAACACCCTCGTCGATGTCTCCTCCGCCATCGCGATCGACCACCACGGCGGCAACTACAAAGACCTGCCCAACCACCTCGGCGAACTCACCTACTGGAACTACACCATCACCGCCGACCCCTCCGCCGCAGCCACCAGCTTCCACTTCTGGGACCTGCTCGAAGACGACCCCGCCCGTCGCTACGGCCCCATGACCGCCGTCCGCCCGCACATCATCGGCCTGCAAAGCCCCGCGCCCATGGCCTTCCCCGGACCCATGGGCACCACCACGCCCGTCGGCCAAGCCGTCGCCCCCGAGTCGCTCTACGAACACCAGCTCGAACAACGCCTCGGCCACCGACCCGCCTGGCTCGACCGCGCAAGCCCGGCCCGCACGTCGCACGCCACGCCATAACGACACCATGCACCGCCGAACCGCACAACTGATCGCCGCGCTGCTCGCGATCGCACTGACCAGCCAAGCATCATCCCAAGAAGCCTCGATGACCACCGCCGCCGACCCCATCGCCGCCTTCAACCAGCTCGCCAGCGGCGAATGGGTCGAGCAATTCCACGACCCCTGCACCGACGACTGGACCTCTCGCTGGACGCTCGACGGACGCCACGCCACCCTCACCCACAGCCCCGACGGCATGAACTTCCAAGCCGGCCCCGTCAACGGCGACGACGCCCACCACGCCGTGCTCTGGACCCGCCAAACCTTCCAGGGCGACCTCAAGATCGAGTACGACTACACCAAGACTGACGAGCGCACCGAAAACGTCACGATCCTCTACATCCACGCCACCGGCTCCGGCCAAGACCCATTCGACGCCGACATCTCAACGTGGGCCCACCTCCGCGAGGTGCCCAGCATGCGGCTGTATTTCAACCACATGCACGCCTACCACATCAGCTACGCCGTCAACGCCACCGTCAACGACGACCCCACCGCCGACTACATCCGACTCCGCCGATACATGCCCGACCTCGGGCAAGGCCTCAAAGGCACCGACCTCGGCCCGGACCACTTCAACACCGGCCTGTTCAAGCCCCACCAACCCCACAAGATCACCATCATCAAGCAGGCCGACCAACTCGCCATGCGCGTCGAGAACGACGAGCAAACCCGCGTCTTCATCTGGCACACCGACGCCCTGCCCCCGCTCGACCAAGGCCGCATCGGCCTTCGCCACATGTACACCCGAAGCGCCCGCTACCGCGACTTCCGCGTCTCGCAACGCCCGTGACACGCCCGCATCCCCGCACGCACCCACGCCTTAGACCGCCCCATTTCTCGTTATTTCGCAAGGAAAATCAAGTGCGCCGACTCACCCTCGCTCTGACCGCGCTCGCCGCCTGCCTCATGGCTACCCCGCACGCCCAGGCCGCGCCGCCCAACATCGTCATCTTCCTCGCCGATGACATGGGCTGGGCCGACGTCGGATTCCACGGCGGCGACATCCCCACGCCCCACATCGATCGCATCGCCGAGTCCGGCGTCATCTTCGATCAGTTCCACGTCCAGCCGACCTGCTCGCCGTCGCGACACGCCCTCATCACCGGCCGCCACCCCTTCCGCTACGGCGCGCACATCTGCAACGGCTACGCCCACACGGCCGAGAAGGGCGCGATCGAAGACCGCTTCATCTCCGAAGCCATGAACGACGCCGGCTACTACACCGCCATCATCGGCAAGTGGCACCTCGGCTCCTACCGCCGCGCCTATTGGCCCACCTCGCGCGGGTTCGACATGTTCTACGGCCTGCTGCACGGCAGCATGGACTACTACACCCACCGAAACAACGGCGACGTCACGCACGACTGGCAGGAGCTCCACGCCGACGGCTCCGTCTGGCAGCAGCCGCTCAGCGAAGAGGGATACGTCACCGACCTGCTCGGCAGCCGGGCCGTCCGCCTCGTCGAAAGCCACGACTTCAACGAACAGCCGCTCTTCCTCTACCTCTCCTTCACCGCCCCGCACACGCCGATGCAGGCTAAGCCGGAGGACCGCGCGCGGTTCGATTACATCGCCGACGGCCGCCGCCGCACCTACGCCGCGATGATGCACAGCATGGACCAGCAGATCGGAAACGTCATGCAGGCCCTTGAGGCACGCGGCGTCGCCGACAACACGCTCGTCATCTTCACCAACGACAACGGCGGTGCGGAAGGCAGTAACGCCTCGGACAACGGCCCGCTGCGCGGCACCAAGGGCACGCCCTTCGAAGGCGGCACCCGCGTCCCCTTCGCGATGGCCTGGCCCAGCGAGATCACGCCCGGCACCCGCTTCAACGAAGTCCTCCACGTCATCGACCTGTTCCCGACGCTCGTCACCCTCGCCGGCGGCACCACCGACCAGCCCAACCCGCTCGACGGCGTCGACTTCTGGCCCGCCCTCACCGGCCAGGCCACCTTCCCCACACGCGACCTCTACCACAACGTTATGGACCCCTCCGGCCGAGGCTTCATCCGAAGCGGCGACTGGAAGTTCATCGCCATCCGCAAGGACCGCGCCCCCGACGACGCCATCCCCCTCAGCAACCCCCGCCTGCACGGCCTGCTCTTCAACATCGCCGACGACCCCGGCGAACAAAACAACCTCGCCGCCCAGCTGCCCGACCTCGTCGAACAGCTCTGGAACAAGCTCAAAGCTCGCGGCCCCGAAGTCGTCTCGGCCGCACACTACTGCGCCAAACCCCCGCAGGGCTGGCGCCCCCGACCCGACCACGCGCTCGCCGCCGACTAACCCGCAACCCCTCAACGACGCGCCGCGCGTTCCGCAAACGCGCGCGGCGACACGCCCTGCACCCGCTTGAACACACGAGAAAAGTGGTACGGGTCGTCGTACCCCGCCGCACGACCCGCCGCCTGCACGCTCAACCCCTGCCCGGCAAGCAACTCCGCGGCGTGCGTCACCTTCACGCGCGTCAGGAACGTGTGCGCGCCCTCATCCGCAAAGCGCGCAAACAGACGCGAGAGATACGCCGGGTCGATCCCGCACGCCTCCGCCGCCTCGGCCACCGTCGCCAGGTTCGCAAAGTGGTCGAGCAGATAACCCCGGCAACGCACATACGTCTCGAACGCAGGCGAACCCACCGCCTCGGCAGGCACCAGGTCGTGCGCGATCTGATTCAACAGCGGACGAAGCAGCGCCACGCACTGCGCCCCGGCAAACGCCGCGGGCTGCGATCGCCCCGCCTCCAATAAGTGCTCGAACAAACCCTGCACCCACCGGCTCGGCGCGACGCGCCCCGGCCCGCCCTCGACCCCCGACGCGCCAAGCAGCCCCCGCGCCGAGCGACCCGTGAAGTCGACGAAGTGCTTCACCAGCGGACGATCGCCCGCCGAACGCAGCGTGTGCGCGACCCCCGGCCCATACGAATAAACGCTCCCCGGCCGCAGCGCGAACGCGTGCCCGTCGACCGTCAGCTCCCCCTCACCCGCCTCCACAAACTCCACCGCCCAATACCGAAACGAGTCACGGCACACCTCATACCGCCGGCCGCACACCTCCCGCCCCCCGCACACCACCCGCAGCGCCCCGCCCGCCGACGCGTCCAGGTCGAGGAAGTAATACCGACCCAACTCGACTCGATCGCTGATGAACTCGGGAACCGACACGCCACGCTCCGTAGCCGCAGAAATCAATAGGTCAATGATATCCATTCCGGGTCAAGAGCCGCCATGGGCGTCGCTGGATCGATCGATACGTTGAGTGAGGTCCATCTGTTTCACGCCACCGAGGCCGCCGCCATGCTCAAAGGCATCTCACCGCTGATCTCGCCCGAACTGCTCTGCCACCTCTGCGCGATGGGTCATGGCGAGGAACTCCTTCTCGCCGACGCCCACTTCCCGGCCCACCAGTTCAACGACTTCGTGATCCGCGCTGACGGCTTACGCATCGAGCCGCTGCTCGACGCGATGTTGCCGCTGTTCGAGCTGGACAGCTACGTCGACAGCCCGCTGGCGATGATGCAGCCCGTCGAGGGTGACGAACTTGACCCATCCGTTGAAGCCGCCTATCGCCGATCGATCGATCGCCACGCGCCCGGCACGCCCGCCGCCGAGCGCGTCGAGCGTTTTGCGTTCTACGACCGCGTCAAGTCGGCCTCGGCCGTGGTGATGACCGGCGAGACCGCCAAGTACGGCAACCTTCTCCTCAAAAAAGGCGTCACCCCGCTCGACGTCTGATCGCAAGCGCACAGCACACTTTCGCACACGGAGCCCACCGTCATGGTGACCGTCGACCCCGCGCACATCCCCACCCACAAGCTCGCCTCCGGCGCCGCCATGCCGTGCATCGGCCTGGGCACCTTCGGCTCGGACCACGTCACGCCCGACCAGGTCGCCGAGGCCGTGGTCGGCGCCGCCGAGGTCGGCTACCGCCACTTCGACTGCGCCTCGGTCTACGGCAACGAGCACGAGATCGGCGCCGCGCTCAGCCAGGTCATCTCCAGCGGCGTATCACGCGACGAGCTGTGGGTCACGTCGAAGCTGTGGAACGACATGCACGCCCCCGCCGACGCCGTGCGCTCCTGCGAACAGTCGCTCAGCGACCTCCGCCTCGACTACCTCGACCTCTACCTCATCCACTGGCCGTTCCCCAACTACCACCCGCCCGGCTGCGACGTCAGCTCGCGCAGCGACGACGCCAAGCCCTACATCCACGACGCCTACATGCAGACATGGGCGGCGCTCGAGTCGCTGGTCGACCGCGGCCTGGTCCGGCACATCGGCACGTCAAACATGACTATCCCCAAGCTCGAGCAGGTCCTGCGCGACGCACGCATCAAGCCCGCCGCCAACGAGATGGAGCTGCACCCGCACTTTCAGCAGCCCGAGCTGTTCGACTTCGTCCGAAGCCACGGCATCGTGCCCATCGGCTACAGCCCGATCGGCTCGCCCGCCCGCCCGCAGCGCGACCGCACCGCCGACGACAGCGTCGACGTCGAAGACCCGGTGATCGTGCGGATCGCCGGGCGGCTCGGCGTGCACCCCGCGGTCGTCTGCGTGAAGTGGGCCATCCAGCGCGGGCAGGTGCCCATCCCTTTTTCCACCACGCCGCGTAACTACCTCGCCAACCTCCGCGCCGCCGTCGCCCCGCCGCTGACCGCGCAAGACATGGCCGACATCGCCGACATCGATCGCGGCTGCCGCCTGATCAAAGGCCAAGTGTTCCTCTGGAAAGACGCCCACGACTGGCAAGACCTTTGGGACGTCCAAGGCTCCATCACCCTCGCATAAGGCTTCACCCATGACCCTCGCCACACTCCCCGAATCCATGAGCGGCGCCGTCCTCCCCGGCGAGAGCACCGCCGAGCTGAACACCTACCCCGTCCCCCGGCCCGGTCACGGCGAGGTGCTGCTTCGCGTGAAGGCCTCGACCATCTGCGGGTCGGACATCCGCTGCATCTACCACGAACACGTCGGCGAGGGCCCCGAGAGGTATCAAGGCGTGATCGCCGGCCACGAGCCTTGCGGGGTCGTCATCGCCGCCGGGCCGGGCTGCCGCAGGTTCGGCGTCGGCAACCGCGTGATCGTCTATCACATCTCCGGCTGCGGCGTGTGCAACGATTGCCGGCGTGGCTACATGATCTCGTGCACCAGCAAGACGCACCGCCGCGCGTACGGCTGGCAGCGCGACGGCGGCATGGCGGGCTACATGATCGCCGAAGAGAAAGACTTGGTCGCTTTGCCCGATCAGCTCAGCTACGTCGATGGCGCGCAAGTCGCCTGCGGGTTCGGCACGGTGTACGAGGGGCTCGAGAAGATCGGCATCAGTGGAAACGACGCCGTCTTAGTCACGGGCCTGGGGCCGGTTGGCCTCGCGGCGGCGATGCTGTCGCGAGCGATGGGCGCGCCGCAGATCATCGGCATCGACGTCATCCCCGAGCGGATGCAACTCGCCAAGGACCTGGGGCTCTGCGACCACGTGCTCGAAGCCGGGCCGGACAACGTCCAACAAGTCCGCGACCTCACGCACGGTCATGGCGTCGAGCGCGCGGTCGATTGCTCGGCGAACGATCAAGCCCGCGCCACCGCGGTGCGTGCGGCCCGCAAGTGGGGCCGCGTCGTGCTCATCGGCGAGGGCGGGACCATGTCGCTGACCCCGTCGCCCGACATGATCCACGACCAGAAGGCGATCTACGGCTCGTGGGTGACGTCGATCTGGCGGATGGAAGAGCTGACCGAGCGGCTCGTGCGGTGGAACCTGCACCCCGCCGACCTGGTGACGCACCGCTTCGAGCTGGACCGCGTCGGCGAGGCTTACTCGCTCATGGCGTCCGGCCGATGCGGCAAGGTGGCGGTGTGCTTCGACGAAGAACTAGATCTCGCGTGATTGCTGATTGGGTGCCACACCTCGCCGAAGGCGATGTGTGGTGGCGGGTCCGCATGCTTTACAGCACACATCGTGCTGCGCACGAGGTGTGGCACCCCCAAGCGCGGGCGGTCATGAATGGTGCCAACCGCTTTAGACGTGAAGTGACGGCTTCACACGCTCGAGCGCGGGCGCGACGTCGATCAAGACGCCGCGGCCCATCAAGGCGTCCTGCGAGACCCTTACGCCATCTCGTGCTCGGTTCGCTCGGCTCGCCAGTCTTCCACGGTGGCGACGGCCTCGGGGCGTTCGTGGCTGCGGGCGAGAAAGCCAGCCCCGTGCGAAGGCATCGGGTCCTGGTCGGTCGGCTGATAGCGCAGGTCGACGCTCCATCGCACGTGGTCGGAGCGGTTGAGCGTGCTCATGTGCACGTTGCGATCGTTGAAGAGGATGATCGTGCCGGCCGGGACGGGCATGGCGATCGCCTCGCGCTTGAGCTGCTTCATCTTCTCGTCGGGGATCGCCATGTAGCCGGTGGTGGTGTAGGTCTCGCGCTCGTGGCCGTAGACGCGCGTGCGATGCGTGCGCGGCCAGACGTGCAGGCAGCCGTTCAGCGGCGTGGTCTCGACCAGCGGGATCCACGCAGTGATCACCGGGTTGCTGTTCGCGTCGGGCCAGTAGCTGCGGTCCTGATGCCAGGGCACGGCACCCGCGGCGACGCCGGGCACCTTTGGCCGCACGTTGTAGATCGGGTTGCTGAAGATCTCCGGGCCGATCAGGCTCTCGACCGCGTCGAGGATCTTCGGGTTGCTCATCAGCGTGAAGTACCCGTCGATCCGGTCGCGCCAGCCGCGGCCATACTCGAGGAAGTCGGCCGCGGTCAGCCCCTCGAACAGCGCGGCCAGCCGCCGCTCGAACGGGAGCTCCACCAGCGGGTCGTCGATCTTTCCGGCGCTCAGCAGGTCGTCGGCGATCTGATCGACCTTCTGCGTCATCGCGGCCTTGGCCGGGGCGAGGTCTTCCTCGGTCAAGCGGCCTTCGAGGACGAGATAACCCTCGCGGTCGTAGAAGCCGACTTGCTCTGGGGTCAGGCAACCGCCCTTGGGCGTCACCACATCGGACGGGATCTCGGCGGCTTGTTCCTGTGTCAGCATGCAACGTTTATCCTCGCTTCGGCCGCGCGAAACAATTGCCGAAGATCAACAGCATTGGTCTAAAATCACGATGCTCGACGCCCCGCTGCCCCTGCACGCCTGCCCCACGGTGATCAACCTCGGGCTCAGCGTCCACGGCCGCAACCCCGTCGAGCGATACCGCCTGCCCCGGCTGTGGTGCCTGCACGCCTATCGATACCGAGCCACGCTGGAACTCGACGGCACGCGCCACGAGATCCACCCCGGCAGCGTCAGCATCGTGCCGCCCGACGTGCCGCTGGTCTACCGCTTCCGCGGCCGCAGCGAACACGTCTTCGCCCACTTCTATTTCGAACCACACGCCACCACGCCGCGCGAGCCTGCCCTCGTCGCCCAAGTGCAGCAGCCGCACGACTTCCCGCGGATCGAGGCGTCGCTGCGCGAGGCGATCGGCTGGTGGCCCCGCGCCGCGACGCGCGTGCGCGCTCGGCTGTGGGACGTCCTCTGGCAGCTCGCCGACCGGGCCGAAGTCGGCTCGCCCCAAGACGCCGTCGACCGCCTCACCGCCGAGATCGAGCGCCGCCTCGGCACGCCCCTGACCGTCCAAGACCTCCTCGCCGACCTCGCCCTGCCCTACTCCCACAACCACCTGCTCCGCCTCTTCCGAGAACGCACCGGCACCAGCATCGTCGGCCACATCCGCGCCCGACGCTGCGAACGCGCCGCCCGCCTCCTGCGACACACCTCTCTGCCCATCAAAGTCATCGCCGCCGAGGTCGGCGTCCCCGACCCCCACGCCTTCAACAAGCTCATCCGAGCCGTCCTCGGCCAATCCCCAACCCAGCTCCGCCACGACGCCCCCCGCTAACCCCGCCCACGCCGCCGCGCCCCGCTCCACCCCACGCCACCCCCTCCCTCGCCGATCAGCGTTCGGTTCACGCCGCCGCCGCGCCCCACCCGATATCTCAACCCGCAAGCACCACAAGTGCCCCGCCCCGTGAGGCTTACCCAGCTTCACCAGCCCGCGCCCACACGGCCCCAACGCCGCCTCAATCTTTTTTTTACACAGACACACTGGACGTACCCCCCCCGTGTGGCTGCATAATGACGACGGGGAAGTTCCTCGCCGATCGAACCTCGATCCCCGAGGGACCCAAAACAAGACCGCACACTCCGGAGTTTCTAGCGATGCACAAGCTCACCGCCCAAGCCACCCTCGCCCTCGCCTTCGTCGCGGCCCCCGCCCTCGCCGGCGGCGTCACGACCCAGCAGTTCGACACCGACGCCGAGATCAACGAGATCATCGTCAACGAAGTCTTCGCCGCCGAAGGCCGCTACGGCAACAACAACCCCAGCAACGGCGACTGGGAGCTGGGCATCTGGTCCGACGGCAGCCTCGCCGACCAGGAAGACTTCGAGTGGGTCTCCGGCCGCACCGTCGACTTCAGCCTCAGCTTCATCCCCGTCGGCCCGGTCAACCTCGTCACCTTCTCGCTCTTCGACAACGACGCGCCGCTCGTCCGCTCCGTCGACTCCTTCGAAGACGACGGCTTCGACTCGCTGCTGCTCCGCACCCGCGCCACCAAGGACGGCTCATCCATCGTCCTCGACGATCTCAAGCTCAACGGCGAACTCATCAGCGACACCTCCTTCGCCTCCGGCGATGACGACGGCCTCGGCCTGCTCCTGCTCTCGCTCGACGGCATCGACGAAGGCTTCAACCTCGACGGCACCGTCACCATGAACTGGGGCAACGACACCCCGCGCGGCTCGCACCTCGCCTTCCAGATCAAGGCCGTCGAAACCACCGACCTCGTCGTCGTCCCCAGCCCCACCGCCGCCAGCCTCGGCCTGCTCGCGATCGTCGGCCTCGCCGCACGTCGCCGCCGCCAAGCCTGACCCTCGGCCCACTCACCAACAAATCATGCCCCCTTTAGCCCCGGCTTCCAGCCGGGGTTTTCTTTACACACCCCCACTCCACCGGCGCGCACCAACCTCGCCAAACGCCGAGTGCCAAGCACCGGGTGCCACACCTTGACCCGACCGCAGGGAGGGCAAGGTTTGCCGCATCACCCATAACGCACGAACGCTCGCCGGGTGCCACACCTCGTGCGCAGCACGATGTGTGCTCGTTCGAAGACCAACCCAAATATCAACGAGCGCCCGCGCACCCCGCCTCGCCCTTCGCCGACTTCCCGGCAAGGCGTCACGGCACGCAAACCCGTCGGCGGCGAGGACGGTCGGCACCCATCACACAAGGCACCGCAACCCACCGGGCACAGGGCAGGGACCGCCCCGACCAGGCGTCGGCCGCCCACGCGATCCGTGACCGCGCCAAGCTGACCGCCGACAGTCCACCCCGCGAACCCGCCGAGCCGCACCCTGCCAGGCTTAGGCCCGATCCGATCACGAGGCGTTCCTATCCAGCCACGACCGGCACCACCGGCGCGCACAACCCCGCCACCCCACCACCTCGTCGTGTGCCACACCTAGACCCGACCCAAGGGAGGGCAAGGCGTGCCGCGACACCATCGCCCATCCGCCCATCCGCCCAACCGCCCATCCGCCCATCCGCCCATCCGCCGTGCCCTACCCCGCCCGCTCCGCCCGATCGCGCAACCACCCGCGCCACTGCTCAATCAGCCTCGGCGTTTCCGCCGCCGCACGCAGCTCTTCCGCCCCGACCGACTTGTCGTAATACAGCCGATTCAGCTCGGCGATCGACAACGCCCCGTCCAGCCGATCGACCAGCGCCACCTCGTCGCCGGCCTGCAACACCCCCTCCGCCGCGATCGAGAAGTAAAACCCCGACTGCCCCGTCTCGACCATGTGCTTGCCCACCCGCGCATCACCCATCCGAATCGAAAACTTGAAGCAAGGCTGCCGCGGCTGCGTCGCCACCAGCTCCGCCGACCCGACGCGATACCGATCCCCCACCCGCACCGTCGCCTCGGTCAACCCACGCGTCGTCAGGTTCTCGCCGAACACCCCCCAAGGCATGTCCACCCCCGGAAACGCCTGCCGCCACGCCGGGTAATGCTCCGCCGGGAACCCATAAACCGCCTTGTGCTCGCCCCCATGCACCGACCGATCCGCCTGCTCATCCCCCTCAAGGTTCCACCCCATCACCCGCACCGGCCCCTCCACCGCCGACTTATAAATCCCCGTCGCCACCGCCTGCCCACGGTGTTCCACATCACGCAACCCACCGACACAAACGGTTTCGATCGAGCCTGCGACCTCTAGCTTTGTCTGAGTCTGTGTCAAAACCTAGTCTCCGACTCCGTCTTCACCGAGCAATTCGAGGTCCAACTTATCCTGATTGCGATCGAGCGCCCGCTTGCTTTTCACAAGGTCCTCCCGCCCGATGACCTGTGCCTCGACTCCGCCGAACGTCACCGTAATGCGACGCGGCGCCAAGGCATCCCACGCCACCGCAGGGACGGTCGTCATGATGTCGATGCGCGCGGGCGGAAACCCCAACTGCACGAAGTGGTCTGGCGTCAGAAAATCCTGCTCCGTCAGACCCACCGACCCGTAGCCAAACTCATCGAGCGCCGCCAACACCCGCTTCGCGTTGGAAGGGTCGGGCGCCACAAGGATGTCGAGGTCTTTGGTCGCGCGAACCGCGCCGTGCACCGCCACGGCGTGCCCGCCAACGATCGCGTACTCAACGCCGTACGCGTTGAACAGCCGCAGCAGATCGCTCCAGTCGGGGAACGTCTCCAAAGTAAAACCTCCGCAGTTGTTCCTGCGCCGCCAATCGCTCTTCGGGGGTCTTGCTCAGCCAAAACGCCAGCGTGTCGCGCTTCTCTTGCAGATCACCGAAGCGGTATCGCTTGATGTGCGGCGTTTGACTCACGCATTGAGTTTACCGCGGCTCGGCCGTTGAGGCCTTACCCCTTCGTCCACATGCTGCCGCCGTAGATCGCGTCGTCGCCCAGTTCCTCAGCAATGCGCAGGAGCTGGTTGTACTTGGCGTTGCGGTCCGAGCGGCAGGGGGCGCCGGTCTTGATCTGGCCGCAGTTGGTGGCGACGGCGAGGTCGGCGATCGTCGCGTCTTCGGTCTCGCCCGAGCGGTGGCTGAGCACGGCCGAGTATTGGCTGCGGATCGCGAGGTTCACCGCGTCGAACGTCTCACTCAGCGTGCCGATCTGGTTGACCTTCACGAGGATGGAGTTGCCGCAGCCCTCGTCGATGCCGCGCTGCAGGAACTTCTGGTTCGTCACAAACAGGTCGTCGCCGACGAGCTGGACCTTGTCGCCAATCTTGTCGGTCAGCGTCTTCCAGCCGG
This sequence comes from Planctomycetota bacterium, assembly GCA_039024495.1. GTDB lineage: Bacteria > Planctomycetota > Phycisphaerae > Phycisphaerales > Phycisphaeraceae > JBCBUE01. Next base: position 14,231 of record JBCCQE010000012.1, on the reverse strand, counting down.
CCCAGTCGTTCTCCGCCAGGCCGTCCTCGATCGAGCGGATCGGGTACTTCTTCGTCCACTCGGCCCAGTAGTCGGTCATCTCGCCGCTGGTGATGATCTCCTGCGTCGACGAGAAGAACTTGTAGCCCTGCTTGCCGTCCTTCTCGGCTTCGTTCCACAGCTCGGACGTCGCGGGGTCGAGCGCGACGAAGATCTGCTCGCCCCATTTGTAGCCGGCCTTGCCGGTCGCCTCTTCGATGAGCTTGAGCGCGTCCTCGTTGTCCTTGAGGTCGGGCGCGAAGCCGCCCTCGTCGCCCACGGCGGTGGACAGGCCCTTGTCCTTGAGCACGCCTTTGAGCGCGTGGTAGATCTCGACGCCGGCGCGCAGCGCGTCGTGGAAGTTGTCGAAGCCCCACGGCTGGATCATGAACTCTTGGAAGTCCACGGTGTTGTCGGCGTGCTTGCCGCCGTTGAGGATGTTGAGCATCGGCACGGGCAGCACCTTCGCGGCCGACCCGCCGAGGTAGCGGTACAGCGGCAGGCCCGTCGCGTCGGCGGCGGCGTAGGCGACGGCCATCGACACCCCGAGGATGCCGTTCGCGCCGAGGTTGCCCTTGTTCTCGCTGCCGTCGATCGCGAGCAGCGCGGCGTCGATGCCCTCCTGGTCCCGCGCGTCGTAGCCGACCAGCTCGGGCGTGACCTTCTCGTTGACGTTCTGCACCGCCTGCTCGACGGACTTGCCGAGGTAATAGCTCTTATCGCCGTCGCGGAGCTCGACCGCCTCGTTCTCGCCGGTGGACGCGCCCGAGGGGACCATCGCCCGGCCGGACGAGCCGTCGGCGAGGTGGACCTCGACCTCGACGGTCGGGTTCCCGCGGGAGTCGAGGACCTGGCGGGCGTGGATGATCTCGATGTCGAGGCTCATAGCGATGGCTCCGGGAGCGATTGGGTGATGAATGGGGGTGGGCGGCGACCGATGTGCCGACCCGGTGGGGCCCGGAGTGTAGCGGAATCGGGGGTGAAAGGCCCCAAGGGGCAATTTTGAATATTTTTGATTTTGATATTGATTTTATTCAATTAAGTTCTACGATTTGCACGCATGACCCCCGATTTTCAAAAGCTCGACGCCTCGCACCCGCTGCTGCAACTGCCCCGCGAGGACCTGAACCTCGTCACGGCCCTCGTGCTGCACTCGGGGTCGCTCAAGGCCTTGGCGAAGGTCTACGGCGTGTCGTACCCGACCATCCGCGCTCGGCTGGACAAGACGATCGAGCGCCTCCGCGCCGCCGTCGACGGCGAGCCGGCCGACCCCCTGCGCGAGATGCTCGCCGACCTCGTCGGCCGCGGCCAGATCAACAAAGCCGAGGCCGAACGCCTCGCCGAGCTCGCCCAACGCAACGCCGAGCCGATGCTCAAGCTCAAGCTCAAGGCCATGTGAACCGCCCATCACACGGCTCACGTCTGACCCAACAACCCCGCGCAACACCCGCCGACGCCTCGGCACGGCACAACCCGGAGAACACACGATGCAAGAGTGGTGGAGCCCCGCGACCAGCGGGATAATCGGCGGACTCATCGGCGCGATCGGCGGCACGTTCGTCGGCGTCGTCCTCGGTGCCGGCGGGGCCTATCTCGCCTCGCGCGGCAAAGCCAAGGGCCTGGTCACCGCCGGCTACCTCGCCACCTCCGTCGTTGGCATCGTGCTCGTGATCGCGGCGCTCGCCGCCTGGCTGATGGGCCAGCCGTACCACGTCTGGTACCCGCTGGGCCTGCCCGGCGTGCTGTTCACGCTGCTGCCGCTGTTTATCCTCCCCGGCATCCGCATGCACTACGCCGCCAAAGAGCAGCAACGCCTCGAAGGCGAGCTCGCGCGTTAACGCCTCCGCCAAGCGGCCACACCGCACGCGTGGATGCGTTAGTTTCGGCATGTAAACCGCACCGCTCATCCCATGCCGCATCGACCGAACATCCTGCTGATCGTCGCCGACGACCACTGCCACGCCGCGATGAGCTGCGCCACCGGCCCGACGCAGGACCCCGTCCGCACCCCGCATCTCGACGCGCTCGCCGACCGCGGCGTCCGCTTCACGCACGCCTATCACGCCGGCTCAAGCGTCGGCGCGGTGTGCATGCCCAGCCGTGCCATGCTCCACGGCGGCACCGGCCCGTTCAACCTCCCGGCCGACATGGCCCACGGCGTCTCCGCGCCCTATCTCGGCCCGCCCACCGTCCCGACGCTCGGCCAGCGCCTCCGCGACGCCGGCTACACCGCGCACCACATCGGCAAGTGGCACAACTTCGAGCCCGCCTTCGAACGCAGCTTCGACACCGGCGAGGCCGTCTTCCACGGCGGCATGCCCGAGGACCACTTCAACACGCCCATGTCCCGCTGGGACGGCAAGACCCACGCGCGACAGGCCATGATGAACTGCCACGGCACGGACGTCTTCGCCGAGGCGGCGCGTGCGTTTCTCCATCGCCGAGCGGACGACGACACCGCCCAGCCCTTCTTCCTCAGCCTTGCCTTCACCGCCCCGCACGACCCCCGCCGCACGCACCCCGAATATCACGCTCGCTTCCCCGCCGAACGGATCGACCTTCCCCCGAGCTTCACGCCCAACCCCGAGATGCGGCCCGACCGCCTGCCCATCCGAGACAACCTCTGCATCCCGCTGCCGCGCGACCCCGCCGCCATGCGACACGAGATCGCCGGCTACTACGCCATGGTCGAACACCTCGATCACGGCATCGGCCGCGTGCTCGACGCGCTGAGCCAGACGGGCCTCGCCGACGACACCCTCGTGGTCTACACCGCTGACCACGGCCACGCCGTCGGCCAGCACGGCCTGCTCGCCAAGCAAACCGTCTACGACCACAGCACCCGCGTCCCGCTCATCGTCGCCGGCCCGGGCGTCGCGCGCGGCGCCGTCCGCGATCAGCTCGTCTATCAGCACGACACCCACCCCACCCTCCTCACCGCCGCCGGTCTCGACGCTGAAGGCTGTGCCTTCGACGCGCTCACTCCGCTCCTGACCGAAGCCCCCGCCGATTGGCCACGCCAAACGATCGGCTCGTTCTACGGCGACGACCTCCGCATGATCACCGACGGCCGCACCAAGCTCGTCGTCGAACACCACCCCCAAGGCACCACCCGCACCGCTTACGACCTCGCCGCCGACCCGTGGGAGATGTCACCTCAAGACGCGTCCGCCGGCCACCCGCTCGACGACGCCCTGTACGCCTGGCAACGCGAGCACGGCGATCCGCTCGCCGCGCACGCCTAGCTCTTCAGAGCAAAACCACAGATCCGGTTCGCAGCCAACCCGCGAGCACCGCGCCCTCACTCAGCAGCCAAAGCGTGCAGGCCACGCATCTCTTCGGCGTTCAGCGCTCGATCGAACACCGCCAGCGCCGCCAAGTCGCCCGCCAGCGGTTCGCTGCCCGCCTTGCCGCGGACCTCACGCGCGCCCACGACGAAGGGCGAGCCGCCGCCGGGCTTGTCCACGCCGTGCACCGCCGCGTCGTAACCGAAGATGCCGCGCCCGTGGTAGTACGGATTCATCCCGCGGTCGCCGCCGCCGGGCCCCTCGGTCGTGAAGTAGAGGTCGTCGCGTCGGTGCGCCGCTGGGTCCAGCGCCCAAGGCTCGGCCAGACCGTCGAGATACGCCGAGATGTGCGTGCCGTCGTACGTCATCCCCACGGTGCACCAACGCCCCACCGGATAGGGCTCGGGTGTGGCCGCGTAATCCGCGCACCACGGCAGCATCGAGCCGTCGGCCCGACGCGTCGCGCCGCCCTCGCTCGAGACGTGCGGCGTCACGCGCTTCGGCCCGCCGTACCAGGGCATGTCCAGCAGCAGCGCGTACTGCCGCGCCCCCGTGTCGTCGCCTTGGCCCCGACCTTCGTTCCACATCCCCGCGACCGTCCCGCCGCGCAGCTCGTGCGAATCGATCCGCACCACGGCGAAGATCGTCAACGCCGCATCGCGGCCGGCGATGTTCAACGCGCCCGTGTCGGCGTGCTCGATCTGCAAGTGCGACCCCGCATCGAACCGCACCGCGTGCCCCCCGCACGGCGCGCCATCGATCCGTGGCACCACACCGCCGACCTCGCAAAGCTCAAACGCCTCGACGCCGGCCGCCGCGCGACGCGGCGTGCCCGGCGCTTCGTCGAACGTCCAGCACGCGACGAGGCCTGTCGCGTGCCGGACCTGTCCGACAAAGTCGTCGCCAACGCCTAAAGCGTCGGCCGGTTCCAGAGCGATCGCGCGGCTCACGCCCGCCCCCGCCGCACGCCCAGCAAGCCCAGGCCAGCGGCCGCGAGCAGCGCCGACGAGGGCTCGGGCACCGGCACGATCTCGAGGCTCGAGATCACTCCGATGAACGGGCTCTCGGCCGGACCGGCCGGGGACGGCGAGTCGACGGCGACGTAGAACGCCTCGCCAGCCGCGGTGATCGTGAACGTGCCGGTCGCGTAGTGATCGCCGGCGATCCAGTCGTTGGCCGTGGTCGGGTCGCTGTTCAAGATCTCGTCGGCGAAGGCGCCGGAGAAGTCCGTCACGGCGGCCGCCGAGGTCGCGGCGTAGACGTCGTAGTTGCGCGACGCGTTGGTCGCGTTGTCGCCGCGGAAGGCGGTGACGTAGTAGTCGTACACGCCCGGCGCCAGGCCGGTCACGGCGAGCGCGATCGCCGGGCCCTCGCTGGCGATGTCGCGGAAGAGGTGGTCTTCGCCCAGGCCCGAGTCCCACAGCGGGAAGGCGCTGTGATCGCGGGTGTCGGCGCGGACGCCGTTGGCGTAGTTGATCGAGCCGATGGTGCCGACGCCGAAGTCGATTCCAACGCCGGGCAGCGCGTCGCCCTGCTCGTCGACGAGCCCGCCCGCGGCGACGTCGCCGCTGACGTTGTTCCAGTTCGTGCCCGTGGCGTTGCCGTCTTCGTGAGCGGGCGAGTCGGTCCCGACGTAAGCCGTCGTCCCGAAGTCGAGCAGCAGCGTCGCGGAAGCCGGCATCACCGGCAGGGTCAGGCAGGCCGCGGCGGCGGCGAGAAGCGAGCGATTCATGAGTCCTCCTTTAGAGATGCGACCGGCGCAACGGAGCGCGGTCAGGGCACGACTTAATCATGCCCGCCAGACGCCCCGCGTCTATGGGTTCGACGCGCTATCGCATGGAGGAAACGAGCACTACGTGGCGTTCGCCGCTCACCACCGCCGGCGGTCGTCGGCCGAGGGCGGGTGGCCCCAGTGCTGGGCGTAGAGCTTGGAGAAATACAGCGGGTCGTTGTAGCCCACCGCCGCGGCCACCCGCTTGACGTTGCCCTTCCCGGCCAAAAGCCGATACCGCGCATCCTGCATCCGCCGGCGGGTCAGGAAGTCCCGAGGCGAGCAGCCCATCTGCCGGCGGAACAGCTTGCGGAAGTAGGCCGGGCTCAGCTCGACCTGCGCGTGCATCGCCTCGAGCGCGTCGGCCCGGGCGAACCATCGATTCAAAAAAGCCACCGCGTGATTCACCGCCGCGTCGCCCGACGACTCCGCCCGCGCCGCCGACGCCGCGCCCCGCACCGCGCGGGCCGACGCCAAAAATCGCGCCAGCACCGCCTTGGCCTCGGCCTGCCCCTCCAGCATCCGCATCGGCGTCGGCCGATCCGCCAGCTCGATCACCCGACGCACCCCGCCCCACGCCGCCTCGCGATCGAACCGCCGACTCACCAGCGCGTGACCCAACGCCGGCTCCACCGCTTCGGGCAACGCAAACCGAAACCAAAGCAATCGGCACGGCCCGCCCTCCGGCACCCGCCACCGCCGACGCAAACCCGTCGGCACCAGCAGCCCGTCGCCCGGCCGAAGCGCAACGTCCGCCCCCTCGATCGAATAAGGCAGCCGACCCTCGACCGCAAAGATCAGCCTCGACGCGTTGATCCGCGCGTTCGGCTCCTGCCACCCCGGCGCAAACGCGTACTCCCGCGCCTCGACCACCTCCAGCCGAGCGTCCAGCAGCGCGCTGAGATATTCTCGCGGCGTCACCACGGGCTACGACGATAGCCACGCCGAGCGAGCGCAGACAGCGGGCGGGATCGATGAGGGGCGTCGGGGCTCAGTACTTACGCACGTTAACCGAGCGGCCGACGCGGCGCTTGCGGTTGAGCATCTTGCGGCCGAGCGAGGTCCGCATGCGGGCACGGAAGCCGAAGCGGCGGGCACGCTTCACGAGGCTGCGACGCTTGGGGTAGTGGGTGGGCATGACGGCGTTCCGTTGCGTGGCGTTACGGGGGGGGCGGGCAGGCCGGCCGAGTTAAGTCGGCTGGCGGGCGTTGAAACCGGGATTTACGGGGCCGAGGCGGTGCTGACGACCCGATAGGCGGGGTTCCCGCGGGTGTCGATCACGCGGATCGTGACCACCGCGGCGGGGTCCGCCGAGCCGGGCAGCTTAACCGTGAATTCTTCGCGTGTCGAGTCCGCGATCAGGTCGTCGGGCAGCAGGGCCTGGAAGTCGTCCGCCGAGTCCACCGCATAGGCCAGCGAGGCGATCGGCGACAGCTCGTCCGCCGCCACGCCCGCGATCTCCAGCCCGCCCCCGGCCGCCCGACGGACCGCCAGCCCCTCGATCGCCGGCGGGGTGTTGTCGACCAGAACGGGATCCGACCGGCGGGTGTGGGTCATCGCCATGTCACCGGGGTTGTCCGGCGCGTCCGACGCCGTGACCCGCAGCTCGACGTGCCCGTCGGCGACGTTGCGCGTCTGCCACTCGAACGACGTGTCCGCGTGGTCCTCCACCACCGTCAGCCACGCGGCCGTCCCGGCCGGGCGGTACGCCACCGTGTAGACCAGCCGATCGCCGTTCGGATCGGCGACCTCCCAGTTCAGGTTCATGCCCGTCGCGGGCGCTTCGGCCGGCTGGCCCGGCGGCGGCGGGCTCGTCTCGGGGTAAGCCGCGGTAAAGGCCGTGACCTTTGGCGCGAGGTTCGGCGTGATGTACGTCTGCGTCACGCGGCGCACCGTCGGCCCGCCGGCCTGCTCGTCGGCCTGCGTCAGCGTCAGCCGATACTGAAAGAACCGCGCCGGCGGCGACCCGACCCCCACCTCGCGCGGCGTCAGCGACAACGCCGCATCGCCCTCAGCCAGGTCGCCCGTCGCCAGCCAGGGCGACCAAGGCGCGACCTCCGGGTCGTTCACGTTCCCCGCCCGCGTCTCCACCGCCACGCCCGCCCCCGCCGGCACCTCGGCCGTCACGTGCATCGCCCCCCAAAGCGACACCTGCGTCGCGTCCAGGATCGGCGACGTGTACACCCCGCTCGTCGCCGCCGCCCCGCCCAGCGATCGCAACGACCCCGGCCCCGCCGTGCCCACCACGATCGCCCCGTCCGCCCCCGCCGCGTCGCCGGCCAGCAACACCGTCGCGTGCTCGGCGTCCAGGTCCGCCAGCGTCGCCGTCTCGCCCGCCCCCGGGTCCACGCGGAACACCCGCCCCTCCGGCCCCGTCGCCACGAACAGCCGATCGCCCACCAACGCCAGGTCCAGCACCATCACCGAGTCGCGGAACACCTCCGACACGAACCCGCGCGTGTCGATCCGGTACACCGCGTTGCCCTCTTTGGACCCCTGCCCCGCCGCCGACGGCGCAGGCCGCGCCCGCCGCGACGCCGCGCTCGACCCCGACCCCGCCGGCGCCTGCAAGCTCCCCGAACGTCGCGCCGCCATCAGCCGCCCCCGCACCAGCTCCCGCAATCGATCGAGCTGCTCGGCCGTCGCCGCAGGCTCGGCTTCGTCATCGTCCACCGCCTCCGCCGCTTCCGCTTCCGCTTCCGCTTCCGCAGCCGCCGCGGGCTCGGCCGGTTCACCCGCCGCGTCTTCCGCGGGCTCCGCCGACGCTTCCGCAGCTTCGTTCGCTTCCTCGTCCGGCCGGCCGTTCTCCTCGCTCACCGCCCCGTTCAGCGAGCCCGGCCGCGCCCGCTCCGCGTCCGCCGTGCCCGCAAACACCGTCCCGTCCGCCGCCAGCACGATCGCCGCCACCTCCGGCTCGTGGCAGTCGTACACCACATACGGCAGCTCCTCGCCCGCCGTCCACCGATAGATCAGCCCCTCCGTGTCCGTCCCCGCGTAAAGCGGCAGCCCATCGGCCGTCGGCGACGCCGCCAGCGTCAGAATGTTCGCCTGCTCCGCGTCGTACGCCAGCTCGGCCGACCCGTCCGCCGCCACCCGATACACCCCGCCCTCCGGCCCCGTCGCCACAATCAAATCACCCCCCGCCTCGGCCGTGTCCCACACGTACGCCACCCCCTCCGGCAGCGCCGCCCACGCCGCCAAGCCCCCCTCACCGTCCAGCTTCATCACCGCCGGCGACGCCCCGCTCACCCCCACCACCAGCTCCCCGCCGTACGCCCCCACGTGAAACACCTGCCCGCCGTCCACCTCCGCGACCGTCGCCAGTGTTTCGCCGTCCCAGCTCATCACCGCCGGCTCAGGCCCCACCGCCAGATACACCACCCCGTCGATCGCCACCGCGTCGTGCACCACCGCCCCCTCGCCCTCCACCTCCGCCAGCACCGCCTCCGCCCGCGCCAAACGCAGGTCCCCAAGGTTCGTCACCACCACGCCCTCCGCCGCGCCCGGCTCGAAGTCCGCCTCCGTCGCGTGCTCCCACCGCTGAGGCTGCACCCCCCACGCCCCACCCACCACACCCGCCAACCCCACCACGCCCGCAACCCCCGCCACGCAAGCCGCCCCCGCACGCACCGACCAAACGCTCTTCCAACGTGACATCAACGCTCCCTCAGTTCGGCACCGCCCCGCGCACACCACGGGACACCTCAATCAAAAGCCTTCGCCCGCCACGCGGATCGTCAGCCCCAGCCGCAGCTCGCCGCGCGGCACGTCGTCGATCGCCGCCCGATCCGCCAGCAACAACCCATGCGGCTGCGCCAGCGTCTGATTCATCCCACCCAGCACCGCACGCCGGCTCGACGGCAGGCTCGGCAGCGCCGTCCGCCCCACCGCCAAACCCTCGCCCGGCAAAAGCGTCGTCACGTACACCGCGTCCGTCGGGTGCCCCGCCACGTCCTCCACCGCCGCCACCAACTCATCGATGTCCGACGCCGCAAAACGGTAAGGCTCAAACGCCTGCGCCAAGCCCAGGTACCCCTGCAACCCGGACACAAACACCTCCGCCTCCCCCGACATCGCATCGGCAGGCACCTCGATCGCGTGACGCACCGAATACGCCGCCCCCTCCGCCGGCTGAAGCGTCACCGTCAGCCCCACCATCTCGCCCGGCTCCACCACCCGGCGATCCAACGCCGCGCTCATCACCACCGCCGACCGCGACCCCTCCTCCACCACCAAGTCCAGCTCGCCCCCCGCAAACCGCAAACGCTCGAACGGATTATCCATCAGCGTCGCCGCGATCGGCAGCACCTCCATCGCCGCGCCAAACCCCCCGCCGTCCGGCACCACCGACGACAGCTCCACCGTCGACTCTGCGCCGTCCGCGTCCGCGAACCGCAACTCCCCGCTCACCCGCAGCGTCGAACGCAAAGGCGACGCCTGCGCCGCATCCAGGCTCTGCATCCCCAGCACCGCCACGATCACCGGCGTCAGCGTCGGGTGCGCCACCACCTCATAGCTGTAAGACCCCGCCGGCTGCTCGGGCATCGCCGTCCGCACCGCCAAAGGCGACGTCTCAAACGCCAGCGCCCCCGTCCCCGCCACCGCCGCGTTCTCGTCCCGCAACATCGTCCCCGCCGTCCGCAGCGGGCTCGCCACGCGGAAGCTGATCTGGTCCCGCGGCACCACAAAGTTCACGTACCCCGTCGCCATCGGAAGCGACGTCGGCCCCATCCCATCCATCGAATGCCCGAACCCCAGCACCCGCCCGTCCGGCAGCACGTCCGTCACCGTCCCGTGACCCGCAAACGTCAGGTCCCCAAACGCAAACGGCAGCGACAACACCGAGCCCGGCCGCAGCTTCGCCCCGCCATCCACCCCGCGCGGCACCGGCCGAATCGACGCCCCCCCGGAAGCCTCCCCGGAAGTCGCCGTCGAATTTGCAAACGCCATCCCCCCGCTCAGCCCGCCCGTCACCGCCACCCCGCTCCCCTCCAGCAGCGGCCGCGCAAACTCAGCCGACGAACCCAAAGGCAACGCCACCCCCAACCGCCGAGGCCGCGTCGCGTCCGACACCCCGCCGCCCGCGCCCCCGCCGCCCGGCGACCACCCGCTCGTCAACGCGCGCAACGCACCCACCCGCCCCGTCGCCCAGCCCCCGCGCTCACCCGTCATCGTCTCAAGCCGAGCCAGCGTCGTCGCCGCCGACCGACCGCCCGTCCCCCCGGCCGACGCCCGCGCACCCGCGCCCGGCTCGCTCACCCGCGCCCCCACCCCACGCATGTATTCGATCGGCTGAACCCCCGCCAGCATCCCCACCGTGTCGCCGTACACAAACGCAAACGCCCCGATCAAAAGCCCGTTCTCTCCGAGCCTGCGCTCCTCGGCCGGCAAATCGTCCGGCCAAAGATAAATCGGCGAGCCCGACATCCCCTGCGCCCCCGAGCTCACCCGCAGCCGCGCGTCCGTGCTCGTGATCCAGATCGTCGACCGACCCGGCGACTGGTCCGGCACCACCGACACCACCTCCACCGGGAACGTCTCGATCGTCGTCCCCGAAAAAATGGTCTGCCCATACCCCCGCATCCCCGGGTGCACCCCCTCCAGCCCGAGAATCGGCTGCGCCTCCGCGGGCACCTCGATCCACGACGCCGCATCCTCCGAAGCACCCGCCCCCGCCGCCTCGTTTGCCTGCCCCGCCACTCCCCACGCGATCGCCACGCTTGCCCAACCCGCCAACAACGCAAACCCGATCGATCGCATGAGCATCCGACTCTACCCCTGCTCAAAACCTTTGACAAGGCAACCGCCCGCTTCGATACTGCGTGCTTCGCGGGCCTTTCGTTCATTCATTTCTGCCGCGTCACAATGACCCCTGCCAGCCAGATCGAATCCGCCATCGGGTATCGCTTCGCCGACGAAGCCCTCCTCCGCGAGGCACTCACCCACGCCTCCCACGCCGACCACCGCCTCGCCTCCAACGAACGCATGGAGTTCCTCGGCGACGCCATCCTCGGCTACGTCGTCTGCGCCGAACTCTTCAGCCGATTTCCCGATCTCCAGGAAGGCGACCTCACCAAAATCAAGTCCGCCGTCGTCTCAAGACGCACCTGCGCCAAGGTCAGCCGCAGCCTCGGCCTCGTCTCCATGATGCGCCTCGGCAAGGGCATGGCCGAGCACCACGACGCCCCCTCCTCCGTCGCCGCCGCCGTGCTCGAGTCCCTCATCGCCGCCATCTACCTCGACGGCGGCATCGAACCCGCCCGCGCCTTCGTCCACGACCACATGTCCGCCGCCATCGACGAGGCCGCCGACTCCGCGCACCAGCACAACTACAAGTCCCTCCTCCAACAGCACGCCCAGCGCTCGCTGCCCGCCACGCCCGACTACGTCCTCCTCGACGAAAAAGGCCCCGACCACGCCAAGGCCTTCGAGGTCGCCGCCGAGGTCGAAGGCCGACGCTTCTCCTCCGCCTGGGCCAACTCCAAGAAAGAAGCCGAGCAAAAGGCCGCCATGCAGGCCCTCATCGAACTCGGCATCGCCGAACTCGACGACGCAGGCCACCTCCAAGTCCGCGAAGGCGCCGTCTAAAGCGCTCAGCCCAAGCGCCGCCGTTTAGCCCAAGGCCCAAAGGGCCGGGCTCACCACCTAACCCCCGACTCACTACTCACTAGGCACTCACTACCCCAACTCCTTCACCGCCGCCAACACAGCCTCCCCGTGGTTCGGCACCTTCACCTTGTCCCACCGCTGCGCCACCTTCCCGTTCGCATCGATCAGATACGTCGTCCGCACGACGCCCATGTACTTCTTGCCGTACATGCTCTTCTCCGCCCACACGCCGTACTTCTCGCACACCGTCTCGCCCACGTCCGCCAGCAGCGGGAAGTTCAAATCGTGCTTGGCCGCGAACTTCGCCTTGCTCTTCTCGTCCTGCGGGCTCACGCCCAGCACCACCGCCCCCGCCTTCTTCATGGCCCCCGACAGGTCGCGGAACTGGCACGCCTCTTTCGTGCAGCCGGACGTGTCGTCCTTCGGATAGAAGAACACCACCACCGCCTGGCCCTTGTAATCGCTGAGCTTGTGCTTCTTGCCGTCCTGATCGCCCAGCGTAAACGCCGGGGCCTTCTTGCCCACTTCAATCAACGCGCCCATCGATCGCTCCTCTGTCCCTTGGCTCACTCGCCGGTTACGCTGGCAAACCGCTCACCAGCGGCCAACCCTAGGCCCGCCAAACCGAGACCGCCATGCCCATCCAACGCACCACCGACTTCATCACCGTCCAGCAGCACATCGCCATGATGCAGGAGAAGCACCGCCCCGGCTCCTCCGGCGAGTTCTCCTGGCTGCTCTCCGCCATCACCCTCGCCACCAAAATCATCTCCTCCCAGGTCCGACAGGCCGGCCTCATCGACGTCTGGGGCGAGCACGGCTCCACCAACGTCCAAGGCGAAACCGTCCAGAAGCTGGACATCATGGCCAACGACACCCTCAAGAAAACACTCGGCTATCGCGACACCGTCGGCATCATCGCCTCCGAGGAAGACAACGACCCCAAGGTCCTCCAGGAAGCCCGCAAAGACCGCGGCAAGTACATCGTCATGTTCGACCCCCTCGACGGGTCGTCCAACATCGACGTCAACATCTCCGTCGGCACCATCTTCACCGTCCTCAAAAACCCACCCGACGTCCCCGAGACCGACAAGTCCGTCCTCCAGCCGGGCTCCCAGCAGGTCGCCGCCGGATACGTCGTCTACGGCTCGTCCACCGTCCTCGTCTACACCACCGGACAGGGCGTCCACATGTTCACCCTCGACACCGACTACGGCGCGTTCCTCCTCGTCAAAGAAAACATCACCATCCCCCAACACCTCCCCCAATACTCCTGCAACGAGGCCTACTACCACACCTTCCCCTCCGCCTACCAACGCTACCTCGCCTGGGCCAAGACCGAGGGCGAATACTCCTCGCGATACGTCGGCTCGCTCGTCGCCGACTTCCACCGCATCCTCCTCAAAGGCGGCGTCTACCTCTACCCGCCCACCGAGAAAAACCCGCAAGGCAAGCTCCGCCTCATGTACGAAGCCAACCCCCTGGCCATGATCGCCGAGCAGGCCGGCGGCAAAGCGTCCTCCGGCTCCGGACGCATCCTCGACGCCACCCCCCAAGACGTCCACGACCGAATCCCCCTCATCATCGGCGCCCCCAAAAACGTCGACGAAGTCCTACGCTTCGTCCAACCCTGACCCACCCCACCCCCCAAGCCGCTCGCGGCTTAGCGCGCCCACCACCCGCACCCCCGCTCACCCAACCCACTCACCCCAAGCCGAGGCAAAGCAAAGCGCCGCCTCGGGTATTCCCCATCCCCACCCCTCGACCTCCCCCCACCTCAACCCACCTCAACCCCCAAACCTCACACCTCAAACCCCCTCCCCCCCCTTCCCCAATCCCGGGACATCTCCCCAAGCCATCCGCAAAAATCGACCGCCATGCGGCATCATGCAGCGCCTAGAATCGGTCAACCCGCCGAAAGGCCTCGGAGATTTCCCCTTGCTCGCCGTCACCCTCCAGCGCCTGATCAACGACGAAAAGACCAGCGCTCGCGAGATCGCCGAGCTCACCGGCGTCTCCACCTCCACCGTCTACCGATGGATCGCCGGCCAGTCCCAGCCCGACTTCGACGCCATCCGACTCCTCGTCCGACACCTGCCCAACCGCGAGTGCCAGCAGGCCATCCTCGACGTCTTCACCCAGGGCACCCACTGGTCCACCTCCTGCCACGAGATGGACCTCGACATCAACCGCGACGGCGTCGTCGACGCCGAAGACGCCCTCGACGCCACCATCGAAGCCGTCCGAGCCGCCGGCCAGTCCCTCGCCACCGTCCGAGGCGCCGCCCGCGACCGACGCCTCGACCCCGACGACACCCTCGAGCTCATGGCCCGACTCAACACCGTCATCAACCGCTGCACCCTCACCCAACGCGTCCTCGTCGAAATGGCCGAAGCAAGACGCAAACGAAAAATCCACCCCCCCGACCTAAAACTCGCCGACGGCTAACCCAAGCCGCTCGCGGATTAGCCTCCCCCCACCCCCAAACCCCACACCCCAAGCCGCGGCAAAGCAAAGCGCCGCCGCGGGTATCCCCACACCCCAAC
>JBCCQE010000011.1:0-74823 GCA_039024495.1 Planctomycetota bacterium | reverse complement strand
GGGCGGGGTGGGCCGCGGCGGCGGTGGTGGGCGGGTGTGTGGCGTTGGGGCCTTGGGCGTGGGGTTCTGAGCAGGGGGTGGACCTGACGGTGGACGAGCGTGGGGTGGCGGCGGCTTCTGAGGTGCCCCCGCCGCCGGGCGTGGACGCGGGGCGGGTCGAGGCGATGGGCGCGGCGGAGCGTGCGGGGCTGGCGGGGTCTTTGACGGAGGTGGTGGCGGGGATCGAGGAGCCGGCGTTCTTGAACAACCGCGGGGCGATCGATCCGTTGCGGGCGCAGCAAGACCCGCCGTTGGAGGCGCAGCGGGCGTACGCGCGAGCGCGGGCGCTTCTGAAAGAGCGGCGGGCGTTCGACGCGTTGCGTGAGCTTCGGCAGGCGGCGCGGTTGGCGCCGCAGGACGCGCCGGTGGCCAAGCTGATGGCTCAGGTGCAGGCGGCCGGGGGGAATACGGCGCAGGCGGTGGTGCTGCTGGAGCGTGCGGCGGTGTTGGACCCCGGCGACGCGGAGGTGTGGTTGGAGCTTGGGCGTTTGGCGCTGGGCGGGGCGGATTCGGGCAAGGCGGTGTGGCTGTTGGAGCGGTGCGGCGCGGCGCTGGCGGCGGCTGAGGAGGCGGGCGAGCCGATGAGTGGGGCGACGCGGACGCTGCTGGACTATCACCTGGGCGTGGCGTTGAGCCGAGTGGGGCAGCCGCGGCTGGCGCTCGAGCGATACGAGGCGTATCTGGGGGCGGAGCCCGGCCGGGTGGCGGCGTCGGGTCAGGGGCGGCTGCTTGGGCTGCTGGAGGGCGCGCGCTGGCAGACGCTGGTGTCGGTGGGCGATTTGTACTTGCGTTTGGATGAGGCTTCGGCGGCGGTGCGGGCTTATGAGTCGGCGCTGGAGGCGTTGCGCGAGGGGGCCGAGGCGGAGGGCGCGGTGCGTGGGCGGCTGGTGTATGCGCGATTGCGTTCGGGGGATGTGGAGGGTGCGCGGCGTGTCGTGGCGGGGGCGTTGGACGCGGGGCGGTGGGGCGATGGCGTCGGGCTGATGCGTTACCTGCAGGCGGCGGGCGTTTCGGTGGAGGCGTTGGTCGCGGTGGTTCGATCGGCGTATGAGGCTGGCGAGGTGCCGGGATCGCTGACGGTGGCGGTGTCGGAGCTGCTGCCGCGGAGCGAGGCTGCGGAGCTGCTGGGCGATCGGCTGGCGGCGATGCAGGCGGCGGGTGCGGAGGACGCGGATCTTGCGGGGATTTTGAATCGGCTGCTGGGGTTGGTGTTGGGTGACGAGCCGGGGGCGGAGGGCGTCGCGGTGGGCGAGGCGTTGGGGTTGTTGGAGCGGGCGTGGCCGGGCGATGCGGGGGCGCAGCGGCTGTTGGTGGCGGCGTTGATCCGGCGGGCGGGTCCGGAGGCGGTGGTGGCGGCGATCGACGGGGGCGACGTGGCGGACGGGGGCGGGGTGGCGTCGCTGGTGGAGGGCGTGGCGCGGGAGGCGACGGGCGATCGTGCTGGGGCGCGGGGGGCGCTCGAGCGGGCGACGCGTGAGCCGGCGACGGCTTGGGTGGCGCGGGTGGAGCTTGCGACGATCTGGATGCGCGAGGGCATGGCCGAGGAGGCGTTGGCGGCGCTGGCGGGCGTGGATGTGGCGTCGGATGTGCCGGCCGGTCGGCTCAAGGCGGCGGTGCTGACGCGGCTGGGTCGGGGGGAGGAGGCGTTGGCGCTGCTGGATGCGCTGATCGGCGAGGCGGGTGGCGATGTGGGGTTGCTGCTTCAGCGGGCGGAGCTTGAGATCGCGAGCGGGGACGCGGCGGCGGCCGAGCGGACGCTGCTGGAGGTGATCAATTTGGCGCCGGAGCACGAGGGGGCGTATGCGGCGTTGTTTGAGCTTTACAACCGCGACGCGCCGGGGCTGGACGACACGACGGGTCGGTACCAGCGGCTGATGCGTCGGCTGCTGGGGCGGATCCCGGATTCGCGGCTGGGGCGGCTGAAGCGGGCGGAGTGGGCGGAGGTGAATCGCAACTACGTAGAGGCCGAGCGGTTGTTGCGGGGGTTGATGGACGAGGAGCCGAGGGACTACGAAGCGTTGAGCCTGTGGGCCGAGGTGATGCGCAGCGCGCGGCGTGGCGAGGAGGCGACGCGGTTGATTGAGGGGCAGCTGGCGGCGGACCCCGGCTCGGTGGTGGTGATGGCGATTGCCGAGGAGCACTTCCGGCTGACGGGTCAGCGTGACGCGATGCTGGACATGCGGGAGCGGATGTTGGCGTCGCAGCCGGACTCGCTGAATCGTGCGTTGGGCCTGGCGGGGGTGTACCTGCGGCAGGGGAGGCTGGACGAGGCGGAGGCGGAGCTGCGCGGGGCGTTGGAGCGGTGGGGCGGCGAGGCGGGGGCGTCGTCGGAGCTGTCGCTGACGCTGGCGGTGGTGTTGCAGCGCAAGGGGCGTGAGGCCGAGGCGGTGGCGATGAAGCGGCGCGTCCTTGAGGACGACCCGACGCACGCGCCCACGGCGAACGACCTGGCGTACCACTTCGCGCTCGAGGGCGTGGAGTTGGACGAGGCGCTGAAGTTGGCGACGATGGCGGCGCGGGCGGAGCCGGGCAACGCGGCGTACGTCGACACGCTGGGTTGGGTGTATTACAAGCTGGGGCGGTTCGAGGAGGCGGTGGCGGAGCTGGGTCGTGCGGTGGCGCTGGCGCGTCAGCAGGAGCGTCGTGAGGGCTTGGACTTGAGCGAGACGCGGGCGGTGGTGAACGACCACCTGGGCGACGCGAACTATCGGCTGGGTCGTGTGGAGGACGCGCGGCGGGCGTGGCAGCGTGCGTTGCGTCTGGCGCCGGAGGGGCCGGGCGACGGGTTTGACCCGGAGCTTTCGGGGCTGCGGGATCGTCTTCGGGGCAAGCTCGCGGCGTTGGCGGCGGGGGAGCCGGCGGCGGTGGCGGAGACGCCGGGCGTGGAGATCATCGTGCCGGTGCCCGAGGCGGCGGCGACGGACTGATCGGAGCCGGGCGGGCGGGGTTTTGGCGGGTTTGCGGGGCGTTGCAAGGTTGGTTGGATCAAGGGTTTGTGGGCGGGGTGGGCGGCGTCATCGGGGGTGGGGTTCTGGTATACTTTTCCCTTGCGTCGCAACGGGTTTTCGGCCGTCGCGGGGCCTGTGATGCCGCTTGCTTGTGTGCTTGATTGAAGGATCGCCGCGTTGAGTTCACCCTCTGATTCGTCTGGCTCTGCCGATCCCGTTTCGCCCGCGGCTTCGGACTATTCGGAGGAGAGCATCAGTGTGTTGGAGGGGCTGGACGCGGTTCGGAAGCGGCCGGCGATGTACGTGGGCGGGACGGACTCACGGGGGATGCATCACCTGGTGTGGGAGGTGGTGGACAACGCGATCGACGAGGCGTTGGCGGGGTATTGCGACGACATCAAGGTGGTGATTGGCGCGGACGAGTCGATCTCGGTGATCGACAACGGGCGTGGGATCCCGGTTGGGCCTTACAAGCACGAGAACCCGCAGCTGAACGGCAAGCCGACGGTGCAGATCGTGATGACGATTCTGCACGCGGGGGGCAAGTTTGGCGCGGACAACTCGTACAAGGTGTCGGGCGGGCTGCACGGCGTGGGCGTGTCGTGCGTGAACGCGCTGGCGGAGTGGCTGGAGGTGGAGGTGGCGCGGGCGGGGAAGCTGCACGCGATCAACTTCGAGCGGGGCGAGGTGGTGGAGGAGCTTCGGCAGATCGGCGAGCGCAAGCACACGGGCACGAAGGTGCGTTGGCGTGCGGACCGCGAGATCTTCGGCGACCTGACGCACAGCTACGACCTGATCGCGAATCGGCTGCGTGAGCGGGCGTATCTGAACCCCGGGCTGACGATACGCGTCGAGGACCAGCGCGTGGGCGAGGGGGCGGAGGCGAAGGCCGAGACGTTTAAGTTCGACGACGGGATCGTCGCGATGGTGCGGCACTTGTCCGAGGGCAAGACGGCGTACCACGAGCCGATCTCGGTGAGCACGGAGGCGAACGACGGCACGCTCGCGGTGGACGTCGCGATGCTGTACGTCGACTCGTACAACGAGTCGCTGACGACGTTTGCGAACAACATCAACACGGCCGATGGCGGGACGCACCTGTCGGGTTTCAAGACGGCGTTGACGCGTTCGCTGAACAGCTACGCGAAGTCGTCGGGCGTGATCAAGGGCAACGGGCCCTCGGTGTCGGGCGACGACTGGCGCGAGGGGCTGGTGGCGGTGATCTCGGTGAAGATCCCCAACCCGCAGTTCGAGGGGCAGACCAAGGGCAAGCTCTTGAACCCCGAGGTGGAGGGGCTGGTGTCGTCGGCGGTGGGCGAGGCGCTGACGACGTGGTGCGAGGAGCACCCCGGCGAGGCGAAGAAGGTGTGCCAGAAGGCGGTGATGGCGGCCGAGGCGCGGGAGGCGGCGCGCAAGGCGCGGGACCTGACGCGGCGGAAGGGCGCGTTGGATGCGGGCGGGCTGCCGGGCAAGCTGTACGACTGCACGAGCAAGGACATCGAAGAGTCGGAGCTGTACCTGGTCGAGGGCGATTCGGCCGGCGGGTCTGCGAAGGGCGGGCGCGACCACCGCACGCAGGCGATTCTGCCGCTGCGTGGCAAGATCTTGAATGTCGAGAAGGCGCGGCTGGACAAGATCCTCGGGTTCGAAGAGATCCGCACGATCATCCAGGCGCTGGCGACGGGCATCGGGGCCGACGAGTTCGACCTCGGCAAGCTGCGCTACGGCAAGATCATCATCATGACCGACGCGGACGTGGATGGCAGCCACATCCGCACGCTGCTGCTGACGTTCTTCTTTCGGCAGATGCCCGAGCTGATTCGGCACGGTCGGGTGTACATCGCGCAGCCGCCGCTGTATCAGGTCGTGCGCGGCAAGAAGAGCGAGTACGTGCTCAACGAGCGGCGGATGCGCGTGGTGCTGAACGAGCTGGGCCTGGAGGGGTCGCGGCTGGTGCGGTACCCGGTGGAGGCGGCGGGCGGTGCGGCGGCGGTGAGCGAGTATGTCGCCGAGGGCGAGACGCTGGCGGCGGTCGCGGGGATTGTGGCGGAGATCGACGAGGCGGTGGAGCTGCTGGGGCGGCGGGGCGTGTCGGTCGGCGAGCTTGCGGGGCATGCGCGTGCGGGCGAGGCGGGCAAGACGCTGCCGCGTTACTTGCTGCGGCTGCCTCGGTCGAGTCGGTTCAACGGGCAGGCGGGGGATTACTACTTCTTCGATGAGCAGGCGGAGTCGGCGTTCCGCGCGGAGCACGGGCTGGACGCGTTGGACCCGGACCTGGACGACGTGATCGGCGAGGAGGGCGGCGACGAGGCGTTGGGGGTGCTTCGGATCGAGCTGCACGAGGCGCGGCGGATCGACAAGCAGTTGGTGAAGCTGGCCGAGGCGACGGGCGGGGCGCTTGGGCTTTCGGATTATCTGCTCGTGGAAGACCGGTCGTTGCCGGGCGAAGAGCGGCGGGCGCGGTTCGAGTACATCAGCCCGGCTCGGAGCAAGAGCGGCAAGGTGGTGGCCGGCGGCGACGGCGAGGCCGATGGCGAGGGCGGCGGGGGGGGCGGCGCGTTTGTTCAGGCGATCGCGGGGCTGGGGCGGCTGCACGCGGCGATCGACGAGGCGGGCAAGCGCGGGCTGGACATCAAGCGGTTCAAGGGGCTGGGCGAGATGGACGCCGAGCAGCTTTGGGAGACGACGATGAACCCGGCGAACCGCTCGCTGCTGCGGGTGACGTGGGATCAGGCGAGCGAGGCGGAGTCGCTGTTCAGCGTGCTGATGGGCGAGGACGTGGAGCCTCGGCGGAAGTACATCGAGGAGCACGCGCTCGAGGTGAAGAACCTGGATGTGTGATCGGAACCGGTTTCGGGGAGGCAGCGATGCGTTGGTGTGAGGCGGGACGGCTGATGGTGGGCAATGTGGGTGCGGCGGGTTGGTGGAGGGGCGTGGCGGTGGCGTGCGTGTTGGTGGTGGGCGGGGTAGCGCCGGCGGCGGGGCAGTTTGTGTCGGACGAGGGGCAGCGCGAGGCGTTTGCGGTGCGCGAGCGGGAGCGTGCGGCGGTCGAGGCGGCGGTGGCGGCGTGGCAGGAGGCGGTGGTCGAGCGGGATGCGCGGACGATCCGGCGGATGATCGATTTTTATCTGTTGAATCGCGTGCTTCGGACGGAGCTGGTGAAGCTGGGCGTGCGGGGCCCGAGCCTGCGCGCGAGCGTGGAGGCGGAGGAAGGGGTGTTTGTTTCGATTCTTTCGATGGATGCGGCGGCGCTGTCGGGTTTGCGGCTGATGAAGCTGGAGCGTGAGCGGCGGGGGCGGTGGCGTGCGGTGATGCTGCCGTTTCTTGAGACGGGCGATACGGCGGACGTGGTGGTTTACTGGTTTGAGAATCGGGCGGGTGAGTGGGCGGTGGTGGATTCGTTGGACAGCATTAGGTTTTTGCCGACGACGCAGAGCCGGGGGATGTTTTACGGCGAGCATCGGCTGGTGTCGGGGCGGTTTGTGGCGTCGCGTTTGGCGGAGGAGATGTCGGAAGAGATGGAGCTTTCGGTGGCGGGCGAGGAGATGGGTGACCCGCTGCGGATCCGGTTGCTCGAGCGTGAGCTGGCGGAGGCGAAGGACGACGACGTGCGGGCGTTTCTGGGCTTTTACCTGGGGACTCGGCTGCTGCACGCGGGGCG
Source organism: Planctomycetota bacterium (assembly GCA_039024495.1). GTDB lineage: Bacteria > Planctomycetota > Phycisphaerae > Phycisphaerales > Phycisphaeraceae > JBCBUE01. The sequence continues at coordinate 68,175 of JBCCQE010000011.1, read as the reverse complement.
GAACGAGGAGAGCGTGGAGGCGTTGGCGCGGGTTCGGCGGGGCCCGTTCGGGGAGGTGAGCGGGATCGGGATTTACCTGGAGGGGCTTGCGCTGTTCTGGCTGGAGCGTTACGCGGAGTCGGAGGCGCGGGTGCGTCGCGCGATTGAGTTGGATGGGCGGGTGCCGCTTTACCTGGGGACGCTGGCGTCGCTTCGGATGGAGCGGGGCGACTCGGTGGGCGCGGAGGCGTTGTACACGGAGTCGCTGCTGGGCGAGCCGGACGACCAGGACGCGATGCTGGGGTTTGCGCAGAACGTGCCGGAGGTGGATGCGGAGCTGTGGGATCGGGTGGTGGCGGGTTACGTGGCGCCGGCGGCGTCGTTCGAGCTTCAGGCCGGCCTGCTGTGGGACGTGGGGCTGACGGATCACCTGGCGGGTCTGACCGACGCGGTGGCGCGGCGGCATGGGGAGATCGCGGTGGTGTCGCTGGCGCGGAGCCGACTGGCGTTTGGGGCGGGGGAGATGGACGAGGCGGGGCGCTTAGCGGACGCGGCGATCCAGGGCGCGGCGCACCCCGAGCAGCGGGCGCGGTTTGCGGCGTGGCGTGACCAGGTGCGGTTGGCGTTGGAGGGGCCGGCGGCGGTGTACCGCGAGGGCGTCGACGATGCTGCGGGGTTTTTCCGGCGTGAGGCGTTTGGGCTGTATCAGGCTGGCGACCTCGATCGGTTGTCCGACCTGCTGGCGGCGCGGATCGCGGACATCGGCGAAGCGGCGGGCAAGTCGGATCACGACGTGCTGATGGCGATGGGCGACCTCGCGATGCTGCGTGAGACGTACGACGCGGCGGGCACGGCGTATCGGCGGGCGTGGGAGATCGGCGACGAGACGCAGCGCGACGAGGCGCGGCAGGGGCTGGTGTTGGCCGAGCTCGAGCGCGGGGCGATCGAGGCGGCGTACCGGGTGGTGGGCGAGCTGGCGGCGAACTTCACGCAGGCGGCCGACTGGCTGGAGGCGGAGGACGACCCGGCGGGGCTGACGGAATTGATTGCCCTGCGCCGGGCGGACGACGCGTACGACCCGGGGATCCCGTGGTACGAGGCGTTGGCGGCGCAGCTGATGGACGACCCGGCGGCCGAGGTTGCGGCGTTGAACGCGGCGCGGTTGGCGGGGGTGCGGGCCGAGCAGCAGGCGTATCTGGATCGCCGGCTGATCCTGGCTCACTTGGCGCTGGACGACTTGGAGGCGGCTCGGCGTGAGGCGGCGCGATCGAAGCGCCGCGATGGCGACCCGTATTACGACATGCTGATCGCGGCGGCGACGCGGGACGCGGCGTTGATGCTGGAGACCGCGGCGTTTTGCGTGGATCGGCTGGGCTACGACCCGACGTCTTTCTGGAACGACCCGGTGCTGGCCGAGGCGTTGACGGGGGAAGAGTTTGCGGCTTTTCGGGACGCTTACCCCCCGCCAGAGGAGCTGGAGGAGGGGTATCGCCTGCTGGATGAGTGATTGTCCGGTGCCGTGGGGCGGGCTAAGATACGGGTGAAGTTTGGGTCGCCGGCGAAAGAGGCGGGCGAAATGGTTGTCCGGCTCAAATGGCGTGGTTATGTTACCGGGTTCCGCCGCGGATCGACCCGTGGGGGTTTGGGCAGTTTTTTGCGAGTTTTTATGAGACGACGCCGATCGAAAGTCAGCTTGAGGGTGATGCTCTCGCGCCGTGGGGCGTGGGTGGCGGGCACGCTGGGCGGCGGCCTGGCGGTGGCGTCGGTGGCGGTGCTGGCGTGGGGCTGGTCGACGGGGCGGGTGTCGCTGGGCGCGATCGCGTCGTCGGAGGCCGAGCTGATGGCGGTGCGGCCGCTGCCGATTGAAGAGACTTCCGATGCGGGCCGATCGCTGGTGTTCCTGCCCGAGCCGGCGGGCTGGCGTGGGGGCGAAGCCGAGCCGGCGGATGAGCGATCGTTCGGCGGGCCTGTGGCTTCCCAGGGCGAGTCCGAGACGCCGGGTGGCGGGGCGGCGGCTGAGGCGATCGATGAAGAGCCGGCGATGTCGTTCGATGGTCGGCCGCTGCGTGCGGTTCGGACGATCACGATGAAGGTCACGGCCTATTCGCCGGACGAGCAGTCGTGCGGCATCTGGGCGGACGGCCGAACGGCCAGCGGCTACTCGGTGTGGACCAACGGGATGAAGCTGGTGGCGGCGGACACGCGGCTGCTGCCGTTCGGGACGATCCTGAGCGTGCCCGGCTACCACGACGGCAAACCGGTGCAGGTGCTGGACCGGGGCGGGGCGATCAAGGGTCGGCGGCTGGACGTGCTGTACCCGACGCACGAGATCGCTCGGGAGTGGGGCGTGCAGGACCTCGAGGTGACGGTGTGGGAGTACGCGGACGAGTGATCGCCGCGGACGGGGCGGGTGCCGGGGTGCGTTTTATTTAGTGGGTGTGCTAGCGTGCTCGGATGACGGGGCAGGCGACTTTGTCTTGGACGGCGGGTGGGTCGATCGCGATGGATCTGGCGCTGGCTGCGTTGTGGCTTGGGACGTTTGCGGCTCAGGCGACGCTGCTGGGTGTGGGGTGGCGCGGTTATCGTCGGCATTGGGCGGCGATAACGTGGCTTGGGCCGGCGGTGTTGCTGTTGCAGTTGCCCAACATCGTGTTGACGGTGAGCTACCTGGATGTGATGGCGTTGGGGCCGGACTTTGAGCCGGAGTACGAGCTGGCGGCGCGTGTGGGCGCGGGGGTGGTGGCGGCGGTGCTGGCGATCTGGGGGGCGATGTTTGCGGCGGCGTCGGTTCCGCCGGCGATTGCGTGGTGGGCGTCGGTGCGGGTGGTGGCGTGGCCGCGTCGGGGGCGGGCGCGTCAGATCGAGGGGTTCTGGGTCGGGCTGATCGGCGGGGCGATCGCTTCGGTGGTGTCGATGGCGGGGCTGGTGTGGTTTGAGGTGGGCGAGGGTGAGGTGATCGTGCAGATGCGCGAGATGTTCACGGGGATTGAGGGCGCGCCGTGGTGGGTGCTTGGCCCGGCGTTGGCGTCGCTGGTGGCGGTGTACGGCGTGACGGAGGAGATCACGTATCGCGGGCTGCTGTTGCCGGCGTTGTGGCGGCTGTTTGGGCGTGGGGAGTGGGCGTTCTGGTTGGCGACGGCGTTGGTGTCGCTGGCGTGGGCGTTGATGCACGTGCCGAACACGGATCGGCCGGACCTCAAGGTCTTGCAGATTTTTGTGCTGGGGATTGGGTTGGGTTGGTTGACGCGGCGGTACGGCTTGAAGTCTGCGATCGCGGCGCACGTGGGGTTGAACGTGGCGGCGGTTGCGTTGGAGATGGGGTTGATGCGTTGAGCGGGCGGCTCAGCAGCGTGGCGCGGCGTGGTCGAGGAGGTTGGTGAGGACGTCGTCGATGGAGCCGTGGAGCAGCGAGGTGCGGTCGGCGATGATGGCCATGGCGAGGCCGTGGAGGCAGAGCCAATATCGGCCGGCCTCGGTGCGTGCCTGGCGGGCGAGGTCGGGCTCTTGGACGCCGGTTTGGGCGAGGCGTTGGGTGACGTGCATGAGCAGGCCGGAGAAGCCGGCTTCGAGGAGGTCGTGGTCGGACTCGGGCAGGGGCGACTCGAACATGAGTCGGTAGAGGTTGGGGTGGGCCTGGGCGAACTGGAGGTAGGCCTCGGCGCCGCCGCGCCAGTGGTTGGCGGCGTTGGGGTTGGCCTGGCCGGCGGAGCAGCAGGTCTGGTGGAGGGTTTCGAAGCCCCGTCGGATCATGAGCTGGTGGAGGTTGTCGGCGGAGTCGACGTAGGTGTAGAGGGTCATCGCGCCGACGCCGAGGCGTTGGGCGATGCCGCGCATGGTGACGGCGTCCGGGCCGGCTTCGCGGAGGAGGGTGAGGGCGGTCTGGAGGATCAGCTCGTGGCGTTGGGGGGCGGTGGCGTCCTGCCAGGAGAGGTTGGCGACGTCCGGGGGCGAGGTGATTTGCGCGCAGCGTTCGCAATCGTCCGCGGTTTGCGGGCTCGGCGAGGGGTCGCGGCGGGGCGGGCTTGCGGGTTGTTTTGGGCTTTGAGATATCGGCATGGAAGCGGCCTACCGTACGACGTACGGTACGCGCCGTACGCCGTACGAATCCACTGTTGCGCTGTTGATCCTGCCCCGGAGTTGCGATGGCTGATGCCGCCCCGAACGAAACGTCGCCCGAGCCGTCGAAGGCGTCATCCAAACCTGCGCCCAAGAAATCGGGCTCGGGTTCGCGGACGCCGGTGGTGGTGACCTCGGCGTTGTTGGGTGCGGTGGGCGCGGCGGCGATCGTGGTGTGCATCTTCGTGTTTGTGCTGGGCGTGGGGGGCGGGCCTGGGGAGGAAGCGGGCGGGCCGGGCGGGGGCGGGATGGGCGGTCCGCCGCCGGCGCTGGTGGAGCTGGGTGAGGCGCGGATGGAGGGGGTGCGGCGTCGGGTGGAGGTGACGGGCCGGCTGGCGGCGGTGCGGCGTGCGGTGGTGGCGTCGGAGGTGGAGGGCAAGGCGTTGAGCGTGGCGGTGGAGACCGGGGCACGCGTGGTCGGCGGCGAGACGGTGCTGGCGACGGTGGATGACGTGTTCGCCAAGCTGGACGTCGAGCGGATGGAGGGCCAGCTCGCGGCGGCGGAGGCGACGCTGCGGAACAGCGAGCTGGATCGCGAGCGGCTGGCGATGCTGGCGACATCGGCGGCGGCGCGGCAGCGCGAGGTGGACCAGGCGGAGGCGTCGGTGGCGTCGGGCGAGGCGACGGTGCGGGCGATCCGCGCCGAGCTGGAGCAGGCCCGCGAGCGGCTGGAGCGGAGCAAGATTGTGGCGCCGTTCGATGGCTGGGTGACGGCCAAGCACGTCGAGAAGGGCGAGTGGGTCGAGGCGGGGACGGCGATCGTGGAGCTGATCAGCGGCGGGTCGATCGATGCGGTGCTCGACGTGCCCGAGGCGTTGGTGAACGCGGTGGAAGAGGGCGCGTCGGTGACGGTGCGGGTCGATGCGTTGGGCGAGGCGTTGACGGGCGAGGTGGTGTCGCTGGTGCCGGACGGCTCGGGCGGGGCGCGGACGTTCCCGGTGGAGGTGCGGGTCGATGACTTGAACGGTCGGCTGAAGGCGGGGATGAGCGTGACGGGTGAGATCGAGGTGGGTGCGTCGCGGGCGCGGCTGACGGTGCCGCGTGACGCGGTGCAGTTCGCCGCGAATGGGACGACGGTATGGGTGTCGGGGCCTTATGAAGGCGAGGGTCCGTTTGTGGGTTCGGCGGTGCCGGTTCCGGTCGCGGTGGAGACGGGGATTGGGGATCGCTTTGTGGTGCGGGCGTTGACGGTGGGCGAGGGTTCGCCTTTGGGCGATGGGGCAGTGGTGGTGACGGCGGGTGCGGAGGTGTTATTCCCGGGTCGGCCGCTGATGGTGCCCGGGCCGCCGGCGGCGTCGGCACGTGACGGCGGGGAGGGGAGCTGAGCGATGGACCCGATTCGATTTGGCATCCACAACCCGGTGAAGGTTTCGGTGGGCGTGATCCTGCTGCTGCTGTTTGGCTTGGTGTCAGTGGCGACGATCCCGGTGCAGCTGACGCCGAACGTGGACGAGACGATCATCACGGTGACGACGGACTGGGACGGCCGCAGCCCGGATGAGATCGAGAAGTCGATCATTGAGCCTCAGGAAGACGCGCTGAAGTCGGTGCCTGGGCTGGTGAAGATGACGGCGACGGCGTCGCGGGGTTCGTCGGAGATCCAGCTTGAGTTTGCGATCGGGATCGAGGCGGACGACGCGATGCTGGACATCGCGATCGCGTTGGACGAGGTGGGCGACTACCCCGAGGGCGTGGACGAGCCGGTGCCTGCCGAGGGCGAGGCGGGGCCGGGCAACCCGATCGCATGGTTGATTTTGCAATCGGACACGCCGGGGTTCGACGTGCAGGCGTTGGGTTTGCCTGCCGAGGAGCGGATCCGCCCGGCTTTGGAGCGGGTGGAGGGCGTGAGCGAGACGCGGGTGTACGGCGGGCGCGAGCCGGAGGTGCACGTGCGGATCGACCCGCGGAAGGTCGCGCAGAACGAGGTGACGCTGGCGGAGCTGGAGTCGGCGCTTCGGCAGGAGAACTTGAACGTGTCGGCGGGGGAGCTGAGCGAGGGGCAGTACGAGACGCGGGTGCGTGTGGTGGGCGAGTACACGTCGCTGGAGCAATTGGGGGCGACGGTGGTCAAGCAGGGGCCGGGCGGGCCGATCCGGCTTGCGGACCTGGTGGACGACGACGGCGGGATCGTGATCGAGCTTGAGAAGCGCGACTCGTTCGTGCGCGTGCGGGGGGCGCCGGGGATGGCGTTTCCGGTTTACAAGGAGTCGGGCGCGAACGTGATCGCGGTGATGGCGCGGTTGCAGGAGCAGCTGGAGTTTGTGAATGACTTCGTGCTGCCGGAGGTGGCGCGGCTGGAGGCCGAGCGGCTCGGGCTGGAGGACCGGCCGCACCTGGAGCTTCGGCAGGTCTACGACGAGACGGATTACATCTACGACGCGCTGGGACTGGTGCGGAACAACCTGGTGGTGGGCGGCATCCTCGCGGTGTTGGTGTTGATGTTGTTTTTAAGGCGGGTGCGGCCGACGGTGATTGTGGCGCTGGCGATCCCGGTGTCGGTGATCGGGACGTTCGTGGTGATGGCTGGCGCGGGGCGGAACATCAACGTGATCTCGCTGGCGGGGCTGGCGTTTGCGGTGGGGATGGTGGTCGACAACGCGATCGTGGTGACGGAGAACATCGACCGGCACCTGAGCATGGGCAAGTCGCCGGGGCGGGCCGCGTTGGACGGCGCGAAAGAGGTGTGGGGCGCGATCCTTGCCAGCACGCTGACGACGCTGGCGGTGTTTGTGCCGGTGCTGACGATCCAGGAAGAGGTGGGGCAGTTGTTCCGCGACATCGCGCTGGCGATCTGCGCGGCGGTGAGTCTTTCGCTGCTGGTGTCGATCACGGTGATCCCGACGGCGAGCTCGCGGCTGCTGTCGGCGATCACGCCTGGCGGATCGGGTGTGGGGCGGTCGCTGCGTGGGCTGTTTGGGCTGACGGGTTTTGCGGCGGGCGTGTCGCGGCGGTGGGCGGACTTCATCTACGACCTGACGGTGCCGACGGGGTGGGGCTGGGCGTCGCGGGCGCTGGTGGCGGTGGTGCTGACGGGCGTGTCGCTGGGCGGGGCGTATCTGTTGATGCCGCCGACGGATTATTTGCCGAAGGGCAATCAGAACATCGTGTTCGGGATCATGATCAAGCCGCCGGGCTTCAACATCGCCAAGCACGAGCAGGATGCGCGTCGTGTGGAGTCGGTGTTGTCGCCGCTGTGGGAGTCGGCGGATTACGCGGAGGTGGAGGCGGCGTGGGTGCCGCCGATGGACCCGTTTAGCGGGCAGTTGGTGACGGGCGTGCCGCCGGTGGACAACTATTTCCACGTGGCGTTCCAGGGTTCGGCGTTTCACGGGGCGATCAGCGCCGACCCGGAGAACGTGGCGTCGCTGGAGCCGGCGTTGTCGTCGGCGGCGATGAACAAGGTGCCGGGCACGTTGGCGTTTGCGCGGCAGCGGTCGATCTTCGGTCGCGGGCTGAGCGGGACGCGGGGCGTGGAGATCGAGGTGGTGGGTGCGGACCTGGGTGCGGTAACGCGGGCGGCCGAGTCGGTGATGGGCGCATTGCGTGGGCGGTTCGGGCCGATGGCGGTGCAGCCGACGCCGACGAACTTCGATAAGCAGTCGCGCGAGATCACGGTGTCGATCGACCGGGTGAAGGCGGCCGACCTGGGGCTGGACGTGGCGTCGCTGGGGCGGGCGGTGTCGGCGTTTGTGGATGGCGCTTTTGTCGGGGAGTTCCGAGACAACGGCGAGACGCTGGACATCCTGGCTTTGAGGGGTGGGGCGGACCTCGATGTGGCGGGGCCTTCGATCTCGCCCGAGGCGTTGGCCGATCTTCCGTTGGCGGCGCGGACTTTAGATGGCGAGATCCGCACGGTGCAGTTGTCGCAGGTGGCGGGCTTCGAGCGGACGCTCGCGCCGCAGCAGATCCGAAGGAGCGAAGAGGATCGTGCGGTGCAGTTGGTGTTCACGCCGCCGGACGAGATGCCGTTGGAGGTGGCGGTTGGTTTGATCGAGGAGATCGAGGGCGAGCTTCGTGAGGACGGTGCGATCGAGGAGTCGGTTCGGCTGCGGCCGTCGGGCTCGGCGAGCAAGCTGGCGGACGTGCGCGAGTCGTTGCTGGGCGAGTGGAAGGGGTTCACGCCGGAGACGATCTGGAGCCTAGGGCTGTCGCGGGTGTTCCTGGCGCTGCTGGTGACTTACTTGTTGATGGCGGCGTTGTTCGAGAGTTGGCTTTACCCGCTGGTGATTATGTTCTCGGTGCCGTTGGCGACGGTGGGCGGATTCGCGGGGCTGGCGTTGGTGCACGACGGGTGGGGGATGGCGGGCTGGGCGCCGGGGCTGTTTGCTTATCTCGGGCCCGAGGGGCTGGGGATCGTCAACCCGGCGCAGCAGTTGGACACGCTGACGATGCTGGGGTTTGTGATTCTCGTGGGCGTGGTGGTGAACAACGCGATTTTGATTGTGCATCAGGCGTTGAACTTCATGCGCGGGCTCGGCGAGGGCGAGGGCGATCAGACGGGGCGGATGGGCCCGCGCGAGGCGATCCGCGCGTCGGTGAAGAGCCGGATGCGGCCGATCTTTATGACGACGGCGACGAGCGTGGCGGGGATGCTGCCGCTGGTGCTGGCGCCGGGCGCGGGATCGGAGCTTTACAAAGGTTTGGGATCGGTGGTTGTGGGCGGGCTGATCGTCGCGACGCTGTTCACGCTGGCGCTGGTGCCGTTGCTGTTTAGCCTGATGTTTGACTTGAAGGTCGGGGCGTATCGGGCGCTGGGTTGGCCGGTGGAGGAGTTGGGGGAGGGTGAGGTTTAGGGTCTCTTGGGTAGAGTGTTGGCGTGATCGACGACGACGTCTTGGCGATGGAGCCGCCGAAAGGTTGGCGTGTGGAATGCGGAAAGGCGCATTACACGTTCTTCGCAACGAAGCAGCGTTTTGCAAGTTTCAGCTTAATGACAGAGTCCTGGCTTACAGCAGATGACCAGTACAGTCATCTTCGTCTCTCGCTGGTGCCGCCTGAGACATCAACATCGGAGTGGACTTTTTCGGTGGAAGACCCGTTCTCGGTCGCCGGTTCGAAGGGGTTTCGAGTCTCGGCAGCTAGCCGTGATCAGAGGATGAGTCACGAGAAGGCGGCTTTTCTTGTCGGCGATGTCGTTCTAGTTGCTGAGGCATTCAACCTCAAGCCGTATGAGTCGGATGCATGGTGGTCCGCGCTCTCGACAGTAGCAATCAAAGCGACGGCGGCCGAAGCAATCGAGAGGCGTTTTAATCTACCGCAGGTTGGTGAGCAGTCTCTTGACGCAACGGACCTAGCGCGGCCGAAGTGCAAGCGTCTGACCACATGGATGGACCACTCGATGGTCATGCTTCGCGACTCGGAGGCGGCGGAAGAAGACAACGATTTGACCGCCATCGAGGGTGATCGACTGATTGAGGGCGAGAGGCCGTCGGCGTTGTGGGTGACGAGTCTCACCGAGTTTGATGTCACGCTGTTGTTCTGTGTTCGGAAGGACCGGCCACGGACGCGGGTGAAGCGACGCCGCGAAGCGGAGCGAACCATCTCGATTCCCTCGGGTAAGCTCAATGTGGAGATGATGACCGGGGGCGTTTTGTTGGAGATCGAGGTCAACCCCGGCGCGTACGAATTGCTTGTGCGGGACGATGTTCCCGCCGATGCGGCCGCTCAGGACACGGGCGTGGAGACGATAGAAATGACGCTTTGGCCTTTGGCGTGAGGTCGGCGCGTGGGTGTCTCACCCCGGGCGGAGCCCGGGGCTAATGGGGGGAGTTGGCGAGGGTTACTCGTGGTCGGCCGAGACGGGTTGGGGGTCGATCTTCTCAGAGGGAGCATTGGCGTCGCCGTTGCGTTTTTCGCGGCGGGCGGTCATGTCGGCTTCTTGCGGGTCGTCTTCGCGGCGTTTGTTGGCTTCGTCGTAGCGGTCGATGCAGGCGACGATTTCGTGTTTGGCGGCGTCGGCGCCTTCCCAGCCGAGGGTTTCGACCATGTTGTTGCCTTCGAGCTGTTTGTAGGTGCCGAAGAAGTGTTCGACCTCGCGGAGGTAGTGGGGGGGGACGCGCCACATGTCGCGGTAGTCGGAGAAGATGGGGTCGGTGTTGGGGACGGCGAGGACCTTGAAGTCGTTGTCGCCCTTGTCGGTCATGCGGAACAGGCCGAGCACGCGGGCCTCGATGAGGCAGCCGGAGAAGGTGGGCTCGTTAACCATGACGAGGATGTCGAGGGGGTCGCCGTCTTCGGCGAGGGTGTGGGGGATGAAGCCGTAGTCGCCGGGGTAGTGGGCGGAGGAGTAGAGGTAGCGGTCGAGGCGGATGATGCCGGTCTCTTTGTCGACCTCGAACTTGGAGCGTCGGCCCTTGGGGATCTCGACGATGGCGTGGACGATGTTGGGGATATCCGGCCCGGCGGGGACGTGCATGAAGCGGTTGGGCAGCGACACGGGGGCCTCCGTGCGGGAAGGGGTGAGCGGTCGGGCGGCGGGGCGACGGCGTCGCGGCCGATGGGTCATCGTAGCGGTTGCCTGGGGATCATCGGCGGGATGCGGCGTGGGGCTTGGCGGGTCGGGGTAAGATCCGCGGCATGAGTGAGATCGACCAGGCTGTGTCCGATATGGACGACGACGTGATGGAGCCGTTGCCGGCGGGGGCGCTGCGTGAGGCGATGGAGGCGGTGGTGCGTGGCGTGGGGCTGGACCCTGGGCGTGGGGACGGGCAGCGGGTGCTGGACATCATCCACACGGCGGTGAAGCTGGTGGGCGACGGGGCGAACACCGGGGAGATGAAGCTAATCAGCCGGGCGCTCAAGGAGCTGCGGTATGCGCTGAAGGTGTTCCGCGATTATCGGCACGTGCCGAAGGTGTCGATCTTCGGGTCGGCACGCACGCCGCCGGGGCACCCGGACTACGACAAGGCGGTGGCGTTCGGGCGGATCATGGCGCAGCGCGGGTGGATGGTCATCACCGGCGCGGGCGACGGGATCATGAAGGCCGGCCACGAGGGCGGCGAGCGGACGAACTCGTTTGGCGTGTCGATTCTGCTGCCGTTCGAGACGAACGCGAACGACGTGATCGAGGGCGATCACAAGCTGATCACGTTCCGCTACTTCTTCACGCGCAAGCTGATTTTCATGTGGGAGTCGGCGGCGGTGGCGCTGTTCCCCGGCGGGTTCGGCACGCAGGACGAGGGGTTTGAGGCGCTGACCCTGGTGCAGACGGGCAAGTCGGCGATGCTGCCGATCGTCATGGTGGACGGCACGCCGGGCGACGAGGGGTATTGGGGGACGTGGGACAAGTGGGTGCGCGATCAGTTGCTCGAGCGCGGGTGGATCAGCCCGGAGGACGTCGATCTTTACAAGCTGTACGACGACCCCGAGGCGGCGGCGGACCACGTTTGCCGGTTCTATCGCAACTATCACTCGGCACGATTCGTGCGCGACGTGCAGGTGCTGCGGCTGCGGCGGGCGTTGACGGACGCGCAGGTGGCTGCGTTGAACGAGCGGTTCGGCGCGCTGGTGGAGGGCGACGGGCGGATCGCGCAGGGCGGGCCGTTGAAGGGTGAGGGGGACGAGTCGCCGGAGCTGCCGCGGCTGTCGTGGCCGAGCACGAAGCGTGCTTATGGCGAGCTGCGTCGGTTGATCGATGCGGTGAACGACTACGACGCGGAGAACCACCCCGAGGTGGACGAGCGTTGCGGCGGGATGCGGCTTGCGGAGCCGAGCGAAGAGACGATCGACGCGCAGCGTTCGCGGCGGTGAGTCGTCGCCGGGCTACGGCGTGGGGACTTCGGCGAACGCAGAATTGGTCGCGGGGGCGTCTGCGTTGTGGAGCCGGGCGAAGGCGGTGTATCCACCGGCGACGGGGCCGGAGGAGGCACCCATGGTGCCGGCGGCTCCGGTGGCGGTGACGCCGGCCCGGGCGGAGGGCGAGTGTGACCACGAGCCTTCGTCGATGGAGACGTGGCTGCGCAGGGGTCGGGTGTCGTCTTCGGCCCATGCGGCGTAGGTGGCCTGCTGGCTGGAGCAGCCGACGCCGCCGAGCAGGGCGAGCGTGGCGATGGCCGCGAGGGTGGGAAGACCGCTGGATCGGAGCGTACGCTTCATACCCCGGTTAGCGAATACCCCGAGGGTGAATGCAAGGCGAAGTCGCTCCATGCGGCGTAACGGAGTACGAGCGCGACGGGCGGAGCCGGCTGTGCGGGTTGCGCGGCCGATCGGGCGCAGGCAGCGTGCGTCCGAGAACGATCAGAATCGGAGCGGGTCGATGTCGGCCGCGAGCAGGGCGGCGAAGACGACGGCCTGGACGATGACAATGATCGCCAGCGCGGTGGCGAGGCGGGTTTTACCGACCGCGGCGAGGACGGTGTCCAGCATCAGCAGGGTGCAGAGAGCGGCGAGCATGGCGAGATTTCCGATCTGAGGCGATGAAGAGACACGGCGGCGAAGAAGAGAAGGCGTGACACGCCGCCGCACTCCCTATTAGATCGGCCATTGGCCGGTTGGCCAAACGGAATCGGCGGAGATTGCGAAGATTTTGTCGTTCGCGCGGCCGACAGGCGGCGTGTTGCGAACGGTTTGCGGCTGTGCTGCGGCGTGGTCGCGGGTGACGGCGAAAATCAGCCGGCCCGGAGCTGGCGGACGGCCTGGGCGACGTCCTTGCCGTCGACGGCGGCGCCGGAGCCCTTGAGGTGCTTCATGGCGACGCCGGTGGCGGCCCCGTCGTTGGGTGCGGCGCGGACGGCGTCGGCGACCTCGCCGAGCTTGGCGACGATGTCGTCGACGGAGAGCGTCTGGGGCAGCAGCTCTTCGAGGATGGCGAGCTCGGCTTGGGTTTTGGCGATGCCGGCCTCGTCGCCGCGGGTTTGCAGGCCCTCGAGGGTCTCGTGGCCGGACTTGACCATCTTGCGGATGACGGCCTGGGCCTGGGCCTCGGTGAGCGGGTCGGTCGAGCGGGCCTGGGCGGTCTGCAGATCGCCCATGGCGACCTTGAGGAGGTCGCGTTCGAGGGTGTTGCCGGCCTTGGAGGCGGCGACGATGCGGGTGCGGAGGGCGTCGATCATCGGTGGCGGGGGAGGGGGTCGGTGGGCTAAAAGGGGTTGAAAACGCGGCTGCGGAGCGAGTTGGCGAGCCGCGGGCGGGTCTATGGTAGGGTTTGCGGCCCCAAGGACCCGATTTAAACCTCCAACGCCGGAACGACCGCCATGCAGCTGCAGCAAGCCATCCAACTCGTGCAACAGAAGTTCGCCGCCGAGACGCAGGACAAGACCGAGGGCCCGGAGGTCGATGCGTACCACGAGGCGTTCGAGAAGTACCCGGCGATGATGGAGATCGCCACGCAGGTGATCGGCGTGCAGATCATCCAGCAGAACATCGTCCGCCAGGTGCAGGCCAAGCAGCAGGCCGAGGGCGGCGAAGGCGGCGCGGGGGGTGAGGGCGTCGAAGGGGTGGGCCCGCTGGGCCCGATCACCGGCGACATGACCCCGCAGGGCAAGCCGAGCTGACCGCCGCGGGGTTGAGGCTTAGTTTTCCGGGACGAGCAGGTAGTAACGGTCTGCCCCGAACTTGCGGGCGGCGCCGGTGGTGAGGTTGCCGTCGTCCATGAGCTCGTCGACTTCGAGCAGGACGTCGTCGCCGGGGTAGTCGCCGTTGTTGAAGTGCACGCCGATGCCGCCGATCGGGCCGGCGTCGCCGCCGGGTTCTTCGGTGTCGTAGACGCCGCCGAGGGGGGTGGGCCGCTGAAACTTGCCTTGGTTGATGTAGTCGAGCAGGTCGGCGTGGAGGTTGCCCGAGCTGCCATCGGGGATGCCGTTCTCGGTTTCGATCATGTAGATCTGCAGCGAGCGGCCCATGGAGGTGAGGTCGGTGGCGAAGGCGGAGTAGCGGGCGGGGGTGGTGGCGTTGGTGAACTGCGGGACCACGATCGCGGCGAGGATGCCGAGGATGACCACCACGACGAGGATCTCGATCAGCGTGAAGCCGGTCGGGCGGCGTCGGGCGGCGGGCGAGACGGCGGTGATGCGGCAGGGAGGCATGGAACCCATGAACGGATGCATCGGTCGGCGGAGCGCCGCAAGTTGCTGAATTCCGCATGCGATCGGCCCCAGGGCTATCATCGCCGCCATGATCGATACAAATCGACCTACCCAATCGTGCCGACCGGCGTGGCTTATCGGATGTGCCGCGGCCGTCCTCGCGGCCCTGCCCGTCTTTGCCGACGAGGCTCCCGCCGCCGACGCCCCCGCCAGTCAAGCCGAGACCGACGCTTCCGTACCCTCCCCCGCTGTCCCCGATAAGGCCCTGCTGATGAACCCCAACGACCCCGCCCTGAACGAAAACGCCCCCGAGACCTCGACGATCACCGTCAAGACCACGCGTGGTGACGTGACCATCGAGCTCTACCGCGCGTGGGCCCCCAAGGGCGTCGACCGGTTCTACAACCTCGCCTCGGCGGGCTACTTCAACGACGCGGCGTTCTTCCGCATCGTGCCCGACTTCATCGTGCAGTTCGGCATCCACGCCGACCCCGAGGTCGCCGGCACGTGGCGCGAGGCGCGCTTCCCCGACGACCCCGTCACGCAGACCAACGCGCGCGGCACGCTGACCTTCGCGACCGCCGGGCCGAACACCCGCACCACGCAGATGTTCATCAACCTCAAGGACAACGCCTTCCTGGACGGCCAGGGCTTTTCGCCGATCGGCAAAGTGATCGAGGGCATGGACGTCGTGGAATCGCTCTACGCCGGCTACGGCGAGCGGCCGGACCAGGGCCAGATCCAGATGCGCGGCAACGCGTATCTCGACGAGCAGTTCCCCAAGCTGGACAAGATCGAATCGACGACCGTCCAAGCCGGCGAGTGATCACGACGAGTCATTCGGCGGCTCGCGCCGGGCGCGTTTGACGTCGCTGCGATGGCGTTTGTCGTTCAGCCGCTTGCGCTCCACGGATCGCGGCACGCGGGTCGGGATGCGCGACGGCCTGCGTTTGAGCGCCAGGTTGAGCAGGGCCTTGAGCTTTCGCGCCGCGTCGCGGCGGTTCTGCCATTGGCTCCGCGAGCTCGACGATTGAATCACGACGCGGTCTTCGAGGATCGCCGGCGAAGGCAACGCCCGGAGACGCGCGAGCGCATCGGGGGGCAGGTGCGGCGCGAGGTCGTCGAAGGCGACGGTCAGTGTGGCTTGCGTGGCGGTCTTGTTGACGTTCTGCCCGCCGGGCCCGCCGGAGCGATCGAAGCGGAACGCCAGCGCGGACGCCGGGACGACGAGCCCGCGATCGAGATGGAGGTCTTCGGGGTCGGGCACGCGTCAAGCGTAGGGCGAATCCACCTGCAATAGCCTCAACCCCGGCCGACGAGCGCGGCCCCCAGTGCCGCCAGCACGGCGGGCAAGCGCGGTCGCCACGGAGCCGGCATCCAGCTCACGCGCCGGTCGAACGGTTCAATGGGCTCGGCCCACGCGATGCGTCGCCCGGCGACCACCAAGTGCAGGGTGATCCCGCTGAGCCGCCACCACCGCCCCAAGGCGTCCAGCGGCGGGACCGAAGTCAGCTCGCCGAGCGTCGATCGAAGCGCCCAAGCCGTGCGCAGGGTGTCGAGCCGAATCTCGACGCCATCGGCCACGCCCACGATTCGCACGACGCGGCCGTTGTGCTCGGCAACGAGCTCGCCAAGCATCTCGAGCGGCGGCGGGTCGGCCACGGGCGGGTCCTCGGGGGCTAGTCGCGGTCGGGTTCAGCCGTTGAGATTCTGCGTGCGGATCTTGACGACGCCGTTGAGCCGCCAGCGGGCGTGCTGGGTGCTCTCGCCGATCTTGGCGGGGATGTCGACCTCCATGTTCTGGAAGTCGTAGGTGATCTCGGCGTTGGACCCGGTGAGTCGCTCGTAGAGGCCGTGGGCCAGATCGGGCCAGTTCTGGGGGGTGTCGCTCAAGGCGGTCTCCTTGCTTTGAAGAGGTGTGGGTTAGGCGTCCTGCGTGCGCACGCCTGAGCCTAGGGCCGCGGAGCTGGGGTCCACCACCGGCTGCGTCAAGTTTTACATCGGGGCGTGAATCGGTTCGGTCTCGGTGCCGTTGGTGTTTATGGTAAAGGCATGACGGGTACCGGAAGCGGATCCAGGGCGTGTCGCGGGTGGCGGGCGTGGCTCGCGGTGGCCTGCGCGTGCTGCGCGATGACGGCCCAGGGCCAGTCAAGCGGCGCCGATGTGCTGCGGATCGAGCCCAGCCCCCGGCCCGGTGAGCAGGCCCCCACGCTTCGGCTGAACGAAGGGTTGGTCGAGCGTGCCGAGCTGGTCGACCCGAGGTTCGACGACCAGCTGTTCCCGTTCTCGACGCGCGGCGTGTGGGGCATGGCCAACCGGCGCGGGCAGGTCGTCGTGTACCCCGAGTGGGATTGGGCGGACTACGTGTACGAGGGCGTGCACCGCGTCGTGCTCGACGAGTGGACGTACCTGCTGCGGACCAGCGGGTCGGCGTTCAGCGTGTACCGCTACGGCTCGATCGAGAACGAGCAGGAAGCCGTGGGCTTTGGCTACGCCGATCGATTTTCCGAGGGCGCGATCGTCGTGTCGGCGGGCGATCGGTTTCGGCTGCTCGACAAAGCCGGGCGGTGGCTGGGCGAGGCCGAGGCGGACCTGATCCTGCGGATGTCGGACGGGATGGCGGCGGCGTGGAAGGACGGGCGAGCGGGGTATCTGGATCGCTCGGGGGCGTGGCGGATCGAGCCACGCTTCGCGGTGGCGCGGCGGTTTCACGACGGGCTGGCGGCGGTGCGTCTGCCGGGCGATGCGCCCGATGCGATCGGGCCCTGGGCATTCGTCGATCGGCGGGGCGAGCCAAGGTTTGTCGATCACGCGCGGCGGATCGATCGGCTGGGCGATTTTCACGACGGCCTCGCGCGAGTGCGCATCGGGGCGCGCTGGGGCTACCTGGATCGCACGTTCGAGCTGGCGATCGAGGCGAAGTACCTCGACGCCCGGCCGTTTGCGGGCGGCCGCGCGGCGGTGCGCGACGAGCGCGGGTGGTTTTTGATCGATCGAAGAGGTCGCGCGGATTCTGCGGATCGAGTGGACGACCTGTTCCCGTTGCGAGACGAGGCGCGGGCAGCGTTGGCCGAGCGCGACGGGCGTTTTGGGTGGGTGGGGGCTTCGCAGAGATGGCTGGTCGAGCCGGCGTACCCGTGGGCTTATGCTGAGTTCCGCAAGCTGATTCGCGCGGGGCTGGAGTCGCCGGTGGGCGATTTTCTATACGTCGACATCACCGGGCGTGTCGTGTTCGACCCGCGTCGGCTCGATGCGGGGCTGATCGATCGACGGGCCGGCAGCGTCTTGCAATCGCGGGTGACCGGCAAGCGGCTGCTGCCAGCGGATATCGGGCGTCCCACGCCCCGGCAGCCGCAAATTCCGCCGTATCCGCCGGAGTTTCTCGAAGACCTCCAACTCCCTCAGCCGATGCTCTTTCGGCCCGACCCGGTGCGTCGCCTGCTCGGATAGACTGAAATGTACGCAGACGCGAGTTCGGCTAGCCGAGAATGAGGGTAATGAAAGATCGCATCAGCTTGGCCCCGTGGTTCCGAGGGATCCGTGGCTTGGTGGCGTGCGCCGGTCTGGCGGCGATGTTGGCCATGCCGACGGCGCGCCTGGCCGCTCAAGCGGACGCCGCCGCCGAGGCGAGCGGTGCGGTTTTTCCGGAGCGATACACCGGCGAGGGCGTGTTCCTCCGCGCGGCGAAGTGGAACGACGACCCGCTGCCCGTGAACATCCGCAACCAGTGGGGGCTGATTAACAACGCCGGCGACCTCGTGCTCGAGCCGCGTTTCGATTGGGTGGATTACATGTTCGACGGCGTGGTCCGGGTGGAGCTGTCCGGCCGCACGGGGTTTGTCGACATCGACGGCGATTGGGTGATCGACCCGATCTTCCGCTACGCCGATCACTACGCCGAGGGCTGGGCCATCGTGGGCGATGGGCGGCTGTTCGGCTTCATGAACCGTCGCGGCGTGCAGGTCGTGCCGTACACCTACGACGCGGCGCTGCGCTTCCGCGAGCAGCGTGCGGCGGTGATGACCGAAGGCCTCATCGGCTACCTCGGCCGCCGCGGCGAGGTGGTGATCGAGCCGCAGTTCGTGCGGGCGCGTTCTTTCTTTGAGGGCGTGGCCGTGGTCGAGCGTGCCGTCGATCGCCTGAGCACCGAGCTGCTCTACATCGACCGCGAGGGCGAGGTGGTGTTCGACGCGACGGCGGAGGGCATCGCCCAGCTCGGCGATTTCAGCGACGGCCTCGCGGCGTTCGAGCGCGACGGCAAATGGGGCTATCTCAACGACGACTTCGAGGTCGCCATCGAGCCGACCTACGACGAGGCCATGCAGTTCGCCAGCGGCCTCGCCGCGGTGCGTGTCGACGACCAGTGGGGGTTCATCAATAAGGACGGCGAGACCGCCATCGAGCCGAGGTTCGAGGAGGTCTGGTCGTTCACGGATGTGTACGCGATGGTGCGGGTCGAGCGGATGTTTGGCTACATCGACCGCACCGGCGAGCTGGTGATCGAGCCACAGTTCGCCGAGGCGGAACCGTTTTTCCGCGAGGTGGCCCGCGTGCGTCACGAACCGAGCTTCGGCTACGTCGATGTCAACGGCGAGGTGCTGTGGGACCCGCGCGCGGCCGAGGCGGGGATTTCTGATCTGCGGAACATCCAGGCCGGCGGCTCGCCGAAGCGCGTGCCCATGCCGCGCAGCGGGCGGCCGCGCGAAGCGCCGTACCCGTCGGAGTGGGAGTACGTGCCCGAGCTGCCCAAGCCTCGTGGAAGCCGATGATCTTGCGACGCATCGCAGCGTGGTCGGTGTGCGTCTTGGCGGCGCTGTCGCTTGTTTGCCCGGCAGCGGCGCAGGTTGACTCTCCGGTCACGCCCAACGCATCGCTGCCCGCGGCGCCGACTCAGCAGATAGAGATCGACCCGTACGACCCCGGTTACACCTGGGGCGACACGACGGTCGACACCGCGCTCGCATTCGTGAACGCCGAGAAGGCCTTCGCACGCTCGGTCGAGGCGGAGCTCGGCGTCACGTTCAACCTCGTCGAAACCGATTACTTCCTCTTCTATACCGACCTCTCCGAGCGCGAGGCCTACGAGTGGCAGCGCGTGCTCGATCTGATGTACGAGCGGGTGTCGTCGCTGCTCGGTATCCCGGACGGGATCAACGTCTTTCGCGGCAAGGCGACGGTCTTTCTGTTCGCCGACAAGCGTGGGTTCGTGGAGTTCGAGCAGCGCTTCTACAACCATCGCGTGAGCTTCGAGGCGGGCATCTGCCACCAGCACGGCACCGGCGAGGTGCGGATCGCCTTTTATCGCATCGACCACGAACGCGCGATGCGTCAGCTGATGGTGCACGAAGCCGCGCACGGCGTGGTCCACCGCTATCGCTCGCCGAACCGCGTGCCAGACTGGATCAACGAGGGCATCGCCGAGTGGACCGCATTTGCCGTGCTCAACTTCGTGCAGCCGTTCCGCCATCGCGAGGCCGTGAGCAAGCGGGCGATCGTCGCGCGTGGCAACCGCCTGGGCGAAGCGTTCTGGCAAGACGGAAACTTCGCGGCCGAGGATTACGGCGCAGCCCTGGGGCTCACCAAGGTGCTGCTTCGCAAGGGCCGGCCGGCGTTCCACGACTTCATCGGGCAGATCAAAGACGGGCAGTCGTACGAGGCCGCGATGCAGGACATCTACGGCTACGGCATCGATCGCCTCGTCGCGCTCTACGGCCGCACCCTCAACATCCGAGACCTCCGCCCCTGACGCGCTCGCGCGGGCAGGCCTTACAGCAGCGCGACGGGGTCGACATCGATCGCGGTGTGCGCATCGCTGACAAGCCGGTCGTGGTTGCGCGCCGAGGTAAGCACCTTCTGCAAGATCGCCGCGTCATCGGCGATCAAAAGCGCTTGCTCGCGGTGATGATCGGCGATCCGCGCGATGGCGCACGTCACCGGCCCGCGCAGCGTGACACGATCGATCACGCCCTCGCGCGTCGCCGCGGCCTGCAACGCGTCCGCCGCCGCCGCCGCCCGCCGATGGCACGCCGCCGGGTCGCGATCGCGCAGCACCACCCGCACCATCCGTCGCTGCGGCGGCAGCCCCGCCATCTCACGCGTCGTCAACTCCGCGGCCGCGAAGCCGGTGAAGTCGCCCTCGCACGCCAGGCGGATCGCCTCGATGCCCGGCTCGAAGCTCTGCACGATCACCACGCCCGGCTCGCTCCCGCGCCCCGCACGCCCGGCAACCTGCGAGACGAGCTGAAACGTCCGCTCGGCCGCGCGGAAGTCCGGCAGGTGGATCGCCGTGTCCGCGCTAATCACGCCCACCAGCCGCACGTTGGGAAAGTCCAGCCCCTTGGCGATCATCTGCGTGCCCAGCAGCACGTCGATCTTCCCCGCCTCGAAGTCGGCGAGCACCCGCTGGTGATCGCCCGGCCGACTCATCGTGTCGCGATCCATCCGGGCGATCCGAGCGCCCGGCAGCTTGGTCGCCAGCTCCTCCTCGACCCGCTGCGTGCCCAAGCCGAACACCACGGTCTTCTTCCCGCACACCGGGCAGTTCGGCTCAAGCTGTCGTTCGGCCTCGCAGTGATGACACCGCACGTAACCGCGCGGCAGCCCGCCGCCCCCGCCGCGCAACGGGTCGCGCACGTGAAACACCATCATCGCGTCGCACCGATGACAACTCATCTGCCACCCGCAGTTGTGGTCCGGGCACGCGATCCAGCTCGCGTACCCCCGCCGATTGAGCAGCACGAGGCTCTGCATCCCGCGGCGGTGCGTCTCGATCAACTCGTGCTCGAGCCGTTCGCTGATCAGATGGATCCCCCGCCGCTTCCGGCGCTCCTCAACCAGGTCCACCACCTCCACCCGCGGCGTGTTCAGCCCCGGCACGCGGCGCGGCATCTCGACTTTCACATACCGCCCCGCCTCGGCGTGACGCCAGCTCTCCAGGCTAGGCGTCGCCGACCCCAGCACCACCGCCGCACCCGCCATCTGCGCCCGCCGGATCGCCACGTCCCGCGCGTGATACCGCGGCAACTGATCCTGCTTGTAGCTCGACTCGTGCTCCTCATCGACCACGATTAGCCCCACCCGCGGCAGCGGCGCAAACACCGCCGACCGCGCCCCCACCACCACCCGCGCCGACCCCTCACGCACCCGCGCCCACTGCGCATGACGCTGCGCCGGCGACAACCCCGAATGCAGCACCGCCACCCCGCCGCCCTCCACTCCCGCCCCGCCCAGCCTCGCCACAAACCGCCCGACCGTCTGCGGCGTCAACGCAATCTCCGGTACCAGCACGATCGCCCCGCGATCCGTCTCGGCAAGCAGCCGCTCGATCAGCCGCAGGTACACCTCGGTCTTGCCGCTGCCCGTCACGCCGCGCAACAGGCTCACCGAAAAGCGACCACCGCCCGCTTCGTTCAAGCCGCTCGCCCGTTCGATTGCCGACAGCGCCGCGACTTGATCGTCGCTGAGCGTCGGGCGCTGCGTCAGTCGCTCGGCCACGCGCTCGGCCGCGACGTCCAGCCCGGCGCGCAAATCGACGCGCGTCTCGATCGCCACCCGCCCCGCCTCGGCCAGCCGCCGCACCGGCCCCTCCGTCCGCACCCCCGCCGCCTCGAGCAGCGCCTTCATCTCCATCTCGCCCGCCTCATGCAGCGCCCCGAGCACCGCCGCCGCTTGCTTGGTCAGCCGCACGCCCTCGGCCGCCGCGTCTTCGATCAGCCGCACCACGCGCGACCGCGCGAGCCCCGCGCCTCGCTTCACCCCGCCGGGCAGCACGCTCGCGAACACCATCCCCAGCGGGCACGCGTAGTACCCCGCCACCCACCGCGACAGCTCGATCAGGTCCTCGGGCAGCGCCAGCCCGTCCCGCTCGACCGACAGGATCGGCTTGATCTTCGCCGGGTCGAACCCCGCGCCGCCCACCGCCTCGGCCGTCGCCCCGCTCGCCACCACATACCCCGACGCTGGCTTGTTGCCCCGCCCAAGCGGCACCGTCATCCGCATGCCCACCGACAGCCCGTCGCCGCTCAACTCGGCCGGCACCGCGTACGTCAGCCCCTCGCCGCCCACGTCGACCCCCCGTTCGACGGCCACCCGAACGAACCCCGCCACCGCTTTCTCATCGATAAACAAGCCCGACATCCCCCCGTTGTACCGTTCTCGCGCCGCGCGCCCCCTCTCCGCCCCGCGCGGCCGTGTCTCTAAACTCCCTCCGTGCCGCAGAAGACCAAGAAAGACCCCCGCGACACCCCGGCCATGCGCCAGCACACGCGGTTCAAGGAGCAGCACCCCGACTGCCTGCTGCTGTTCCGCATGGGCGACTTCTACGAGCTATTTTTCGAGGACGCCGAGATCGCCCACCGCGTGCTCGGCGTCACCCTCACCCAACGCACCGCCGGCGTACCCATGGCCGGCGTGCCGTACCACGCCGTCGAGAGCTACCTGCGCCGGCTGATCCAGGCCGGCTACCGCGTCGCCATCGCCGACCAGGTCGAAGACCCGTCGCAAGCAAAAGGCGTCGTCGATCGCGACGTCACGCGCGTCGTCACGCCCGGCACGCTGACCGACGAACACCTGCTCGACGCCGGCGCGACCAACACGCTCGCCGCCGCCGCGTTCGTCGCCGACAACGAAGTGGCGCTCGCTTGGGCCGAGCTGTCGGCCGGCACGCTGCGCACCGCCACGCTCTCGCCCGCCGCCGCACGCGACGAGCTCGCCCGCATCCGCCCCGCCGAGCTTCTCTACTGCCAGACCGCCGATGGCGAGCCACCCCAGCGCGTGACCGGCCTGCTCGCCGGCCAGCCCGCGACGCTCTCACCCGTCGCCTCGCGCGTCTTCCGCCTCGACGAGTCCCGCCGCATCCTGCGCGAGCACTACCGCGTCGGCCACCTCGAAGGCTTCGGCTACGCCGACGACGCGCCCGACCTCGCCGCCGCCGCCGCGATCGTCGCCTATCTCCGCCAGACCCAACGCACGACCGACGACCTACCCGCCGACGGCGACGCCCAGCCCGACGACCGCGCGCTGCGTCACCTCCGCCCGCCGCACCGCTTCGAGCCGGCCGGCCACCTCGTGCTCGATCACACCACGCTGCGCGCCCTCGAGGTCGAGACGACGCTCCGCTCCAACACCGCCGAGGGGTCGCTGCTCGAGATGATGCAGTCGTGCACCACGGCCATGGGCAAGCGCCGCCTGCGCGAGTGGCTGTGCTACCCGCTGGCCGACCGCGCCGGCATCGAGCAACGCCAGGCCGTGGTCGCGCTGCTGCTGGCCGACACCCGGCTCGGCCGCGACATCGCCGAGGCGCTCGATAAGCTGCACGACGTCCCACGCATCGCCGCCCGCCTCGGCCTCGGCCGCGCCACCCCGCGCGACCTCGCTGCGCTTCAGCGATCGACCGCCGTCGCCGCCGAACTCGCCGCCGCAACGTCGTCCGCCCCAGCGCTGGCCCACCTGCATCAAACCCTCGACGCCGCCGCCGGCCCACTCACGCAGCTCGCCGACACGCTTGCCGCCGCCGTCGTCGAATCGCCCCCCGCCCACCTGCGCGACGGCGGGCTCATCCGCGACGGCCACGACAAGCTCCTCGACGAGCAGCGCAGCCTCCAGCGTGACAGCCAACAGCACCTCGCCGCCTACCAGCAGAAGCTCGCCGAGCAGGCAAGCGTGCCTTCATTGAAGGTCGGCTACAACAAGGTCTTCGGCTACTACATAGAGCTATCCGCCGTCCAGGCCGACAAGCTCGACATGGAGCAGGACCACTTCCAAGGCTGGGCGCGAAAGCAAACGCTCAAGAACGCCGAACGCTTCATCACCCCCGAGCTCAAGGACTTCGAGTCGCGCGTGCTGGGCGCCCGCGAACGGGCCGTCGCGCGCGAGCAAGAGCTGTTCGCCGAGCTCTGCGCCGCCGCCGCCAAGCAGACGGACCACCTCCAGGCCCTCGCCGACGCCGCAGCCGACCTCGACGTGCTGCTCTGCTTCGCCGACCGCGCCCGCCGCCGCGACTATGCCCGCCCCACGCTCACCGATGTGCCCGGCCTGCACGCCGTCGCCGCCCGCCACCCCGTCCTCGACGACCGCCTGGCCGACCGCCTCGTCCCCAACGACATCGCTCTGGGCCCCGCCGCCCGTCAGGCCATCGGCAACGACGAGCCCACCGCCTCGCTCGCCCTCATCACCGGCCCCAACATGGCCGGCAAGTCGACCTACATCCGCACCGCCGCGCTCATCACCCTGCTCGCCCACACCGGCTCGTACGTCCCGGCTGCCGAGGCGACCGTCGGCCTGACCGACCGCGTGTTCACCCGCGTCGGTGCCGCCGACGAACTCCACACCGGCCAATCCACCTTCATGGTCGAGATGACCGAGACCGCCCGCATCTGCCACCACGCCTCCGATCGCTCGCTGGTCATCCTCGACGAGGTCGGCCGCGGCACCTCCACCCTCGACGGCCTCGCCCTCGCCTGGGCCATCGTCGAGCACCTCGCCGACCGCGGCTGCCCGACCCTCTTCGCCACTCACTACCACGAGCTCACCGCCCTGGCCGACCGCCACGTCGCCGTGGGCAACCTGCACGTCGCCGTCCGCGAGTGGCAGGGCGAGATCGTCTTCCTCCACCGCGTCCAGCCCGGCTCGACCGACCGGTCCTACGGCGTCCACGTCGCCCGCCTGGCCGGGGTGCCCCAGTCGGTCATCGCTCGTGCCGACAGCCTGCTCGCCGAGTTGGCCGTGAGCCACGACGCCTCCGCGCTGACCCCCGAGATCGCCACCGACGCGTCTCCTCCAAGGCCTCCGGCGCTCGCCGCCAACGACCTCCCGCTCTTCGATCGAGCCCCCGAACACCCTGCGATCCAGCAGCTCCGCGCGATCAATCTGGATCGCCTCTCTCCCCTTGAAGCGTTTGATTTAATTCGCCAAATTAAAAGACAGATAGAAAAAAGCATCGACTAGACGGGTCTTCCCGGTATTTTCGCATCATTTATAACATACGAAAAAAAATCATTTTATAGAACATAAAAGTCAGATTTTGTGTTGTACACAGCCCTTGGGACGTAGCCATCCCCGAGTTTTACGGGTCAACCCGCGCTTGCCGCGCGTGAGATTCGTTGACCGCGTGCAAACGCAGATTTATGATTCACGTATCGACCAGTGCCCCCCTCACGGCCCGTGAGACGTCTCCCCCGCGTCTCCGGGCCGCTTTTCTTTTTCGGGATCTCCGACCTCCGCAACCCCCGCGACGCGCCGACGCGGATGGGACCGGATGAGGTTTCTGCCATGATGGGACGATGCCCGCCGCCCGCATCGCCGTCGCCCGGATCGGCAACCTGATGGTCGTCTTGGCCGCGGGTGTCTGGCTGGGCTCGATCCTCACGTTCGGCCTGTCGGCCGGCTCGACCTTCGGCACCGTCCGGGCCCTGCACCCCTCCCTCACCGACCCCACCCCCGGCACCCGCCCGGCCGACGCCCCGGACTTCACCGACGTCCCCTTCGACGTTGGCCAGCCGAACTACCTCGCCGGCCGGATCGTCAATGAGCTCACCGGCGATGTCCTCGTGCCCGTCTCCATCGGCTGCTTCGTCGTTATGGCTCTGGGCTTGGCCATCCGGCAGACCGTCGCTCGCA
Organism: Planctomycetota bacterium; assembly: GCA_039024495.1. Classification (GTDB taxonomy): domain Bacteria; phylum Planctomycetota; class Phycisphaerae; order Phycisphaerales; family Phycisphaeraceae; genus JBCBUE01. The sequence continues at coordinate 42,442 of JBCCQE010000011.1, read as the reverse complement.
AAATCGCCTGGGTCAGCGGTGGGCTCGGCCTCGTGGCTGTCGGGTGCTTTGCGGGGGCGATCTACGTCCAAATTGAGATGGCCGCACGGCACGAAAAGATGTACGACCCGCGGACGCCCCACGAATCGCGGCAGACGCTGCGCTCCGAGTTCGACAACCGCCACAAGACCTCCGAACGCCTCTTTGGCGTCATCGCCCTGACCCAGCTCGCGTTGATCGCCGTCGTCACGCTCTGGCCCTTGCCACCCGTCAAGCAACAAGATCAAGCCGCTCCCCAACCCGGCGACGCGTAGTGTTGCGGCTATCTGATCCATGCTCGATCACCCATGAGCCATGCCTAAGCACCCCAAGCTCACCACCGACGCCACCCCCGCCGCCAAGCGGCGCGCCCGGCGCATCGACGACCGCCTCATCGAGCTCTACCCCGACGCCCACTGCCGGCTCGACCACGACAACGCCTGGCAACTCCTCGTCGCGACCATCCTCTCCGCCCAGTGCACCGACGAGCTGGTCAACAAAGTCACGCCCGACCTCTTCAAGGCCTACCCCCACCCCCGAAAGATGGCTGCCTCATCGGTCGCCGAGATCACGAAGCTCATCCGCCGCGTCGGCCTGTTCAACTCCAAGGCCAAGAACCTCTATGCCACCGCTAACCTCCTCATGGACAAGCACGCCGGCGAAGTGCCGCAGACCCTCGAAGAGTTGATCGAGCTTCCGGGGGTCGCGCGCAAGACCGCCAACGTCGTCCTCGGCAACGCCTTCGGCATCAACGTCGGCATGGTCGTCGACACCCACATCGGCCGCCTCGCCCATCGCCTCGGCTTCTCCGCCGCCGACCCGAAAAACGCCGTGCAGGTCGAACGCGACCTCATGGCCCTCTTCCCCGCCGACCGCTACACCGACCTCGCCCACCGCCTCATCTTCCACGGCCGCGCCCTCTGCACCGCCCGCAACCCCAAGTGCCCCGACTGCCCGCTCAAGCGTTCCTGCCCGAAGCAGGGCGTGACGTTTTGAACGTTTGAGACCGAGCCCATCACCAAACTGTCGTGAGCGCGATCGTTGCGTTGATACGCGGCCTTATTCGCTTTGGCAACGGGCCGATGATCACTACGATCGAACTTGGCGTGAGCGACGACCGAGCCGGCCGCCCTCCTCGCGCCTGCGCGTCTCCGGCGCGGAGTCCGCACATCCCAATCCTCCTACCCCAAAGGAGCACCATCATGGCCACGACCCCGGCCGCCGGCACCCAACCCACCTCCACTCACGACCTGCGCAACCTCGCGCTCATCGGCCCGGCGGGCGCCGGAAAGACCACGCTCGCCGAGACCCTTCTCGCCGCGGCGGGCGTCGTCGGATCGCCCGGCTCGGTCGAATCCAAAGACACCGTCTCGGACCACACGCCCGAGGAGCAAGCCCACGGCCACTCGCTCCACGCGTCGCTCCTGCATTTCGATCACGAAGGCCGACACGTCAACCTCATCGACACGCCCGGGCTGGGCGACTTCATGGGCCAGGCGATCGCTGCGATGCCGGCCGTCGAGACCGTCGCCGCCGTCATCGACGCGCAGGCCGGCTTCGACGTGGTCGCGCGCAAACTCATGCAGGTCGCCGCCGACCGCAGGCTCTGCCGCATGGTGATCGTCAACAAGATCGACGCCGCCGGCTTCGACCCCGCCACAACCGTCGAGGCGATCCAGGACCAGCTCGGCAAGACGGCCCTGCCGATCAACCTCCCCGCCGACGGCGGGTCGAAGGTCGTCGACTGCTTCTTCAACCCCGATGGCGACTCGGACCTCGGCCCCGTCGCCGACGCGCACACGCGCATCATCGAGCAGGTCGTCGAGGTCGACGAAGACCTGATGGCGACGTACCTGGAGCAGGGCGACGTCAAGCCCGAGCAGCTTCACGAGCCGTTCGAGCGCGCGCTGCGCGAGGGTCATCTCGTGCCGATCTGCTTCGTCGCGGCCCGCCCGCACGGCAAGCCGGACGCGCCGGTGGGCATCGCCGAACTGCTCAAGGTGATCGACGAGCTCGCGCCCGACCCGACCGAGGGCAACCCCCGACCGTTCTACACGGATGCCGACCCCGACACCGAAATTCACGCGTCGCTCAAGGCCGACGACCACGCGTTGGCGCACGTGTTCCAGATCACCAACGACGCGTACGCCGGCAAGCTCGCGGCGTTCCGCGTGCATCAGGGGACGGTCACGCCGCAGACGCAGCTGTTCATCGACGACCGCCGCCAGGGCGAGAGCAAGAAGCCGTTCAAGGTCGGCCACCTGTACCGCGTGCAGGGCGGGCAGCGCGCGGAGGTCGCGCAGGCGATCCCCGGCGACCTCGTGGCCGTCGCGAAGGTCGAGGACGTGCACTTCGACGCCGTGCTGCACGACTCGCACGAACAGGACGGCGTGCACCTGCGGCCGCTGAAGTTCCCCGCACCGATGTTCGGCCTGGCGATCGAGCCGACGAAGCGTGGCGACGAGGCGAAGCTCGCGTCGGCGCTGGCGCGGTTCCAGGACGAAGACCCGTGCTTTTGCGTGACGCACGACGCGGTCGCTCAGCAGACGGTGATTCACGGGCTGGGCGAGCTGCATCTGCGGGTGGTGCTCGAGCAGCTCAAGGAGCGGTATCACGTGGAGGTGGCGACGTCGCCGCCGTCGATCGCGTATCGGGAGACCATCGGCGGCAAGGCCGAGGGGCATCACCGGCACAAGAAGCAGACCGGCGGGGCCGGCCAGTTCGGCGAGGTGCACCTGCGGATCGAGCCGCTGCCGCGGAACACGGGCTTTGAGTTCGCGAACGAGACGTTCGGCGGGTCGATCCCGCAGCAGTTCATGCCGGCGATCGAGAAGGGCGTGCGTCAGGTGCTCGAAGAGGGCGCGGTCGCGGGTTATCCGATGCAGGACCTGCGTGTGGCGGTGTACGACGGCAAGCACCACCCGGTCGACAGCAAGGAGGTCGCGTTCATCACTGCGGCCAAGCGGGCGTTCGTCGAGGCGGTGCAGAAGGCCAAGCCGACGCTGCTGGAGCCGATGGTGGCGATGGAAGTGACGCTGCCGGAGTCGCAGTTGGGTGCCGTGACGGGCGATTTGACGACGAAGCGCGGGCGGATCGTGACGACGGACACGCTGCCGGGCGGGATGTGCCTGATCAAGGCGACGGTGCCACTGGCGGAGCTGACGCAGTACGCGTCGCAGCTCAAGAGCGTGACCGGCGGTCAAGGCAGCTTCACGATGGAGCTCGATCGTTATGAGCCCGTGCCTTCGCACGTCGCGCAGAAGCTGATGGTGCAGCGCGAGGCGCACGCGCCGGCGTGATCGTGTCGCGTGCCATCGATGTGATGTTCAGAGACGGCGGCGCATGGCGTCGCCGTTTTCTTTGATTCTGAGTCGTGAGCGGGGTTTATCGCGATGCGCGCGTGATGTTGCGCGGCGTGATGCGGGTGTGCGTTGCGCGCGGCGCAGTGGTGTGGATGCGTGATGCGATGCGCGTTGAAGGTTGGATGTCGCGTGGTGAATGTGCCGATGATTGTCGAAAGGGACGCACAAAGCTCAAGTCCATCGATAGGCCGCGCCGATATGGGCCACGCGTTGATTGATAAAAAGACGTTGAGTGTTTCGACAACGCGCAGTACGCTTCATAACGTTCGCCAAGCTCCGAGACTCTAGAGGCGAAAGGAAAGATTGCCATGGCTAAGAAGAAAGCGAAGAAGAAGGCCGCCAAGAAGAAGGTGACGAAGAAGAAGGCCACCAAGAAGAAGGCCAAGAAGAAAGTCGCCAAGAAGAAGGTGACGAAGAAGAAGGCCAAGAAGAAGGTCGCCAAGAAGAAGGCGTCCAAGAAGAAGGCCAAGAAGAAAGTCGCTAAGAAGAAGGTCGCCAAGAAGAAGCGAGTGACCAAGAAGAAGAAGTGAGTCTTCGAGTGTTCTGCCGCGGGCGCACGTGAGCCCGCGGCGTTCCCGGACCCGCCGCTCCGAGTCTCTGGCGGGTCCCACCCACACTCTTGAGTTCGGAGCTTAGAGGGCGGCCCGCACGGGTCGCCCTTATTCATTGGGGTTGTTTCAATCGTGCCGCGGCCTGTCGGTTGCGCGATTGCGGGGCGTGAGGGCGGTTTTTGGGTTGCCGCGAGGCCTGGCCATGAGTTAGCGAGGGGCGTGCAGGGCGTGGTGTAGAGCGGCGGCGGCGGTTTCGGCGAAGCGAACGTCCGCATAAGCGTGGCCGATGGCGTCGAACGCGGCGGCCTGGTTGGACCTTGCCTGCGGGTCGTCGATCAGCTTGCGGAGTTCGTCGGCGATGGGGCGGTGGCCGCCGAAGTGGGGGACGAGCTCGGGGCAGACGCGGTGGCCGAGGCCGAGGTGCTGGCCGATGAGGTTGGGCAGCGTGAAGGTGCGGGTCTTGACGATCCACCGGCCGACGAGCTGCCACTGCCAGCGGCTGACGCGGTAGGTGATGAGCATGGGCTTGCGTTGGGCGGCGACCTGCAGCGTGGCGGTGCCGGAGACGGTGAGCACGGCGTCGGCCCAGGCAAGGACTTCTGGCGTGCGGCCGACGACGATGGGGGTGGCGACGCCTTCGCCGGCGGGGGTGTCGGTTGCGTGTTGGCGGGCGAGCGGCTCGATCGACGGGTCGTGCAGCGCGATCAACGGCTGCACGCGCGGCGACTCGGCGTTGAGCGACGCGACGGCGGCGAGCATGTCGGGCAGGTTGCGGGCGATCTCTTTAGAGCGCGAGCCGGGCAATACGGCGAGCTTGAAGCCGTTGGGCAGCGCATCGGGGAGGTCGGGGGTCCAGTTCAAGGGCGATGGCGGCGTGTCGATGAGGCGATCGAAGATGGGGTGGCCGACGAACTGGCCGGGGACGCCGCGCTTGGAGAACCAGTCGGGCTCGAAGGGCAGCAGGCAGAGGACGCCGTCGGAGAGGCGGCGCATCTTGCGGATGCGCCAGGGCGCCCACGCCCAGAGCTGCGGGCCGGCGAGGTGGACGATGCGGACGTGGGGGTGGAGCTTGCGGGTCATGGCGCACGTCGCCCAGTTGGCGGCGGGCGAGTCGGTGGGGACGACGAGCGCGGGTTGGTTTTGCGTCATCCACTTGCGGAGGACGGCGGTGCGGCGGCGGTGCTCGCGGAACTCGCCGAGCGCGTCGGTGAGCATTACGGCCTTTTGGGTGGTGTGCTCGAGGAGGGTCGCGCCGGCCTGCTGCATCTTGGGCCCGCCCATGGCGACGATGGGGCGGTCGGGCTCGAGGGCGCGGAGGCGTTCGATGACGGCGGCGGCGAGCGCATCACCCGACGGCTCGTAGGCGGTGAAGAGGATGGGCTTGTGAGGGCCGGCCACGGGCGAAGGGTAGCGGGGCTAGAGCGTTTTGCGTGATTGTTGGTTGGGTGCCACACCTCGCCGAAGGTGATGTGTGGTGGCGGGTCCGCACGCTTTGCAGCACACATCGTGCTGCGCACGAGGTGTGGCACCCCCAAGCCCAGACGGTCGGAAATGACGCAAACCGCTTTAAGTGAGATGCGGCCAGGCAGGGCGGCGGGTGGGTCGTTAGATTCGGCGGCGCATGGAGCTGCTGCTGTCGCCGCCGATTCTGTTTTTCTTTCTCGGGGGGCTGGCGACGCTGATGAAGAGCGACCTGGAGGTGCCTAAGTCGGTGGCGCGGCTGCTGTCGCTGTACCTGCTGATGTCGATCGGGCTTTATGGCGGGTACAAGCTGGCCGTCGGGGGGATCGACGGGCAGGCGATGGCGGTAATGGGGGTGGCGACGGCGTCGTCTTTTGTCCTGCCGTTTGTGGCGTACGCGGTGCTGCGGTGGCGGCTGGGGGCAGAGGACGCGGCGGCGATCGCGGCGACGTTCGGGTCGATCTCGGCGGTAACGTTCGTGACGGCTGTGGCGTTTTTAGACAACGCGGGGGTGAGCTACTCGGGGTATCTGGTGGCGTCGATGGCGCTGATGGAGTCGCCGGCGATCGTGTCGGGCGTGCTGCTGGCGCGGCTGGCGGCGGGGCGGGCGCGGCGGCGCGAGCTTGAGTCGAGCGGCGGGGGGGCGAGCGCGTCAGCGGATGACGCGCGGACCGAATGGGGCGAGCTGTTCCGCGAGGCCGGGCTGAACGGCGCGGTGGTGCTGCTGGTGGGGGCGATGGTGATCGGCTACGTGACGGGCGAGCGGGGGTGGGCGTCGGTCTCGGCGTTCGTGTACGACCCGTTCAAGGGGGTGCTGTGCCTGTTCCTGCTGGACATGGGGTTGCTGGCGGCGCGGCGGGTGGGCGACCTGAGGCGGGCGGGGGTGTTTCTCGTGGGGTTCGGCGTGGTGTGGGCGCTGGTGCAGGGGTTGATCGGCGTGGGCGCGGCGGTGGCGTTGGGGCTGGACCGGGGGGATGCGTTGCTGCTGGCGATCCTGTTCGGGTCGGCGTCGTATATCGCGGTGCCGGCGGCGCTGCGGTTGGCGTTGCCGGGGGCAAATCCGTCGTTGTACATCCCGCTGGCGCTTGGGATCACGTTCCCGTTCAACATCGTGGTCGGGATCCCGATGTATTACGCGCTGCTGGGTTGGCTGGGCTTGGAGGCGAGCGTTGGAGGTTGAGCGATGCGAGAGGTGAAACGGATCGAGATCGTGATCGACAAGCCGCACGAGCCGAAGGTGCGGGTGGCGCTGGCCGAGCTTGGCGTGCCGGGGCTGACGATCATGGACGTGGTGGCGGGGTACGGCGACCGCGGAAGCCGCGAGGGGGGCGCACTATCGGACGCGATGATGAATCGCTTCTTGCTGACGACGTGCGAGCCGGGGCAGGTGGAGGCGGTGGCGGCGAAGCTGGAGCCGCTGCTGCGGAGGTATGGGGGGCTGGTGCTGATCAGCGATGCGCAGATGATCCGGAATGCATGAGATTTTTCAGCCGATTGGCCTGACGCGAGACCCAGCGGCCCCAATCGCCCAGTTCCGTCGCCTTGAGGCTGTAGAACGACAAATCAAGCGAACGCAGGGTTTGTTCGTCTTTCTTGTCGATCCGCCAAACGTCCCGAATGTCGCCGATCAAATATGGCTCGAAGTAGGAAAGAGTTTCCACTACCCATCGGCCGTCGTTCGGGCCGATGACGAGATACCAGACGATGTCGTCCGCCATCGGGTCGAAGCTGCTGGCTTCTTTCAGAGTCGCCCAGCGTTTCTCAGCGATGAAGCGTCGAATCAACTGGTACTCGCGTTCGTGCTCTGCACGATGGACAACCGAAGCGATCTCGGCCAGAGATTCGGCTTCGTGGAGTCGTTCGGGACCACGCCATTGGCGAAGCTCTCGGCGATAAGCCTTGGCCAGCAGCCCATTGTGATTCATCTGGTCGGCCACGAGACTGAAATACCGGAGGAGGGACTCGAACCCTCAAGGTGTTGCCACCAGCGGATTTTGAATCCGCCGCGTCTGCCGATTCCGCCACTCCGGCGTGGGGGGTGGGGAGTTTAGGTCAGGGGCGGCGGAAGAGTGAGGCGAAGAGTGGGAGGCCGGCGAAGGGTGACGTTTTCGGTGGGGGTGGCGGGTTGGTTGGCCGGCGGGTCGGCGGTGGGGCTTCGAGGTGGGGGCGGCGGACGCGGGTGAGGCGGCCGGTGGTGGTGTCGCGGAAGCGGAGTTGGCCGAGGTCGGGCCCGCAGTGATGGCACCAGCAGGGGACGGAGGGGGGTTTGCGGTGCCGGTGGAAGGTGTGGTTGCAGTTGGGGCAGGTGGCGGTGTATCGGCCGGCGGGGGCGCGGACGTCGGTGCCTGTGGCGGTGGCGCGGGGGGTGGCGCCGAGGTCGGCGGCGATGCGTTTCCACTTGGGGCCGTGCTTGGCGCGGGGGCCGGCGAGGGCGTGGGCGACCTCGTGGAGGATGGTGTCGAGGACGACAGGCTCGTCGTTGAGCTCGACGTGGTGTTGGGAGAGTTCGATCTGGCGGTCGGTGTAGTTGCAGACGCCGCAGACGGTCTTGCGGCGGTTGAAGCGGAAGGTCCAGCCGCGGGAGGTGAGGCCGTGGCGGGCGAGGTGGTGTTCGGCGAGCGTCCGTGCTTCGTCGAGGTGCATGGGGTTATTTAACTCGAAATTCAGGAGTCGAAGTGCGGGAGTTGGAGGGTCGATTGATACCCGACGCGGCGCTGCGCTCTGCGTCGGCTTGGGGTGGCTTGGGGTGGGTCAGACGTGTTGCCAGTGGTGTTGGATGCCTTCGATGACGCCGTCGCCTTCGGGGGATTGGGCGTGGTAGGCGTTTGGGGCGGCGGCTTTGAGTTCGGGCAGGGCGTTGCCGACGACGATGCCCTGGAAGCCGTGCTGGAAGAGGGCGGCGTCGTTGCCGGAGTCGCCGGCGACGAGGACGCGTTCGGGGGGGTAGCCGAGGTGTTGGGCGAGGTGGGCGGCGGCGTTGCCCTTATCGGCGGCGGCGGGGAGCAGGTCGAGGTCTCGGCCGGAGGAGTAGACGACCTTAGCGTCGAGGCCGGCGTCGGCGAGGGCCTGGCGGAGGTCGTCGAGGCCTTGGGCGGAGGCGTTGCGCCAGTAGAAGGACTGCTTGAAGGGTGACTGAAATTCGTCGGGCTGGGGCGTGATGGGGTCGAGGGCGCGGGCGATGCCGCGGGCGGCGGCGGGGTCCCAGCGGTGGTTGAGGGTGTCGGCCCAGGCTTTGGCGGCGGCGCGGACGGCCTCGGCGAAGGGCGTGTCGCGGGCGGGTTGGATCTCGGTGCCGACGCCTCCGGTGAGGATGTCGGGCATCGGCAGGGCGGTGGTGCGGACGGAATCGAGGATGGAGGCGCAGAAGCGGCCGGAGGAGAAGCAGGTGGCGAGGCGGTCGCGATGGGCCTCGACGAAGTCGGCGAGGCGTTGCGTCGAGTCAGACGCACCGAGGACGGTGTGGTCGACATCCGAGATGAGCAGCCAGGGCGGGTGCATGGCGAGGAGAGATGCGGTTTAGGGCTGGACGATTTCGGACGGGGCACCGGCGACGTCGGCGAAGCGGGGGTCGTCGTCCTCGGCGCCCTCGCCGACGCGGGCGATGGACGGGCCTTTGATCATGTTGATGACCTGCTGGCCGATGCCGATCCAGGTGAAGTCGGCGCGGGCGCGGTGGGCGCCGTTGCGGGAGAGCTGGTTCCAGAGTCTTGGGTGGGCGAGGGCGTGGTGGATGGCCGAGCCGTATTCGTAGGGGTCGAAGGGGTTGGCGTAGATGCCGTTGAGGCCCCAGTCGAGTCGTTCCCACAGGCCGCCCTCGGTGGTGCAGACGAGCGGGGTGCCGCAGGCCATGGCCTCGACGGCGGTCATGCCGAAGGGCTCGTAGCGGGATGAGAGGGCGAAGACGTCGGCGAGGCGGTAGTAGTCCGGCAGCTCGTCGTCGGGGATGTAGTCGGCGAAGATGACGCGCTTGCCGAGGCGGAGCTTCTGGGCGAGCTGCTTGAGCTCTTCAGTCATCTCGCGTTCCTGGCGGTTGGGCTCGGTGGAGCCGATGGCGAGCAGGAGCTTGACGTCCTCGTTGCGGTGGCAGACTTTTTCCATCGCCTGGATGAGCAGGTCGTAGCCCTTGTTGCGGGCGATGCGGCCGAGGGCGAGGACGATGCGGCCCTCGTAGCCGTATTGGAGCTTGAGGGCGGCGCGGGAGGCCTTGGAGACGGGGAAGAAGCGGGTGTCGTCGTAGCCGGGCGGGATGACGTTGATTTTGTCGGGGGCGACGCCGTAGAACTCGCCGCGGAGCAGGTCGCGCTGCTGGGGGGTGGTGGCGATGATGCCGTCGCACTCGTCGAAGAGGACGGTCTCGTCGCGGACGCGTCGGTTGAAGTTGTATTTGGCTTCGAGCTCATCGGGCTCGCCGTCCATGTTGGCGCGTTTCCAGGCGCCCAGGGAGTGTGGGGTGTGGATGTGGGTGATGTTGAAGGCGTTGGCGACGCCCATGCCGGCGAGGCCGGCGTCCCAGTAGTGGGAGTTGATGAAGTCGTAGGCGAGGTTGTTTTCTTTGATGAAGGCGTTGGCGTTCTGGATCCACTCGGGGATGGCTTCGCAGATGGTTTCTTTGGGGAGGAAGTCTTTGCCGCCGCAGGGGATGCGGACGATGCGGCAGTTGTCGGAGACCTGCTGGAACCGGGGCTGGTCTTCGAACTGGCGGGTGAAGATGTCGACCTGGTAGCCGAAGCGGGCGAGGCACTTGGAGAGTTCGAGGACGTAGACGACCTGGCCTCCGGTGTCGGGCATGCCGAACTCGATGTCGGCCGAGACGTAGCCGTGGGTCGAGATCTGCATGATGCGTTTGGCGGGCTGATCGGTCATCGGTGCCTCCTTGGGGTGAATCCATTCTCCGGCGTGCCGGTCCTGCCATAGCACTCTACGGGCGCGGCTCGCGGCGGGCCATCGCGGGCCGAGCGATCGTGCGGGGCGTTATTCTGTGGCGAGTCGATGGTCGATCCGCAGTGGACAACGCGTTCGGGGCAGGGCGAGGGCGGAGCGTCCGGGGCTTCCGGGGGCTCCGTGGCCGGGGGGGCGGCGTCGGTGGAGGCGATCGATGAGGAGCTGGAGCACGCAGGGGAGACGGGCGTGCTGGAGCGGGGCCTGCCTTGGCTGGTGTCGCTGGTCGCGCACGCGGTGCTGGTGCTGGCGACGGTGTTCATCGTGTGGACGACGGTGATCGACACGGCCGACGAGGAGATCATCATCCCGTCGCTGACGTTCAACCCCGACGCGGCCCCGCCTCTGGCGCAGTCGCAGGTCCAGCGGGTGGAGCGGACCCGGCCGACGCGGCGGACGGTGCAGCGCACGCAGCGGCTGACCGAGATGACGCGCAACCTCGGCGCGACCGATCAGCTCCTGCAGGAGACGATGGCCGACACGTCGGACCCGTTTTCGGAGTCGCAGGACGAGGCGGCGCAGTTTCGGACGACGTTTTTCGGGTCGCGAGGCAACGCGCGGAAGATCATTTTCGTGGTGGATGCGGGGGGTTCGGTGATCGACCTGTTCCCGATGATCAAGCGGGAGCTGCAGCGGTCGATCAACCGGCTGAGCGAGCAGCAGCAGTTTCACGTGATTTTCGCGCGGGGCGAGCGGGTGATCGAGCTGCCGCCGGCCCAGTGGAAGCGGGCGGACGCGCAGAACAAGTCGGCGGCGATTGAGTGGACGGAGGACATGTATGCCCAGGACGCGGGGAGCAACCTGGAGGCGATCCGCGTGGCGCTTCGGTATCGTCCGCAGCTTGTGTTTTTGCTGAGCGACAACATCACGGGCAGCGGGCGTTATGAGGTGAGCCAGCGGGACCTGCTTGCGGGGATCGAGGCGGCGAACGACTCGAACGCGAAGATCAACACGCTGCAGTTCGTGTACCCCGACCCGCTGGAAGAGTTCGGCAAGAAGGGGACGATGCGTGCGATCGCCGAGACGTTCGGCGGCGTGTACCGGAAGATCGAAGAGGCGGAGCTGCGGCTGCGATGAGTGAGGCCGGTCACAAGCGACTGAGGGCGAGGGGCGTGCGGGGTTATGCGTGCGCTGCGGTGGCGGCGCTGCTGTGGGGCGGGCTGGCGGGTGCGGATGGCTTGCAGATCGGCGGGTTTTGGTACGACCCGGCCGAGGTGGTGGGGTTTGAGGGCGGGCGGGTGCTGTACGAGCTGGCGGGGGCGACGCGGGACGTAGCGATCGGCGAGTTGCAGGCGGTGCGGGTGGTGGGCGTGGAGGCGGTGGAGCGGGGGGATGCGCTTTGGGCCGAGGGCGACGCGGCGGGCGCGGCGGCGGCGTACGCGGAGGCGGCGGGGCGGGTGCGGCGGCCGTGGGCGCAGGCTTATGTGAACTGGCGGCTGACGGCGGCGGCGGACGCGGCGGGGCAGGCGCGGGCGGCGACGGAGGCGTGGCTGGCGCTGGTGCGCGCGGACGCCGAGCCTTTGTTTTACGCGGCCGCGCCGGTGAACTCGCTGGCGGCGGCGGACGCGGCGACGAAGCAGTGGGCGGGTCAGCAGCTCGATCGGCTGCGTCGGCCTCCTGCTGCTGCTGCGGAGGGGATCGAGGCGATGCGTGCGGCGCTGGCGGCCGATGCGGCGGCGGCTGCGACGGCGCGAGTGGCTGCTGTCGAGGCGGCGGCGGACACGGGCGAGTCGGCGGTGGTGCTGCCGAGCTTTGTGGCGGCGGGCGACCCGGTGGGCGATCTGCTGGCGGCGGGGGATTTTGCGGCGGCGGCCGAGCGGGCCCGGGCTGAGCTGGCGACCGAGGGCGGGCTTGCGAAGCATCTTTACCTGCTGGGCGTGGCGCAGCTTGCGTTGGCCGAGCAGGGCGGCGGGGAAGATGTTTATCTGGATGCGGGGCTGAGCTTCATGCGTTCGGCGATTTACTTCCCGCGGGGTCGGTACACGGGGTTTGCGTTGGCCGAGGCGGGGCGGGTGCACGCGGCCATTGGGCGAACGGAGAAGGCGGCGGAGCTGTATCGGCGGGCCGCGTTGTTGATCGATGACCAGGTCGAGCCGGCGTACGCGCAGCGGCTGGCCGAACTGCGAGAGGCGAACGGCGAATGAAGATGCGGATGCGTGACGTGATGAGACTCGGCGGCGCGTGGCGTGGCCCGGCGGCAATGGCCGGGCTGGCGGCGGTGTTCGCGGCGGTGCCGGCGACAGCGCAGGGCGAAGGCGGGGCGAGCACGGTGTCGTTCTTCCAGCAGTTCTTCCTGCCCGGCGATGCGCTGGGTCTGGTGGTGGTGTGGCTGCTGATCCTGATGTCGTTCGTGAGCCTGAGCTACACGGGCGTTCTGATCCTGACGACCAGCAAGAAGAAGCTGATGCCGCCCGAGCTGCTGCAGCGGCTGGAAGACCTGTTGACGTCGAACTCGACGGAGAAGTTTCGCCAGGCGTTGGAGCTGACCAAGCAGAGCCCGGCTTATCTTGCGAAGCTCACGGGTGCGGCGTTGCGTGAGGCGCCGCAGGGGTATTCGGCGATGGAGCTGGCGATTGTGGAGGCGGCGGATGCTGAGACGGCCAAGGCGCTTCGGCCGCTGGAATACCTCAACGTGCTGGGCAATATCGCCCCGATGCTGGGGCTGTTTGGCACGGTGTACGGCATGATCGCGGCGTTCCAGACGCTGGTGTCTGCGGGGGGGACGGCCGACCCGGCGGAGCTGGCGGCGGGCATCGGCACGGCGCTGGTGACGACGTTCTGGGGCCTGGTGGTGGCGATCCCGGCGTTGGCGAGCTACGCGGTGCTTCGCAACCGGGTGGACGCGAACACGGCCGACGGGGTCGTCGAGGCCGAGCGGCTGATCCGGCCGTTCAAGCGGAGCAAGAGCAAGAGCAAATCGAAGTCCGGCTCGAGCTCGGGTTCGGGCGGGTCTTCGAGCGAGTCGGCCTCGGACGACGACGAAGACAAGCGTGCGGCGGATGGCTCGATGATGGGCGGCTCGATGATGGGCCGGCCGGTCCCGAACCCGGAGTAAGGCGTGGCGTCGCAGGTGTTCAAGCGTGGTCCGGTGAAGGCGGAGATGAATATCACGCCGTTGATCGACGTGGTGTTCCTGCTGATCGTGTTCTTCATGCTGGTGAACAAGATCGTCTCGGACGAGTCGGTGCCGATGCGGGTGCCGGTGCTGGATAATCCGCAGACGCGCGAGGTGGGCGAGGTGGAGCGGGTGGTGGTGAACGTGGCGCCGGCTCGGGGGAACCGGCAGGGCGACCCGCTGGAGGGCGAGGGCAACGCGCAGTTCGTGCAGGTGGGGGCGTCGCTTCGTTTCGACCCGGAAGACCTGGGCGGGATCACCGCGGCGGTGGCGTCGGCGAAGGCGACGGCCGAGGCGGGCGGCGCGTCGGGCGTGGAGGTGATTTTGCGTGCGGACAGCGCGCTGTTCTACGACACGGTGCAGCCGGTGCTGGACGCGGTGACCGAGGCGGGGGTGGAGACGGTGCATCTCACGGCGTTTTTGCCGGACGACGGCGGGGTGGGCGAGCCGCTTGGCGCGGGCGGCGGCGCGAGCGGGGGAGGGGGCGGCTGATGGCGCAGGTGGCGGACCCGATCCAGCGGCGTTTGCAGCCGAAGCGGACGCGCAAGCCCGAGAAGGGCTCGATGAATCTGAACCTCACGTCGATGATCGATGTGATTTTCCTGCTGCTGGTGTACTTCGTGGTGACGGCGAGCTTCGTGGAGGACGAGGGCGTGATCACGGCGAGGCTGCCACAGCGCGAGGGCGAGTCGCAGCAGACGGACACGACGCCCCCGCCGACGCAGCCGCTTCGGATCACGCTGGCGTCGACCGGGTCGCACGACGTTCGGCTGTCGGTGCCGGGCGCGCCGCCGGTGCGCGGCTTCAGCGAGCTGGGTGTGGTGTTGGATGGGTTGATGGACGACCCGGAGCGCGGCAAGCGGGGTTTGTTTGAGTCGACGCACCCGGTGCTGATCGTGCCGGACGGTCAGGTGCGTTGGCAGCACGTGGTGAATGCGTTCAACGCGGCGGTGGGGGCGCGATTTTCGAACGTTCGATTTGTGCCGGTCGAGGAGGGCGGGCGATGAATAGACGGATGAAGGCGACGGCTTGGCGGGGCGTGGCGGCGGGCGTGGTTGCGGCTTGGGTGTCGCCGATGGCGTGGGCGCAGGCGGATGCGCTGGACCCGGGGACGCTGATCGACGGGTTGAGCCGGGAGGGGATGAGCGAGCTGTTGTTGCGGCTGGTGGAGGCCGAGCCGAGCGACGACCCGGTGGTGGATGCGCGGCTGCGGATCGCGCAGCTTCAAGCGCGGTATCGCGACACGCGGCTGGGGTTTGACGCGCGGCACGACGCGTATCGCGAGGCGCTGGACGCGACGCGTTCGCTGATCCTTGAGCACAACGATCACGAGCAGCGGCCGATCTGGCAGACGGACCTGGCGGAGATGCTGCTGGTCGATGGGCTGCGGCGGTTCGGGCGGGAGGCGGAGCTGTTCGTGGCGTACGGCGTGGGTACGGGCGAGCAGCGTGAGGCGGTGGCGGACGCGGCGGCCGAGGCGTTCGAGCAGCTCAGCGCGGCGGAGCTGCGCTGGTTCGAGCTGGAGGGCGAGCTGCCGCGGCGGGCGGACCACGTCGCCAAGCGGGTGAACACAGGGCTTTGGGACCGGATGATGACGGGGTATGCGGCGACGCGGACGCCGTTTTATCTGGCGCAGGCGGCGGTGAACCTGGCGGAGGTGGACGCGGGTCATGCGTATTACGCGGGGCTGGGGCGGAGCGGGTCGGCGGCGCTGCGTGAGCAGGCGTCGACGGTGGAGGCCGAGCGCGAGAGGCTGCGCGGCTTGGCGTTGGAGCGGGTGCGGCGGTTCGTGGAGGACGGCGCGGACGAGGCGGGGGTGCGGGACGCGGCGACGGTGACGGCGGCGCGGGCGCTGGTGGGGCTGGGCGCGTGGTCGGATGCGCAGCGGATGGCCGGCGGGGTGGTGGAGCGGGCGGGGGACAGCCGGGCGGGGATGGAGGCGGCGCTGATTGCGGCGCAGGCGTCGGTGGGCGGGGGGCAGGCGGCGGAGGCGGTGTCGGCGTTGACGCGGCTGTCGCGGCTGGGGGTGGTGCGCGAGCGGCTGATGTGGCGGGTGCTGGTGACGGATGCGCAGCACCGGGCGCTGCTGGCGGGGGCCGAGGGTCGCGGGGCGGTGGCGGCGGCGTATCGGCCTTACCTGGAATTGATGTCGGGAGTGGATGACGGGGCGGCGGCGGACGGTTTGCGGGCGTGTATTTACGAGCGGTGGGCGGACCGGCTTGAGGCGGTGGGCGGGTTGGACGAAGTGCCGGCGGTGGTGCGGATGGGCGTGGGCGAGCTGCTGCGTCAGCGTGGGCAGTCGGCGGCGAGCGAGGCGCGGGCGGCGGGGGACGCGGCGGCGCTTCGCGCGGCCGAGGAGGAGTTGGGGCGGGCGATTGAGGTGAATCGGTCGTTGGTGGGTGAGGGGGTGGAGCCGAGGGTGCGGGCGACGGCGGGGTTCAACCTGGGGCTGGCGTTGGCGGCGTTGTCGCCGGGCGACCCGTCGGGGGTGATGGAGGCGACGGAGGCGTTGATCGGTGCGGCGGAGGCGGGGCCGGGCACGGCGGTGGGCGAGCGTGCGGCGGCGATTGGCGCGGAGTTGGCGCGGGAGTTGGTGGCGCCGTCGGACGGTGGGCCGGCGGTTCCGGGGGGCGAGGCGTTGTATCGGCGGGCTGCGGGGGTGCTGTTTGCGAAGTACCCGACGAGCGCGGCGGCGGACGACGAGCGGCTGAGCTTTGCGGCGCTTCTGCTGGTGCCGGCGGGCGAGTACGAGGCGGCGATCGATCAGTTGGACCGGGTGCCGCCGGGGCACGCGAGTTTTTTCGATGCGGCGAGCGAGCGGCTGGTGGCGTTGACGCGGGTGGCCGAGCGGATGGCGTCGGGCGACCCGGCGGACGGCTCGGGTTGGCGGCGGCTGTCGGGCGCGGCGCGTCGGGTGGCGGACGACGTGGCGGCGGCTGCGGACTTCGACGACGCGGTTCGTCGTGCGGGGCTGGAGGCGGAGGTGGCGCTGGCGCGGGCCGACGCGGCGGGTGGCGATGTGGACGACGGGCTGGCGCGGCTGGGCGAGGCCGACCCCGATGAGCCGTTGGCGATGAGGCTTCGGCGGGGTGAGATCCGGATCGAGCTGCTGCTCGGGGCCGAGCGGTTTGATGCGGCGTCGGACGCGGCGGTGGCGTTGCTTGAGGAGCACGGCGGGGCGGCTGCGGCGGCGGTGGACGGCGTGCTGTCGGGCGTGGAGACGCGGGTGGAGGAGTTGCGAACCGAAGCGGGGGCGGCGTTGGCGCCGTCGCGCAAGCGGCAGCTCGAAGATCGGGCGTCGGCGATGGCGGGGTCGGCGGTGGCGCTGTCGGGCGGGCTGCGGCGGTGGGCGGCGGGGCAGGGGTTTGACGACGAGCGGCGGGTGGCGTTTGACCTGGCGTACGCGAAGGCCTTGCGTCGGGCGGGGCGGCCGATGGAGGCGGTGGAGGTGCTGGACGGGGTGCCCGAGGCGTTCTTCAACGATGTTGCGGTGATCGTGGAGACGGCGGATGCGCTGCGCGAGGCGGGCGGGGATGAGAATCTTGAGGAAGCGAGGGAGCTGTACGACCTGCTGATCGGCGGGCTGGGCGAGCCGTTCCCGGCGGAGTGGTGGAACGCGTGGGCGGGTCGGCTGGAGATCGCCGAGGCGACGGGGGCGGGGGACACGGTGGCGCGGCGGGTGCGGCAGCTGCGGTTTACGGACCCCGAGCTGGGGGGCGAGCCGTACAAGTCGCGGCTGGAGGCGCTGGAGGCGCGGAACCTGTAAGCCAGGCGCGATCGGTCGCGGGCGGGGCGGCTGGCGGGGCGTGAGTCTCTAAGCTGGTCGCATGATCACGCGCAACATCCCCGGCACGGACCTCGACGTCTCGCTCCTGGCGTTCGGCAACTTCACCGTCGGCAACAACTGGTGGAAGGACTTCACGGACGACGAGGCGATCGCGCTGCAGAACCACGCGGTCGACAAGGGCGTGACGTTCTTCGACACGGCCCCGGCCTACGGCAACGGCAAGGCCGAGTCGCTGTTGAAGGAGACCATCCGTTACGCCGGGCGCGAGCACCTCGTGGTCTCCACCAAGTTCGGCTACGACCTCGTGACCGACCCGGGCGAAGAGGGGTCGCACCGCGAGCGCAAGCAGGACTTCTCGGAGAAGAACATCCGACGGGAGCTGGAGGCGTCGCTCAAGACGATGGGGATTGAGTGCGTCGATCTTTATCAGGCGCACAACATCAAGCTGGAGCATTTCAGCGACGAGTTGTTTGCGCTGATGGAGGCGTTGATAAGCGAGGGGAAGATTTTGGCGTGGGGGGCGGCGCTTGGGCCGGCGATTGGTTGGCGGGAGGAGGGGCACAAGAGTTTTCTGGATCACGACGCGGCGACGGTGCAGACGGTGTTCAACCTGTACGAGCAGGACCCCGGGCGTGAGCTTTGCGAGATCGCGGCGAAGCGCGGGCGGGGTGGGGTGATCGCGCGGGTGCCGACGAATTCGGGGATGCTGGACGAGGAGTTCAAGTCGGCTGACCACAAGTTCCCGCAGCGGGACCACCGCAAGTTCCGCGACAAGAACTGGCTGATTTATGGGTTGGAGAAGAACAAGATGGTGCGGCCGATGGCGGACGAGCTGGGCATGTCGCTGCGCCAGTTCGCGTTCAAGTGGCTGGCGGGCCAGCCGGGAATGGTGTCGATCGAGCCGAATCTGTTGACGACGCAGGACGTGGACGAGTTCGCCGCGGCGGCGGAGCACCCGCTGCTGCCGGAGGATCTGCTGGACGAGCTGCGTGAGCTGTATGAGGAGGACTTCGGGCTGGGCGAGGATGCGCACCCGTGCGTGCTGAAGTCGAGCGTGGCGGAGGGCGGCGCGGAGCGTTCGGCGTATGTGGCGCCGGCGATGGCGTGAGTTGTGCGGCGGTGTGCGGGGAGGGACTGGGATTCGGGGGTGGGGCGTGGTTTGGCGTGGGTCGCTAAGCCGCGAGCGGCTTTGGGGGTGACGGCTTGACCGGATCGGAGCGGGGGTTGGTAGGTCGGTACTATTCCTGCCGATGACCGAGGTGCTTGGCCGGGTTGTGGACAGCAAGTGGTTTCAGCACGGGGTGCTGGGGCTGATTGTGGTGGCGGCGGTGCTGGTGGGGTTGGAGACGTCGCGGTCGGTGATGGATGCGTGGGGGGACCTGATCCACACGCTGGATAAGGTGATTCTGTGGTTGTTTGTGGTGGAGGCCGTGCTGAAGATGGCGCGGCACGGAACGCGGTTTTACCGGTACTTCCACGAGCCTTGGAATGTGTTTGACTTTGTGATCGTGGCGGTGTGCTTCATGCCGTTTGGCGGGCCTTACGCGGCGGTGCTGCGGCTGGCGCGGGTGCTGCGGGCGCTTCGGCTGGTGAGCAACGTGCCGAAGCTGCAGCTTCTGGTGGGGTCGCTGCTGAAGTCGCTGCCTTCGATGTTTTACGTGGGGATCCTGCTGACGCTGCTGTTTTACATCTACGGGGTGCTGGGGGTGTTCATGTTCCGGGACAACGACCCGGTGCACTTCGGCGATCTTGGCAAGAGCCTGCTGACGCTGTTCCGCGTGGTGACGCTCGAGGACTGGACGGACGTGATGTATCTGCAGATGTACGGCAGCGACGTGTACGCGGGGTGGAATCAGGTGGCCGAGCAGGCGACGCAGCCGAAGGCGCAGCCGGTATTGGGGGCGACGTACTTCGTGAGCTTCGTGATGCTGGGCACGATGATCATGCTGAATCTGTTTATTGGCGTGATCATCAGCTCGATGGACGAGGCGCAGGCGGAGGAGGAGCGCAAGGAGCGTCGTCGGCACATCGAGGAGACGGGCGAGCCGACGGTGAAGGACGAGCTGTTGGAGATCGAGCACGAATTGGACGCGATGACGCGTCGGCTGAAGGGGCTGGCGAAGAAGGCAGGGCGGGAGGGGTGATGGGATTTGGTGATTTGGTGATGTGGTGATTTTGGAGTGGTGCGGCGGTTTGGTGCGTTGGGGGCTGGGGGTGCGGTGGGTTCGTAGACTTGGGGGATGGCTGGCGAGGTGTTGAGCGACGTGGCGGTGTTTGAGGGGGCGCGGTTTTCGATTGGGCGGGTGGAGCTGGCGGGTCGGGGCGGGGGTGCGGTGACGCGGGAGGTGGTGCGGCCGGCGGATGCGGTGGTGGTGCTGCCGATTGTCGAAAAAGCAGAAAATCAGAAAATGCTGAAAGCAGAAAATGGGGGTGGGGGGCCGACGGTGGTGATGATTCGGAATCGTCGGTGGGCGGTGGGGCGTGAGCTCTGGGAGTTGCCTGCGGGGACGATCGAGGCGGGGGAGGACCCGGCGGCGTGCGCGGAGCGGGAGCTGACGGAAGAGACGGGTTATCGGCTGCTGCCCCCGGAAGCCCCGGAAACCCCGGAAGGCTCGCAGGGTGGGGCGGAGGGGTCTGGAGGGGGGCGGATGACCCGTTTGACGGCGTTTTATCCGTCGCCTGGTTTTTGCACGGAGAAGCTGACGCTATTTGCGGCGGTGGGGCTGGAGCGGGGGGCTCAATCGCTCGATCCCACGGAGGAGATCGCAGTCGAGCCGATGCCGATGTCGCGGGCGCTGCGTATGGTGCGTGACGGGGACGTGGCGGACGGCAAGACGATCGCCGGCCTGCTGTGGTGGGCGAGTTGGAATGGTGAGTTTTGAAAGATGCATGGTGCGCGGCCGCGGGTGGCGGCGGCGTGACGGAGCGAGCGACGCATGGGACTGGACCAACGCGACTACGGACGGGCGGGCTACGAGGGGAGTTACGGCGGCGGGTTCGGGGGGGGCGGTGGTGGGATGGGGATGCTTCGGCCGCCTGGGTTTCGGGCGTGGTCGGTGGTGATCTGGTTGTTGCTGATTAATGCCGCGGTGTTTTTGTTGGACACGATTCTGGTTCGGGCGATGGGCCCGGTGCTGGTGCAGGCCCCGGGCGTGCAGGTGCCGGTGAAGCCGATCGAGTCGCTGAGCTATTTCTCGGTGGCGACGACGTTTCAGGGGTTGCAGCTCTGGCGGGTGATCAGCTTCCAGTTCATGCACGGCGGGCTGTGGCACCTGGTGGGGAACGCGTTGGGTTTATTTTTCCTTGGGCCGATGATCGAGCAGTGGCTTGGGTCGCGGCGGTTCTTGGCGTTCTTTTTGTTGTGCGGGGTGGCGGGTGCGTTGACGTACACGGTGTTGTCGTTGACGGGGCTGTTGGTGACGAGCCCGGCGGTGCCTTTGGTGGGGGCGTCGGGTGGGGTGTTTGGGATTCTGGCGGCGGCGGCGTTGATCGCGCCGAACACGAAGATTTTGCTGTTCTTTGTGCTGCCGGTGCCGTTGAAGGCGGTGATCTGGGGGGCGTTGTTTATCGCGGTGGTGTTCGTGATTGGCGGGGGTGAGAACGCGGGCGGCCACGCGGCGCACCTGGGCGGGGCGGCGCTTGGGTTTCTGTTGATCCGTCAGGCGGGTTGGTTGAACTGGGCGGATCGTGTGTCGGTGCCGGACGTGAAGGGGGCGATCGACGAGCGTCGGCGGGAGTCGGCGGCGAAGCGTGAGGCGGCCACGGAGGCGGAGGTCGATCGGATCCTGGCGAAGGTGCGCGAGGAGGGGATGCACAGCCTGACGGACAAGGAGAAGAAGGCGCTGGCGGACGCGACGGAGCGGCAGCGGCGGGTGAGCTAGCCCATTTAGCAATTTGGCGATTTGGTGGTTGCGTGATTTGGCGATCTGTTTCCGGGGGTGGGTTAGGCTGGGGGGATGTCGGCGATTTCGTTTTCGATTGAGGCGCGGGACTCGGGGAGCGCGGCGCGGGTGGGGCGGGTGACGACGGCGCACGGTTCGTTTGCGACGCCGGCTTTTATGGTGGTGGGGACTCGGGGGACGGTGAAGGGGCTTTGGCCGGGGATGGTGGCGGACTGCGGGGCGGAGGTGGTGCTTGGGAACACGTATCACCTGATGCTTCGGCCGGGGAGCAAGCTGATCGCTGAGATGGGCGGGCTGCACAAGTGGAGCCGGTGGGGCGGGTCGATGCTGACGGACTCGGGGGGGTACCAGGTGTTTTCGATGGCGGACATCAACCGCATCGACGACGACGGCGTGCGGTTTCGCAGTCACCTGGACGGCGCGACGATCGACCTGACGCCCGAGCGATCGATGCAGGTGCAGAACGAGCTTGGGGCGGACGTGATCATGGCGTTTGATGATTGTCCGCCTGCCATGGAGAAGGGCGAAGGACGAAGGGCGAAGGACGAAGTTGAAGGCGAGAAGGGCGAAGTAGGGGAGAGCGCGGCCCGGCCGTTTGGTCGGCCGACGGTGGCGGCGGGGGATTACGACGCGCGGTTGCGGGTGGCGAACGAGCGGACGGTGCGCTGGCTGGAGCGTTGCGTGAAGGCGCACGGGCGGTCGGCGGACCAGGCGTTGTTCGGGATTGTTCAGGGGGGGACGGACCCGGAGCTTCGGGCGTGGTGTGCCGAGCGGGTGTGCGGGTTTGATTTGCCCGGGTACGCGATCGGCGGGGTGGCGGTGGGCGAGGGGACGGCGGAGATCCGTGCGGCGGTGGAGGCGACGGCGCCGCTGTTGCCGGCGGACCGGCCGCGGTATCTGATGGGGGTAGGGTACGAGCGGGACATCGTGGCGGCGGTGCGGGCGGGAGTGGACATGTTCGATTGCGTGCTGCCGACGCGGAACGGGCGGACGGGTCAGGCGTTTACGCGGACGGGGCCGATCAAGCTGAAGAACGCCGAGCACGCCCGGTCGGAGGGGGTGATCGAGGAGGGTTGCGACTGCCCGGCGTGTGCGGGGGGGTTCAGCCGGTCGTACCTGCGGCACCTGATTGTGTCGGGGGAGATGCTGGGTCCGGCGTTGGTGAGCGCGCACAACGTGCGTCACTTCCAGCGGCTGATGTTGGACATCCGGGCGGCGATTACCCACAATGCGTGGCTCGACTTCGGCCGTGCGTGGCCGGTGGCGGCGTCGGCGTTGGAGCCGATGCCGGCGTGATCGGCCCGAGGGGCGCGTCGGTCGAGCCAAGCGGAAGCCAAGTCCCGGCGGTGTCCGGGCGGATCAGGACACAACCCGATGATCGATCGGATGGTTTGGACCGTCACGCTGGCACAGGATGCGCCTCCGGGGGCGGGGGTGGACTCGGGCGCGGATGCGCCGCCTCCGGCCGCGGGGGTGGACTCGGTGCAGGCGGTGGATGGCGCGGGTGACGGCACGACGGCGGCGCCGCTGGGCTCGGGCTCGGGTTCGCAGCCGGGGGGGCTGTTTGGTGGGTCGAGCTTCCTGATTTTGATGATCGGGATGATCGTGGTGATGTACGTCGTGGTGTTCGGCGGTCAGCGGCGTGAGAAGAAGCGCAAGGCGGAGATGCTGGACGGCATGCAGAAGGGCGATCGGATCCAGACGGTGGGCGGGGTGTTGGGGACGGTGTTGGAAGTGAAGGAGCACGAGGTGGTGCTGAAGGTCGACGAGAACGCGAACACGCGGATGCGTTTTGCGAAGTCGGCGGTGCAGACCGTGCTGGAGCGTTCGGATTGATGAGGGGCGGGGACGCGCGGTTCGGCTCGGGGTGGGCGGCCGATCGCTTGCGATGTCTTTGCTCGGTGCTGTGAACCCTGTGTCTTGAGCCTGAAGCCTGCCGCTATGAAATACCCGATCTGGAAGCCGATCCTGCTGGTGCTCGTGGTGGCGTCGAGCTTTGCATTGTTTTATCCGCCGGGCCAGCGGCTGAAGCCGGGCATCGACCTGGCGGGTGGGACGACGCTGACTTACGAGGTGCAGGTGCCCGAGGGGCGGGACGTGGAGCAGGCGATCGAAGAGACGATCACCGTGCTGCGCGAGCGTGTGGACCCGCAGGGGGTGATGAACCTGATCTGGCGGCCGGTCGCGGGGACGCGGCTGGAGGTGCAGATGCCGCTGGCGGGGCAGGTGGTGAAGGAGCGGCGCGAGGCCTATCTGGCGGCTCAGGCGGCGCTGCTGGAGTCGTCGGTGACGGCCCAGTCGTTGACGAATTTGGCGGCGGCGGAGGGCGAGGCGCAGGCGTCGGCGCTGCAGCGGCTGTCGGCGGATGTGGACGAGGCCACGCTGCGGGCGGTGATCGACGCGTACGAGGCGCTGCAGGCGGCGACGCCAGCTTATGAAGCGACGCAGGAGGCGTTCCGCGAGGCGCAGCGGTCGCTGGACGACATGAGCGCGGTGGCGACGGCGGACGAGCGTGGTGCGGCCCGTGCGGCGGTCGATGCGCTGCGTGGGGAGCTGATCGCGGCGACCGAGGCGTTTGTGGATGCGCGCGAGACGTACGACGCGGCCCGGCTGGCGGCGCTGGCGGGGAGCGTGTCGGTCGTGCAGGTCGAGGCGGTGCTGTCGCAGCCGACGACGGTCGCAGCGGGGCGGACGACGTCGCCGCGGGAAGACGCGGTGGCTTCGTTGAAGGCTCAGTACCCGGCGCGGGCGGCGGACATCGACGCGTTTGTCGGTGCGTACGAGGCGTACGAGGAGGTCAAGGGCCCGCTGGACGACCCGAATGACCTGAAGCTGCTGTTGCAGGGTTCGGGTGCGTTGTCGTTCCGGATCACGGCGATGCCGGGCGCGCCGACGGGGCCGCAGATCGGCGAGAGTGAAGTCGAGCGGTACCGCGAGATGCTGGCGGAGAAGGGGCCGGGCAGCGGGCAGCGGGAGACGTGGTGGTGGTACGTGGTAGACGACGTGAGCCAGTTTGCGAACGACGCGGACGACCGCGCGGCGCTGGCGGCCGAGGGGCCGGCGGCGTACCTGGAGCGGCGGGGTTACGTGGCGGCGCAGTTCGGCGGCGACACGTACATGCTGGCGTCGAACGCGCCGGGCTCGTCGATCACGCAGCGCGAGCGGGACTGGAAGGTGACGCGCGTGGACGATCGGCCGGGGCCGGACGGCTTCCCGTCGATCCTGGTGAACATGAACCCGGTGGGCGGGGCGTTGATGGCGGCGTTGACCGAGCCGAACGTGCAGCGGCCGATGGCGATCCTGCTGGACGACCGGGTGCTGTCGGCGCCGAACATCAACTCGCGGCTGACGGATGTGTTTTCGATCACGGGTCGTTTTTCGCAGGCGGAAATCGACTACATGCTCAAGACGATGCGCGCCGGCTCGCTGGAGGCGACGCTGTCGGAGGAGCCGATCAGCGAGCGGACGTTCGACGCGGCGATCGGTGCGGACAACATCTCGGCGGGGCTTGAGGCGGCGATCGCGGCGCTGGTGCTGGTCGCGGTGTTCATGGTGATGTACTACTTCGGGCTGGGGCTGGTGGCGAACCTGGCGCTGCTGGCGAACCTGTGCCTGATCCTGGGGCTGATGTCGATGCTGAACGCGACGTTCACGCTGCCGGGCATTGCGGGGATCGTGCTGACGATCGGCATGGCGGTGGACGCGAACGTGCTGATCTTCGAGCGGATCCGGGAGGAGACGAGGCGTGGGGCGGACACGCCGACGGCGGTGCGCATCGGTTTTGACAAGGCGTTCTCGACGATTATCGACGCGAACCTGACGACGTTTATCACATGCGTGGTGCTGTATCAGACGGCGACGGCGGAGATCAAGGGGTTTGCGACGACGCTGATGGTGGGCATCATCGCGACGCTGTTTACGTGCCTGTTCGGCAGCCGGGTGGTGGTGGAGATGGCGTTGGCGCTGGGCAAGGTCAAGAGCCTGCCGGTGCTGCCGACGGCGGTGTCGGTGGTGGGGCGGGTGCTCTCGCCGAACGTCGACTGGCTGAGCAAGCGGTACGCGTTTTTTGTGCTGAGCCTGGTGCTGATGGTGGCGGGAGTGAGCACGGTGGTGATGCGCGGGGCGGACCTGCTGGACATCGAGTTCCGGTCGGGCACGCAAGTGAGCTTCGAGCTGGCGGACGGCCAGCGGCTGCCGGTGGCGGAGGCGCGGGAGCGTTTGGCGGAGGTGGGCGAGGCGTTGGACAACCCGCTGATCGCCGAGGCGGAGGTCGTGGCTCAGGGCTCTAACGATCAGGGGTCGACGGGGTTTGGCGTCTCGTCGCTGGAAGAGGACGCGAACGCGGTGTCGGATGCGGTGAAGCAGGCGTTCGAGGACGTGTTGGAGACGGTGCGGCCGCTGACGTTCGCGGGCGTGGAGGTGCAGCCCGACGCGGTGAATCTGGCGCCGGTGTTCCCGCTGGAGACGTCGGACCTGGGCGAGGCGATCGGTCGGCCGGGGCTGGGGATTGATGTCGAGGAGTACGTGGGCGGGGTGGCGATCGTGCTTGAGGGGCTGTCGCCGGCCCCGACGCTGAGCGACCTCGAGCGGCGGATCGCGCAGATGCGGAATCAGCCGAACTACGAGGGTCTGGGGTATCGGCCGTTCGAGGTGCTGGGGCTGTCGCTGGCGCCCGGGGCGGACGCGGCGACGGGTGAGGCGTTGTACGACACGGTGGTGGTGGTGAGCAAGGAGCCGCAGTTCAGCTACGCGGAGGCGCCGGACGCGTTTGGCGAGTTGGGCGGGCTGTCGGCGACGGAGTGGTCGCTGGTGCGAGATGCGTTGACGCGGGGCGACTCGCTGGACAGCGTGAGCAGCTTCTCGCCGCAGGTGTCGGGGACGATGCAGCAGCAGGCGATCGTGGCGATGGCGTTGTCGCTGCTGGCGGTGGTGGCGTACATCTGGCTGCGGTTCGGTTCGATCCGTTACGGGATCGCGGCGATCGTGGCGTTGGTGCACGACGTGTCGATCACGCTGGGGCTGGTGGCGATCTCGGGTTGGCTGCAGGGCAACACGGTGATGGAGGCGTTGCTGCTGGACCCGTTTAAGGTAGACATCGCGATGGTCGCGGCGATGCTGACGATCGTGGGTTATTCGCTGAACGACACGATCGTGGTGTTCGACCGTATTCGCGAGAACCGCGGCCGGCTGAGCCACGAGACGCCGGAGATCATCAACCGGTCGATCAACCAGACGATCAGCCGGACGGTGCTGACGTCGGGCACGACGCTGATGGCGGTGCTGACGCTGTATGTGTTGGGCGGGCCTGGCGTGCACGGGTTCGCGTTTGCGATGCTGATCGGCGTGGCGGTGGGCACGTACTCGTCGATCGCGATCGCGTCGCCGATGCTGATGCTGCTGGGCGGGGTGAACAAGACGGCGGCTCCGGAGACGCGCGGGGGCGTGCCGGTGACGGCTTGATTGACTGAAGCCGGTGGCGGGTGACTCTGGCTGCGCGTGGCCGTGCGAGGGTGGGACGTGCGGGTCGCGCTGCGTGGGTTGAGTTGCCGTGGTTCACCCCGGGCAGAGCCCGGGGCTAATGGGGTGGTGCGTTCGAGGGTCAGCCGGTGGGGTAGATGTCGTAGCGGTGGGACTTGCCGGTGTGTTGGGCGGTGGGTGGGGGGAGGTCGGCGTGAGTTTCGTTGAGGGGCGGGGCGAGGCGGGGGCGTTTGACGATGACGCGGCGGGTGGCGTGTTGGAGGGCGTTGCGGAGCAGGGCGGGTGCGTCGTGGGCGTCGGTGTCGCCGAGCAGGGCGTGGAGCATCCACATGGCTTTTTGCGGGCGGCCCTTGCGGCGGGGCGGGAACATGGGGTCGAGGTGGATGACCTCGGGCGGGGGGTGATCGGCGAGTTGTTGTTGCGCGTCGCCTGGGTGAAGCGTGAGGGTTGCGGGTGCGGCGGCGCGGCGGAGGGCGTCGGCGGCGAGGGCGTGGACGGCGGGGTGGCGTTCGAGGGCGGTGGTGGGGCAGCCGAGCGCGGCGATGGTGGCGGCGTCGGCGAGGAGGCCGGCGGTGGCGTCGAGGATGGCGGGGCGATGGGGGTTGCCTCTGCGGAGGCCGAGGGCTTTGGCGAGCGGGTCGGACAGCGGGGTGGTGCGCGGCGTGAGGGTGGGGATGAGGGGCGTGAGGCCGGGCGGGGTGTCGGGCGGGGGTGTTGGGCCGAGGGCGAGCTCGAGGTGGTCGGGCGTGAGGCGGAGGAGGAAGCGTGCGTCGGCGGGGTGGCGTGAGCTGTGCAGCGGGGCGTGGAGGTCGGCGGCGAGCTGCTCGGCCGCGGGCTTGAGGCGTGCGTCGGTGACGGCGATGGCGAAGGGTTGGGGCACTGGGGGAGGGAAGCAGAAAAGCAAAAAAGCGGGAAAGCAGAAAATTTGAGTGGGGCTGGCCGAGCGTTGCGTGCGTTGGAGCGGGGCCCTGCGGGCCGCCGGCTACGCGGGGGTTGTTGGGCGCGCGGGGGTCGTAGGGGTGGGGTGCGCTAAGCCGCGAGCGGGTTACTGTGTCGCTTCGGCTTCGGCGAGTTGTTTTTCGTAGCGTTGGCGGTTGGTGCGGTGGTCCATCAGGAGGTGCAGGCGTTGCTGCTGGTCTTCGGGGATGGCCTGGCTGATGGCCTGGCGGACTTCGCGCATGTTGGTGCGGCGGGAGAGGTGGGTGAGGATGATGGCCTCGGCGGTGGAGGCTTCGAGCAGGCGGACGATGTGATTGAGGTGGAGGTGCTTGCCGACGTTGGCGCGGGAGCGGTGGCCGGGCTCGAGGAAGGTGCACTCGGTGATGAGGACCTTGGCGTGAAGGACGTCGTCGCGCTCGAAGTGTGGGCCCCAGGCGGTGTCGCCGGTGTAGCAGACGAGGGGGACTTCGAGGTGGCGGGTGATCTCGGTACCTTCGAGCTTGAGTTCTTTGAGTTTTTCCTGGGGGAGGCCGACGAACTCTTCGCGGAGCTTAGAGCGTGCTTCGACGACGGTGTAGCCCATGGAGGGGACGGTGTGGTTGGTGTGGAAGGCGCGGAGGAAGTGGGCGGGCTTGATGGGGTGTTGTTGGTCGTGGTCGAGGGAGACGATTTCGTAGGGGGTGCGTTGTGCTTCGAGGCCGACCCAGGCTTGCATGACGCGGTCGATGGGCTGGCGGAGGTCGGGGTGGCAGACGACGGTGCCCTGGCCCATGCCTTGGAAGTTGCGTTGGGAGAAGTAGTACGCGAGGGCGGCGGCGTGGTCCATGTGGCCGTGGGTGAGGGCGACGATGGGCGAGGCGAGGACGGCCTTGGGGCATGAGCCGATGTCGAAGGTGACGTCGAGCTCGGGGACCTGGACGACGGACTGCTCGCCGGCGACGGAGATGCCCTGGACGCGGAAGGGGGGGATGTAGAGGAAGCCGAGGCCGGGGTTGCGGACGGGTTCACGTGGGAGCATGGCGGTGTGGGCCCGAGAGGGCGGGCGACGGAAGCGTCGATGAGAGGCGGGAAAGGCCGGTGCGGAGGGTAGGCCGCGGCGGCCGACGATGATGAGAGCAGTATGAGCGGATGGGCCGGTTCGTCAAGCCCGGGGTTCAAGCCGGTTGGATTTAGGGGGAAAATCTTGGATGATGTCGAGATGACCGATTTGGGTGCCGGCTATGAGCTCGAGGCGATGCAGTTTCGGCTGCTGTCCGAGGAGATCAACGGGGTGCTTTGGTCGGTGGATCGGGACTTGCGTTTTCTGTCGAGCGTGGGTCAGGGGCTGAGGAAGCTGGGGCTGAAGCCGAACGAGGTGGTGGGGATGACGGTGGCGGAGTACGTGGCGCCGGCTCCGCCGGAGCAGCGGGCGCAGACGCTGGGGGCGCACGAGGCGGCGCTGAAGGGCGGGACGGGGCGGTACACGCTTGAGTTTATGGGCGGGGTGTGGCGGTGCCGGGTGGAGCCTTTGGTGATCGACGGGGAGGTGCGGGGTTGCCTGGGCGTTGGGTTTGACGTGTCGGAGGTGCGTGACTTGCGGCGGTCGTCGGAGATGGCGGACCTTCGGCTGGACTTTCACCGGGACAACTCGCCGTTGGGCGCGGTGGAGTGGAACGCGGCGTTCAAGGTGGTGGGGTGGTCGCGCGCGTGCGAGACGATCTTTGGTTGGGCGAGCGATGAGGTGCTCGATAACGCGTGGGACAGCTGGCGGTTTGTGTATGAGGACGATGTTGGGCAGGTCCGATCGACGATTGATGACTTGCTGAACGGTCACACGCCGCGCAACGTGTGTTTGAATCGCAACTACACGAAGGACGGGCGGATCGTGTGGTGCGAGTGGTTTAACTCGGTGATGCTCGATGCGTCGGGCGAGCTGGTGTCGATCGTGTCGCACGTGCAGGACGTGACGGAGCGCGAGACTGCCAAGCGTGAGTTGGGGTTGTTGAACGCCGAGCTGGAGGCGCGGGTGCGGGCGCGGACCGAGCAGCTTACGGCGACGAACACGCGGCTTGAGCGTGAGGTGGCCGACCGACGCAAGGCTCAGACGGCGTTGGAGCGTCGCGAGGACGAGATGCGCATCATCACGGACCACCTGCCGGCGTTGGTGGCTTACGTGGATCGTTCGTATCGCTATCGGTTTGCGAATTCGCAGCACGAGGCGTGGTATGGGATCGATGCGCCGAGCATCGCGGGTCGGCGGGTGTCGGATGTGATGGGCGAGCGTGCGTTTGCGTCGACCAAGCCTTACTTCGACCGTGCGTTGGCGGGGCAGAGCATCCACGTGGAGACGCGGATCGATGTGGGCGAGGAGCCCGAGCCGCGCTGGGTGCACCTGAGGATGGTGCCGGATGCGCGTGCGGGCGAAGAGGTGGGCGGGTTGTACGTGCTGCTGGCGGACGTGTCGGGCTTTCGCCGAGCGGAGCGCGAGCTTCGGCTGGTGTCGGCGGCGATCGATCAGGTGAACGAGCTGGTGATCATCACGGACGCGGACATCGATCGGCCGGGCCCGCGGATCCTGTTTGCGAACCGGGCGTTCTATACGCAGACGGGTTTTACGGCGTCGGAGACGATTGGCAAGACGCCGCGTATTTTGCAGGGGCCTCGGACGGATCGTGCGCAGCTCGATCAGCTGCGCGAATGCTTGGCAACGGGCGAGTCGTTCGTGGCCGAGACGTACAACTACCGCAAGGATCGCAGCGAGTATCTGGTGTCGTGGCACATTGCGCCGGTGCGCGACGCGGCGGGTCGGATCACGAACTGGGTGTCGATCCAGCGGGACATCACCGAGCTGCGGCAGAGGGAGCAGGCGCAGCGCGAGCGAGACCGGGAGATGGCGCACGCCGCTCGGCTGGCGACGCTGGGCGAGATGGCGTCGGGGATTGCGCACGAGCTGAATCAGCCTTTAGCGGCGATCGCGAACTATGCGTCGGGGTCGCTGCGACGGCTGGCGGATGACGGGCCGCCGACGGCGGACATCGCGTCGGCGCTTCGGGCGATCGAGCGGCAGGCGGAGCGGTCGGGCGAGGTGATCAAGCGGGTGCGGGCGTTCGCGAGCCGGCGAGACCATCAGCGCGAGCGGGTGTCGGTGGAGGGGGTGCTGGAGGACGTGATCGGCCTGCTGGAGCCGGACCTGCGGCGGCAGGGGTTCCGGGTGGAGACGCGGGTGGATGCCGGGTGCCCGGACGTGTGGGCGGACCGGGTGCACCTGGAGCAGGTGATGGTGAATCTGCTGCGCAACGCGATGGACGCGGCGGGGGAGTTGGAGGAGGTGCGGCGGGTGCTTCGGGTGGAGGCGGAGGGCTGGGACAGCGGGGCGCGGGTGCGGGTGATCGATCGGGGGTTGGGTTTTGAGGCGGAGGTGGCGGATCGGCTGTTTGAGCCTTTCTATTCGACGAAAGAGGGCGGGATGGGGATCGGGCTGAACATCAGCCAGACGCTGGTGGAGTCGATGGGGGGGACGATCGAAGCGGCGAGCGAGCCGGAGGGGGCGGTGCTGACGGTGTGGATGCCGGCGTCTCGCGACGCGGTCGTGGATGGGGACGGCGACCCGGCGGACGGGTTGCGTTCGGGGTCGATTTTGGGGGGCCGAACGGTTCTTTGATTCTCCATAGATTGAAGCGGGACTTTTATGAATGCTCCAGCAACGAAAGACATGACGCGGCAACCGATGGGCATGGACGTGGCGGCCCCGCGGGGGACGGTGTTCATCGTGGACGACGACGAGGCGGTGCTGGACTCGCTGCGGTGGTTGGTGGAGTCGATCCGGCTGCCGGTGCGGACGTACCCGAACGCGGCGGCGCTGCTTGCGGAGATGCCGACGGACGAGCCGGGGTGTTTGGTCGTGGACGTTCGGCTGCCGGGGATGAGCGGGCTTGACCTGCAGGACCGTTTGAACCGGATGGGGATTGCGCTGCCGGTGATCGTGATCACGGGGCACGGGGATGTGCCGGTGGCGATCCGAGCGTTGAAGGCGGGCGCGTTTGATTTCTTAGAGAAGCCGTTCAGCGACGAGGTGCTGCTGGATCGGGTGCGTGCGGCGTTGAATCGGGACGCGTCGACGCGGCGGGCGTTAGAACATCGGCGTGCGGTGATGGAGCGGTACGCCTCGCTGTCGCCGCGGGAGCGCGAGGTGATGGATCGGGTGGTGCAGGGGATGCTGAACAAGCAGGTGGCTTCGGAGTTGGGGCTGAGCCACAAGACGATCGAGGTGCACCGCTCGCACGTGATGGAGAAGATGGCGGCGCAGAGCCTGGCGGAGCTGGTGCGGATGGCGGTGGTGCTGGAGGCCGAGGAAGGCGCGGACGGCCCGGCGAACTACCAGATTTGAGGTGCGTTTTGTCTGGTGTGTTGGCCTTTGTTCCCGGTGGAGGCGGTGTGATGAAGATGTGTGGATGGTTGGCGATTGGTGTGGCGTGGAGTTTGGCTGTGGGTTGTTCGACGCCGCCGGCGCCGAGCGCGGTGGTGTCGGGAGAGGGTCGTGTGTCGCCGTTCTTGATGTTTCAAGATGGCAATGCCGAGGCGGCGATGGATTTTTACGTTTCGGTTTTCCCCGACAGCCGGGTCGTGAGCGTCGAGCGTCATGGGGCTGGGGCGCCGGCGGCCGAAGGGCAGATCGAGATGGGCACGTTCGAGATAATGGGCCAGCAAGTGCGCTGCTCGGATAGCCCGCCGGTGCACGACTTTGACTTCACGCCGTCGATGTCTCTGTATGTGGTGTGCACGAGCGAAGCGGAGCTCGACGGTTACGCTGCGCGGCTGTCGGAGGGTGGTGGGTTCATGATGCCGCCGGGCGATTACGGGTTTTCGCAACGGTTTGCGTTTCTGAAAGATCGCTATGGGGTTTCTTGGCAGTTGAACCTGCCTAACGAGCGTGGTGGTGGGTGAGGGTTTGAGGTGATGGTTGGGCCGCGCGTGGCCCAGGCGGCGCGGTCGTCGAAATGTCCGATCCACCGCCCGACCAAGTCAGAAGACTGGGTGGCCGGGTCGACGTGCTTGGTGGCCCAAGAACTCCATAGCCCGGTTGATAGTGCCACTGCGCAGGCGAAAGCCGCGAGCCAAGCCGCTACATAGATTCGGGTGCGTGTGCGTTGCTGCATCGTGTGGTTCGTGCACCCATGCCCGGTTTAATCCGGGCTGTTGTCGGCGGGGCCTGGGGTGGTGTTTTGGTCTTGGGTGGTGATGGCGTCGGAGTAGACCCAGGCGGCGTTGGCGGTGGGGGCGGCGCCGTCGTCGGGGAGGAAGAGGCTGTCGCCGGTGCCGTTGTTGGTGTCGTTGAGCGCGCTGCCGCTGAATTCGGTGTCGAGGATTTCTGAGGTTTCGAAGACGACGTGGTTGTCGTTGTAAGTAACGGAGCCACGCCAATCGCCGGAGTCGAGCTCGGTGTGAATGGAGCTGACGCTGAGGTCGGGGTCGATGCCGGTGTTTCGGTCGCCGAGGACGGGGGCGAAGGTGTTGAGGGTCTCGGACCATTCGCCGACGACGTCGGGGTGCCAGGTGTTGCGTGAGGTGTTGTTCTCGGCGATGCGGAGTGCGGCGAAGGAGTATTGGTCTTCCTGGAGCGGGCCGCCGGTCCATTCGGAGAGGCCTGACTCGACGGGGGAGAGGAGGTACTCGCCGGTGAAGTAGTTGGCTTCGAGGAGGAGCTGGAATCGGAGGGCGGGGTGTCCGCCGTGAGGGCCGGAGGGTTCGAGGGCGTTGAGCTCGAGTTCGCCGGCGCTGGTGAGGCCGGGGAAGTTGCGGTTGTTGGAGTGAGCGAACATGACG
Source organism: Planctomycetota bacterium (assembly GCA_039024495.1). Lineage (GTDB taxonomy): Bacteria > Planctomycetota > Phycisphaerae > Phycisphaerales > Phycisphaeraceae > JBCBUE01. The sequence continues at coordinate 9,089 of JBCCQE010000011.1, read as the reverse complement.
TGGGCCTGGTGGATGCCTCGGATCTGGGTGTTGCTTTGCATCTGTCGGGCGGTGCGTCGTGCGGCGCCGAGGGCGGGGAGGAGGATGCCGATCATGAGGGCGAGGACGGGGATGAGTAAGAAGCCGACGCCGGAGGTGATGAGTCCGCCGATCGCGAGGCCGCGCCCTCGGAGGGCGCCAGCCGAGGCGGAGATGTTGTTGAGGGCGATGATGCCGCAGACAACGGCGGCGACGGCGAGCAAGATGCCCAAGCCGAAGGCGCAGTAGAGCGGGACGGCGACGATGCTGAGGACGAGGGTGACGACGGCGAGGGTGGAGAGCGCAGGCTCTTGGCCGGGGCTGGGCGGGTTGGCGGATGCGGGTTGAGTCGGCGGGCCGAAGCTTGGCGTGGGGCCGGCCGGTTGGGCGGGAGTCTTGGGTAGATCGTGGCCGGCGTCTTGCGGGTCTTGGGGGTCGAGGGGGGTGTTCATCGGAAGGGCTCCTTGAGGCGGGCAGGTGATTGGGAGTTTACAGGAGCCACGGGTTGTTCAATCGATTGGAAAGCGGGGTAAGCTGGGCTGGTGGGTTTTGTGACGGGGGTGTTGGAAATTCGGTTGAGCATTGCCACGAGGGGCGGATGGGTCTATGTTGTGGGTGGCTGCTTGGCGGTCATGCGAGACTATCCCTTGTCTCGTAAACCGTCCCCCCCTGTTGGAGCCCCCGCACGCTCCGGACCCCGCGATGAGCCGCTCGACCCGTTGCTGAGGTTTGATCGATCCGTCCCGCGTCGAGCTGAGATGAAGCTGTGATCAATATTTACGTCGGCAACATGCCCTACGACACGACCGAGAGTCAGCTGCGCGACCACTTCGGGCAGTACGGCGAGGTGGGGAAGGTGACTTTGATTGTGGACCGGGAGACCGGCCGGCCCAAGGGGTATGGCTTCGTGCAGATGACCGACCCGGAGTCGGGGCGCGAGGCGATCGAGAAGCTGTCGGGCGAGCCGTTGAACGGCCGGCCGCTGACGATCAACGAGGCGCGAAACCGGCGCGAGCTGGAGCCGGTGAAGACCGAGCAGGTGGGCGGGTACAGCCGGGTGTCGAGCGACGGAGACGAGGGGGCGTCGTCGGAGGAGCCTCCGGTGTCTCGGGGGTATTCGAACTCGATGCTGTCGGAGTGACGGGCGCGGGTTTGAGTGGGGTGTCGCGCTGTTTTGAGTGATGTCGTGCCGCGCTCGGTGGCGCGTGGTTGTCTCTACCGAGCGTAGGCGTTTGCGGGCGTGGCGTGGCGATCGATCAGCTGATCGAAGCGTGGTAGTTCGCGGCCGGGCGGACGGAGGCGCGGGGCTGTTTTTCCACGGGGAAGACGAGCTCGGCGAGGTTGTTGCAGAGGCGGTCGCCTAGGTGGCGGTAGAGGTCGTAGCGTTCGTCAATGGCGGCGCGGAGTTCGGGCAGGGCGATGCCGTGGTCGGTGACCCATCGGCCGAAGGTGGAGAGGAACTGGTCGATGTCCTGGCGGGTCCACTCGAAGTGGTATTGGAAGGCGTAGGTGGACAGGCCGACCTTGAAGCTCTGGGTCTTGCAGGCGGCGGAGGACTGGAGGGGGGTCGCGCCGGGGGGCAGCTCGCTGACTTCGCAGCCGTGGGCGTGGGCCATGGGGTGCTGCCAAGGCATGCCGACGAGGACGGGGTCGACGGTGCCGGGGACGCCGGCTTTGATGGGCTCGATGCCGACTTCGATCTGGTTGTCGGCGAGGGGCGTGACCTTGCCGCCGAGGGCCTCGGCGATGAGCTGAGCGCCGAGGCAGACGCCGACGAGGGGGATGCCGGCGTCGTGGGTGGCCTTGAGGTAGGCGATCTCGTCGGGCATCCAGGGGTGGTCGGCGGCGTCGGCGGTGTTCATAGGGCCGCCCATGGAGACGACGCCGTGGACGTTGTCGAGGTCCGGCGGGACGGGCTGGCCGCGGTCGAGGCGGACGACCTGGATGCGGTTGCCGTGCTCGGCGAGGGCGTCGTCGATGCGGGAGGGGTTTTCGATCGGGTGGTGTTGGAAGACGACGATCGGCATGGGCGGATGATAGGGGGGCGATGGGGGTGAGGCGCTAGGCGCTAGGGGTTAGGCGCTCGGGGTTGGGTTGGGGTGGGGCGGGGGTTGTGTGGACGGTGGGCGGGGGGGTGGCCGATAACGCGATTCATGGCGGAGCGCGCGATGGTGATGCATGCGGGGGGGATGCGGTCGCTGGTGGCGACGGCGATGGTGGTGCGTGAGCTGGACGCGGGGCGGGTGTTGCTGGTTTACATGGACGACGGCCGGCCGGACGCGGGGGCGCGAGGTCGGGCGGCGGAGCTGTCGGGCGAGGCGTTGGGGGTGAAGCGTTGCGTGACGCTGGAGGTGCCGCATCTGTGCGGGCCGGAGGCGGAGCGGGACGCGGCGGGTCGGCCGGTGCCGATGCTTTGGGCGGCGCAGGCGTTGCCGGCGGCGCTGGCGTTGGCGCGTCGTCATCAGTGCGATCGGCTGGTGTGGCCGGCGTCGGGCGGGGGGGATGCGCGGGCGGCGTTGGGGGTGGCGGAGCGTGCGGAGCTGGTGATGGCGTTGGCGGGGCTGGAGGGTGCGGCGATGCCGCGGGTGCAGGTGCCTTTGGCGGAGCTGAGCGACGCGCAGGTGGTGGGGCTGGGCGAGCGGCTTGGGGTGGACTGGCGGCTGTCGCGGTCGTGCACGTCGCCGGGCGTGGGGCTGGGGCGGCCGGGCTGCGAGGCGTGCGGGGGGTGCGAGCGTCGGGCGGCGGCGTTTGCGGCGGCGGGGGTGATGGACCCGCTCTTGGTCGCGGGGGCTGGCAAGCGGGCGTCGGCGGCGTAAGCTACGCCCCATGATCATCGGCGTCCCCAGCGAAACGAAATCGGACGAGTACCGCGTCGGGCTTTTGCCCGTGGGCGCGGCGGATTTGACCCGGGCCGGCCACGACGTGCTGATCCAGCGCGGCGCGGGCGAGGGGTCGGGCTATCCGAACGAGGCGTACACCGCCGGCGGGGCGACCTTGGTCGACACGGCCGAGGAGGTGTTCGAGCGGGCGGAGATGATCGTGAAGGTCAAGGAGCCGCAGCCGCACGAGGTGCAGATGCTGCGTGAAGGGCAGACGGTGTTCACGTACTTCCACTTCGCGGCCGATCGTGAGCTGACGTACGGGTGCATCGAGAAGCGCGTGACGGCCGTGGCGTACGAGACGCTGGTGGTCGCGGGCAAGCTGCCGCTGCTGACGCCGATGAGCGAGGTCGCGGGGCGGATGGCGATCCAGGAGGGGGCGAAGTATCTGGAGCGGCCGCAGGAGGGGCGGGGGATTTTGCTGTCGGGCGTGCCGGGCGTGGAGCCGGCGAAGGTGACGGTGCTGGGCGGGGGCATCGTCGGGGCCAACGCGGCGAAGATCGCGGCGGGGCTGGGCGCGAACGTGGTGATCATGGACATCAGCCTCGACCGGCTGCGGTATCTGGACGACGTGATGCCGGCGAACGTGCGGACGATCCACTCGAACCGCGAGTCGATCCGCAACCACTGCTGCGACGCGGACCTGGTGATCGGGGCGGTGCTGATTCCGGGGGCGCGGTCGCCGGTGCTGATCCCGCGGGAGATGCTGGCGGACATGCGCGACGGCGCGGTGATCGTGGACGTGGGCGTGGACCAGGGCGGGTGCGTGGAGACGACCAAGCCGACGACGCACGCGAAGCCGACGTACGTGATCGACGGCGTGGTGCACTATTGCGTGGCGAACATGCCGGGCGCGGTCGGCCGGACGAGCACGCAGGCGTTGTGCCACGCGACGCAGAGCTGGGTGCTGAAGCTGGCGGCGTCGGGCGACTCGCCGGACGCGGTGCGGGCGCTGGCGGACGCGGACCCGGCGATCGCCTCGGCGGTGAACATGATCGACGGCACAGTGACGCACCCGGGCGTGGCGGAGGCGTTTGAGCTGGATTGCGTGACGTTGAATTGAGGTGGGGTGGCGTTGCGGGGTGGAGGGCAACGCGGCAAGCCGCGTCGCTAAATGGTGGCGTTGTCGGTGCGCGGGGTGCGGCGGATGTCGCGCAGGAGGATCGCACCGGTGATGGCGAAGACGACGCCCACGGCGGCGGCCTGCGGCCACATCTTCAGGACCAGCAGCATTGGCAGCAGGAAGGTGCTGACCTGCCAGACGACGGCGGTGGCCAGGCGGCCGAGGTCGCCGCGGTGCTCGGCTGCGTCGGGCTGCTTCCACGGCTTGGGCCAGAGGCCGAAGGGCTTGATCTGTTGGTAGAAGGCGCGTTTGGTGTCGGCGTCGGTGTCGTGGGCGGCGAGGGTGCCGACGAGGCAGCCGAGGAGGGAGGACAGGCCGACGGTGGAGAGGATGAAGATGTCGGTGAACGCGTTGTTCTGGACGAGGACGCCGAGGGAGGCGGGGCCGTTGACGAAGGTGAGCCCGAAGGCGGCGGCAAAGCCGAACGCAACGCCGAGGGTGAAGCCCAGGCCGTTGAAGCGGTGCCAGAACCAACGCAGCGCGAAGGGGATGAGGAATGCGGGGAAGAGCTGGATGACGATCGTGACCCAGACGTCGACGACGCCTTGGGCGAAGAGCAGCGCGAGCGCGAGGCCGACGATGACGATGCCGATGGAGGCGAGGTAGCCGGCGATGACTTGCGTGCGTTGGGCGGGTTCGGCGGGGGATTCCGGGGCGGCGCTGGCGCTCTGCCCCGGCTTGGGGGTGGGAGTGGCGCGGCGGGTGAGGAGCGGGTTGACGATGTCGCGGACGACGTAGGACGCGCCGGCGTTGATGGTGGAGTCGAAGGTGGACATGGAGGCGGCGAAGATGGCGGCGACGAGCAGGCCGCGAACCCCGGGAAGGATCAGGTCGCTGGTCAGCACGCCAGGGAGGATGCGCTCGGGGTCCTGCTGGCCGATGCCGAGGTGAATGGCGAGGATGGCGAAGCCGAGGACCATCGGCCAGCGGAAGGCGAAGAGCACGGTCCAGAGCATGCAGATTTTTTTGACGGTCACTTCGTCCTTAGCGGCGTAGAAGCGCTGGGCCATGTACGCCGATCCTCCGCTGCCGCCGAGGCCTTCGAGGATGCCCTTGCCCGCCCAAAAAAGAAGGAAGAGCAAAAACGGTGTGTACTGCTGAGGCGCGAGCGCCGCCGCGAGGTCTTCCTCGCTAATGACGCCGTCATTGGGTGTGGGGCTGAGTGCCGTCGGATCAACTGCGAGACCTTCACCGATGCTCGGGATGACCTGGTTGTACATCGCCCCCGGCCACTGCTCCATCAACTCGGGCGAGACGTACGTGGCCGCGAGGACGGAGATGTAGATCGCGGCGAAGCCGATCAAGATGGCTTGGAAGACGTCGGTCCAGATGACGCCGTAGAGGCCCGAGAGCAGGGTGTAGAGCAGGGCGACGGCGGCCATGGCGACGGCGCAGGTGGTTTCGTCAAAGGGCAGGAACACGGCGAGGAATTTGCCGGCGGCGGCGAGGAAGAAGACGACCATGCCGACGGTGATGACCAGGTAGGTGGCGGCGGCGGTGGTGCGTGCGGCGGTGCCCTGCCAGCCGGTGCCGAAGCGGAGGTTCATCCACTCGCCGGTGGTGACGACGCGCGATCGCTGGTGCCACTTGCCCATGAAGGCGAGGAAGACGGCGATGGGCAGGACGACGCCGCCGCGCATCTCGATCCAGAAGCCGTGCAGGCCGTAGAGGTAGATGAGCGTGATGATGGTCATCGTGCCGGCGGCGTCGAGGTTGGACGACATGCCCGATGCGCCGAGCGCCCACCAGGGGAGCTTGCGTCCGGCGAGGAAGTAGTCGTCGGCGGAGCGCGCGGCGATGCGCGAGAGCAGGACGCCGGCGGCGAGTAGGGCCAGGAGGTAGACGCCGAGGATGGTGTAGTCGAGGGCGTGCATGGGGGATGCGGCGTGAAGCGGTGAGACCAAGGAGGCGTGCGAACGAGTTCAGGCTACGGGTTAGGCGCGACGGTGCAAGGTGCGCATGCGATAGCCGGGACACGCCGCGTCCCGGGGTGGATTGGTGGTGTTCGGAAGTGTGAGAAATGTGGGAGGCGAAACCCCGGGATGCGTCGCATCCCGGCTCATGGTCTACGCGGTGGTGGGGAGTTGGAGGGTGGGGTTGGCGGTGATGTCGAGCATGCGGTCCAGGGCGAGCAGGGATTCTTGCTGAACTTCCGGGGGGACCGTGATGCGGTTGGTGACTCGGCCTTGGGCGAGTTCGTCGAGGGCGTAGAGGAGGTGGCGGGTGTCGATGCGGAACATGGTGGTGCAGAGGCACTGGCAGTCGGAGAGGATGCGGGCGGTGACGCCGCGCTCGGCGGCGGCGTTGCAGAGGCGGTTGACGAGGTGGGTTTCGGTGCCGATGGCGAACTTGTCGCCGGGCTTGGCGTTCTCGAGGGTGGTGATGATTTTCTCGGTTGAGCCTGTGGAATCGGCTTTCACGCAGACTTCGTACTCGCACTCGGGGTGGGTGATGACGTGGACCCCCGGAAGCTCGTCTCTGACTTGATCCACGTGTTCTGGTCTAAAGAGTTTGTGGACCGAGCAGTGGCCTTTCCAGAGCAGGAAGGTGGCGCGGGCGAGGTCTTCTTCGGTGATGGGATTGGCGGCGCGGGGGTCGTAGACGGTGGTGTCGTCGTAGGGGTGGTAGCCGAGGGCGGCGGCGGTGTTGCGGCCGAGGTGTTGGTCGGGGATGAAGAGGATCTTGATGTCTGAGGTTTGAGGTCTGCGGTCTGAGGTTTGAGCGTCGGCACCACCCGCCAGTGCCCAGCGGATGATTTTGTCGGCGTTGGAGGAGGTGCAGACGGCGCCGCCGTGTCGGCCGCAGAAGGCTTTGATGGCGGCGGAGGAGTTCATGTAGCAGACGGGGATGACGGTGGTGCCGGGCGCGGCGTCGGGGAGCATTTCGGTGAGGAGGTCCCAGGCTTCGTCGACTTCGTCGTCGGCGGCCATGTCGGCCATGGAGCACCCGGCGCCGAGGTCTGGGAGGACGACCTGGACGTGGTCCTGGGTGAGGATGTCGGCGGTCTCGGCCATGAAGTGGACGCCGCAGAAGACGACGTACTTGCCCCCGGACTTGGCGACCTGCTCGGCGGCCAGTTGAGAGAGCTTGAAGGAGTCGCCGGTGAAGTCGGCGAACTGGATGACTTCGTCCTGCTGGTAGTGGTGGCCGAGGATGACGAGGTCGGAGCCGAGCTGGGCCTTGCGGGCGCGGATGGCGTCGTGGATGTCCGGGTCGGACATCTGGCGGTAGCGCGGGGGCAGGGGGGGTTGCCAGAGGGGGGTGGTCATGGGGCGGATCGCGGAGGGGGGAGGGCGGAGGGACGGAGGGCTCTGCGTGCCGGGCCTCGTAGTTTATGCGAGGGCTGTCGTTTGCGGTTGATTATTGAAATTGGGTCGCTGGGTCGCGGGGGTTGGTGGTAGGGTCGGGGCAACCACGGAGGTGAGCGATGCGGATCGGGCGTTTGGGCGTGCTGGCGGCGGTAGGGGCGGGGTTGCTGGGCGTGGCGGGGGAGGGGTGGGCGGTGATTGAGGCGGGGGTGTCGGTGGGGATTCGTGACTTTGCGGTGCTGCCGGACTCGGGGTCAGGGAGCAACGCGCCGGCACGGATGAACCTGATGACGGCGGACCCGTCGGGTCGGCTGTTTGTGAATGACCAGCGGGGGGTGCTGTACACGGTGAGCGCGGATGGGTCGGTGGTGACGCCTTACCTGGATGTGAGCTCGTTCGCGGGTCTGGCGTTGTCGGGCGGGAACGAGCAGGGGTTCCAGAGTTTTGCGTTTCACCCGGATTTTTTGAACGCGGGTGAGGCGGGGTACGGCAAGTTCTACACGCTGCAGAACGTGACGGACCGGTCGCCTGCGCCGACGTTTGCGTTCGTGAGCAACACGCCGGAGCCGAGCTTGAACTCGGGCGACTCGGTGGTGACGGAGTGGTCGGTGGACCCGACGGCGGCGACGTACGCGGCGGGGGGCGGGGCGGCGCCGCGGGAGGTGCTTCGGCTGGAGCAGCCGCGCGGGAACCACAACATGGGGTTGATTTCGTTTAACCCGACGGCGACGCCGGGCTCGAGCGACTACGGCAACCTGTACGCGGCGGTGGGCGACGGCGGGGGCGGGGGCGACCCGTGGAACATCGCGCGCGACCCGTCGAACCCGTATGGGTCGATCCTGCGCATCGACCCTTTGGACCCGGACGGCGTGGGGGCGGCGACGTATTCGGTGCCGAGCGACAACGTGTTTGCGAGCGACGGGGACGCGGGGACGCTTGCGGAGATTTATGCGACGGGGTTTCGCAATCCGCAGCGGTTCGGGTGGGACGCGGCGACGGGCGATCTGTTCGCGGCGGACATCGGGCAGAACGCGCGGGAGGAGATCAGCGTGGTGGTGAACGGTGCGGACTACGGGTGGGATCGGAAGGAGGGGTCGTTGACGTTTGAGGGGCCGGTGGTGGCGGGGCTGGTCGATCCGATTGCGGAGTACGCGCACTCGGGGGACCTGCCGGCGGTGACGGGGGCGACGGGCGGTCGTGCGGTGACGGTGGGCGAGGTGGTGCGGGGGTCGGGGGTGTTGGCGTTGGAGGGGATGTTGTTGGCGGGCGACTTCCCGACGGGGGTGTTGATGACGATCGATGTGTCGGGCGGGTTGCCGGCGGAGGGGTCGGGCGATGGGCCTTTTGCGGAGCTGGTGCTGCGGGACGCGGAGCAGGTGGGTCGAGAGGTGACGCTGCTGGAGTTGATTAATGAGGAGCGGGGGTTGCGGGGCATCTCGTCGACGAACCGGACGGACTTGCGGTACAGCGTGGGGACGGGCGGGCGGGTGTTTGTGTTGAACAAGCGGGACGGGGTGATCCGCGAGTTGGTGTCGGTGCCTTTGGCGTTGCCGGAGCCTGGGGTGGCGGGGGTGGTGTTGGCGGGTGGGTTGTGGGTGATGGGGCGGCGGCGGCGTGTTGAGTGAGGGATGAGGTTTGAGGGATGAGGGGCTAAGCCGCAAGCGGCTTGGTGTGGGTGTGGTGGTGTCGTGGTTTGGGGTGCCCGCGGCGGCGCTTTGCTCTGCCGCGGCATAGGGCGCGGGTTAGCATGCGGGGGTGACT
>JBCCQE010000010.1:0-77202 GCA_039024495.1 Planctomycetota bacterium | reverse complement strand
CTTTGCCGATGTGGATCATCTTGGTGACGGTGTCGGCCTGCTGCCGGAGGTTTGTCAGGGCGACGGAGTAGAACTCACCCTTGGACCGGTCGCCGCGGAGGACGACGGAGGGGTACTTCCAGGTGATCGCGCTGCCGGTCTCGACCTGGGTCCAAGAGATGTGGCTGTCGTCGCCCTTGCAGATGCCGCGCTTGGTGACGAAGTTGTAGATGCCGCCCTTGCCGTTCTCGTCGCCGGGGTACCAGTTCTGGATGGTCGAGTACTTGATGTCCGCGTCGTCGTGGGCGACCAGCTCGACGACCGCGGCGTGGAGCTGGTTCTCGTCGCGCATCGGCGCGGTGCAGCCCTCGAGGTAGCTGACCTTCGCGCCCTTGTCGGCGATGATGAGCGTGCGCTCGAACTGCCCGGTGTTGCGGGCGTTGATGCGGAAATAGGTCGACAGCTCCATCGGGCAGTCGCAGCCCTCGGGGATGTAGACGAACGACCCGTCGGAGAACACCGCGGAGTTGAGCGTCGCGAAGACGTTGTCCGAGTACGGCACGACCGAGCCGAGGTACTTCTGCACCAGCTCGGGGTGCGTCTGCACCGCTTCGGAGATCGAGCAGAAGATCACGCCGGCCTGTTCGAGTTCTTTCTGGAACGTCGTCTTGACCGACACCGAATCGAACACCGCATCCACGGCCACGGGCTTACCCCCGGAAGCGCCCCCGGGGGCCCGGCCGGCGGGCAGGTCGGCGTTGCCGTTGGCGTGGCTGGTCGTGGCCTTGGTCGCTTCGGACTTGCTGGAGCGGGCCTCAGCGACGGACGACGCGGCGCCCTCGACGCCGAGCAGGACTTTTTGTTCTTCGAGCGGGATGCCGAGCTTGTCGTAGGTCTCGAGGATCTTGGGGTCGATCTCGTCGAGCGACTGCGGGTTCTGCTTGGGCGCGGCGTAGTAGCTGATCGCCTGGTAGTCGACCGGCGGGTAGCCATAAGGCAGGAAGACCCACTGCGGGTCGGCGTGGTTTTCCTCGAAGTGCTTGAGCGCCTTGAGGCGCCAGTCGAGCAGCCACTGCGGCTCGTTCTTCTTGGCCGAGATGAAGCGGACGGTCTCTTCGTTGAGCCCGGGCGGAGCGAACTCCTGCTCGATGTCCGTCTCCCAGCCTTCCTTGTAGGTGCGGCGGGCTTCGGTCAGGGCGGCGACTTCGGCGGTGGTCGTCATGGCGCGAGGGGGATGGGAGGGTGACTGGGGTTTTGTCTTATGCTTCGGCTGTTTTGGCCGAAGATCGCGTTCGGACAGTTTAGAACACTTCTAAGCTGGCCGGCAAGTGGGGGTTGGCCGGGGGACTTTAGGCCGAGTTTTGGGCCGCGTCAGGCCGTCCGATTTTGGATTGGGCCAAGGGGATGGCCCCGGAATTGCCGATGTCCTACAGTGGTTAGCTATTCGTCCGAGGCCCGGCAGACGGCCGGCCTGCCTCGCGACGCCACGAACGTCCCCAAGCCCCCTTATCCGGAGCCCGCCATGAGCACCGACACCGCGACCCCGACCACCGAAGCCGCCGCCATCTCGCTGTCCGAGACCGCCGCGCGTGAGATCAAGACCATCATTGAGCGCGAGGAGCTCGACCCCGCCAACGTCCGGCTGCGTGTCGGCGTCAAGGGCGGCGGCTGCTCGGGCTTCAGCTACCTGCTCGACCTCACCGAGCAGCACAACGACCGCGACGAGCAGTTCGAGCAGCACGGCGTGCAGATCGTCTGCGACCCCAAGTCGTTCCTGTACTTGGCGGGCACGTCGATTGACTTCAAGGACGAGGTCATGGGCCGCGGGTTTGTGTTCAACAACCCCAACGCCACCAGCAGCTGCGGCTGCGGCTCGTCGTTCAGCGCCTGAGCGACTCAACGCAACGTCATTTCCCGAACCGTCGCGGCAACACCCGCGGCGGTTTTTTCTTGCGCTGCGCAAGCGTCGCGCGAGCGATCGATGAGTTCTCGGCAAGATGAGGCTGAGCGAGGGTTTGTGCCATTGCGACGTTTGGCGGGTTGAAGAATGATCCCGCATCGACGCGGCGGAGGAGGCCGCGCGACGCGCCCCTGCAAGAGCCCATCCATGCGCCGCACCGCTTTGTTCGCCTTCGCCGCCGCGAGCCTGACCGCCCCTTCCGCCCTCGCCGCGATCGACGCCACCGCCTTCGACGGCGACGCCAACCGCTTCAACTTCTTCCTCGACGCCACCGAGCAGGCCGTCGCCGAGGTCCGCTACGGCAACAACACCGCCGCCGGCGACTGGGAGCTCGGGGTCGGTGAAAACACGCAAGCCACCGGTAAGTTCGACCTCGGCCACCGCACCTTTGTCTCCGGCCTGGCCGAAACCTTCAGCGTGACCTACGACGGCAACGTCCGTCTCGAGCTCACCGTCGACGGCCAGACCGTCGGCTACGACCTGCCCGCCCCGCTGTCGGTCAACGAGCTCGCCCTGCGGATCGGCTTCGGCGACGGGCCCGGCGTCGGCACGGGCAACAGCGCGACCGTCGACAACCTCGTGCTCAACGGCGATCCGCTCAGCCCCGACACCCTCGACTCGGTGTTTGACGAAGCGGGGGCTCGCTACCTGTTCATCGATGAGGCGTTCACCCTCGGCTCGGCGTTCACGCTCGCCGGCGACATCGCCTTCGCCTGGTCGCCGACCGACAACGCCCTGCAGGGCTCGCGGCCGTCGTTCCAGGTGAAGGTCGTCGACGCCGTGCCCGAGCCGGGAACCGCGCTCCTCGCGGGGGTTGGGCTGGTGGCGTTGGCAGCGCGGCGTCGCTGATTCGGGTTCTGCAAATCGTCGAATCGATCAGTCGATCGACATCGTCAGCAGGAACTCGGCGTTGGTCTTGGTCTTGGCGAGGCGCGACTTCAGCAGCTCCATCGCCTCGACGACGTTCATGTCGCTGAGCACCTTGCGCAGGCGGTAGACCAGCTTCATCTCTTTTTCTTCCATCAGCATCTCTTCGCGGCGGGTGCCGGAGGCGCCGATGTCGATCGCCGGGTACACGCGCTTCTCGACGAGGCGGCGGTCGAGGTGCAGCTCGGAGTTACCCGTGCCTTTGAACTCCTCGAAGATGATGTCGTCGGCCTTGGAGCCGGTGTCGACCAGGGCGGTGGCGATGATGGTTAGCGAGCCGCCGTCTTCCACCGCGCGGGCCGAGCCGAAGAACTTCTTGGGCCGCTGCAGCGCGTTGGAGTCGAGGCCGCCGGTGAGGATCTTGCCCGAGTGCGGCATCTCGGAGTTGTAGGCCCGGGCCATGCGGGTGATCGAGTCCATCAGGATGACGACGTGGTCGCCGAACTCGACCATCCGGCGCGACTTCTCGATGACCATCTCGCAGACCTGCACGTGCCGGGACGACTGCTCGTCGAACGTCGACGCGACCACTTCGACCTCCGGCGGCGTGTTCGCCTTGAAGTCCGTGACTTCCTCGGGGCGTTCGTCGATCAGCAGCACGATCACCTTGACGTCGCGGTTGTTCTTGATGATCGACTTGGCCATCTTCTGCAAAAGCACGGTCTTACCGGTGCGCGGCGGCGCGACGATCAACGCCCGCTGGCCGCGGCCAACCGGGGCGACCAGGTCCACCACGCGCATCTCGACGTTGCCCTCTTCCTCGGGCGTCTCCATGACGAGGCGCTGGTGCGGGTGCAGCGGCGTGAGGTCTTCGTACATCTGCACGTCGGTGATCTGGTCCGGCGTGCGGTCGTTCACCGCGTCGACGCGCAGCAGCGCGAAGTACTTCTCCGACTCCTTGGGCGGGCGGATGGTGCCCTGCACGATGTGCCCGGGCTTGAGGCCGAACCGGCGGATCTGCGACGGGCTGACGTAGATGTCGTCCGGGCAGGCGAGGTACGACATCTCCGGCGACCGCAGGAAGCCGAACCCGTCGGGCAGCACCTCGAGCGTGCCCTCGCCGTACATCAGCCCCTGCGACGCGGCGAACTTCTCGAGGATCTTGTAGATCAGCCGGAACCGCTGCTTGGGTCGCTTGTCTTCGGGCAGCTCGACCTCGTCGGCCTTGGCGCGGAGGTCGGCGTCCGACTTCTCCGTCAGGTCGCGGAACGTGAGCTCGGCCTTCTTGGCCTGCTCGTACCGCTCCTGCGTCTCCGCCTCCAGCGACTCCTCGGTCGCGGGGTCTTCCTTGGGCAGGTCGGCGGGGTCGACGGTCTGGACGCCGACGGCATCGGCGGACTTCTTGGAACTGGACTTCTTGCGGCGCGACTTCTTGGCCATGGGGTGCTCGGTTTTCGGGAAGTTCCGGGTAATTCCGGGGGTTGTGGACGGGGAAGGGGTCAGGGGGAAGGAAGCTAAGACGCGGGGGCAGGACGCCTGCGTCTCAAGCCGCGGACCTGTGCCGAAGGCTCGGCAAGGCGGTGGGCTCGTTGTGAACACGCGGGAGGGTCGAGCGAGTCACCTCGGAACGACCTTAGAGAGGACGAGACGGACTTGCTCAGCCAGAGCGTCGGGGCCCGCGTCGTTCTGCACGGAATATTGGGCGGCCGAACGCTTGATGTCAAGCGAGGCCTGCGCCGCCTCCCGCCGGGCCAACTCGTCGGCCGACCAGCCGCGATTCTCGCGCACGCGCCGTTGACGCACCTCCAGCGGCGTGTCGACAAACACCAGCGCGTCGCACGCGTCGGCCAGCCCGGCCTCGAGCAGCAGCGGCGTGTCTTCGACGACGAACCGCACGGCCGGGTCGGCGCTCATCGAATCGCGCAGGCGCTGCCGCTCGGCATGCACGCGCGGGTGAATCAACGCCTCGAGCCGCGCTCGCGCCTGCGCATCGCCAAACACGATGCGCCCGATGGCCTTGCGGTCGGCCGAGCCGTCGGCCGCGCGGACGCCGTCGCCCCACCACGCGACCAGCTCGTCGACGACCGCCAGATCGGCGTAGATATCGGCGACGATCGCGTCGGCGTCGATCACCCCCCCGCCCTGCCGCGCGAACTCGGCGGCAACGGTCGACTTGCCCGAGCCGATCCCGCCGAGGATGCCGATGGTGGGTTTTGGCGGTGCCTTCATTGAAGGATCACCAGATAGAACGAAGCGTTGGTCACGGGCACCGCGAAACAGGACAGAGCAATCACCCATCGCGTCAAAATAGAGCGCCGCCGAAACTCGGATCGCCGTTTAAGCCAACTCAATACCAGCACGGCCGACAACACGAATCCGGTCCCGAAGTAAGCGAAAATCCACCAAGGAATCGGCTCCATGTCCGCCAAGAAAACCGCCACAACCAGAAGCAGAAAAAGCCCCGACCAGCCCAACGAACACGCCAGCGCGATCAACCCCGTGACCCACGCCGCCATCCGCTGCTCGGTCAGGTTCACCCGCAGCGACAAACTCAGCCCGCACTCCGGGCAAGTCGAGCCTTGCAACCCGCGCAGGTTGTACCCACAATTCGGGCACGGCACCTCGCGCTCCGCGAGGAACATCTCCAGCATGGCGGCGTCGTCCGGCACCCCCGCAACCTACCGCACCCGGCCTTAGCTGATGAACATCACCCCGCCGACCACGCTCAACACCGCCACCGCCCAGCACCCCGCCATCAGCGTCACGCGCCCCACCAGCGGCAGCCGCCGATACCAGTGACGCCCCCAAAGCCACCCGCCCGTCATCGCAGCCGCGACCAGCGTGAGCGGCACGAAGTAGACGAAGAACTCCTCGTCCGGCCCGCCCATATTCGCGATCGCATACACCGCCCCCAACGCCGACAGCAGCCCGCCGAAACCCATCGTCATCGCCAGCGGGATCAGCCCCGCCAGCCACAGAAACAGCTTCGGCTCCACTAACCCCACGCGCAGCGCCAGCACCTCGCCGCACTCCGGGCACGTCGTCGAGGTCGCGCCGCGCAGGTTGTAGCCGCAGCTCGGACACGGCACGTCGCGCTCGGCGAGATAGGCAAGCAGCGCGGCCTGCTCGTTCTGGATCGTCGCGGCGTCTGCGCTCATGCCCGCAATCTACGCCGAATTCCACCCGCCCACGCCCGGCTCGCGGCCGAATCCGCTCAACGGTTGCCCCCGACGCCTCCCCGGGCGATACTCACGAGGCCGAACTCAGTTCCCACCCGGCGGTTATCTCTCTTATGGCACGAAAAAGACGCAAGATCGGCGAAATCCTCCGTCGCTGGGGCATCGTGGACGACCAGCAGGTCGAGGACGCCCTCAAGGTCTCCCAGGGCAGCGCCGACCGCATCGGCACCGCGCTCGTCAAGCTCGGCTACGCCTCGCAGTCCGACGTCGCCAAGGCCCTCGCCTCGCAGTACGACATGGAGTTCGTCGACCTCGAGCAGGCCAACGTCGTCAACAAAGAAGACCTCGCCCTCATCCCCGGCGACATCGTCCGCAAGTACCAGGTCCTGCCGCTGGGCAAGGAGGGCAGCACCCTCAAGGTCCTCGTCTCGGACCCGATGAACCTCGCGCTCATCGACGACCTGCAGTTCCGCCTCGGCGGCAAGATCGAGCTCGCGCTCGGCGCCTCGGACAAGATCAAGGAATACATCGAGCAGATGTACTCCGAGACGCGCAACACCATCGACGCCACCGTCCGGGAGCTCTCGCTGGACACCTCCGTCGACCGCGGCGAGTCGCTGGACATCGGCGTCAAGGGCGAGATGTCCATCGACGTCGAGGGCGGCACCGACGACGCCGACGCCCCGGAGAACTCCGCCCCCATCGTCCGCCTCGTCAATCAGATCATCGCCGAGGCGGTCATGAGCCGCACCTCCGACATCCACATCGAGCCCTTCGAGAAGCGCGTCCGCCTGCGCTACCGCATCGACGGCCGATGCATCGAGAAAAACGACATCCCCAAGCGCACTCAGGCGTCGGTCATCGCCCGCCTGAAGATCATGGCCGGCGTCAAGATCGAAGAGAAGCGCATCCCCCAGGACGGCCGCATCAAGATGCGCGTCGGCGGCGACGTCGTCGACTTCCGCGTGTCGTTCTGCCCGGCCTATCACGGCGAGTCGATCGTCCTGCGTATCCTCCGCTCCGACGCCGCCAAGCTCGGCCTGCGCAACCTCGGCATGCGCGAGGACACGCTCGGCCAGTTCAACAACATCATCAACAAGCCCAACGGCATCTTCCTGGTCACCGGCCCCACCGGCTCGGGCAAAACCACCACGCTCTACTCGGCGCTGGACGTCCTCAACCGCCCCGACAAGAAGATCATCACCGCCGAAGACCCCATCGAATACAACTTCAAAGGCATCAACCAGTGCCAGGTCAACATGGCCATGGACCCGCCGCTGAACTTCCAGCGCATCCTCCGAGCCATGCTCCGTCAAGCGCCCAACGTCATCCTCGTCGGCGAGATCCGCGACAAGGAGGTCGGCGAGGTCGCCATCCAGGCCGCGCTCACCGGCCACATGGTCTTCTCGACCCTCCACACCAACGACGCCCCCTCGGCGATCACCCGCCTGATTCAGATGGGCATCAAGCCCTTCCTCGTCGCGTCGTCGATCCAGGCCGTGCTCGCCCAGCGCCTCGTCCGGCTGCTCTGCCCGCACTGCAAAGAGCCCGAGACCAACCCCGATCCCAAGCTGCTGCGCCTCTGCGGCATGACCCGCGAAGAGGCCGAGTCCGGCACGCTGATGAAGCCCGTCGGCTGCAAGCGATGCTCGGGCAGCGGCTACCGCGGCCGGCAGGGCATCTACGAGCTGATGATGATGAACGGCGAGCTTCGCGACCTCGCCTTCAAGCGGTCGCCGGTCAACCAGCTCCGCCGCGCCGCCCTCGACTCGGGCATGCGCGACCTGCTCGGCGACGGCAAGCTCAAGGCCCTCGACGGCAACACCTCGCTCCAAGAGGTCAGCCGCATCACGCAGGTCGAGGGCGTCGTCGACGGCTCGGAGGAAGAAGAAACCGAAGAGATCGCCGCCGCATGACGCGCCGCCGCGCGTCCGATGCTTGAAGCCCCGCCACGCCCCCCGCGAACGCCCCGCCGCCCGCACCCGTATTAATTCCCAGCCCCCTGTCCTCGAGAGCCCGCGATGTCCACCGTTCAGATCGACCGTCTGCTCGACACCGTCGTCAAACAGGAGGCCTCCGACCTCCACCTCACCGTCGGCAAGCCCCCGTCGTTGCGCATGCGCGGCCGGCTCGTCGAGCTAAAGACCAAAGTCCTCGAGCCCGAAGACACCGTCGCGCTCATGAAGTCCATCTCCCCCGAGCGCGCCCAGAACGAGCTCCAGGAAGAAGGCGGGTCCGACTACGGCTTTGCCTACGGCGACGCCGCTCGCTTCCGCGTCTCCATCTTCAAGCAAAAAGGCAACGTCGCCCTCGTCCTCCGCCGCATCCCCAACAAGCTGCTCGGCATTGACGAGATCGGCCTGCCCGCCATCGTCCCCGACCTGCTCCGCCGCCCCCAGGGTCTCTTCCTCGTCACCGGCCCCACCGGCTCGGGCAAGACGACCTCCCTCGCGGCCATGATCAACCACATCAACAACATCCTCGACCACCACATCATCACCGTCGAGGACCCCGTCGAGTACTACCACCCACACAAAAAATCGATCGTCAACCAGCGCGAGGTCGGCAACGACGTCCCCTCTTTCGCCGAGGCCCTCCGCCGAGCCCTCCGCCAGGACCCCGACATCATCCTCGTCGGCGAGATGCGCGACCTCGAAACCATCGAAGCCGCCATCACCGCCGCCGAGACCGGCCACCTCGTGTTCGGCACTCTCCACACCAACGGCGCCGCCTCCACCATCAACCGCGTGATCGACGCCTTCCCCGTCAGCCAGCAGGCGCAGATCCGCGTCCAGCTCTCCACCACCCTCATGGCCGTGCTCAGCCAGGCCCTCATGCCCCGCATCGACAAGAAGGGCATGACCGCCGCCTACGAGTTCATGGTCGTCACCCCCGCCATCGGCAACATGATCCGCGAGGGCAAGACCTTCCGCATCGACTCGGCGATCCAGACCGGCAAGAAGTTCGGCATGCAGCTCCTCGACGACAACCTCTGGGACCACTTCTCCAACGGACGCATCGCCGCCGACACCATGATCGACCGATGTCGCAAGCAGGGCGACATGGTCGAGAAGCTCAAGCGCGCCGGCCACCAGACCGGCCGCATCGAGCTCGACGAGGACGAAACCCCCGGGGCCGCCGCCGGCGCCGCCGCCAGCTAACCCGCCCGTCGCACGCCGCCCGCCACCACGCCCCGCCCGCCCCCGAGCCACGCCATGCCCCAAGCCGAGTCCAAGACCATGCCCGGGCCCGAAGAGCTCCGCAGCCGACGCCTCGGCCGCGTCCTCACCAAAATGGGCAAGGTCACCCGCGATCAGGTCCACGAAGCTCTCACCCTTCAAAAAGAACGCAAAAGCCCGATCGGCACCCTGCTCGTCGAGCTCGGCTACGTCACCACCGACGACGTCAACCTCGCCCTCGCCGCTCAGGCCGGCATGGAGGTCATCGACCTCGGCGACTTCGACATCCCCGACGACGTCGTCAAACGCCTCCCCGCCGAAACCGCGATGGCCTACCAGGTCGTGCCCCTCCAGTACGACCCCGACTCCAACACCCTGACCATCGCGCTCAAGTCGGCCGACAACTTCCGCGCCGTCGACGACCTCCGCCTGCTCATGGGCTTCAACGTCAAGGCCATGGTCGCCCCCACCGAGCAGGTCGAAAAACGCCTCCAGGCGTTCTACGGCGAGGACGAAGAATCCATCGCCTCGCTCATCGACGAGATCGCCGGCGACCACGACATGGAGGAGCTCGCCGACGGCGAGGAATCCATCGACCTCGAAGACCTCCTCGAGATGGCCGAGGACAACAAGGTCAAACGCCTGCTCAACCTCGTCCTCATGCAGGCCATCAAGGACAAGGCCTCCGACATCCACTTCGAGCCGTTCGAAGACGAGTTCAAGATGCGCTACCGCATCGACGGCGTGCTCTACGAGATGATCCCGCCCCCCCGCCACCTCGCCATGCCGATCGTCTCGCGCATCAAGGTCATGTCGAACCTCGACATCGCCGAGCACCGCCTCCCCCAGGACGGCCGCATCGAGCTCATGGTCTCCGGCAAGCCCGTCGACCTCCGCGTCGCCGTCCTGCCCACCATGTTCGGCGAGTCGGTCGTTATGCGTATCCTCGACCGCGGCAACGTCAGCCTCGACCTCGACAAGGTCGGCATGCGCCCCGACGACCTCGAAAACTTCCGCCAGCTCATTAAAAAGCCCAACGGCATCGTCATCGTCACCGGCCCCACCGGCTCGGGCAAAACCACCACCCTCTACGCCGCGCTCAACGAGCTCAACGAGACCTCCGAAAAAATCCTCACCGCAGAAGACCCCGTCGAGTACGACATCGAGGGCCTCTGCCAGGTGCAGGTCAACAACGACGTCGGCCTCACCTTCGCCGCCGCGCTCCGCTCGTTCCTGCGACAAGACCCTGACATCATCCTCGTCGGCGAGACCCGCGACCTCGAGACCGCGCAGATCGGCGTCCAGGCCTCGCTCACCGGCCACCTCGTCTTCACCACCCTCCACACCAACGACGCCCCCTCCTCGATCGCCCGCCTGCTCGACCTCGGCCTCGAAGAGTTCCTCATCACCGCCACGATCGAGGGCGTCGTCGCTCAACGCCTCATCCGCAAAGTCTGCCCCAGGTGCAAGGAGGGCTACCACCCCACCGAGGAAGAGCTGATGCAGCTCCAGCTCACCCCCGAGGACCTCGACGGCCGCCAGCTCTACCGCGGCAGAGGGTGCGATTACTGCAACAATTCCGGTTATAAGGGCCGCCAAGGACTGTTCGAGATCATGGTCCTCGACGACGACATGCGCGAGCTCATCATGCAGCAGGCCTCGACGCAGATCCTCCAGTCCGAGGCCCGCAAACGCGGGATGCGCACCCTCCGACAGAGCGGCCTGATGGCCCTCTACGACGGCGTCACCACCATCGACGAAGTCGTCCGCGAAACGATGTTCGAGGAGTAAAATCTCCGATATAATGGTTCAGTGTTCGTTTGGCCGTCTGAGGGGGCAGGCCTGTCCGCCCTGGTCTCTCAGGAGTTCTGACCGATGCCCACCTTCGTCTACGAAGCCCTCAACGAATCTGGAAAGCCCCAAAAGGGCACCATCAACGCCGCCAACGCCGAGGAGGCCGCCGCACGCGTCCGCTCGCAGGGCTACTTCCCCACCTCTCTGCGCGAGCAAAAGGCCAAGGCCAAGGCCGCCGGCAAGGGCGCTAAAGCCGCGTCCGCCGGCAAGAAAAAGGGCATCAACGACATCTCGATCAACATCGGTGGTGTCGGTGCCAAGCAGCTCACCACCTTCACCCGCCAGCTCTCCACCCTCCAGGACGCCGGCCTGCCGATCCTCCGCTCGCTCGCCATCCTCGAGCAGCAGCAGAAGCCCGGCCTGCTCAAGGACGCCCTCGGCGGCGTCCACGAAGACGTCTCCTCCGGCTCGTCGCTCTCCGACGCGATGGGCAAGCACAAAAAAGCCTTCGACAAGCTCTACGTCAAGATGATCGCCGCGGGCGAGGTCGGCGGCGTGCTCGACCTCATCCTCCAACGCCTCGCCGACTTCCTCGAAAAAGCAGCCAAGCTCAAGCGACGCATCATCGGCGCGATGATCTACCCCATCGCCGTCGTCCTCGTCGCCTCGGTCATCCTGCTGGGCATCATGATCTTCATCGTGCCCCAGTTCCGTGAGATCTTCGACGACTTCGATACCGAGATCCCCTTCATCACCCAATACCTGATGGACTTCTCCGCTTGGCTCGCCGGGCCCATCTTCGGTATCGCCCCCGAATACACCATCCCCGGCGTCGTCTACGTCGCCCTCGCGCCCTTCGGGTTCTTCATCGGCCTCAAGCTCCTCCGCAAAACCAAGCCCGGCAAGCAGGTCATCGACCGCATCACCCTGCTCATGCCCGTCATGGGCGGCCTGGTCCGCAAGGCCACCATCGCCAAGTTCACCCGAACCCTCGGCACCCTCGTCAACGCCGGCGTCCCCATCCTCGACGCCGTCCAGATCACCGCCGACACCACCGGCAATGGCGTCTACGTCGCCGCCCTCGAAGACGTCCACGAGTCCGTCCGCCAGGGCGAGTCCTTCGCCGAGCCGCTCCGCAAGGCCAAGGTCTGCGACTCCATCGTCGTGAACATGATCGACGTCGGCGAAGAGACCGGCGACCTCGACAAGATGCTCATCAAGATCGCCGACAACTACGACGAAGAAGTCGACGTCGCCGTGGCCGGCCTCATGAGCCTCCTCGAACCGCTCATGGTCGTCCTGCTCGGCGGCATGGTCGGCTTCATCGTCATCGCCCTGTTCCTGCCGCTCGTCAAGCTCATGCAGTCCGTGATGTAAGACACGGAATGCCCACGCCCCACCCCCCCACACCCCCGAAGCCCGCGCCTTCCAGGCGTGGGTTTTTTTCACCCCGCACCCGCCGCCTCCGGCCCGGCATGTCCTTCGTCGAGGCCATGATCGCGGGCATCGCCATCACCGCCGTCGCCTTCGGCCTCGTCGTCATCAGCCGCTCGGTCCAGGCCGTCGACGCCGAGGCCCGCACCCGCTCCATCCTCGCCCGCCTCACCGCCGCCGCCCACGCCTACGCCGACGCCCACGGCCCGCCCCGCTGGACCGACGCCAACGCCGCCCTCCGCGCCCTCCGCGCCGCCGACGCCGCGCCCTCCGACCTCGCCGGCATCAACATCCGCGCCGAGCCCGGCCGCGGCCTCATCGCCATCGACGGCTACGGCCGACCCTTCCGCTACCTCCCCGCCCAGCCCGGCAGCCCCGTCGGCCAATTCGTCTCCCCCGGCCGCGACGGCGCGTTCGGCGACGAGCCCCACCTCACCGACCCCCTCGACATCCAACGCGCCGAGGCCGACAACCACCTCGGCAACGAACTCGCCGTCTTCGCCACCACCCCGCAATAGCCACCCCCATGCCCGACTATCCCACCGACCCCGACTGCATCTTCTGCAAGATCGTCGCCGGCACGATTCCATGCCGAAAGCTGCTTGAGACCGAGCGCAGCCTGGCCTTTCTCGACATCGGACCCCTGTCGCACGGCCACACGCTTCTGATCCCCAAGGCCCACTACGTCACGCTCGATCAAGTCGATCCCGAGACCGCCGCCGACCTCGGCCGGCAACTTCCCAGGCTGTGCAAGGCCGTCACCAAAGCCACCGACACGCCGCACTACAACATCCTGCAAAACAACGGTGCCCCAGCCGGCCAGGCCGTGATGCACGTCCACTTCCACATCATCCCCAAGCACCCCGACGGCTCGGGCCTCCCCCTCGACTGGCCCGCGACCACCCTCGACGACGCCAAAGCCGACGCCCTCCAGGCCGCCATCACCGCCACGCTTGGCTGATCAACGCCACCACCGCGTCGGCCGTCCCGCGCGCCGACGCCGGGTTCTGCCCCGTCACCAGCCGCCCGTCGACCACCACGTTCGACTCAAAGTTCGCCGCCTCCACCACCTCGGCCCCGCGCTCTTCGAGCAACGTCTGCAGCAAGAACGGCACCGTGCCCGTCAGCCCCACGGCGTCTTCCTCGGCGTTCGTAAACGTCGCCACCATCTTGCCGTCCACGAGATAAGACCCGTTGCTCAGCCGCACGTTCACCAGCGCCGCTGGCCCGTGGCACACCGCCGCCACCACGCCACCCGCCTCGTACACCGCCGCCGTCTGCGACTTCACCGCCGGGTCATCCGGGAAGTCCCACATCGTCCCGTGGCCGCCCGCGAAAAACACGCCGTCGATCTCCCCCGCGTCCAGCTCGCCCAGCGCCTCGGTCGCCACCGCATCCCCGTCCGCAACCTCGCCGAGGAAAGCCGCGTTCGTCGCGTCCGATCGGTCGAGGCTCGTCGGGTCGATCGGCGCCAGCCCGCCCAGCGGGCTCGCAAACACCACCTCGTACCCAGCCTCCGTAAACGCACGCCACGGGTGCGACGCCTCCGAAAGATAGAACCCCGTCGCCCGCCCGCCCTCGCCCATCGAGCTCTCGTTCGTCAGCACGATCACCACCCGCGGCGCATCGTCCGCAGCCGCGACCGACGCACCCACAGCCAGCAACCCGCCCAGCAGGCCAATCCACAGCAACGCAAACGAATTCAGCATGGCGATCTCCGAGGTTCAAGGTTCGGCCCAAGCCTAGGCCCGCCTGCTCACCTCGGGCGACTCGCCCCGCTGCAACAACTCGCTCAGCTCTCCAGCTGACGCAGGCTCAGCCCGGCGTCACCGAGCTTCTCCTTGATCTCGACCAGCGAGGTCATGCCGAAGTTCTTCACGCCCATCAGCTCGGCCTCGGTCTTCATCACCAGGTCACCGATCGTCTGCACGTTCAGCAGCGTCAGCGCCTTCCGCGCCCGCACCGACAGGTCCAGCTCGCCGATCGGCTGGTTCAGCGTCTCGTCGTCCGAGCCGGCCGCGGTGAGCTGATCGTAAATCTGC
The DNA here is from genome assembly GCA_039024495.1 of Planctomycetota bacterium. Taxonomy (GTDB): domain Bacteria; phylum Planctomycetota; class Phycisphaerae; order Phycisphaerales; family Phycisphaeraceae; genus JBCBUE01. The sequence goes on along the minus strand of JBCCQE010000010.1, from coordinate 62,768 downwards.
TGCTTGACCTGCTCTTGGAACTGCTCGCGGGCCTGACCCAGGTGCAGCCCCTTCTGCGCGAGCATCGCCTTGATCTCGTCCAGCGACGCCTCGCCGAAGTTCTTGAATGACCGCAGCTCGGACTCCGACACGTTCAGCAGATCGCCCAGCGTGCGGATCGACATCTTCCGAAGCGCGTTGCGCGTCCGCACCGACAGCTCAAAGTCCGTCACCGGCGTGTCAAACAGGGCCGACTGCTTCTCGTCGCGCTTCTCCTGCTCGTCGTCGATCACCATCGCCTTGGTCGCCAGCACGTCCTTGATGAACAGCCGCGCCCGGTCGTTGGTCGGATCGGTGTTGAGCACCTGCCGCAGGCATCGCTCGGCCTGCGAGTACTTGCCGCGGTCTTCGTAGAGCACCGCCAGGTTCATCAGCGCGTGCAGGTGCGGCTTCTCCGACGCAATCGCCGACTCCAAAAGGTGCAGCGCCTCGTCTTCCTCACCCAACAGATCGAGGCTGTAGGCCAGGCGGAAGCAGACGTCGGCGTTGTCGGGGTCGGCCGTGTACGCCGCCTCGTACGCCTCCACGGCGCCAACGCGGTCAAACGCATCCTCGGCCTCGCGGCCGGTCTGCAAATACTTGGTGGACATCGCGACGTCGCGGATCTCGGCAGGCTCGCTCATCGGTGCAGGGACTCCAGCAAAAGGGAGGGGCAGGGCCGCGGCGGCAAGGCACGCGGCGGGATCGAACAAGCCGCCTGTCGGACTCGAACCGACGACCGGTGCTTTACAAAAGCACTGCTCTACCAACTGAGCTAAGGCGGCACGCCCGGCAACCCGCCGGGACAAAGCCACCGACTGGACTCGAACCAGCGACCTGATCTTTACGAAAGATCTGCTCTACCAACTGAGCTACGGTGGCAAGTGCTTAGGGAAGCTTCGCTTATCTCATGCAGCAGCGGCGTGTCCGGACATCAAAAGCGGGGTTCGCAGCCCCGTAGCATAGTCGCACCGCCACCGGGCGTCACCTCAACGCCCCGCCGCCCGCCCGCCAGCCCACGCGCGCTCACGCGCGCTCACGCTGCAATAACACAACGGACCCGCGACATATTCCAACGAGCCGCGAACGGCGCGGCCGCCCCACCGTTCCCCTGGAGGAAAACTCATGTTCAAGACCTCATCCGTCGCCCTCGTGGCGGGCGCGATCGTCGCCCAGGCCTCGGCCATCGGCCTCGACTCCATCGACACCTTCGACGCCGACAACGAGGGCTGGCGCGTCGGCAACGCCGGCGTCGCCCCCAGCTTCGAGAACGACACCAGCTTCAACGGCCAGCCCGGCTTCCTCCGCCACTTCTCCGACGGCGGCGGGCCCAACGGCAAGTGGCTCATGTGGTCAGAGCAGGCCGACTGGACCGGCGACTACCTCACCGCCAACGTCAGCGGCATCTCTATGTGGCTCGACGGACGCACCGGCAACGACACCATCGTCTGGATCGGGTTCGACGGACCCGGCGGCTGGTTCTTCACCCCCGGCCAAACGCTCGTCATCGACAACGACTGGGAACGCTTCGAGTTCGACATCAACCCCGACAGCCTCATCCACTCCGCCGACAGCGGTGGCACCGGCGTCGCCGTCGACACGCTCAGCAACGTCGAACGCTTCGAGATCTTCGCCGGCCCAGGCCCCGTCTCCTACGCCAGCCGAGGCGACCTCCTCCGTGGCGGCACCTCCGAAAACATCATCTGGGTCGACAACATCGCCGCCATCCCCGAGCCCGCCTCCGTCGCCGCGCTCGGCCTGGCCGCACTCGTCGGCCTCACCCGCCGACGCTCCGCCTAAGTCATCTCACGCCTCCGGCCTCGGCGCGGTCAATCACCGCGTCGAGGCTTTCGTTCGATCAGACAACCACCTCGCCTCATCGGGTGCCACACCTCGTGCACAGCACGATGTGTGCGTGAAGCCACAAGCCAACCGTCACCCCTCGCCCGCCGACTCGCCAGCCTCTTCCTCCACCACTTCAACCTCAACCCGCTGCTGCACCTCCACAAGCTTCCGCCGCCAAGGCACCCCCGGCCCGTTGTAGCCCATGATCCGCGGCGACCCAACCTTCGCCAGCCCGCGATCTTCGATCAACCCTTCGATCGCCGCCATCGCCTCCGTGAGCTGCGCCGCGTTCCGCGCGCCGAAAAACGCATAGCTCACCACCGTCATCGGCTCCGAGTCCACCACTTCCACCGACCCGTCCACCGCGTCCGCCCCCGCCTCGCCCGTCGCCATCGACGGGTAATAGAACGCCATCATCGGCACGCCCGGCGTTTCGTCGCCCGCCACCATCCCCTCCATCAACACCGGCGCGGTCATCGGGATGTCCTCCCGGCTGATGTGCCCGAACAGCCGCATGAACTGCGCCCCCTCGTGCGCCGCCATCCGCGCCGCCGGATACTGCTTCACCACCGCTTCACCGATCGGCCCCGGCCGCGGAAAGCCCTCCGGCAGCGGCGCCTCAGCGACGTACCCCTCCGGGTCGTCCGGGTGCCCGTAAGGCCCCTCCGATGCCTGCGCCGCCCCCCAAGACAACGCCACGCCAAGCAAGCCCGCCACCCCGGCCGCTACCATCGGAAGAACGATCAGGAGCTTTCTCATGCCTCACCTTAGCGCCGCCCAACCCACCGCCGCCACCCGCGCCCGCGCCATTCGCCTCGCCCTCGGCCTCGGCCTCGCCGCATGGCTCGCGTGCGCCGCCCTGCCGACCCCGCTCGCCCACGCAGAACCCAACACCATGACCACCCCCAACGCGCCCGCCGCCACCGAAATCACCGTCCTCCAAGACCGCGACGACCGACGCATCGTCGCCCTGCCCAACCGCCTCATCATCGCCGCCCAGCGCGTCCCCCTTCAGCCCGTCGTCTCCGTCCACGCCTGGATCAAGACCGGCTCCATCTACGAGCAAGAACACACCGGCGCCGGCCTCTCGCACTTCCTCGAACACCTCGCCTCCGGCGGCACCACCGCCACCACCCCCGAAGACGACTCCAACGCCATCCTCAACCGCATCGGCGCTCAGACCAACGCCGCCACCTCCCTCGACACCGTCCGCTACTTCGTCAACACCACCGCCGACCACGCCGACGAAGCCATCGCCCGCGTCTCCGACTGGATGCAGAACTCTGTCATCCCCGAAGACGAGTTCCAACGCGAGCGCGACGTCATCCAGCGCGAGTTCGACATGGGCCGCGGCGACCCCAACCGCATCTTCTGGAAGCTCACCCAGCAAGCCCGCTACACCGCCCACCCCGCCCGCCACCCCACCATCGGCTACCTCGATGAGTTCCTCGACGTCACCCGCGAAGAGCTGATCGACTTCTACCAACGCATGTACCCGCCGAACAACATGGTGTTCGTCGTCGCCGGCGACATCGACCCGCAAGCCACGGTCGACCGCGTCGCCGAGCTGTGGATGAACGCCCAGCCCCGCGACCTGCCCGAGATCACCCTGCCCATCGAGCCCGAGCTCGCCGAGCCCGTCGCCGTCGAAGGCACCGCCGACATCACCCGCACCCGCCTGCGCCTCGCGTTCCCCGGCGTCCGCCTGCAGTCCGAACACGACTACGCCCTCGACATGCTCGCCGCCGTGCTCGGCCAGGGCGAGTCGTCTCGCCTCGTGCGCGACCTCCGCGACAACCGCCGCTGGGTCACTTCCATCAACGCCTACAACTTCTCCGCCACCTGGGGCGAGGGCTTCTTCGGCGTCGACGCCGAGATCGCCGACTTCGAGCCCCCCGCCGACACACCCGGCGACACCCTCGAAGCCCAGCGCCTCGCCGCCGTCAAGGCCGCCATCCGCGAGCACCTCGAGCGCGTGCAAGCAGAACCCGTCGAACACGACGAGCTCGACCGCGTCCGCCGCCAGGTCATCTCCGGCATCGCCCAGCGCGGCCAGTCCGCCGCCGCCGTCGCCTCCAGCCTCGCGCGCGACATCATCTCCACCCGCGACCCCGACTACTCGCAGAAGTACGTCGACACCATCGCCCACCTCACCCCCGCCGACCTTCAAGCCGCCGCGCAGTTCATCGTCGACTTCGACAAGCAGATGCACATCGTGCTCAGCCCGCTGTCCGACGACACCCAGGTCACGACCATGTCGCGCGACGACGACGTCGACCCCGCGTCCCTGCCCGCCGAGACGGTCGACCTCGACAACGCCTCGGTCATCGCCGATGTCGCCAAAGCCCTCGCGCAAGCCGACGCCGACACCCAACCCATCGCCGTCGACGAGCCCATCCGCTTCACGCTGCCCAACGGCCTGCGCGTGATCCTCCAACGCTCCACCGCCGTCCCCGCCGCCGCGATCGACCTGTATTGGGTCGGCGGCCTCCTCGCCGACACCCCCGGCCGCGAAGGCGTCGCCAACGCCGCCGCCTCGATGCTCACCCGCGGCTTCGACGGCCGAACCAACGCCGACATCGCGGCCCAGGTCGAGTCCCTCGGCGCCGCCCTCTCCTCGGGCGCGGGCAACAACACCTCCTTCATCCGCGCCAACGCCCTCTCCGAAGACCTCGACACCGTGCTCGGCCTCGTCGCCGACGCCGCCCTCCGACCCGACTTCCCCACCGACGAATGGCAACGCGTCCAGCCCCGCCTCGTCGCCTCCATCGAGTCCCGCGCCGACCGCTGGTCCACCCAGGTCGGCGACTACTTCCGCGCCGACTACTACGCCGACACCACTTGGCAGGCCCCCTCCGCCGGCCGCGCCGACATCGTCCGCGACCTCGCCGCCGAAGACCTCGCCGCCTTCCACGCACAAACCCTCAACCCCGCCGCCGCCGCGCTCACCGTCGTCGGCGACTTCGACCCCGCATCCCTCCGCGCCACCATCCAAGCCGAGTTCGCCGGCCTCCAGCCCGTCGCCAGCCCCGTCGCCTACGACACCGCGCCCACCGACCACCGCGCCAAGCTCATCACCCACGCCACCGACAAGCCGCTCGCCGCCGTCGTCATCGGCCTCGGCCCCGGACTCAAACGAGACGACCCCGACTACGTCCCCATGCAGGTCCTCTCCAACGTCCTCTCCGCCTTCCCCTCCGGCTGGCTCCAGCAAGCCCTCCGTGGCGAAGGCCCCGGCCTCGTCTACGCCTCCGGCGGCTACATGCAGACCGGCCTGCGACCCGGCAACTACACCATCCTCTTCAACACCTCCGCCGAGCAAATCCCCGAAGCCGTCCGCCGCGTCGTCGCCGTCGTCGAGCGCGCCAAGCAAGGCGACTTCCCTCAAGCCGAGGTCGACGGCGCCAAAGCCCGCTTCCTCAACGACGAGCTCGCCGGCAAGCAGGCCAACGCCGCCCGCGCCACCACCCTCGCCCTCGACGAGCTCTACGGCGCTCCCCCCAAGACCGGCCAGCAACTCCTGCAAGCCGTCCAAGCCATCACCGCCCAAGACCTCCAACGCGTCGCCAACAAGTACCTCAACGCCCCCGTCGTCGTCGCCATGAGCCAGGAACCCATCGACGAAGCCGCGACCCACCAAGCCATGGGCCTCGCCCCCGACGATGGCGAAGCATCCACGCAAACCCAAGCACCCGAGCCAACCACCGTCCGCATCATGGGCGACTAATCGCGACATCTCGCTAACCTCCCCGCATGCCCTCCGCCCTCCCCGCCTATCAACCCGCCGAAGACCGCTACACCGCCCGCCCCGACGCGTGGTTCCGCCGCTGCGGCCACACCGGTCTCACGCTCCCCGCCATCTCGCTCGGCTGCTGGCACAACTTCGGCGACCCCGGCACCGACTCGCTCAAGTCCACATCCGAAAACGCCATCCACGACAACTGCCGCGCGATGCTCCGCACCGCCTTCGACCTCGGCATCACCCACTTCGACCTCGCCAACAACTACGGCCCGCCCCCCGGCTCGGCGGAAACCCGCGTCGGCCGAATCTTAAAAGACGACTTCCGAGCCAACCGCGACGAGCTCATCGTCTCCTCCAAAGCCGGCTACCGCATGTGGCCCGGACCCTACGGCGAGTGGAACTCCCGCAAGTCCCTCATCGCCTCCTGCGACCAGTCCCTCCAACGCCTTCAGCTCGACTACGTCGACATCTTCTACTCCCACCGCCCCGACCCCCTGCCCGGCGGCACCCCGCTCGAAGAAACCATGGGCGCGCTCGACGCGCTCGTCCAACAAGGCAAAGCCCTCTACGTCGGCATCTCCAACTACCCGCCCGGCCAGACCGCCGAGGCCCTGCGCGTCTGCGCCCAGCACGGCTTCGCCAAGCCCATCATCCACCAGCCCAGCTACTCCATGCTCAACCGCTGGATCGAGCAAGGCCTCACCTCCGTCCTCCACGCCCAAGGCCTCGGCTCCATGGTCTTCTCCCCTCTCGCCGGCGGCCGCCTCACCGGCAAGTACCTCAACGACATCCCCGCCGACTCCCGCGCCGCCAACGAGCACTCCCCCTTCCTCCAAGCCGACGGCATCGACGACGCCACCCGCGCCAAACTCCACGCCCTCAACAACCTCGCCGAGGCCCGCGGCCAGTCCCTCTCCCAGCTCGCCCTCGCCTGGGTCCTCCGCCCCCAGCCCAACGGCTACGCCGTCACCTCCGCCCTCATCGGCGCCTCCCGCCCAGCACAAATCCAGCAGTGCGCCGCCGCCCTCGACGCCCCGCCACTCTCCGACGACGAGCTGACGCAGATCGAATCCGCCCTCGCCGGCTAACCGCGGACGATCCGTCAACGCACGCAACCTCTTCTCTGCGAAGCAGCTAGCGCCATCGCTGATGCCGCCGCGCGATTTCGCTCGATACTGCACTAACCTGTAGACGCGATTCACACGCCCAAGGAGGGAACCCGCATGCACGCCGCCGCCACCACCCGCCGCCGCCCCGCCGGCTTCACGCTCATCGAGCTGCTCGTCGTCATCTCCATCATCGCCCTGCTCATCGGCATCCTCCTACCCGCCCTCGCCATCGCCCGACGCACCGCCCAAGGCGCACAGTGCCTCAGCCGCATCCGCCAGATCAACCTCGGCACGCAGATGTTCACCGTCGACCACCGCGACCGCATGCCGTGGACCAACTGGGACGCCGGCAACCCCGCCACCTCCCTCGACGAGCCCGGCTGGCTCTACGACGCCCGCGTCCCCGGCGGCGAGCCCAACTTCGCCATCGAAGACGGACAGGTCCACGACTACATGAAGATCGACGCCCCCTTCCTCTGCCCGCTCGACCAGGACCTCGTCGACGAGCTGCCCGGCGTCCGCCGACTGTCCAGCTACGTCATGAACGGCGCCGTCTCCGCCTACGCCGTCCGCACCCCCTTCCGCATCTCCGACTTCGACGGCAGTGACGTCCTCTTCTGGGAGCTCGACGAGCTCGATTCCTCCGGCTCGTGGAACGACGGCGCCAACCGCCCCAACGAAGCACCCACCCAACGCCACCAAGGCGCCGGCATGATCACCCGATTCGACGGCAGCGCCGCACCCGTCAAGCAAGACCAATGGGACGAGTGGCTCGCCCAACGCCCCGGCCCGCTCTTCTGCAACCCCGCCACACGCAACGGCACCTGAGCCGCTGGCCAGGTCAACCCATCACGCCACCCTCGGCGCACGCCGCCCGACCCGCTACGGTGCGAAGGCCTGCCACGCCTTTGCCGGGAGCCCGCCGTGCGCCACACCGCTTTCGCGTTCATCTGCGTCGCCTGCCTGCTGGTCAGCCTCGTCTCGCCCGCGAGCGCAAACAAACAAACGCTCCCCCCGGGCGTCCAAGGCCCGCTCTGGCCCACCGGCGCGAGACGCGTCGTCACCGTCACCACCCCGTCCGGCGAACCGGCATCCAACGCTACCGCCGGCCTGATCGCATGGACACGGCACGGCACGCTCAGAGGCCACCGCCTGACCATGAGCGACCCCGCCCAGCAGCAGGCGACCAGCGAGACCGGCTTGCTTCAATTCACGCTCCCCGACGAACGCGGCGCACTCGTCGTCACCCACCCCACCGGCATCGGCATCGTCGAGCCCGAAGACCTCGATCGAGCCACCGACCCAATCGATCTGCAACTCCAGGCCTGGAGCACGATCGAAGGCAAACTCAGCCCCGACATCACCCCGCGCGTCGGCGAGGTCATCGACATCCAGCCCGGCCACTGGCTCTGCAACACGATCAACTACGACCTCGACGCGATGTCGCACGTCCTGACCGACGAAGCAGGCAGATTCAGATTCGACCACGTCATCCCCGGCGAAAACCGCGTCAGCCACCGCTTGAAATCGCGCAGCCTCCAAGGCGGTTCGATCGCCTGGCCACGCCACCGAATCATCTACGCAGACCCCGGCCAGACCACGACCGTCGTATTCGAAGACCACGGCTCAACCCTGAGCGGCACCGTCGTACTTGCCGAGCAAGCCAAAGACGCATCGGCACTGGGTGACACAACGGTCCGGCTGGTGCCTGCCGAGACATTCGATCAACAAGGCGTCATGCGACCGCGGCCGGACGACTTCTCGCTCTGGCCAAGCGACGACCGCCGCGCCTGGGTCAACGCGTGGAACCTCTCCCCGGCACACACCCAGTGGGTCCGAGCGATGGCCGAAGAAAGGTGGGCCGAAGACGGCGCCCAGACGACCAAGCCCGATCCAGACGGCCAATTCCACCTCCCCGGTGTGCCCAGCGGCAGCTACGTGCTGACCGCCAAAGTCTGGCGCGAAGTCGATGGCGTCTATGGCTCGGTCGCCAGCGTCGAGCTGCCCGTGGACGTCATAGAAAACTCGGCTAATCCACACGCGGCGCTCGACCTCGGCCGCATCGTGTTGAGCAGCCACCCCGAACTGAAGGTCGGCGACCGCCTCCCCGATTTCACCGCCACCTCCCTGCCGATCGAAAACGAACCGACCCTCATTCGGCTCAACGACTTTGCCGGACGCTACGTCCTGCTCGACTTCTGGGCGACGTGGTGCGGGCCGTGCCTGAGGCAAACGCCGATCCTCGACCAGGCCGCCCGAACCCACGCCGACGACGATCGCGTCGCATGGCTCGCCGTGAGCGTCGACCAAGACCCCGAACGCCCGACCACTTACATCCAAGGCAAGTCGCTGGCCGGCGTGCAGCTCTGGCTCAACGACACCCAACGCGATCAACCCGCAACACGCATCCCCATGGGCCTGCCCAGCATCATGCTGCTCAGCCCCGAACGCGAAGTGCTCTACCTCGGCCACTCCGCGCAAGCGGCCGTCGACCGCCTCACCCACGAACTCGCATCGCTCCCCAATCCCTGAAGCTTCGGCTTCAACCCCGCCGCCGGCGCACGACGCCCGCGGCGCCCGCGATCGCAAGCAGCGCCGCCGTGGCCGGCTCGGGCACCGCGGCCGTCGCCGTCACCAGCGCCCCCGTGCCGTCGTAGCCGAAGTTCGCCGCGAGCTGCGCGAGGTCGCTGGTGTTCACGATCCCGTCGCCGTTGTAGTCGCCCTGGGCCCACGAGCTGGTGGCCTGGCCGAAGTGGCTGGCGAGCACCGCGAGGTCGCTGGTGTTGATCAACGAGTCGAGGTTCACGTCGCCGTACTCGGTGCCGAGGATCTCATGGATCAGGTAGGTCGTGTCGGCGGTGTTGGTCACGCCGTTGCCCGTGAGGTCGTACGCCGGGTCGCCCATGTGCGCGAGCAGCAGGTCGATGTCGTCGACATCGATGTCGCCATCCTCGTCGAAGTCGCCCGGGGCCGCGGGGTCGGGGAACAGGTTGTCGACGTAGATGTCCAACCCCAGCGGCGACGACTTGAACACGTTGCGATCGACGTTGCCCGAGATGCCCGCCACCGAGCCCGTCGCGGTGTACTGCCAGAAGTCGTACTCATCCCAGTGCGACGTGTTCGGCGAGCTCACGCCCCAGTTCGCGATCCAAAGCGGCAGCTCCGTGATCGCGCTCGTCAGTTGCGTGCTCGCGAACGACGAACCCGTGTACAGCAGCGGCTTGATGCCGATCGCCGCCTCGATCGTGTCCGAAAAATCCAACGCCCAGGCCGTCAGCTGCGCCGGCGACATCGGCCCGTCGTCCACCTCCAGGTCCAGCACCGGCGGCAGGTACCCATCGCCCATCACACCCCCCGCGACCTGCAGGAAGTAGTTCGCCTCGTTCACCGCGTCGTTCGCGTTCAGCCCCGGCCGAGCGAAGTGATACGGCGCGACATACAGCCCCGCCGCCTCGGCCCCCGCGGCGTTGCTCGCAAACCGGCTGTCCGTGAACCCCACGCCCTCGGTCGCCTTGATGAACGCGTAGTCGATCCCGTCGTTTGCTACGGCCGTCCAGTTGATGGTCCCCTGCCAGTGCGACACGTCGATCCCCTCCGAAGCCGAAGCCCCACGCTGCGCCACCGCCGGCCCCGCCAACGCCACAGCCACACCAACCACAGCCAATCCCCGCACCCCGCAACAGATCGAACGCATCGCCAGACTCCCAGCAGCCCACCCACGCCCGCAGACGACGGGCACGGCAGGCCGCGATATTTCCTACAACCCCGATATTATCGCCGCGCACGAATCCGCGAAACCCCCATCCACCCGATCCGCCCGCACAACCCGCATCACCCGCGCAGCCCGACGCCTCGCCACGACTTCTCACCAACCGCCCTCGGCGACACGCCCGCCACATCGTTCGCTCTCCGCATGATCACCGTCTGGCCCGCATGGTGGCAGTGGGACCTCAGCCTCTCACCCCGCATGGCCGAAAGCCTCAGCGATCTCGGCGTCACCGAGCCCGACGTGCTCACCATGCTCGAGCTCGCCGATCGCTTCCGCCCCGCCCGCGTCGCCGGCCGCTACGTCGTCGAAGCCGAGCACGCCGACACCGACTGGGACATCACCATCGAGCCCGACCGCGAACGCAACACGCTCACCATCGTCTCAGCCAAGCCGCTGGACTGACCGACCCGCGCGCCGCTGCATCGCTTGCGGCATGTGACAGGTGATGGTTGACTTAGCCCCGGGTCAATAACCCAGGGCCGCCCCCGGGTGACTCGCCAGGGGCTAAATCGCAGGCAGTTCATCAAAGTGGAGCACGCCGCGCGTGACAACCGCCCGGCCATGCCCTACGCTCTCGCTCCCTCTGCCCGTCTTGCCGTCCAGCGACCGCCACCCAGGCCCGCCCGACGCACCCCCAAGTTACTGGCAGCACACCGCACCGGCCCCCGGAAGTCCAAACGGATATTCCGCACGACCGGCCCAGGCGATGTCGCAGCGCCACGCTGCCGCCCACGGTGTGATCCGCCAGCCCCTCCAAAGAAAGCCCCCATGGACTTCGACGCTCTGTCCCTCCCCGCGCCCCTCCGCCGCGCGCTCCAAGACGCCGGCTACGCCACCGCCACCCCCATCCAGGCCCAGGCCATCCCCCCCGCCCTCGAAGGCCGCGACGTGCTCGGCTGCGCCCAGACAGGCACCGGCAAAACCGCCGCCTTCGCCCTGCCCCTCCTCGCCCGCCTCTACAACCCCAAGCCCACTCAGCGCCGCCGCGTCCGCGCGCTCGTCCTCTCGCCCACCCGCGAGCTCGCCGTGCAGATCGTCGACGCACTTAACGCCTACGCCCAGCACACCCCGCTGAGTACCGCCGCCATCTACGGCGGCGTCGGCCAGCGACCTCAGGTCCGCGCCCTCACCGGCACCGCCGACATCATCGTCGCCACGCCCGGCCGGCTCATCGACCTCATGGAGCAGGGCCACGCCAACCTCACCGCCGTCCGCACCCTCGTCCTCGACGAGGCCGACCGCATGCTCGACATGGGCTTCACCCCCGCGATCCGCCGCATCGTCGCCGCCCTGCCCGCCCAGCGCCAGACCCTGCTCTTCTCAGCGACCATGCCCAAGGCCATCCGCAAGCTCGCCGCCGACTTCTTGAACAACCCCGCCGAAGTCCACATCGCCCCCCAGGCCCCCGCCGCCGAGCGCATCGAGCAGTCCGTCTGCCACGTCCACCAGTTCGACAAGCCCGCCCTGCTCGTGCACTACTTCGAGCGCCTGCCCATGCACCGCACCGTCGTCTTCACCCGCACCAAGCACGGGGCCGACCGCGTCGTCAAGGGCCTGCGCAAGTCCGGCATCCACGCCGACGCCATCCACGGCAACAAGACCCAGAACCAACGCCAACGCGCCCTCGACCGCTTCCGCAACGGCGCCGTCGGCGTCCTCGTCGCCACCGACGTCGCCGCCCGCGGCATCGACGTCGACGACGTCACCCACGTCGTCAACTACGACCTCGCCCAGGACCCCGAAAGCTACGTCCACCGCATCGGCCGCACCGCCCGCGCCGGCGCCCAAGGCCACGCCATCGCCCTCTGCGACCCCGAAGAACTCCCCCTCCTCCGCGACATCGAACGCCACCTCAAAACCCCCCTCAACACCCGCGACGACGGCCCAGGCCTCCTCCCCACCCCCAAACCCGCCCCCAAATCCCAAGGCGGCAACCGCCGCCAATCCAACAAATCCCGCGGCGGCAAACAAAACCGCCCCACCCGCCCCACTCGCAACGCCAACCCCACCCGCTCCCGCAACCAGAATCGCAACCAACCCGCCGACCAGCCCACCACCTCAAAGCCCCGCCGCAAAAAGAAATCCACCCACCGCAAAGGACAAGACAAACCCGCCGCCCAAACCAACGCCAAGGCCAACGCCAATACGGCGCGCCCGAAGAAGAACCGCCGACGCAAGCCCATCCACGCGGCGTGAACACGAGATCTACTCACAGCTCGCTCGCAAGGGCGCAAGAAAACGGCCGGCTTATGGGCCGCCCTCAATGGTGGCACTTTCATCTATTCGATCAGGCCGACCTTCGGGTGGCCATCAGCCCCAACCCAAACGCCGCCAGGCCCAACGCCGTCGGTTCAGGTATGACCGTCGCCACGTAGGTGAAGTTCAGCCCGCCGGTCCCGGCAAAGTCCAACACACCGCCGTCTTCGAATCCGTTGCGGGATGTATACAACTGTGTGCTTGTAGAAAGAGAATAGGGATCGGTACCTATGGGTACCGAAATCCACGCGATGTCCATAGATGCGTTAGGAATCAACGGTCCCGCGGCCCCCCTTCCAAAATAGAGGCTATCAACGGCGAGCGTGTCTTCGTCGTTGAGGTCGCTGGGGACATAGTGACCGGCAGACACAGGATGCGTAAAAAGACTGAGCGCCTCGGGAAGGAGTTGGCCGGCTAGATCATCGACCGCAAAATTCAGGCTTGGATCGTTAATCACGCCATCGATCGCGACGCTGAACGCTTGCGCGTCTTGCTGGGTGTCATTAGTGAGACTAACGCGATAGAGGTCATAACCCGTGCTCGGATCAGCTGGCACGGCAGGCGTAGGACCAAGCACCGTTTCAAGGTGTTGAAAGCCAAGCTCGGTTTCTTCTGGCAACAATCGATCTCCACCGCCGCCGAACCAGTCGGCCCAGGTGGGGAGTAATAAGGGGTTGGTGCCGAGCGGTACAGCGATCCTAGCCACCTCTCGGGTAGTGCCCGGCTGGATCCATGCGTCATGCAGAAACGCAACTTGGGCACCAAGGGACTCCGTGGTGCTGCCGCCGGGTATGCCATTGAACATCACCAATGGCTGCTCTGGACCGGTGAAGAAGCTCAAGCCGTACTGCTGTGAGAAAGATGCATACTCGTAAAGCGAAAAGTCGATCTGGGGATTGTTGTAGATTCCGCCGATGTGGAACTCAAAGGTGTGCAACCCCAGAGCGGAGTTGTTGGCGACGTTGATCTGATAGACGTCATATTGCAGTTGAGCCGACGCGGCCGACGAGACCATCACGCTCCCAAGAAGCGCAAGGCGGCCCAACGCTGTTGCATGCAGGCGACGACTCTGACTGGGAAGGACCGAATCGGATAGTTGCTTACGCATCTGTTGCACTCCCGGAAACAAAATGTTGTGGCGACGGTGGAAGGCTGGAACGCCTGAATACTATAACGTGCAGAGTCTGGGTGTTTGACCCTTCGGGATGGTTTTAACCAGCCAAACGAGCACATAAGTATTACGAGCAACAATAATCTTAGACTGCGTCTAATTCGCAATATACGAATGTCGGTCGGGGGAATTAACGGTGCCTCACACCTCCTCCGAGAGTTACGACTTGCCCTCGATCAACCGCAGCGCCTCGTCGAGATCCTTGTCCCCCCGGCCGGAGCAGTTCAGCACGACGTGCTGGTCGGGGCGCATCGTTTTGGCGATCTGCATCGTCGAGTGGATCGCGTGGGCGGTTTCGAGGGCGGGGATGATGCCTTCGAGTTTGGCGCAGAGTTGGAAGGCCTCCAGCGCGTCCGTGTCGGTGCAGGCGGTGTAGTGGACGCGGTGGGTCTCGTGCCAGTGGGCGTGTTCGGGGCCGACGCCGGGGTAGTCCAGGCCGGCGGAGCAGGAGTGGACGGGGGCGGTTTGGCCGTCGGGGTCCTGGAGGACGTACGAGAGCGAGCCGTGCAGGACGCCGGGGGAGCCATGGGTGAGCGGCGCGGCGTGGTCGCCGAGCGAGGTGGCGCGGCCGCCGGCTTCGATGCCGTGCAGGGCGACCTCGGCGTCTTCGATGAAGGGGTAGAAGATCCCCGCGGCGTTGGACCCGCCGCCGACGCAGGCGACCACCGCATCCGGCAGGCGGCCGATCTGATCGAGGCATTGCCGGCGCGTCTCGCGGCCGATGACGGCCTGGAAGTCGCGCACGATCATCGGGAACGGGTGCGGGCCGACGACCGAGCCGATGATGTAGTGCGTCGTGTCGGACGAGCCCATCCAGTCGCGCATCGCTTCGTTGGTGGCGTCCTTGAGCGTGCGGCTGCCGGAGGTGACGGGCGCGACGGTCGCGCCGAGCAGACGCATCCGCTTGACGTTGGGCTGCTGACGGCGGATGTCTTCTTCGCCCATGTAGACGACGCAGTCGAGGCCGGTCATGGCGCAGGCGGTGGCGGTGGCGACGCCGTGCTGGCCGGCGCCGGTCTCGGCGATGATGCGCGTCTTGCCCATGCGTTGGGTGAGCAGGGCTTGGCCGAGGGCGTTGTTGATCTTGTGGGCGCCGGTGTGGGCGAGGTCTTCACGCTTGAAGTGGATTTGCGCCCCGCCCGCGGATTCGGTCAGCCGCTTGGCGTGGTAGAGCGGCGTGGCTCGGCCGACATAGTCGCGGAGCAGGCGGTCGAGCTGCGGCTGAAATTCGGGGTCGGCCTTGGCGCTCTCGTAGGCGTCGGCGAGACGCGTGACGGCGTGGTGGAGCGTCTCGGGGATGAAGACCCCGCCGAAGTCGCCGAAGCGGCCTTGGGCGTCGGGCAGGTCGGCGAGGCGGTCGGGGGACGGTGCGGTCGGGGCGGCGGTCATGGCCCCATCGTACGGCACGGCCGCGGTTGAGCGAGGGTTTCGAGGATTAACGGCGACGACAGGCGGTCGCGTCAGGCGGCCTTGGACGCGGCCGATTCAACGGCAGAGAACGCCAGCGCCACCCGGCGGGGGTCGTCGGCCACGCGCACCACGGTCGCCTCGACCATCGCCTCGGCCCGGACCACGGCCTGCGAGGCGTCACGCTGCACGGCAAGCCGAACCGTCGTGCCGACCGGCAGCTTGGTGTCCCGATCGAGCTCGACCAGTGCGCCGGCCGTGCTCAGGTCGATCGACCGGGCGGGGAGGTAACGCCCGGTTCGGCTCACGCGGAGCTTCACGGGGGCGGCCATACGGATCCGCGGGGCGCGGCGTCGGTCTTCGGCGGGAGAATGCATCACGCCTCCAAATATCGTCCGCCGCCCGCCCGCGGCTGCAACCCCGCCGGCGGCCCCGGCTGCGCGATTCTTACGTGAATGCCCCATCAACTTTCTCAGCTCTGACGAATGATCTCTCAATAATGAGAAATACTGTTGCCACAAGGCTTTACATCTCGGACAAGCGGTGGTCGATGCCGATTGACTCGCATAGGGTTGATGCAGTGAAACCGACGACCGAGATGTTTTTGAGCGTGGTGCGGCCGCCGCTGGAATCGGGCGACACCGACCGCCTGGTCGCTGAGGTCGATCGGCGGTGGTCGGCCGGTCAGGTGAGTTCACTGGTGTGTACGCCCGATGCCGAGGCCGCGGCGGCGGCGGTGGTGGTCCTCGGGCTGATCGGCGGTCGGCCGCAGTTGGGGGCGCTGACCCGCTGTCTGCACCGCGACGAGGCGTTGATCCGCCAGCTGGCCGAGCACGCCATCTGGTCGATCTGGCTCAACGCCGGCTCGGCCGCCGCGATGCGCCCCATGCGCGAGGGCCTGCAAGCCTTCAGCGACGAGCGATACCCCGACGCGCTGGACCGATTCGAGCTCGCGCTCGATCACGACCCCGACTACGCCGAGGCGCACCACCAGCTCGGCCTGACTCACCTGCTGCTCGGCCACGACGCCCAGGCCATCGAGCACCTCCGCGGCGCCACCGCCCGCATCCCCTGCCACTTTCAAGCCTGGGCCAACCTCGGCCACGGCCACGCCGACCTCGGCCAGCACGACCAGGCCGCGACCGCCTACCGCAAAGCCCTCTCGATCTACCCCACCATGCCCGGCATCGCCGATGCGCTGGCACGCGTCCAAGACGACCCCTCGGTCGTTGATGCGGCGTAAGGCAACCCAATAGACAGTTCACTAAAGCTGCATGGCAACGCAATGCAGTCATAGGTCATTGATCTACAGAACTGCATTGCGTTGCACTGCAGCTTGGCTAAAGATCATGACGAATCGGAATGACCGGATGACTTAAGCCGCGTCCTTGCGACGCCCGCCCCCGCGCCGCCGACGCCCCACCGTACGCTGGTCTGGCGTCATCCGCCGGCTCGCCTCTTCGACCATCGCCTCGACAATGTGCTCCGGCTCTTCGGCCCACAGGTCCGCGCCGATCTCCTCGGCAAGCCCGTCGGCCCGGTTGAACACGCCGCCGCCCACGATGATCTGCAGCTTCGGACACGCGCCCGAGTCGTGCAGCCGATCAATCAGCAGCCGCGTCTGCGGCACCGTCGACGCCACCGCGCCAAATACCACCAGCCGGTCCGCCCCCAGCTCGCCGAGCTGGTCGACGATCTCGTCGTTCGCCACGCCCCCGCCCATGTACCGCACCTCGAAGCCGGCCGCCTCGAGCATGTCGCTGGTGATCTGCCCCGCGAGCTCTTCCAGCTCGCCCTCGCCCGAGAGGATCAGCACGGTCTCGCCACGCTCGTCCTGCCGCGCGAGGCGGAGCTGCAACTGGTCGGCGAGCATCCGCAGCAGCCGCGTGCCGTAGTGGAAGCACACGTCGCTGAGCTGGTCGTTGCGATGCAGCCCGTCGATCTGCTCGGCCATCGGCCAGAACATCTTCGACAGCACCTCCTCCGCCGAGCACCCCGCGTCCAGCACCTCGTCCACCACGCCACGGGCTTCGACCCGGTCGCCGCTGATCAGAGCGTTGAAAAATCGTTCCTGCAGGGCGTTGCGTCGGCTGGCCATCGTCTCGACTCCTCGGGGCACTTCACGTCGGGCCGACACGCCGCCGGCACGTCATTCATCGGACGGCCTCAAACACCCGCTGGACCGCTCCGACCGCTAGGCCCGGATAAGCCGATCGCCCCAGAAGAACCGCATTTCCGCACAGAATTCGTCGCTCGCAGCCATTCTCTCGACACCGATAATCCACAGCGGTGAACGGCCGCAAAAACGTCGCGTAATATCGTGATAGGCCACCAAATCAGGAGCCCGCTTCGCCATGTTCCGCATCGCCCTGCTGCCGCTATTCGTCGTCTGTCTCGCCTCGCTGGGCTGCACCACCAACAAAGCCACCGGCGACAGCCACTTCAACCTGCTCTCGCCCGAGCAGGAGCGTGCGATGGGCGAAGAGTTCGCCGCCGAGATCAAAAGCACGCAACCCGTGCTCGCGTCCGGCCCCATCACGCGGGCCGTCGAACGCGTCGGCAACAAGCTCGCCAGGCAGAGCGAGGAGCCGGACTTGCCGTGGGAGTTCGTCGTGATCGACCAGCCGACGGTCAACGCCTTCGCCCTGCCCGGCGGCAAGGTGTTCATCTATCGCGGCCTGCTCGCCGAGATGACCAACGAAGCCCAGCTCGCCGCCGTGCTCGGTCACGAGATCGGCCACGTCACCGCCGAACACCACGACCGCCGGCACCAGTCGCAGGTCGGCATGGGCGTGCTGGTCTCCGCCGTCGGCATCGCAGGCAGCATGTCCGGCTCCGAGTGGGGCCAATACGCCGGCGTCGCCGCATCCGCCAGCGGCGGGCTCGCCATCGCCAAGTGGGGCCGCGACCAGGAGTCCCAGTCCGACGAGCTCGGCCTGCGCTACATGACCCGCGCCGGATACAACCCGCAAGGCATGGTCCAACTCATGGAGATTCTCGGCCGCGCCTCCGGCGGAGGCGGCATCGAATGGACCCAGACCCACCCCCTCCCCGCCACCCGCATCGAACGCACCTCCCGCCTTATCACTAACGAATACCAAGCCGACCTCGACCTGCCGTTCTACGAATCTCGCTTCGAACGCCAGGTCGCCGACCCGATCGCACAGCTCGCCGCCTCTCCGGTGCTGGAAGACAACACCGCGCTCGCCCGCCTGCACGGCGGTGAGTCGCCGCATCACTGCGCCACCTGTTATCAGATGTCTAGGCTTCCGCAGTGAATCGCGAAGCCATCAACTCATCCGCATCCGACCCGTCTGCTCCCGCCTGGTCCGGCGACGACCTCGCCCGCAACCCCCACGCCGCGCCCGACAAGGCCCGACGCGTCGAACGCATGTTCGCCGCCATCGCCCCGTGGTACGACTTCAACAACCGCGTCCTCTCCCTCGGCCTCGACCAACGCTGGCGCAAGGTCGCCGTCGACATGGCCGACCTCCAACCCACCGACCGCGTCGCCGACATCGCCTGCGGCACCGGCGATCTCACCCTCGCCTTCACCCAACGCCTCGCCAAGCTCAACCGCAAGGCCCCGCACCTCGCCCAACCCGTCCTCGGCCTCGACTTCACCCACGCCATGCTCCCCATCGCCAAGGCCAAGTCGACCCCAACGCCGCCGCACCCAACCACCACCCCACCAAACCACCCAACCACATACGCCACCGCCGACGCCATGCGCCTGCCCCTGCCCGACGCCTGCGTCGACGTCGTCTCCATCGCCTTCGGCATCCGCAACGTCGCCGAACCCCCGGCCGCGCTCGCCGAGTTCTTCCGCGTCCTCCGCCCCGCCGGCCGGCTGGTCATCCTCGAGTTCGCCACCCCGCGGAACCCCATCGCCCGCCTCGGCAACTCCGTCTACTGCGACCACATCCTCCCGCGCCTGGCCACGCTGATCAGCCGCGACCGATCCGGTGCGTATCACTACCTCCCCAAGTCCATCGCCACCTTCACCCAGCCCGAGCAACTCGCCGAAATGGCCCAAGCCGTCGGCTTCACCGCCCCCGCCCTCCGCCGCCTCACCCTCGGCACCGCCGCCGTCACCCGCCTCACCAAACCCGCCTGACCCCGGAAGTCCGATACCCACGGCCAACCTCGTCCCCGCCCTTCCGAAGCCCACGGCTTCAAGCCGTGGGTTGCCCCACCCCCAAGCCACCCAAACCCAACTCCAACCCGCCCCCTCGCCCTCACCCGCGGAATCCGATACACTTCCTGACTCGGCCGCGGCCACCGCGACCGCCACAACTCGGGGCGTAGCGCAGCTTGGTAGCGCGCTTCACTGGGGGTGAAGAGGTCGCAGGTTCAAATCCTGTCGCCCCGATTGAATGCCCGCCGAGCTGCTAAAAAGCAGGCGGATGGGCTATTGCTCGTTTTCGAGAACGATCGAGTTCATCTTGT
The DNA here is from genome assembly GCA_039024495.1 of Planctomycetota bacterium. Taxonomy (GTDB): domain Bacteria; phylum Planctomycetota; class Phycisphaerae; order Phycisphaerales; family Phycisphaeraceae; genus JBCBUE01. The sequence continues at coordinate 43,002 of JBCCQE010000010.1, read as the reverse complement.
TGCTGTTAGCAAGCCAGAAAATCTAGCACCAAAGCTGTGGCTCGCTCAACGGCGTAGCAGTTGGCCGCGGCCGAGAGTGCCGGTGAAGCCGCCATCTTCTGCGACGATCTCGCCGCGTACCGCGACCACGGACGGACGGCCGGCGATGTCGAAGCCCTCGAAGCCGCTGTAGTCGGTCGCCATGTGGTGGTCGGCGGCGGAGATCTTGCCGCGATAGGTGTCATCCCAGACGACCAGGTCGGCGTCGGCGCCGAGTTGGATCACGCCCTTGCGTGGGAACAGCCTGAACCGCTTGGCGGCGTGGGTGCTGGCGACATCGACGAAGCGTTGCGGGTCGAGCTTGCCGGTGACGACGCCGTGTGTGTAAAGCAGCGTGACGCGGTGCTCGACCGACGGGATGCCGTTGGGAATCTGTGTGAAGTTGCCGGCCGGGGGCTTGCCCATGTCTTTCTGGCCGACAAAATCGAACGGCGCGTGGTCGGTCGCAACGGTCGCGACGTGGCCGGCCTTGAGCGCGTTCCAGAGGTACGCCCCGTGGTCGGTCGAACGGATCGGCGGGCTCATCACGTATTTCGCACCCTCGAAGTCTGGCTTCTGCGCCCACGTGTCGTCGAGCACGAGGTAAGGAATCACCGTCTCCAGATCGACATCGACCCCGCGGGCGCGGAACGGCAGCGCCGCCTCAACGGCATCGCGGCACGACGTGTGCACGATGTAGCCGCTCGCACCGGTCAGCTCAAGGAAGGTACAGAAGTGGTGCACGCCCTCGGCTTCGACGCGGGTCGGGCGCGAGGGTTCGTGCCATTCTGGCCCGACCTTGCCCTCGGCGACAAATTTTGTTTGCAAAGCCGAGACAAGGTCGGCGTTCTCGCAGTGGGCCGTAACAATCAGACCACGCTCGCGCGCAAACTTGAGCGTGGCGTAGAGTTCGTCGTCGGTGACGCCGAAAGCCCCTTTGTATGCAAGGAATACTTTTAGAGACTTGATTCCGGAGTCGGCGATCTCGGCGAGCTGGGCTTCGGCAGAATCGTCGTAGCGCGTAACACCCATGTGGAACGTGTAGTCGCAGGCAGACTTGCTCTCGGCCTTGCCGGCCCAGAGCGCGAACGCGTCTTTAGGCTCGTCGGTGCGAGCCGGGCAACACATCTCGATCAGCGTGGTCGTACCGCCGACGACCGCCGCCCTGGACGCCGACTCGTACGTGTCCTTCGCGTACGTGCCCATGAAGGGCAGGTAGATATGAACGTGCGGGTCGATGAAACCGGGGAAGACCTGCTTGCCCGCCGCGTCGATCACACGGTCGGCCGACACTTCGGCGGGGTCGATCGTCGGCTCGATGCGGGTGATCGTCTCGTCGACGCAATAGATGTCGGCGGTATAGGTCGAATCGGCGTTGACGATCGTGCCGCCACGGATGAGGAGTGACATCGTTGCAGGTTACTTCTTGGATGACGATTCGGCGACCAGGTCCTCGGACTGTTTGACGAACGAGTCACCGTCCCACTTATCGTCGGTGGTGATGCCGGCCGCCGATGCGGTGCCGGCCACGGCGGTTGCGGCCGTGGACCCATTGGAGGCGGCGGCCTTGCGTGCGGCGCGGGCGTCGGCCTCTTCTTGGCGGCGTTGGGCTTGAAGTTCGACGAGGTGGGCGTGCGTGGTGAAGTACGGCAGGGCCTTGCCCTTGAAGTCGTCGAGCGTCTCGAAGCCGTGCTTCTCCATAAAGGCGAGCAGTTCTTCCTCCATCTTGCGGACGAGCTTGTAGCTGTGCTTCATGACGCCGGTGCAGACCTGCACGGTGTCAGCACCGAGGAGGATGAACTCCGCCGCGTCGTCACCGGTCTCGACGCCGCCGATGCCCGACAGTGTGGCATCGGGGAACTCGTCGCGCATCATCGTCGCCAGCTCCATGGTCATGCGCAGGGCGATCGGCTTGACGGCCTTGCACGAGTACCCGCCGGGCGTGGTGTAGCCCTCGACGGTCGGCATCGGCCGCAGGGTGTCGAGGTCGACGCCGATGACGCTGCGGATCGTGTTGATGGCGGCGATGCCGTGCAGGCCCGCGCCCAGGCTTGCGCGAGCCGGGTCTTCGATGTGCGTGACGTTGGGCGTCATCTTCGCCCAGACGGGCTTGGTCGCTGCCTCGGCAACCCATGCGCACACCTCGGCGAGGATGCCGGGGTCCTGCCCCATGGCCGCGCCCATCTTGCGCTCGGGCAGGCCGTGCGGGCACGAAAAGTTGCACTCGAACATGTCGACGCCTGCCTCTTCGCAGCGTTGGACGATCTCGAACCACGCGTCGCGGTTGTACTCCTCCATGATCGAAGCGATCAGCACGTGCTCGGGGTAGGCGTCCTTGATCTCTTTGAACTCGTCCAGCCACTTCTCGAACGGCGTCGTCGAGATCAGCTCGATGTTCTCCCAGCCGTAAGGGTCGCCGTCGGCGGAGCGCAGCCGTCCGTAGCGCGGCGCGACGTTGATGACCTTTGAGGCGTCGAGGCTGACGGTCTTGGCCGAGCAGCCGCCCCAGCCCTCGGCGAATGCCTTGCAGATGACCTTGGCGTTGGTTCCCGGCGGGCCGGAGCCGATGACGAACGGGTTGGGGAAAATGACGCCGTTGACGGTGGTTTTGAGCGTGGGCATGGTTTCTCCGAATAAGACGCAGCCCCGGGTTAGTGCCCGGCGGCCGAATGGGTGAGGCATTCGTCGAGGACACCGACAATAAAGTCAGCGTCGTCCTTAGTGATGCACATGGGCGGTTTGAGGCGGATGGTGTTGCCGTAAAGCCCGCCCTTGCCGAGCAGCAGGCCCATCTGCTTCGCCCGTTCGATGACGGCGGCACACTCGGCCTTGGCAGGGGTCTTGGTCTTGCGATCGGTCACGAGCTCGACGCCGAGCATCAGGCCCATGCCGCGCACGTCGCCGATCAGGGGCTGACGTTGCTGCAGATCGAGCAGCGCATCCTTAAGGTGGCCGCCGACGGTGGCGGCATTCTCCTGAATGCCCTCGGCGTCGATGACTTCCATCGTCGCAAGGCCTTGCGTGACAGAAACGGGGTTGCCGCCGTAAGTGTTGAAGTGGATACGCTTGCCCATCGCTTTAGAGATCGGCTCGGTGGTGGTCATCGCCGCGAGCGGCGCACCGTTGCCGATGCCCTTGGCCATGGTGACCATGTCGGGCTTGACGTCCCAATTCTGGTGGGCCCAGTAGTGCGCCCCCGTGCGGCCGAAGCCGCCTTGCACTTCGTCGGCGATGCAGAGCCCGCCGTGCTGGCGGACGATGTCATAGACGATTTCGAAAAACCCCGGCGGTGGCACGACCGCCCCACCGACGCCCTGGATCGGCTCGGCGATAAACGCCGCGACCTCGCCGCACGTCTGGTACTCGATCACGTCCTTGATCTCGTGGGCGCACTTAAGCCCGCACGACGGGTACTCAAGGCCGTAGGGGCAGCGGTAGCAGTAGCCGGCGCGGGTGTGCACGATGCCGGCGGACTGGTTGGACTTGAACTTCCAGGTGCCGTGCGCGGTGAGGCCCATGGTCGCGGCGGTGCCGCCGTGGTATGCGTTACGCAGGGCGATGATGTCGTGATTGCCGGTGTGCTCGCGGGCCGAGAGCATGGCGAGCTCGTTGGCTTCGCTGCCGGAGTTTATGAAATAGGTCTTGTCCAGAGGAGGTCCGTCGCCGTTCCCACCGGAAGACTTCGGCATCTTCTCGGCGAGCTTCTTGGCGAACTGGCCGATGGCCGGGTGAAGATAGATGGTCGTGGTGTGCTGGAGCGTCTGGTTCTGCGCCTGCACCTTCTCAATCACGGAGGGATGGCAGTGGCCGACTGACACGGTGACGATGCCGGCGAAGGCGTCGAGGTAGCGCTTGCCGGTGTCGTCGAAGACGTATTGCATCTTGCCCTCGACGACCATCAGCGGCTCGGCGTAGTAGGTCAGCAGGCCGGGCGAGAGGTATTGATGACGCAACGCAATCACCTCGTCGCGCGAGGGGCCAGTGTACGGCGCGGGTTGGTGGTCGAACTGCGGGAGTTCGATCGATCTCGGCACGTGGTTCGTAGGTGCGGTGGTCATGATTCGGTCTCGGCGAGGACGGCGTCGATGTCATCGGCTTCCTGGATGATGGTGGACGGGCTGCGGACGAGGCCGCGCTCTTCGGCTGAGCCTGGGATGAGGTTGTCGAGCGCAAGGCCGAGGATGGCGGCGACGGCCATGCCCGTGGTGCCGATGGCGATGGCGACGCCAGCGAGGCCCTCGGGCAGCACATCGGAGACGGCGTCGGTGCCGCCGTTCTGGAAGTAGAACGGCACGCTGAGGCCCATGAACAAAGCGAACCCGCCGATGAAGAGATTGCGATCGCTGGAGAGATCGGCCCGTGCGAACTGGCGAACGCCCACGGCGGCGATGAGGCCGAACATCGTGCAGTAGAGCCCGCCCACCACGGGCTGTGGGATGGCTGCAGCGAGCGCGCCGAACTTGCCGAACAAGCCCAGCAGGATGAGCATCACCGCGCCGATCTGCACGACGTAGCGCGAGCCGACTTTGGTTAGCCCCACAAGGCCGATGTTCTCGGAGTAGCTGGTCGAGCTAAACCCTCCAAGGCAACCGGTGATGGAGCAGGCGATGCCTTCGAAGCCGATGCCGCGCGAGATCTCGGCGGAGGTCGGGTCGCCACCGCCGGCCATCTGCTTGCAGGCGTGGTAGTCGCCGAAGCTCTCGATCATGGACGCGAGGTAGCCGGCGAGCACGGCGACGATCGCGGCGAGGCTGAACTCGGGCAGCCCCCACGGGAAAAGCAGCGTGGTAACGCGGACGGCGTCGGCCTCGCCGAACGCGCTGAGGTTAACCCGCGCGGGGTCGTCGGTGCCGATGACGCCAAAACCGCCAAGCACGACGCACGCAGCAACCGCGCCGAGGATCGCGAGCAGCATTGGGAACAGCTTGAACAGCCGGATGCGTCGCGAGAGCACGAGCGCGAACAGCACGATCAACCCCATCGTGAGCAGCGCGATCGGCCAGTTCGACGCGGCGACGGGCGCACCGAACTGATAGAGCGCCAGGCCGATGAGCATGATGACCGGGCCAACCACGACCGGCGAAAGCACGCGGCGGACCTGGCCCATGAGGCCGGTGAATCCGACGATGGCTTCGATGATGCCGCCGACGATGATCGCGCCGGCGATGACCCGCATCGCTCGGGCACCGTTTTCCTGCCACTGCGCGAGCGCTGCGCCGGTGGCTTCGGCCGATGTGGCGGCGGCGGCCCAGTCGATCGGGTTCGCAGCCAGAGTCGCGGCGACGATGCCGAAGAATGCCGCAAGAAACGAAAACGACACGCCCTGGATGATCGGCAGCCGCGAGCCAAAGGTCGATTGCAGCAGCGTCGCGATGCCCGAGCAGAGCATCACGCTGGAGATCAGCAGCGCCGTGTTGGCAAGCTGCATCGAGCTCATCCGTTCGGCGAGCTCCGCCGGCACGCCCTCGGCCACCGGCCACAGCGCCGGCGCAAACAGCAGCGGCACGGCCACGGTCGAGCCGAACATGGTGAGCACGTGCTGCAGCCCGAGCACCACCGCCTTGCCCGGCGGCGGCTTGTCGTCGAGCCCATAGAGCACGGCGGATGTGGCGGCTGTCTGAGCCATAGGGCTGCGTTCCGTCGTGGCGACGGGCATCGGAGAGCAGGCCGATGTCGCGAGGCGGTCAGCGCTACAGCGCGGTGATCGCTTCGTAGGTCTCGGGGCGGCGGTCTCTAAAGAACTGCCACGTGTTGCGGACCTCGCGAATCAAGTCGAGGTCCATGTCGGCGATGACGATGTCGTCGTCGGTGCGCTTCTCGCTCTGGGCGATGAACTGCCCGCGCGGATCGCAGAAGTACGACTGGCCGTAGAACTCGCCGATCCGCCAAGGCTCTTCGAAGCCGGGGCGGTTGATCGCGCCAACGAAGTACTGATTCGCCACGGCGTGTGCCGGTTGCTCGAGCTTCCAGAGGTATTCGCTGAGCCCGGCGACGGTCGCCGACGGGTTGAAGACGATCTCCGCTCCGTTAAGCCCGAGGCAGCGGGCCCCGTCGGGGAAGTGGCGGTCGTAACAGATGTAGACGCCGACCTTGCCGACGGCCGTATCAAACACCGGGTAACCCATGTTGCCGGGGCGGAAGTAGAACTTCTCCCAAAAGCCGGGGTTGCAGTGGGGGATGTGGATCTTGCGGAACTTGCCCAGGTATGAGCCATCGGCATCGATCACCGCGGCCGTGTTGTAGTAAACGCCGGTGAGTTCTTCTTCGTAAATCGGCGCGACGATGACCATGCGGTGCTTCTTGGCGAGCTCCTGCATGAGGCGGGTGGTCGGGCCGTCGGGGATCGGCTCGGTGAGGTCGTACCACTTGGTGTCCTGCTCGGCGCAGAAGTACGGGCCGTAGAAAAGCTCCTGCAGGCAGATCACCTGGACGCCTTGGTCGGCGGCCTGAGCGATGAGGTCGACGTGTTTATCGATCATCGCCTGCTTGACTTTGGCGACGGGCGAAGTGACGGGCTCGCAGAGCGATGCCTGAATAAGGCCACCGCGGACGATTCGGGCCATGGAAAAGTACCTTGGCTGGGTTCTAGCAGGCGAAGCCTAAGAGTGTAACATCGAACGCTTTGCTTACACAAGCGTGACGCGTTGTAGACGCCCTCGCTCCTTGGAGACTGAATATGCCCCCGCTCTCTGCCGTCGACACCGCAGCCGACGCTCCCACCGTCCCCGTGCTCATCGGTGGGACTTGGCGTTCGCCGCAAACCGAAGCGTTCGCCACCGTGCACAACCCGTCGCTCGGCAGACCGATCGCACGCACGCCACTGTGCGACCCGAGCATCGCCGACGAAGCGGTCGCCGCCGCGCAGCTCGCAGGCGAGGCGTGGGTCCAGACGCCGGCCGTCGAACGGGCACGCGTGATGTTCGCCTTCCGCCAGCTCATCGAGCAACACTTCGACGAACTGGCGGCGTTGGTCACGCGCGAGCACGGAAAGACGCTGGGCGAGTCCCGCGCCGAGGTGCAACGCGGCATGGAGATGGTGGAGTTCGCTGCCGCCGCGCCCTCGTTGCTCGCCGGACAGACCTTCCCGCAGATCGCTAACAACGTCGATGGCGAAACGAACCGCCACCCCGTCGGCGTGTGTGTCGGCATCACGCCGTACAACTTCCCCAACATGGTGCCGCTGTGGATGCTCCCGGTCGCGCTGGCGTGCGGCAACGCGTTCATCCTCAAGCCGAGTGAGAAGGTGCCGCTCTCGGCCGTCCGACTCGGTGAGCTGTTGATGGAAGCCGGCCTGCCCGATGGCGTGTTCAACATCGTGCACGGCGACAAGGCGATGGTCGACGCGCTCATCACGCACCCCGGCGTCTCGGCCGTCTCGTTCGTCGGCTCGACGGCCATCGCCGAGTACGTCTACGCCACCGCCACGGCCAAGGGCAAGCGCGTGCAGGCGGCCGGCGGTGCGAAGAACCACTTGATCATCATGCCCGACGCCGACATGGATCAATCGGTGAAAGCGCTCGCGGCGTCGGCGTATGGCTGTGCCGGGCAGCGTTGCATGGCGGGCTCGGTCGCTCTGGCCGTGGGGGCCGTGGGCGACCGGCTCGTCGATCGGCTCGTTGATCACGCGCAGACCATCGAGGTCGCGCCGACCGACGGCAACGAAGCCTCGGGGATGGGGCCGGTCATCAGCGCGGCGCACCGCGACCGCGTGGCAGCGTGCCTGGACACAGCCGACCGCGAGGGCGCCGAGCTAGCGTTGGACGGTCGCGAGGTGAAGACGGACAACCGCTTCCTGCTCGGGCCGTCGGTGATCGACCGCGTGACGACCGAGATGTCGGCGTGGAAGGAAGAGATCTTCGGGCCGGTGCTCTCGGTCGTGCGTGCGTCGACGCTGGACGAGGCGATCGAGGTCGGCCGGGCGTGCCCGTACGGCAACGGCGCATCGATCTTCACGCAGAGCGGCCACGCGGCACGCACCTTCAAACGCAAGTTCAACGCCGGCATGATCGGCATCAACGTCGGCGTGCCCGCACCCATGGCGTGGCTGCCCTTCACGGGCTGGAACCGCTCGTTCTTCGGCGACCTCCACATCCAAGGCACGGAGGGCGTGCACTTCTACACCCGCCAGAAAACCACGCTCACGCGATGGTTCGAGTCGTCGCAAGACTCGCACGTCGACCCGGTGTGGAAGCAGCAGTAGAAACGGATCCGCGCTATCGACGGTTGCTTCAAGGCGTCATTGCAATCACCTGCCCAGCAAAGGTGAAAGCAAATCGCCTACGTCCATTGCATGACGCAGATTGGCGCTCGGTCGAAACGATTGAGCGAGTAATCCGCGAGTCGTACCAGCAGAGGCGTACCACCGCGTCAGACGCTGGCAAGTGCCGCGATTTCTGCTGGAGTTAAAAGACCGTCGTAGATGCGAAGGTCATCGATTCGTCCGCCGAGGCCAAACGCTCCGTCACCTTTGGAGCCGATCTTGGCGGCGGCGTTGACCTTGAAGTCGGTATGGATGGTCTGGTCGACGGTCTGATCGACGCCATTGACGTAGAGCCGAGCGGTGCCTGCCGAGCGATCGACAACGGCGGCGACGTGGTTCCATTGACCGAGGGTGATGGCGTTGGTGGCTGTAGAGGCGTTGTTGCCGCTGGAGCCGTTGTTGGTCGCGAAGACGAGCTGTCGGTTGGTGGTGTTCCAGGCGTTGACGCGGAAGAGGTACCCGGAGGCGCTGCCACCTTGGTTCCCGACGATGCCCTGAATGTTGGACTCGCTGGGGTTGATGTAGATCCAGGTGGCGATGGTGAACCGGTCGCCCTCGGCAAGAGGGTCGTTAGTGATGACGTGGTCGTTGTTGCCATCGAGGGCGAGGGCTTGGCTGCCGACCTTGCTGTTGGAGGTGAGTCCGGCCTCGTTGCGGAAGGACGCGTTGACGCCGCCGACCTGGTCGTCGTTGGTGCCTTCATAGGTGAAATGGTGCTGAAGAGTTGCGGGGTCAACGGTATCGATGGTGATCTGATCGAGGTTGCCCCAGTCCTGACCAGTGGATTCGATGCGCAGGGTGTTGCTGCTGGCAGCGAGGGTGAAGGTCTGGGTGAGGGTGGTCCAGGTCGACCAAGAGCCGGTGGGGGCGGCGGTAAGGGTGGCGACGGTGGAGCCATTGATCTTGAGTTCGGCGTTTCTGTTGCTGGACGAGCCGTTGGTGTAACGAAGGGTGAGGTCGACGGTGCGATCGCCTGGGACGTTGCTGAACTCGACGAAGCCGCCATTACTGTTGAAGTTGACAAAGCCCGTGCCGTTGAAGCCGGCGTTGTTGGACTGGGCGAGCGCGCCGCCTCCAAGGTTGCCGGCCTCTGCTTGGCGGGTTTCGGACGCGGGCACGGTGTATCGACCGCTCTGGGCGGGCCCATTGCCCGTGGGTACATAAGAGCTGGAGGTGGTAAGCACAATTTTGTCGAACTGGAAGCCGTCTTCGCGCATCCATACATTGAGATTCTGGACGCCGGTCTGCGTGACGTTGATGGTGGCGACAGGGCCATCCATCGTGCTTCGCTTCCAGCTGAACGAACCCGAGTTGAACCCCGTGATCTTGTCGGCAGAGCTGACCGCCTGATCGTTGAGCCCGACGTGAACCGAGTCGCTGCCCCCCGGATTGTTGCTGCTGGAGCGACCAAGCACCCAGACATAGTGCGTACCGGTCGACTCGAAATTGACCTTGAAGTCGAGACGCGGTGCGTCGTCCTCGTAGTTGCTGTAGCCGGGGCCAATGTCCGGCCCGACATCCAGGTGAGCACCGCCAGAACCAGACGACGTGTCCAAGGTCCAGCTGTGATTCTCGCCGACGCGCTGATTGTGGTACTGCTCGGCTTCGACCGAGACAAGTCCATCGGTAGATGACTGCTGGAAGGGATCGTCGGGGTGAAGCGTGACTTCGATGATCGACATCTCTTCGGAGAGAGGCACAACCAGTTGGTTGTCGCCGTTCTGCGTCACTGAGTAAGTATTTAGCGCCCCAGTGCCCGTGAAACGGTGGTGGGTCACGGACTCGATGTCGTCGGCGAAGTTGAGGGTGGCGTTGGAATCGCCGAGGTTGACATCGAACTTGTTGTTGGGGTTGAAGCCGTTGAAGGCGTTTTCGGCCCGGAAGGTCAGGAGGTAGTAGGTGTTGTCGGATTTCTGGAGGACCAGGGGAGTCCGGCCGTTGCTGCTGCCTTTAAGGAACTCGTAGTCGAGGGGGGTGGGGGCGAATTCGGTGGCTTCCCACTCGTCGGTGTTGTCGTTGAAGTTGGCTTCGTTGATCAGGTCGATGAGGTTGTCGACAGCGTGGTAGGAGGGCTTGAAGGTGCCGTCGGCGCGGATGAGTCCCCAGTTGTCGTTCTGGTTACTCTGGCTGGTGCCCTCGTCGAGGAGCTGGTGGATGTAGGTGCGTTCGACGCCGTTGCGGAAGTGTTCGGTGAGCAGGCGGGGCATGTAGATGCCTTGGGCGCGTTCGGAGACGGCAGCAAAGGGGCTGAGGTCGGGTGTGGTGACGTGTCCCGACTCGGTGATCCAGATAGGTTTGTCGCTGTTCCAGTTGTCGGTGCCGTCAAACCATTCGTTGAGCTGGAAGTTGGTGGTGTAGAAGCCGGTGTAGCGGTTGCCGGAGATGATGTCGTGGTCGGCGGGGGCCATGTTTTCGACGTTGAACCACAGAGCCATGGCGGGGGTGAGGACGGGAAGGTCGTGGGTGGCGGGGTCGTTTTTGACCGCGGCGTAAAGGTCGTTCTGGTAGGCACGGGTGGCGGCGTAGTCGGTGTCGGTGTTGGTGAAGCCGTTGTAGTCGGGGTGGTTGAAGGCATCGGTGTCGGGCTCGTTGGGGCCGCCGATGGCTTCGATGACGCCGGCGGGGGCGTTCTTGGCGCGGTTCTTGTCTTTGGTGGGCGAGGGGTTGGGCTCTTCGTAGGGGACCGAGAGCCCGAGCATGCGGGCGCCGGTGTCGTCGAGGATTTCGGCGTAGCGGTTGGCGTAGGTGGTGTTGTCGAGGTTGATCAGCCGGTCGCGATAATGACGGATCTCAAGATCGGTCAGGGCTGGCAGCACCCGATCCTGAAAGTTATTGTTGTTTTTGTAAGCCCCGCGATCGAGCTTAATGTTGATGCCGATCGAATCGACAAAATCATCGACACTACGAGCCTCGGTGTACCCGTAGACCGCGGAGAAGTATGTCCGCGGCTCAAGAGCCTCAAGAATGGCGGCGGCGGGAATAGAAACCGTACGTGGGGAGGGTTGAGGCGTGCGGGGCATGAAGCAACCTGTTGGGTGGAGAGGCGTGGTGACAAAGAGACGCAAAGAATCTGTATATGGGACAGATGAATTAAATATGCCTGCCCATCCAACAGGAAGAACAAATTCGCATATCTTGATGTACAATTTGTTGCATACGACGGTATGAGCAAAAAGATGGTAAAGGTCAGCGTCACGCTTAAAATGGACTCGCAGATACACGGCAGGCTTGCGTCCGGCGTCATCGCATACGCATCCGCGCACCCCGAATGGGAATTAACGCTGATTCATCTGGATGGCCAATCGCCACGGCCGCAGTGGTCTGGTGACGGCCTCATCAATTGCTATCACCCGCTACGCACGCGCCGCCCCCAAGTGCTGGTAAGTCCGATGCATCGATCGAGCGCAGCAATACCAACCGTAGAAATGGACCATGAGGCCGCAGCTCAATCGGCATTTGAGCATCTGTATCACCGAAATCTGAGGCGGTTTGGCGTCGTCGGCTACACCCGGCTGCCTTGGTCGCGAGCCCGAGTAAACGCATTCGCAAAGTGCTGCGCAAAAACAGATGCGACACTTAAGCGACTAAAATTGAAGGTCGAACCTACGCAACCGGATCGCGCGGTGGGGGAGATCGCCTCATGGCTGGGCGACGATCCACCCTTCGATGCGGTGTTTGCCGTGCACGACCAACTGGCTTCCTACGTGATCCGGGCGGCTAGGGAACGTCATTTAGAGGTTCCAGAACGACTGGCGGTGATTGGCGTGGATAACTTGGAGTTGGTCTGCCAGAGCGTTGTGCCCGCGTTGAGCAGTGTCGCACAGCCTCTTGAACAAATCGGCTATCGCGCAGCGGAAGCTATGGATGCGATTCTGCACGGGAGAAAACACCCAGCAACAACAAAAATCCCCCCAGGTGCAGTCCACGCGCGCGGAAGCACCGAGCGAGCCATCAGCCGCGACCCGTTGGTGGCAGAGGCGATGAAGTTCATGCTCAGCCATCTCTCAAAGCCGCTGGGCATTGAACAAGTGGCAGCAGGCATCGGGACCACACGAGCCACGCTGGCAAGACGCTTTCAACGCGCAGAAAGTGAAACCCCACTCGCAGTCCTGACGAAATTTCGCCTGGATCAGGGCAAGCAAATGTTGAAAGGATCTGACCTCGGCGTGGCAGTTGTCGCGCGTCGTTGCGGATTTGAACACCCCGCACAGTTCTCGCGATGGTTCCGCCAACATACGGCACTCACACCAACCGAATTTAGAACTCAAATGTGCAGATGCTTAATTTAGGCCCGCGTCAGCAGATTTTCTTAATAGACCCAAATGCAATTTCGATTGTATGTCTTCGTAACCCGGGTCATCGATTCTATTCTGCAGCTCGTGCGGATCCTCTCGCTGGTCAAATAACAGCCAAGGCTTGATCTGATCACTATCAACACTTAGAGCATAGGTAAATCGACCATCATAAATTGCTCGCCAATGGAGCATTGTCAGCAAAACACACTCTTCGCGATCACCAGATGCATCACTGACCAATCCAAAACAACGCGAGGCAAGATTTCGGCCAGGCCACGCTGACGGCTGATCAAAACCTGCCAGTCCACACAGCGTTGCCGCAAGGTCTTGGGTACCCAGAGGCACGTCATCGATCGACTGAACGATACGCCCAAGGCAACTCACAATGAGAGGAACTCGGCATGAGACCGCGTGCGGGCTTCCCTTACCACGCAACCCTCGTCCCTGCGTGAGTACCGCATCTGGGTCTGCGTGACTCCCGAGCCAATCGCCATGGTCCGAGGTGTACACAACAATCGTGTCTTGGGCTCGTCCAGTTTCCTCAAGCCAGTCGTTAATCTGACCCACCAAGTCATCAAGCGCCGAAATCTGAGCATAGTACTGTTGCAACTGGTAGCGAACGAGGCTAGCGATTGGTGCACTTACGTTAGAGTCCAAGGCAAGGGTCGCCGGGTCGTAGCGGTCGAGATAGGCCGTTGGCACGACGGGGCTTACCAGGTGCTGAGGAAACGCCGTGAGCCAAGGGATGTAGGACTCAAATACGGCGTCACTCAGGCCAAATCCCAACTCTTGATTAAGACGTCTCGATAGAGCAACAGTCTCGGGATCACGAAATCCCGCCTCATTAGAGATGTTATGAGGAGGCCCCCAGTTGACCTGAGCGATCCAGGGTGCATCGCTCGGCAATGACTCGACCCATTGCTGCACCAGAGTCGTTTGAACATGCGGCACGTAACGCGTGGCGTAATCGTGACGACGAGGCCATGTCATGTCGTGGGGCGGGCGTTCTTCCCAACGTGGCTCTTGCAGCCAAGGATTGTCGACTTCGTCAAAGGTTGGCATGTCATAATCCTCATGCCCGTTGTTCCAGCCAACCCAGTGCTGCCACCCCAGCCGTTCATTTGGTTTCACATACCCAGGCTTAACCTTGCGGCACCAGTGGCCTTTACCAAAGAAAGCCGTTGAATAGCCCGCGTCATTGAAACAACCGGCGAGGGTCGGCAGGTCGTGGTCAACTTCCTGGTCATTGAAGGCGACACCGTGGATGTGTGGAAACTGCCCGGTCTGCAGCGACGCGCGATAGGGAGCGCAAAGCGGGTGAGAGCTGACGCATCGCGTAAAACATGTGCCCTTGGACGCCATTGCGTCGAGATGCGGCGTCTGCACATCCGGGTTCCCCGCGCAGCCCAACGCCGAGCTGCGGTGCTGATCGGCAAGCAGGATCAGAATATTGGGTCGTTCATTCATTTCAATCTATCAAAACCAAAGCTCAAGCATTCAAGCACCCAGAAGAGCTCAGGTAAGCGTGACGAGTAAAGATCAGACTGACTGCTCATCATGAAGGCAAGCGTCGACTAACTGATCAACCGAAGCAGTCGCAAGACACTCAACCGTGTCTGCGGCACCGTAGTAGATCTTTACTTCGCCATCTGGCTCAAGGATCATGCCTCCGGGGAAAATCACGTCTCGCCGGAAACCAAATCCTGGATCAATGTCTGGAGGCAGGTCTCTACCCGTTTCGTACCACGCCTCGGGTGTGAGCAGCGGACACGGACACCGACCTAGCACCTTCGAGGGGTCGTCCCTGTCAAGCAGCATAATCCCGGCGGCGTATCGCTTGGGCCAAACGGGTTCCCAGCCGTTCTTAATTCCAGGGTCTTCTCGCCACACGGCATGGAATGTGGCAAGCCAGCCTTGATCGGTCAGAACGGGGGGAGCGGCGGGTCCTAGCTTATCATTCGCCCAATCGACCTCAGCAGAGGTTAGCAGCGGTTGCGAATCACCCCAGTGCTTGAGGTCCGGGCTGTAGCTCAGCCACATCATCGCTTGACTGCCGTGCAGGTGGTTACCGCCGAAACAATTCACGGGTCGCTCAAGCCTGACAAACCGGCCGTTGATCTTCTGGGGGAATAGCACCATATTTCTGTTGTCAGGAACGGATGCTGAGAGCACTTCCCAGTTCTCAAAATCATCTGTGACAGCAACGCCGCCTCGCAACCCATGGGCCGTATCGATCGCAAAACACATGTAAATACGATCTTCGAGAACGGTGAGTCTTGGGTCGTAGAAACGACCGATTTCGTGTTGAGGATCATGGTGCGGAATCAAAGGGGCAATTAAATCGCGCGCTTGTTCGATGGTGATGCAAGGGCGATCTTTAATCGACCAACTAACACCATCATCACTGGTCGCAAGACCAAGATTCGTCCCTGCAAAGCGTTCTCCGCCTTCAAAATCTACTCGATCCGGGCCGTAGTCATTACGAAATACCATCGTGTAGGCACCCCGGTACTTGCAGACACCGGCGTTAAACAGAAGCGAGCAGTCATATGGCACATCACTTGGCGCTAAAAGTGGATTTTCTGGATGCCTTACAACGGGACATATCGTGTATTCACCACTCAACTTGTTCATAAATAGGCTCATCTCGCGGATTGACTCGAGTTTGTTGACATACAAAGTCCTCTTACGCTGGTCTTCTTAGATGCCGATCTATCGTCGTTACGATGCACGGTTTTCTCCATGCCAACGACGTTAAATTACTAGTACAGATGCAAGATGTCTACTTCGGACGATACCGCATTCATGTGAATTTGTGCTCACAGCCCATAGATGAACGAAGCGGCCGAGACATCGGTGAAGAGGTAGTTTTGTGTTCCGCCGTTGTCGTTGATGTCGTCCCGGAGGCGCAGCTTGCTGTAGTGCGTCGCGCGGCCGAGGTTGCCGGTGTTGCCGATGTTGCCCGGTCGCTCGGCGGATTCACCCATGAGCGGCAGGCGTGATCGACCGGTCCAGGTGTTGTCGGCTTCGTAGGGGTTGGCTGAGCTTCCGACCGTGCCGTCTTGGTGGACGCCGAAGACCCACCAACTCGACCCCGCGACGCCGAGTACGTCTTCGAGCATGGCTGCGGAAACGTAGCGTTTGTCCCAAAGGAAGGTGTGAGCGCAGACCCGGTGTAGAGGTACTCGCCGCGGTGAGCGGAGCCGGCGCCGGTGTAGCCGGCCTGAAAGTTCAGCCAGCCCCACCACTCCTGAGGGTCCTGACCGACGAACCGGCGGTGCGTCAACCCCGAGGGCGACGGCGCAGGGCCGGCTTGATACTCAAAGTCGAGCGCCCAAGTGTCCGGGCAGAAGCCGGTCTCTTCGGTCGTGAGATATCCATCTTCGACCAACTGTGGCAAGAGCCAGGATCGGCTGGACGCCCCGCCGAGGCTGAACTGAGCGAACATGCTTGCGGTGGTGGGCGTGAACGGAGTCGACTGCGGGTAATCGCCGTGGTCGATGGCGTGGTTGAAGATCGTAAGGCCCATCTGCCGCTGGTTGGACAGGCACTTGGTGCTGATGCCGGCCTCACGCGCGGCCTGGAGCACGGGCAGCAGGATCGCGACAAGTATCGCCATGATGCTGATGACCACCAGCAACTCAATGAGCGTGAAAGCCCTGCGAGAGCGGGTTGACGGCACGATCAGACTCCGAATTACAAGCGGCCTGACGTAAAAGTCAGATCGACGGGATCAACCGCCGACCTGAATGATTGGCAACGAGATCAGCCACGTCCACGGCGGGTCATGGTGAGGCCCAGGCCGGCAGCGACGAGCGCGAGCGAGGCCGGCTCGGGGATCACCTCGGTAGTGAGCTGAAGCTCCGGGGCAGCCGAGGAACTGTGAGCGAAGAGCGCGTAGTAGTCGCCCTCGGGCGGCGCCGCGTCGAAAGTGAAACGCAAGAACACGAAGTCACCTGCCTGATAGTTGGTGGTCAGGTAGTTCAACAAGGCGGCCTCACCCGAGCCACCCAGCGTGTGGGACGAGAAATCCGCGATGCCGGTGAACAACGCGTCGTCCTCGATGAGCGTGCCCGCGGCCTGGTAGTCGCTGATCTGGATCGTTCCGCTTCCGCGAACGCCGATGGCCTCGAGATCGCCGCCGAACTGAGGGTTGCTGCGATCAAAGACGGTCGAGAAACGCAGGTCGGCCGCGACGAGCTCTTCACCGACCGGAATCGCGGGGAGTTGGAAGGCGAAAACGGGTCGCTGCTCGCGTCCTTGGAATCGGCCGAGGTTTAGCGCGGTCTGGTTGCCGGCGGCCGGCTCTTGGTAAGGCGCGTCCAAGAAGTCGCCTGTCCCGGTGATCCCATTCACAAACGCGGCATCGACAGCCATCGCCGAGTTCGACGCACTCGTGGTGATGAGCGCTGCGTGGCTGGGCAGGCCAAGCACAGCGGCGGCGGTCGCCACCAAAGCGGGCGAGAGTCTCTGAAGTCCAAAAGCGGTGATATTCACGAGCAACCTCCATACTTAAGAAAAGAACGAAACACGAACAGAGACCGAAAGCGACTCTGTGTCACTGCATTTAATTTACCTCACAATGCCTCCGTCGCCATGTATTATTACGTAGACTATTTTCGAAATACCGCAGCACATCGGCCTCTCGAATACCCTGCCGTGGCCTGACGAAATAGAGGTTTGCGGGCCGCAAGAGCCACTCCATGCGTGTTTTGACCCTCATTGATTGCGTGCAGAGCTACGGCCGGGGCGTTCTGGCGGGGATGGCCCGCTACGGCAACGCCCAGGGCGGCTGGACCCTGCTGCTCCATCACGCGTCGCAGTCCGTGCAGCGGATGCCCGTCGTGGACGACGACGTGCGCGGGGTCATCGCCTATGCCTTTCGGCCAGGGCTCATCAAGTCGCTGCATCAGTGCGGGCTGCCGGCCGTGAACACCTCATCGGTCGCCGCCGACGCCGGAATGCCCGCGGTGCTGCCCGATGATGCCGCCATCGGCCGGCTGGCTGCGGACGACTTGGTGGGCCGAGGTTATCGCCAGCTGGTCGCGCTGCACCTGCCGATCTGGGAGTTCTCGCGCGTGCGCGCCAAAGCCTTCGTGGAGCGAGCCAACGAACTCGGTGCCCAGGCGTCAACGCACCGCCTGCCAAGCTGGAAGCGTGCTGAGCCGTCCATCCGCGAACTCTTGGAGAGGCGCCCTACCCCGCTAGGCGTGTTTGCTAGCTCGGACATGCTCGCGGTCTTCGTGGTGCGACAGGCGATCGCCATGAAAGTCGCGATGCCCGAGCAGGTCGCCGTACTCGGCGTCGATAACGACGAGCTCACCACCCAGATGATGGCGCCGACCATCTCAAGCGTGGCGGTGCCGTGGGAGAAACTCGGCTTCGAGGCAGCAGCTAAGCTCGATCGCATGATCAAAGGCGAGCAAGTCGATCGCGAGCCGACTCGGATCGCGCCCACCGCCGTGGTGACCCGGCAGACCACCGACGGCCTGGCGGTCGACGATGAGTACGTCGCCGCGGCGGCGAGCTTCATCCGCCGGCGTGTCGCCGAGCCTTTCACGATCGAAGACGTCGTGCAATGCGTGCCGATGTCGCGTCGCTCGCTCGAGCAGCGATTCAAAAAATCCTTTGGCAGAACGCTGCAGAGCTACATCATCGACATCCGGATCGAACGTGCCAAGCAGCTCCTCACCGAGACCGACTACCCGATGCCCGAAGTGGCTTATCGCAGCGGGTTTTCCGAAGCCGCGTATTTTGCGACCGTCTTCCGCAAGCACGTCCGACAGACACCCACGGCCTTCCGAAGCAGCTACCGACTTATCTAGGAGCACTTAATGAATATCAATGCTCATCAGGTGCTAGAAAAATGCTTTTCAAGTCGCACGAAGAAGAATTGATCACCCGAAGTCAGCATCATCATCCTCTACCAAAGTATTCAACCATCACAAGCCACCTAGCAACCAACCACAAGCCAGCTACGCACCGCAACCTAATCACACGCCCACCCGACGACCGAGCCACGATGCGGGACATCGGCTTCGCCAACAACCGCGCCCCCGAAGGAGTATCGCGCACATGAATCAGCTGCACTACTACCACCCCGCCTGGGTCCAGCCGAGCGATGAGACGCTGGATGTAGACATCTGCATCTACGGCGGAAACGCGGCGGGCGTGGTCGCCGCCATCAAGGCAACTCGGCTCAACCACTCGGTGGTCCTGCTCCAGCCCGGCCAACACCTCGGCGGCATGACGACCGGCGGCCTCGGGTGGACCGACTACGGACGAAAGCACGTCATCGGCGGCATGTCGCGGCAGTTCTATCGCGACCTCGGCACGCAGGCCGGCATGGAGGAAGAGAACTGGCACTTCTGGCCAAGCGACGCCTCCCGCCTGATCGAGCGCATGGTGCAAGACGCCGGCGTCGATGTCCGACGCGCGGCCTACCTCGACACGCTCGCCATGGACGGGCACCGAATCGCCTCGCTCACCGTGCTCGGCGGGCTTACCGTCAGAGCCAAGCAGTTCATCGACTGCTCGTACGAGGGCGACCTGATGGCTGCTGCGGGGGTCTCCTTCACGATCGGACGCGAGGCCAACGCCACCTACGGCGAAACGCTTAACGGCGTGCAGTTTCGCGACAAGCACCAGTTCGTCCCCGCCGGCGTGAGCCCCTTCATTGTCGAGAACGATCCATCCTCCGGCCTGCTTCCGCTGATTGAGGCGCGCGACCTACGCAACGATCAAGGCAAGGCCGACCACAAGGTGCAGGCCTACAACTTCCGCGTGTGCATGACCGACGACCCCGACCTGAAGGTGGAGTGGCAACGGCCCGAACATTACAACCCGCTGTGGTACGAGCTCGCCGGCCGATGGCTCCGCGACGACAACAGCGATCGCTACAACGCCATGATCCGCTGGGACCCCGAGCCCGATGGCTACCAACCGCTCACTAAGTTCGACGTGCTTGACCGGCGTACTCCGTCTGGCTTTCGGAAGACCGACACGAACAATCATGGGCCCTTCAACTCCGACTTCATCGGCGCGAACTACGCCTGGCCGACGGCCGACTACGCGCTTCGCGAATCGATCTTTCAGCAGCACGTCGCCTATCAGCAGGGCTTCTACTGGTTCATGGCCAACGACGACCGCGTGCCGCCTCGCCTGCGCAACGCTTTTGCGAGTTGGGGCCTGCCCAAGGACGAGTTCACGCAAACCGGCCACTGGCCTCATCAGCTCTACCCGCGCGAAGCGCGGCGCATGGTCGCCGACCACGTCATCACCGAGCACGACTGCCATGCCAAGGTCGTGGCGGACGACTCGGTCGGCATGGGCTCCTACACCATGGACTCGCACAACTGCTCGCGATTCGTCGCCACCGACGAATCGGGCAGGCCCGTCGTGATGAACGAGGGCGACGTGCAGGTCCCCCCGACCGACCCATACCCCGTCAGCTACCGAGCGATCGTCCCCAAGCGCGGCGAGTGCGAGAACCTACTTGTCCCCGTCTGTTTCAGCGCATCCCACATCGCATACGGCTCCGCGCGCATGGAACCCGTCTTCATGGTGCTCGGCGAGTCCGCCGCGTGCGCCGCGTCTCGCGGGCTGTCCGATGGGGTTGCGCTGCAAGATGTTGACTACACAAAGTTGCGCGCGATGCTTGACGAGGCGGGGCAGGTACTCGAGGCACAGTGAATCTCACCGAATCACCTCGATCAAAATCACCAATAAGAGAAGAACGCGTTTGTAAAGTTTGGCCGACTTAGACTTGCGACCTTCTCAGGACCACCGAGCTGTACGTCGCGGCGATTGCCAACCTCTAAGATTCAATATCGAGGGTCGCGCGACGGGATGTAACGCCACACGCCGTAGCAGCTCGTCACAACCCACACGTCGCCGGTCGCGGGATCGACGCGCAGGTTCATCGGCTCGCGGCCGCCGTCGACGATCGTCCCGTCCAGCGGCTGCGTCACCGTGAGGTTCTCCCAGGTCTCGCCGCGGTCGCGCGACCGCAAGACGCCCGCGTCGGCCGCGTGCACGTTGTGGTGTTGGCCGACATAAATGATGTCCTGATTCCGATGATCGACATCGACGCCCATCACGCGATGCCGGCCGGTCGACGACGGCGGGGTACCCAACAGGCGCAGCGCCTCTTCGCCGGCGTCGTGCAGCGTGGGATCGATGGCGTAGAGGCGGCCCGTCGCCACATAGAGCTCGGTGCCGTCCGGGCGGACGCCCATGTCGCCCACGGGCTTGTCGCCGATCTCGGCGATGACTTCCCAGGTCTCACCACCGTCGGCGCTCACGACGATCCGTGTCGGCGCGTCCCCGCCGCGCTTGACGCCGTAGAGCCGGCCGCTGGCGTCGGAGGCGAAGACGCCCGAGACGTCGGTCATCGTTTCCCAGGTCTTGCCGCCGTCGTCGGTGCGCAGCCGAGCCACGAAGGCGATGTCGGGATCGATCGGGTGGACGAGGCCGATGTAGAACCCGTAGTCCGGCGACTTGGGGTTCTTGTCCCAATACAGGTCGGCGTGTTCGGTCCAGGTCTGGCCGCCGTCGGTGCTGACGTTGAGTTGGTTGCGGGCGTGCCAGCTCTCGGCCCGGCCGGTGGCGAGCACCTCGGGCGTGATCGCCATCGCGCCGTACGTGAAACCGCCCCAACTGAGCCCCGAAACGTTGGTGTAATCCCACGTATAGCCGCCGTCGCGCGTCACGGCGCCGTTGTAGTCCTGGCTGGCGAGGAACATCAGCCCGGGGTAGTGCGGGTTGAAGTTGAACCGCCCGCCGACGCACACCGCCGTCTGACCCTCGCTGGCCCACTGATAGGTCAGTCCGCCGTCGTTGCTGGCGGTGATCCAGTCGCCTCCGTAGCTCCAGACGCGGTCGGGGTCGGTCGGGTGCCAGGCGAAGGTGGCCTGGCGGACGTTCTGCGGGAAGAAAGCCAGGTCGGCGTCGATGCGCGAGGTCTTCCAAGTGCGGCCGCCGTCGTGGGAGACGTGCCGGCGCCACTGCCAGTCGTCCGCCATCGACCGCATGGCCAATCGGTCGGGGTCGGCGGGGCTCGAGCGAAGGCCTTGGAACTGCACGTTCTCACGCTTGCTCGTGGCTAGCTTGCCGTCCCAGCCGCGCAGCGGTTCGTCGAGGCCGATCGCGTCGATCTTCGTCCAAGTTTCGCCCGCATCATCGGAGGCGAAGAGCTTCGTGTCGCTTGCGACAATCACGGCGCGGTCAGGCCGATCGGGGTGCACATCGATGCTGCCGACCGGCTGATCAAACACCTGCGTAAACGTAACGCCGCGATCGTCGCTGACGAACACGCCCTCGGCGTTTGCGGCATAGACCCGCCCGGTGACGGGGTGCACGGCAAGGTGGCTGTGGCCGGCGATGTCGGCCGACTCGGGCAGCCGTTGCCAGGTCACGCCGCCGTCGTCGCTGCGGTACAGGCCGGGGTTGCGATCCGGGTTGCCACTGGGGCGTAGGCGCACCTCGTTGGTGCGGGACCAGTAGACCGTGCGCGTCATGCCAGCGGCTTCGTCGTAGCTGGTCGGGTCGTAGGCGAGAGACTTCCGCCGATCGCGGATGCCGCAGATCTTCTCGGTCTGCACCGGTCGCCACGAGGCGGCGCCGTCTTCGCTGAGGTAGAGCCCGTTCCAGCCGGTCGCCATCGAGTTGCTGCCGACCGCGACGACACGGTCGGGGTTGAATGGATCGATCTGCACAGCCGACGCCCCGCGCGGGATGAACCCGACGTTGCAGGGCTCCCAGGTCTGTCCCTGATTGGTGCTTCGCCACAGGCCGCCGACGTCGGTGACAAACAGGATGAGCCGGCCATCGGTGCGATCGATCGCGATGTCGCCGGGCCACTGCGCGCCCTCCCCGCCGATCTGCACGCCGGCCTCGCGATGCTCGGCGGTCAGGTACGGAATCGGCTGCCAAGGCCCGGGGAACACGGGCTCAAGCTGGGATGACGCGGCACCCGCACAGACAATGGCGATCGTGGCGATCGTGGCGGTCGCGGCGCAGAACCATCGCTTCATGTGGCGAACAAGGTGACTCATCGGTCGGGTGTCTCCAAAAGATCGACTGGCTTTTGTCTTGCAGGTCTGCCGAGCATTCCGAGAAGCTTCGGGCTTACGGGCTGCTTCGGAGCATGAGGTTGCGGATGAGCAGGTCTTCCTGCTTGAGCGTCTCGACATGCCCATCGAGGAACAAGAAGTTGGCTGCGGTGTTGCTGGCGTGGCGGAAACGCGGCTCGTAACCATCGACGTCGGTGTTCACCCCGCTTGGGGCGATGGCGTCCAGGCCGCCGGTCGAGCCCCATTCCCAGTTGCGATAGACGAGGCCGTGCCAGCCCCAGTTGATGCGCCAGCCGGCGATCCCCTCCATCGTGGGCTGCGCGGTGCTGTTCGCGAGATTGATCTCGCCGTCGCCCATCAAGAACAGCTCGGTCGGGTTTTCGATCATCTCGCTGGCGACCAGGTTGTAGTCGCGGACATCCGGCATCAGGCGCGGGTGCGCGCTGTAGTGGTTCGGCCCGCCGAACTCAGAGGCCGCGAGGCAACGCAGCACCTCGGTGTTCTCACGGTCGGTCAGGTAATCGTCTTCGATGATCAGAGTCCAATCGCTGTAGGGGCTGAACGACACGAACCCCGGCGGGAGCGTGCCCTGATCGGTCTCGTAGGCCTTGAGCGCGATGCCGATCTGGCGGAGGTTCGAGCCGCAGGCGATCGTGTCGGCGGTTTGCCGCGCCGCGCCCAAAGCCGGGAGCAGGATGGCAATCAGCAACGCGATGATCGAAATGACGACGAGCAGCTCGATGAGGGTGAAGGCGTGCCGAGGGAGGTGCTGGCGTTTCATCTTGAACCTCTTGAGGTGAGTGCAGAGAGAATCGCGAACGAACCATGCGGACAGAGAGGTTGGTCTAGGGCTCGACCTCGGGCCGGGCGTGGAGCGTGAACGTGTCGAGCTCGGCGTAGCCGCTGTGGACGCCGAACATGCCGAAGGCGGTGATCGGGCCATCGGGCAGCTCACTCAACGCAGCGTCGGCGTCGATGCCGAGGTCGGCGGGGTCGAGCTGCCGCCATGCCGCGTCGGCGAGGTCGAGCGATCGCTGTCCATAGCCGATGAAGTTCTGATCGCTGATGACCCACGTCGTGCCGACCCGCAAGGCCACGCGAAAGCCGCCCTGCTCGCTCTGGTTGTTCTGGAACCACGACACACGCGTCAGCTCGTCGGCCTCGCCGAGCTCGAATTCTTCGGTGAGGTAGAGCGTCGGGTTCGGCCAGAAGTCGCCGCCGTTCCAGTTGACCATCATCCCCGTTTCGATCGAGGCGTCGGCGGCGACATCGGCGTTGACCGGAAGGGCATCGGTCGGCTGGCTCGGCTGGCCACGCATGAGGGCGACGTAGTTCGCGGCGCCGCGGTGCACGCGGGCGTCGTCGGCCGAGTAGACCCAGGCTTGCCAGCCGGCCTCGGTGAGCTTCGTCGCTTCACCCTCAGCAACAGGGAATATCTCGCGATAGACGACCCGCTCCGCGTCCGCGGACAACGGCAAGGCGGTCAGGACAGTCGCGATGACCGCGAAGCCAGCCGATTTCAATGAGGGTCGCGTCAGCGTCATGGGCGTTTCTCGAAAGAACCGGCTCGGCCTTCCAGCCGAGCCGGGCTTGGGTCGATCTGAGCCAATCAGCGGCGACGCCGCGCAGCCATCAGGGCGATCCCGCCCAGAGCCAAGGCAAGCGATGCGGGTTCGGGCACCACAACGGCGACGTTATCGACGCCGACCTCGTAGCCGTTGAATCCCGGGGCCAAGCGAACGCCGAATTGGTCGCCACCCGGCAGGTCGGCGGCGAGCACGGTGGTCGAGAGCACCTGCGAGTTCGCGCCGTTCTCGTCGGTCAGCGTGGCGACCACCGACAGGTCGCCGCCAACCAGCGGCGTGCCGGCCAGGTCGATCGAGAAGTCGGGCGTGCCATCCGTCAGGTCGAACGTCGCAGCGCTCGCGCTGACCACGACGCCGTTGATCGCGATGCGGAACTCATAGGTGCCGCCGCTGGTGTTGATCTCTTTGACGTAGGCGTAGATGCCGGTCGACCCGAACGTGTCGGAGTCGGTGACGTTGGCATCGGCGTAAGCGAGCACGCCAGTGTCGGCCGTGGTGTAGTTGAACCCGCTGGCGAAGGAGCTGGTCTGGAAGACATCGAAATCGGCCGACACGTTGAACGTCACGGCGGCGGGGGCCGGCGCGTAGCTCACGAGAGCCGTACCGACATCGAAAAAGTTCGAGTTGTTGTAGAACACGGCCTGACCGTTCTGAATCGTCCACCCAGGAGCGACGCCCGTCGAAGGCCCGGTGCCGCTGGCGGCGTTGTCCTCGTCGTCGAAGACCAGCGTGAAGTCGGTGGTCGGGTCATCGAACGTCTCGAAGACCGGCCCGGTGACGACCGACGCCGAAGCGGCCGCGGCCGCGGTCAGCGCCAGCCCTGTCATGGCAACTTGAAGAAATGGGTGCATGGTCAAACCTCCTAGATAGACAGCGGAACGCTGCGGTCGTGAACATCGAGAAACGAGTCGATGCGATTCAAGGCATGGCGATCGCGGGATAAATGCACGGGTCGCCGTCAGTCGGCGTTCTCCTAGAACGCCTCTTTTCAAGCCACCAATCTATTGACGATGCTTGCGGCTTGGCTAGGTATATATGCGTATAAATTATTACTTATTACGCCACTTCTCCTTGCGAGGTCGTCTCCATGAACCCTGAAGTCCGGATTGCCGTGCTTGTCCGCCCGGGGTTGGCGTTTGGTCGGGAGGTGATCCGGGGGATCGCCCGATACGCGAGGCAGCAGCCGCACTGGCGACTGCACTCGATGGTGCCGTACGACCCGGTCCCGCCGAGGCGGTGGATCGCGGACGGCGGGATCGGGCACACCCCGCCGGACGACTGGCACGGGCTGCTGGGCGATGGGGCGCCCCGGGTGCTGGTGGGTTTCACGGCGCCGGCAGAGGCGGCGCAGGTGTCTTCGAATGACACGGAGATTGCACGGCTGGGGGTCGATCATCTGATCGGGCTGGGGCTGCGAAACGTGGTGTTTGCCGGCGAGGCCGACAGCGTGCGGGGCGTCGCGTTCCAAGCGGCGATGCAGGCGGCGGAGCAACGCTTGCTCTTGATGCCACCCGACTTGGCGCGCAGCGCGCAAGTAGGCCACACGCCGCCCATCGAAGCGATCGCGGCCTGGCTCCGCGAGGCGCCCAAGCCACTGGGCGTCATGGCGATCCACGACGTGCAGGCCAGGCTGGTGTCGGTGGCTTGCCGGATCGCCGACCTGCGCGTGCCCGACGACGTCGCGATCCTCGGCATCGACAACGATGAGCTGCTCTGCGAGCTGTCCGACCCCCCGCTGTCCAGCATCGACCACGCGATGCAGGAGGTGGGTTACGAGGCGGCGGCGCTGCTCAATCGGATGCTCAACGGCGGACCCGTCGAGCGGGTCATCCTGCCGCCCAAACGCGTGGTCACCCGGCGGTCGACCGACGTGCTGGCGATCGACGACCCCGACGTCGTGGCGGCGTTGCGTTACATCCGGACCAACGGGGCGCAGAACATCTCAATCGACGATGTCGCGCGTTCGATCCCCGCAGCCCGTCGCACGCTTGAGCGTCGATTCAAGAAGGTGATGGGCCACAGCCTTCTGGATGAGGTGCTCCGCGTGCGGGTGAACACCGCGCGAAACCTGCTGATCACGACCGATCGCCCATTGCCGCAGGTGGCGGAGTCCAGCGGATTCAACAGCCTCAAGCATTTCCATGAGGTGTTCCGCCGCCGCATGGGGGTCACACCCGTCGCGTTCCGCCGAAAACACCAGATGCGTTGATGCCCGAAGCACGAACCTAGGCAGTTCAGACAAAGACAACTAAGCGGTGCACGCCCCGCTGCGTGAGCACCTCAGTCGCACGCCCGAGCGGGCCCGGTCAGACGCGCACGAGGCGGCTGCCGTGCGAAGGCAGGGCAGAGGGGTCGATCCCGTTCATTGGCTGGTTTTGCAGCTCGGCGCACCACACTCCGGGCGTGAACTCAACCGGCTCGGACCCAAGGTTAAAAAAGCCGTAGAACCGCGCGCCGCCATCGGCCGCATCGGAACGCCAGACCACGACCTCACCGACTTGCGCCACGCGCCTCGGCCGCCGCCCTTCGCGATGGGCTTCGAGACAACCGGCGTCGGTCAGCATGTCCCAGTCTTCGTCGCGATACCCCATGAGGTCGCCGCCGAGGATGAGCGGCGAACGGAAGACGCCCCACAGGTGAAGCATCGTCTGCGCTTCATCGGCGGTGAACCGGCTGCGGCGAGGCTCGCCATGCGGGCCGTTCTGCGACACCGGGCCCATCGGGATCATGTCGCAGTCCGGCCAGCCCCCGCCATCGGGGCGATCGACCTGGTCGGCCCAATCGGCGCAGAGGTCGAACATCGCGCGCAGCTTGCCCCACTCGTCCCAGAAGTCGGCCGACATCCGCCACAGATTGGCGTGCGCGCGGAGGTGCTCGGCACGATCGAGCGGGGCCGGGCCCGGCGAGAGCGACAGCACGATCGGCCGCCCCGTCTTGTCGATCGCGTGGCGGATGGCTTCGATCTCGCGCTGCGCATAGCCGATGTGGACGTTGCTCGATAGGTCGTCGGCCTTGATGAAGTCGACACCCCACGAGGCATACAGCGCGATCACCGAATCGTAATACGCCTGCCCGGCAGGGTGGTCCACATCAACGCCCACCATCTGATCCAGCCAGTTGCACGTCGCCTCGGGCATCGCGATGTCACGAGCCGTCGCGCCCTCGCCACCGAGCACAGGGCAGGCATCGGCAACGGCCTGACGCGGGACGCCACGCATCATGTGCAAACCGAAGCGCTGGCCCATGGCGTGCAACGCGTCGCCGAGCGGCTTAAGGCCTTGGCCGTCCGCGGCCGACGGGAAGCGCTCGATCGCGGGCAGCAGCCGGCCGTGCTCGTCCATCGCCAGCCGAGGCGTGAGGTCCGGGCCTTGATCGGGATTGGCGACCGGCCCGGGGTCGGGGTGCGACCAACAGTAATCCAGCGTGACCAGATCGAAGCCGAGGTGGCCCAGCCGGTCGCGCAGGACGCGTGCGTTGTCGAGCATCTGCCGCTCGGTTACGGACGAGCCGAAGGCGTCGTAGCTGTTCCACCCGCACGGCGGGGCGGGCTGAAGGGCGAGGTGCGCAAAGGCAGTGTCGGCGACGGTCATCGGGTGTCCTCACTTGCGACTCGGGTCGATCGATCGGCTACCGTTCGCCGATGCACGAGACAAATAAAAGATTGGCCGGCCGTGTTGCGCTGGTGACGGGCGCGGGGCGTGGGATCGGCCAGGCGATCGCGTGGCGACTGGCTGCCGAGGGCGCGAGCGTCGCGGTCTGCGACCTCGCCGCCGAGGACGCATCGCACACAGCCGCGAGGGCGCGTGAGCTCGGCGTCGACGCGATCTCCGAAGGATTCGATGTCCAAGATGCGACAAAAATCAGCGAATTCGTCAAGCAAACGGGGCAGGAACTCGGCGGCGTGGACGTGCTGGTCAACAACGCCGCCATCATGCCCGTGCAGACCGTCGAGTCGATGTCGGTGGAACTGCTCGACCGTGTGTGGCAGGTCAACGTCCGAGCTGCGGTCTTGTTCAGCCAGGCGGCGGCCCCCTGGATGCGACGATCCGGCGGAGGCGTGATCCTCCATATGAGCAGCGCCCAAGGCTATCTCGGCAGCGGCGGCATGGGCGTCTACGCGGCCACCAAGGCCGGCCTGCGCATCCTCGCTCAGGCACAGGCCAAAGAGCTCGCACCCGACGGCATCCGCGTCAACACCGTGTCGCCCGGCGCGGTCGACTCGCCCATGTTCGAGCACGAAGCCGCCAAAGACCCCGAAGGCCCCGAGGTCTACCGCCGCAACGCGAACGCGCTGCACCCGCGCGGCCGGATCGCGACCATGGACGAAGTCGCCGCCGCGTTCGCCTTCCTCGCCAGCGACGACGCGGCCAACATCACCGCAACCGACCTGCGGTGCGACGGCGGGCTGGTCGTTGCGATCTGATGTTGGGGTCGCGTGAGTCACGGGTACGAAAGACCGCCGTCGGGGCGTCGGGCCTGAGTCCAATCGATCACCTCATCGAATCGCGGCGGGAAGCGCCTGGCCGCGGCCTCATCTAGCTCAACGCCGATGCCGAGCCGGTCGTTGAGATACAGCATCCCCCCCTCCAGCGTAGGAAGCCCCGCGAAGACCTCGCGCTCGGCGTCGGTGAAGCCAGCAAATTCCTGCACACCAAAGGCGTGGCTTGCAAGGTCGAGGTGGAGCTGCGCGGCGTGGCCCACCGGCGAGGTATCTCTCGGCCCGTGCCAAGCCGTCTTCACGCCGAAGGCCTCGCAGACCTGCGCCGCCTCCCACGCCGGGGTCAGCCCGCCAACCGCAGATACGTGCAGCCGCAGGAAGTCGATCAACCCATCCCGCACCAAAGGCAGCCATTGCGCCCGGCTCGTGAACAACTCGCCCATCGCAAGCGGCGTGGACGTCTCATCACGCAGCCGAACCAGCGCGTCGATGTGCTCGGGCGGCAACGGGTCTTCAAGGAAGAAGAGATCGAACGGCTCAAGCCGCTTCGCAAACGCCAAGGCCTCGCGAGCGCTGAGCCGACTGTGCACGTCGTGGATCAGTTCGACCTCGGCCGGCAACCGATCGCGCAGCACCGCAAACGCCCGCACCACCGACCGCCGATAGGCCGCAGGGTCGAAGTACCGACCGGGCAACCCGCCGCGCGCCACGCGCGATCCACCACCAACGCCGCCATAGCCGGCAGCGCCCGCCGCCAACGTATCCGGTCCTTGAGACGCCGCGGCGACCTGAACACGAAGACACGTCACGCCCCGTTCGATCAAAGGCATCGCACGATCCACCAGAGCCTGCCCATCCGGCCCCGCCACGTGCTGATACACCGCCGCGGCTTCACGCACCTTGCCGCCCAGCAGGTCGTACACGGGCATCCCCGCCCGCTTGCCCTTGATGTCCCACAACGCCTGATCGACCCCAGAGATCGCGTTCATCAACACGGGGCCACCCCGCCAATACCCATTGACGTGCATCAGCCGCCACAGCTCTCCGACCCGCGAGACATCACGCCCCACCAGAAGCGGCCTCAGATAGGTGTGCACCACCTCGACCACGGCCGCAGCGCGCTGCGTGAACGTCGCGCACCCCAAGCCCTCAAGGCCGGGCTCGCTCGTCCGAACACGCACCACCACAAGGTTCTCCGTGGCCGGCCGAGTCACGATGGCGTCTACTGTTTGAATGGTGATTACGCTCATCCGATCTCTACCTCCTCCAACCCGTGCATCGCACCGAACGCCTTGATGTGGTCTAGTCGCACAACGTCGAATACGCCGCGCGATGCGCTTTGCCCGCGAAGCCCCATCGCTTCGCCACGTTTTCCTACCACAACTTAGGCACCCAGAATACCCAAGCCGCCGTCATGCGTGTCCACCACGAGTGTCCTGGCACTGGAATGAAAAATTCGACATCAATACTCGAAATCGTGACTCGGCTATACCCACCTCGACATCATTGGAGCTTGGAGGGGAAATCGACCTACAAAGTCTCAAGGCTTGAGGATCCGATCCTAGGTCAAACTCCGCTGACGGCCTCACCTGTTAAGCAGGCAATAGCCCGCCCTCGCGCGTCGCAAATCGGACCCGAGAGCGTACGCGCTCCGTCTGGCCGTAGACCACCCGGACGCGCCGCATCCCCGGATTTGTCGCCTCGTGATCGCATCGATGAGCATCAATCTCATCGATCTCGATCCGACTCGGCGTGTCGCCCTCGATCCGCAGCTCGGCTTCAACGCCATCGATACTCAGATCGCAACCCCGCTTCATCTCGCGCACGTCCGCTGTGGTCACGAGCGTGAAGACCGTTTCATCGACAGGCAAATCCACATCGTCTTCGATCACCAACTCGTTCGGCCCAACCACCACGATCCGCCGAACCGCTCGGCTGCAGCCAGACGACAAAGCATCGGTGAGGTCGATCTCGATACCCGAGTGATCCCCTGCATCGATCCGCTCGATCGCCGCGTACCCCTCGGGCTTGTGTAAGCGGCTGCCGATCGTGAGCGTGTTGTGAAACTCGTTGCGATGACGCAACAGCGTCCAGCGATCAGACGCCGCGTCGTGCTCAAACAGCGTGCGAACCTTCCGCTCAATCCTCACATAGTTTTCAGCCCCGAGATCGCTTGCAAACCGCGTGCCCCGCAGGTCCATGACAAACGAGCCCACATCCAGGTGCGCATGGTTCGTCGCCCCCGACCCACCCTTCGCCGCCACGTAAAATCCGCTATCAGCATCGCGATAAAACCACAACGGACACTTGCGACCACCCAGCCACGACGGCTCGGCCTTGGAGCTAGCCGCCTCAGTCGAAGAACACCAGAGCAAAGCGAGCGGGTAAAGCCGATCGATCGTCGTCTGCGACATCTCCTCGCCCGTGAGCAGACGGCGGAGCGCAACCTTGAGATTAACTCCGACCGCCTCAGCACCGAGCCGATCCACAAACCACAGCAGCGCCGGCTCGAACCAGCACCGCTCGACATGAGCGTCCCCGTAGTTAAACACCCGATCGCTCGTTCCATCGCACCATCCCCGAAACTCGGCGGTCTTTGCAAACGGCGGCGGCAGCGGCGACCGATCGCCCGCGCCATCCATCCAGTCAAGGCATTCGAGAAGCAGAACCGCAAACGTCGTCCCGTACGTCCAATATGTCGGCCCTTCGGGATACACACCGCCCTCCTCATACGCTGCAAACCCGTGATGCATGTGCGACCGCACACGCTCCATCATCGCCGCGGCGGATTCGGGATCGGACTCTCGCACCACCGAGGCCGAAATCGCAAGCCCTGCAAGGCAAACCGAATTCCAGTTCGTCTCGGCTCGCCACCAGAAATACGATTCGTCAGCCGGCTCAAGCACGTGCCGACCCAGCGCCTGGCAAACCCGCACCCGAAGCTCATTGCCTAGACGATCTCCAAGCCAGTGATAAGCCATCGCAAGCCCTGCGCCCATCTCCGCCACATCGAGGTAATGAGCGGGATGGAAGTCTTCGAACTCGACGATCGCCTCGATCTCGCAAGCGCACCGAGCCACAAAACGCTCATCGCCACTCAACCGAAACGCCAACGACCACAGCCAAAGCCGCCGCTGCGCCTCACGCGATACGAGCAGCAAGCGCCTGCCCGACAGCTCGCGCCGGACCACCGGCAGATCGATAGCCGCATGAGCCCTCTCCATCGTCCACTCGGCGAGACGCTGGCCCACCGCACACCCCATGACACGATCTCGAAACGCTTGCCAGGATGGATCACGAAGCAGGAAGGGTCGGTTCGAAGGCATAAGACACGTGTCGAAGAATTTGAGAAATCAAACCAAAATCGCCAACGCGGTCACACGCGTGACGGCGAACCCTTTGGAGGGACCGGACCGCAGTTCGCATCCGCGTAACAGCGCAGGCCAAGCATCGCCGCCGGCACCTCGGCCGAGGGGTGTTCTAGCTCGACACGCACGGCCGTCAACTCAACCGGCTCGTCGAACACCAACACCCGATGGCTGTGGCGGTTGTCCGACGACCCTCCCGCCAGCCGCCAATCGCCATCGACCGCCTCGGTGAACACCTTGAACGTCCGAACGCAATGCGGCGCAACCCGCTCGCCATGCCCCATCAGCACGCTCTCCATCGGGTGGTCAAGATCGGTGTCGAAATGCAGGTCGATCCGCCCCACACGCCGCGGCTCCGGCCAGGTCAGTGTGACCGACGGCTCGGCGTCCGCAAGATCAGCGACCCACGCGTGGCTCTGCCAACCCGGACGAAAACACCCTGTCTGAAGTTGCTCCACCGCGTAACCTCGCACCGGTGGATCGAAATGGCACGCAAGACTCTTGCCCTCTGGCCGTCGCGTTGGCGGCCAGAGTTCCATGTCGTGCAGGCCGGGATGCCGCTCGGCCGCGTCGTCGCTCGGACACGTCCACCGACTCACAGCCATCACGCCCGTGACCCACCGGTCACTCAGCCGAACCCGCACGTCCGGCGTCTCAGCCAAACAGACAAATACCGCACGCGAACGATTCAGCAGCACACCAAAGTCGATCGCCATCGCAGTACCCACCGCCACGGTCCGCCGAGCCAGCAACCGATCGGGAGAGAAACCATCATCGCGCGACGACGTCTGCAGCTCAACGGTCACCTCGGTATCACCCCGCTCGCCCTCAGCTTGAAGCTCAAACGCAACGCGCGGCACCGGCCCCGCGGGCAACTGCATAAGCAACGCCCGAGGCCGATCCAGCGTCGCCCATGCATCCTCACGCTCGCTTGGCGGCAGCGTGTCGAGCACAAATTCGCTCGACACTTCAATCGAAGCCGAACGCGCGAGGTCCACCTCATCCAACTCGGCATCCAACGGCACGTGCGGCACGTGCTGAGCCGATCGCAGCAGCCTCGCCCGCACCTCACGCAACGCCGCACCCGAACCCGCCTCACGCGGATCGATCGCCCGATCCCGGCAGACCCGCGCCGCCACCGCAACCGCCTGCGCCGCGTGCGCACACGTCGCCATCACCCGCGTGGCCCCGAATGCCACATGCGACGCGCTAATCAGTCGGCCCGCCAAGAACAGGTTCGGCACGTTCCGGCTGTAAAGGCAGCGATACGGAATCTGGAAAGGCCCGCGCACGTGAAACTGCGAGCAGCCCGGCTTGTCGCTGTAAACCCCATCGGCCGGGTGCAGGTCGACCGCCCAACCGCCGAACGCCACCGCGTCATCGAACCGCCGCTGCTCGGCAAGGTCCGTCTGGCTCAGCATGTAGTCCCCCTCAAAACGCCGACTCTCACGCTTGCCCGGGACGGTCCCGACCCACTCCAGCGTCATCGTCTCTGCCTCGGGGAACTCGCCGGAGTTCTTGATGTGATCCCACACCCCATAGACCACCTTCCAAAGCTCCCACTTAATCGCCTCGGTCTCGTGGACCGTGTCCAGCCGCCCGCCATACTCGATCCACCACAGCCGGCAGCCGTGAGTCTTCGCGTCGAACCGCCGAAACCGAGGCACCTTCGTGATGTCATCCAGCGCATAGCTCGGCGGCGTGTACCGCACAGGCCGGCCGACGTCCTTTGAATAGAAGTAAATCGAGTGCCCCAGCAACGCGCCATAGCCCTCATCCGGCGCAAGCGACTCACCGAACTCATCCGGCGGCTCGGCACCCATGCGGAACGCCGCGCCGGCCATGAACCCCAGCACTCCGTCGCCGCTGGCATCCACGAAAAGAGGCGATTTCGCCTCGTAGATCGTGCTGTTCTGACTGCAAAACGCACGAACCGACGCAATCCGATCTTGGTCATCTACCGCTTTGCACGCTTCGAAGACCGCCGTGTTCAGCAACAGCGTGACGTTCGGTTCGTTGCGCACCATCTCCAGCAGGATGGTGTCCACAATCAGCGGGTTGCCCTCGGGGTTCCGCCAGTAGTTTTCGCAAAGAAACTCGTCGACGACGCCACCCTCACGCGCCCAGCGATTGTTGTTGTTGCCGTGGCTCGTCGCCCCGAGCACCCACAGCCGAACCTCGCTCGAAGCGTTGCCGCCAAGCACCGGCCGATCTTGGATCAGCGTCACCCGAAGCCCCTGCCGCGCTGCGGTAATCGCGCAGCAGGTCCCCGCTAGACCGCCGCCCACCACCGTGAGGTCTGCCCCCAGCATCTCTTGCCGAAGCGACCTTGAAATAGCTGATGGTTCAACGGTGAGGCCCATGATGCGTTCCTGGATCCAGCGGCGACGTCGCAGCACGACGATGGAAGTGATTTGGGGCTGATGTTAAACACAAACGATCCATTGATTTATCTTTTTTGCGCAACTTACTTGTGGTAAAGCGCAAACCGGCGATACTGAGGCAATGAGCCATTCCCGCCGAGTGGGCCTGTTCATCCACGCCTGGCACAGCTACAGCCGAGCAGTCTTACGCGGAGCGAGCGCCGAAGGCCAGAAGCTCGACTGGGAGTTGATCGCCCCTTGGCCCGGCATCGAGCGATGGCCCACACCGACATCGCTCAACCTCGACGGCGTGATCTACAGCAGCGGTGTCAGCAGCGGACCGCCTCCCCCGCGACGTGGCTCGGTGCCCGTGGTGACCGTGGGCGACGCAGCTCGTGCCACCGGGCGGGTCGACGTGGGCTGGGACAACGACGCCATCGGAGAGCTCGCCTGCAAACACCTCGCCCAGCTAGGCCATCGCAACCTAAGTGCCTGGCACACCGCCAGCCAGCCCTACCAGTGCGAGCGTGCGCAAGGCTTTGCCCACGCCGCGCGAATCGCGAAGCTCAACTGCACCATCGTCGACACGCATCAGACGGGCCGCGCCGAGCTCTTACGCCTCCTGCGCAAACCCTCCGCACCAACCGCCCTCTTCTGCGCCTCCGATCAACTCGGCTACGACACGCTCCGCCTCGCCGAGGCCGCCGGCCGACGTGTGCCCGCCGATCTCGCCGTGGTTGGCGCCGGAAACGACGAAGACTTCTGCGAGCTCACCTCACCGCCGCTCAGCAGCGTCGCCCTGCCCGGTGAAACCGCGGGCCGGCTGGCTATCCGAAAACTCCAGCGCCTGTTCAAAGGACGACCGCCAACTTCAAGACCCACGCTCACGCCACCCCGCGCCGTCGTCCCACGCCAAAGCTCCGACGCGCTTGTCGTCGAAGACTTGGAAGTCGCTCGCGCCTTACGCCTGATCCGCGATCTCGCCACCGACGGCCTCACCCCTGCAGGGGTGCATCACCACAGCCCGCTCGCACGAAGAACCCTGGAGATGCGATTCCGCGCAGCCACGGGGCACACGATTCAGACCGAGATCGCCCGTATCCGTCACCACCGCGCCCGGGAGCTTCTCATCGAGACCGATCTTCCAGTCGCCGACGTCGCCGCGCGATGCGGATTTGCATCGCCTTCGCAATTCGCCGCCACCTTCCATCAACACGAGGGCATGAGTCCGACAACCTGCCGCCTCGGCTACCAAGCCACGTCCTGATCGACACCAAGTGCCATACCTACTCGTAACATGCCAGAATAGCCTTGATCCTTAAATGAGTACGCGGCCGGAAATATTGCCCCAACCAGCATTTCGATCGCAGGGTCACGCAAACAAGCATCTGACTCCGCTACTCAAACCGGACGCGCTGCGTGTTGCTGCCCACCGGAAGGTCGCCGTCGAACTTGCGGAGTGTCAACCGACTCTCCCAGCGATCCGTTCGGTCGTCGAGATCATTGAGCCGCGCGTCGAAATCGACCCGATCCAAGACACGCCCGCCCTCTGACAAGGCCGACCACGGCAGCTCCAGCACATAGTGCCTCACACCCGCGTCGTCCCGCACGTGACATCGCACGACGTCGCTTGCCTCAACCCAGACGCCCGCTTCTGTCCGAGCAAGCACCACCGGGTTCCCCGATGGTTCGACCGCCACGAGGAACGCCGGTTGAGCTGAATCACCTGCCGAGCCCACGTGAAACTCAATGCCATCGCCGCGCTCGGCCTGCAGCCCCGAAAACGGAGCCTGAATCAGATCGTCGATCACGCTGGCCGTGATGGTGAGCCCTTCATCGTGTCGCGTCAGCCAGACACGACCGCTGAGATCGGCCTTGCCGGACCAGAGCAGGTCGATCGTGTTGGGGTCGTGCTCAAACCGGTTGTAGACCTGCTGGCGCCGCTCGAACACGAAGTCCGCGCGGCGCCCCTCGGCGGGCGCACCCGACAGCACGATCGCCTCACGAACCGGCACCTTGAGTTCGCCCGACCACATTTCATCGTCCAACGAATACGCCACCACACCCCGCTGCGGCGGCGTCAGGTGATCGCCAAATCTCGCGCTGACCGACACGATCTCAACGTCGATGGACTCGCTGCTTGGCCCACGGCCCTTGACCGCAGCATCACGACCCGCCGGGCTCAGCGACCAACTCATCGACGCATCGCTTGTCGCCACGTCGATCGCGACGCTCGCAGAACTCCCGGGTTCCCAGCCTTCGATTACCCGCGGGGCCAACACGATGCCCTCGAACGTCGGTCTCGTTGCGGTCCGCAGATAGCTCGGCCGCCACGCCATCGGCACGAGCGTTTGGCCGGCTCGAACGGCGATCGATCGGCGATTGCCAAACATGTCGATGTGATCGACCTGCGACGCATCAGAACTCACGCGGATCGATGCCAGAACTTCCGACGTCAGGCCCCGCTCGGTCCAGAGCACTGTGGTGTAGCCGCCGTCTTCATCGCGAAACACAAACGCAAACCGATGATCGCCCAGCTCCCACTGCTCAACGAACTCCGAACTCGGGCGGCCGATCATCTCGGCCACGGTGTTGTAAGCAGCCAGCGCGGGCTTCGGCTGCCACTGATAAGTCAAAAGGCCGTAGGTGCGCCCCATCATCGCCCGATCGTTGGCCGCCAGCGGGTGATCGTGGATGGCGTACCACGCGTAGCCTTGTGCGCCGATCGATCGAGCGACCGCGATTTTCTTCGGGACCATCTCGGCCTGATACGCCATGCCGTGACGCCCGTCCATACCGGTCTCATTAAAGATCAGTGGCTCTTCCACGCCATACCCCTCGCGGATCGGCACGACGAACTGCTCCAGCCCACCCCAGAAACGATCAAACACGCCGTGCATGTGCAGCGTGTGGATATCGAAGAGGTCTTGATGGTCGCGGAGGATCGCTTCTTGAAAGCCCGGCTTGCGTCCTCCATGGACGAACCCCGTGAACCCGCCGGTCATGACCACCATGTCGGGATCGACGGACTTCAGCGCATCCCGCGCCGCCGCGAGGATCTCGACGTACTCCTCGAGCGTACCGGCGTAGAACCCGATGTCCGGCTCGTTGAATACCTCCCACAACCGAATCCGCCCGTCGTACCGCTCGGCAAACGTCTTGACATACCGATGAAACGGCTCGACGCGGCCGGGCGTGTTCGAACGCTCGTAGTGCGGCCGAAGCGCCCACTTCGGGGCCGTGCCGATAACGGTCTGCACCTCGATCTGCCGCTTCGTCGCCTCGTCGAAGATCAGGTCCATCTTCTCCCAGTTGAACTGGCCTTCGCGCGGCTCTATCTGTGGCCAGTGACGGGTCATGCGGACGAACTTCGCGCCCAGCGTGCCGGCCAGGTCGAGATAGGCCCGGGTCTCGTCGTCCGTGTTGCCCACCCGCGCCCCGTTGGCCAGCCCGAGCAGAAAGTCATCGCCGGAGGTGATCCCAGCGGTCGGCCCGGAGGGTTCGATCGCCGCATAGGACTGCTCCCACACACGCAAGGGCTCGCCACCATCGGTAGAGAACGCGATCTCCAGCCAATCCACGCCGAGCTTGGCCGGCCGCGGCAGCGGGATACGCCGCTCAGCGCCGCCCGAAAGTCGAACCTCCAGCTTACGCGCGGGCCGCTTGCCATCGAACGACTCGACCGTGAATGACAGAGCGCCGTCAATCACAGCCGGACCGC
The DNA here is from genome assembly GCA_039024495.1 of Planctomycetota bacterium. Classification (GTDB taxonomy): domain Bacteria; phylum Planctomycetota; class Phycisphaerae; order Phycisphaerales; family Phycisphaeraceae; genus JBCBUE01. Next base: position 4,880 of record JBCCQE010000010.1, on the reverse strand, counting down.
TATTCGCAATCACCAGCGTCGGCGGGGTGGCGTCGGTGGGGAACCAGAGATTGCCCACTCGGCCCGTATCGAGAGCGACACGCAGCGCCGCCGCCGCTCGGGCTTGCGGGTCGAGCGGGCTTACCTCGGCGGTCATCTCGCGGATCGCCGACCCGGCACGGATGCGCAGCCGATCGCCGTCATCGTCCTCGCCTGAACTCAGGTCGAGATCCAGCAAAGCAGGTCACCGCCGACCGGGCGAATCCGAAGGTCGGCAATCACCAGCTCGATCGGCACCGCAGCGGCCGACTTGCGAAACTGGAATCGCAGCAGCATGGCCCCATGCCATCGATCGCCCGCATCATCCGCGGTGACACGCAGCGGGATCGTGACGTCCCGCCAGGCACCCGCCGCAAGGTCGAACTCGTGATGCCACGACTCGCTGCTGCCGCGTGCCTGCTTGCCACGCAGGTTGAGGTCGACGAGTTGGAGCTCGTTCTTGCTCAAGACCCGGAAGGTCAGGGCGTACTCACCCTCGGCAAGACCATCGCCGGGCACGTCGAAAGCCACCAACGCTCGACGGTCCTCCACTTTCTGGACCCGCGCGGGGTCGAGCGTCCCGAGCAGCAGCATGGCCCGGTCGGGTGCCTCCGCAGAATCGACATCGACGACCGATGCCGGCTGCGGCGTGAGCTCCGCGGCATGGACCGCAGGGGCTAAGGCAGCCAGCGAAAAACAGATCGCCACCGCCAGGCTTGACCAAGTCGGGTTCTGTCGCATGGAGTCTCTCGCGCGAAGAGGGATAAGTGATAGAGAAACAACGCCACGGCGGTGGGCCGTGGCGCTGAAGGATCGGTACATCTCGGCCGACTGCGTAGAGCAGATCAGCCGCGACGGCGAAGACCGAGCAGGGCAAGGCCGGCAACGCCAAGGGCCAGCGACCCCGGTTCGGGGACGATCTGCGTGTCCAGCGCGATGAGGCGAACCGAGGTGCGCGAGGTATCACCGGCATCCAAGGCGGTCAGCCGCAGCGTCTCCCCGGCGTTGAGCGTCGTGCCGGGCGCAAACTCGTAGGTTTCGCCGGACAGATCGGCCGATGTGATGATCACCGAGCTGGCACCAAAATCGAGCTGCACCCGTTCGGCGTTCCCGCTCACCGTGCCCAAACCCCGGACCGCGACCGAGACAAGCGTCGTTGCCGTTGTGAACTCGAAGTCGATGAACTCGTTAAAGATGCCCGCACCCTGGCGCGACTGGATCTCGTTGGGCTGCGTTCCACCGTTGCTGCCCACGTCCACACCCGAACCGTTGGCGGGGGTGCCGGCGAGCACGATCTGGGTGGCCTGGCCGTTGACGTCGCCGAAGTCTTCGCTGCCGGCGAGGTCTTCGCCCGTCCAATAGCCGGCGCGGACGTTAATCGTCTCGCCCGACACCGAATCGGTAATCGAGCCATAGGCCGCGCCGGTCTGCTGAACCAGCGTGTCGACGTTGGGGTCGGCCGGCGCAAGGTTGAAGTTGAAGGTTGCGTCGATCGGCGCCGCGCTCGCGGCTCCCGCCACGGTCGCCAAGCACGCAATGGCAAGCGAACCCAGCAGGCAACGACTCGACACGGAACGCTGGGACATCTTCATGGGACAGGCCTCCTTAACAGACTGAGAAATCAAGACACGTTTTTGCCCGGAATAACCAGGCGGGGTTGGATGAACTGATGGCGGGGCTGCGCAGGAGCTTCGCCGTTGTGATCACTGACACTCATGACGAGCCGGGCAAGCGAGCGACCGATCGCCGGGTTGTCCTTGTCGATCGTGGCATACGGCTGATAGCCCCCGATGGTGTCGGCGGTCATCGAGGCGACGGGGTTGCGCGGCGATTTGTTGTCGTATCCCACGATCAAGACGTCGCCGGCCGGATCGACCCCGAGCAATCGGCACGCCGCGGCAACGACGTACGCCTGCGCATCGGAAGTCGTCATGATCGCATCGATGGCTCGGTCGCCCTTGACCCACTCGAAGAGAAAGCCCGCCGCGATCCGGACGCACGCGTCGATCTCCGCTTTCGTGCAGCCGCCCAGAACACCCACCTCAAACCGAACCGGCGACATCGCATCCAGGCCGCGTTCGGCGCACGCAGCGTGATAACCGGCCTCTCGCTCGACCAGCCAGGGGCGGTCCGCATCGGATCGATGCTCGAACGCCCACACGGGAAGAATCCGCCGCCGCCCGGCATCGGCCAATGCGTGCACCAGCTTTGCGGCACCGTCACGATGGTCCGAACTCACGGTGTGCGTGTCCGGGCTGTCAGACGCCTGGCCGTAGAGCACGACCGGTATGCCAGCCTTGACCAAACGAAGGACCAGCGTGCGATCGATCCGCTCGTTAATCCCGTCGCGAAAGGCGATCAACCCACGCGGCGGCTGCGCGATCAGCGTCCGCTCCTTGCCATGGCCGAGAAGCTCGGGCGACAGCGTGAGCGTGTGCAGGTTCGCGAGGCGGACCTCCGCCGCGGCGGCGCTCGACACGGCTCCTTCCGAGCTGCTCGATTCGGGGTCCGCCGTGTCGCTGGCGATGATGGCGATCGTGTCGCTGAGCAGCGAAAGCCGAGCCGCCTCACCGGGCATCTGCTCGTCGATTTCGCAAGCATCGGGCAGCACGGCAAACGTGCGTCGGCGAGCCCCGAGAGGCTGAACCACCCCCGCCGACTCCAGGCTCTGCAACGCCGCACGCAGCGTCGGACGCGACACGCCCAGCCGCTCGGACAATTTTCGCTCCGACGGAAGGGCTCGGCCCGGCGCGAATCCCGCATCACGGGGCAGAGCCACCAGATCACGGATCAGCCGACGCTGCGTCGCGGTCTCTGCGAGATCAAGCAAGTTGGCGACAGAGGTCACGGACATCCCTTGATGATCCACCAAACTGGGCTATATGGTCAAGTTAAATACACCAAAATTTTGGATATAAAATATTGCCAAAAAGCCCGCGGGGAAGTAGCTTCTAGTTAGCTCAAGCCACATCTCCTCTTACTCAAGGCTCGTCCAACCATGTCTCTTTCACACCAACGCCCCGTGCCCCGCCTCGGCTTCACGCTCATCGAGCTGCTTGTGGTCGTCTCGATCATCGCCCTGCTGATCTCAATCCTTCTCCCAACCCTGCGCTCTGCGAGGGAGTCCGCGCAAGCCGTGGCGTGCGCGTCGAATCACAGGCAGGTCGGCATCGGCGTCTTCGGGTACGCCGCCCAGGCGGAGGACGCGATTCCCTCCGGCCACGGGATCGACTCCGCCTCTGCTCACTACAACGGCTTCGGCTGGGTCTGATCTTCACCCCGTCTCTGGTCCAGATCAAGTGCAACCAGACAGGGGTCTTGAACAGATTAGCTTGGGTTGGGCCGGAGGTGGAGGCGCAGCCGGAACCGGAGGCCCAACCCAAGCGGCGAACTCCTCGGGGGTTAGGTTCTGCAGGCTGCTGTGCGGACGCACCGCGTTGTAGTCCGACCGCCAAGCTTCGATCTTTTTGCGGGCATCGTCCAAGCTCAAGAACCAGTGCGCGTTCAGGCATTCTTGCCGACACCGCGCGTTGAACGACTCGATCGTTGCGTTGTCCGTTGGCGTGCCCGGCCGGCTAAACGCCAACGTCACATGGTTCCAGTACGCCCAGCGGTCGACGTCCTTGCTCACGAACTCCGGCCCGTTGTCCACTTGGATCGCCCCCGGAAGGCCGTGCTTGGCGACAACCCGTTCTAGTACCTCAACCACATCGATGCCCTTGATCCGTGGGGCCGCGTGCAACGCCAACGCCTCGCGCGTGCAGTTGTCGACCAACGTCAACACCCGGAACCGACGACCGTCGAACAGCTGGTCTGACATGAAGTCCATGGACCACCGATCGTTCTTCTGCTCGGCCGTCGGCAACACCTCACGCTTCACGCACGCCACACGCCTTCTCGGGAACTTCTTGCGCATCGTCAATCCTTCCTCCCGGTACAACCGGTAGACACACTTGTGATTCACCGACCAGCCTTCACGCCCAAGCAGCACATGTAGACGCCAGTCGTCGTAGCTCGGCCGCGCCTCGGCAAGCTCACGCAGCCTGCGACGCAACGCATCCCGAGGTGGCTTCACCGACACGTAGCGAACCGTCGCCCCCGGAAGCGGCCCGTCGTCGATACCTCACACGCTCGTCTTCCGGGGGCTCGCTGACCCGGTAAGCCACTTGCGTCCGGGCCACCAGGTCACGCCGAGCGACGGGCGTCAGGGCTTTGACTTCAACGCGTCCTGCAGCATCGACTTGTCCAGGCTCAGGTCGGCGACCAACTGCTTGAGTTTGCGGTTCTCATCCTCCAACTGCTTCAAGCGACGCACCTCACCCACACCCAGACCGTCGAACTTCTGCTTCCAGCGGTAGAACGTCGCCTCAGAAATCTGCATCTTCCGAACGATCTCGGCCACCGAGGTGCCCGACTCGGCCTGCCGCAACGCGAACGCGATCTGCTGTTCCGTGTAACGCTTCTTCATCAACATGCTCCTTCAAGGGTGATCCAAACATCATCCAAAAAGTCGCACTCGAAGTAGATCAGGAAATAGGGTGAAGACCAAGCCCGCACGAAGAACATTCCCGTCCGCTACATGTCGCAGACCAACGAGCAGAGCGACCGGGTGATGAAAGCCCACGAACTCGCCGACCGTGTAACGATTTCACTCTCAAACTAACCTGTGCCGTCGCAGCAATCTCGCACACCATCCATACGCCTTAAACCCAGAAAGTCGCCTCCCCCCATGCCCTCGCCTCCCCCTCATCTGATCATCGTAATGTGCGACGAGCTGCGGGCCTTCGAGGTCGGCTGCTACGGCCACCCCACCGTCCGCACGCCGCGGATCGACGCGATGGCCGAGCAAGGCACCCGCTTCG
>JBCCQE010000009.1:0-79671 GCA_039024495.1 Planctomycetota bacterium | reverse complement strand
GGTTTGACGGTGTGCGCGGTTGAGGCGGGCGACGCTGAGGGGTGGGCGATTCCTTGGCGGGTGTGGGTGTTGGTGGCGGTGGGGGTTGCGGTGCTTTGGTACGGCGCGCGGTGGGTGTATCAGCACCCGGTGATGTCGCAGCTTGATGTGCTGGTGGGGATGGGTTTGCTGATTGGGTTTGTGGTGGCGGCGACGGTGATGAGCGAGGCGCGGGCGCGGGGGGGGGGGGCGTGGGCTTGGCTTGCGGCGGGGGCGTTGGTGCTGGCTCATGCGCAGATCGAGATGACGCTGTTTCAGCCGGCGGGGGTGGCGGTGGGATGGGTGGTGCTGGGTGTGGCTTCGGCGGTGGGCTGGGGTGAGGGGTGGGGGGGTGAGCGCGAGGTTGAGGCGAGGGCGGGGGGTGTTCAGTCGCGGGTGGTGCGGGGTGCGGTGGTCGGGGCGGTGGGTTTGGCGTTGGCGGGGGTGTTGGTGGTTCGGATGGCGGTGCCTGTGGCGGGGACGCAGGGGTTGTTGACGGACGCGGCGGCGCTGTGGCAGCGAGGCGGGGCGGGCGACGGCCGGGTGGTGGCGATGCTTGAGCAGGCGGCGACGCGAGCGCCGGTGTCGGGCCGGGCGTGGACGTGGTCGATGCGGTTGGCGGTGGCGGACGGTGATGCGGGGCGGATTGAGCGGTTGCTCGATGAGGGGCGGGCGCTGCATCGGGGGACGGTGGTGGCGCGGGCGGAGGCCGGTGCGGCGCGGTTGCGGGGTGATGTGGAAGCGGAGATCGCGGCGTGGCGTTCGGCGCTTTTGGCGGGGCCTTGGCAGGTGAACTCGTGGCTTGAGCTTGGCGCGGCGCTCGAGCGCGCGGGGCGGCGTGATGAGGCGTTGGCCGCTTATGCCAAGGGTTTGGCGATCGACGAGATGCTTTATCTCGACCCGGCGCGGCAGCTCGACGATGCGCGGCGTGCGGAGATTGAGGAGCGGGTGCGGGTGCTTAGCCGGTGAGACTTGCGGCGGGCACGGCGGTGAGGCCGGCGTCGCGGAGGGCGGCGGCGAGGTCGGCGGCGTGGGTTTTTGAGGGAGCGACGAGGTAGAGCGTGGAGCCGGAGCCGCTGACCTGGACGGGGGTGTCGGGGGCGGCTTGCTGAGTCTGGGCGATGGCGTCGCGTAGGGCGGGCGTGACTTCGGCGGCGGGGGCGGCGAGGTCGTTGAAGAGTGCGTGGCCGGTGGTGAGCGGCTGGTTGTCGATGAGGTTGCGGACGCGCGGCTCGTCGGCGGGCGGGGCGACATTGGTGTTGGCGAGGGCTTGGTCGAAGGCTGCGTAGACGGGGCCGGTCGGGCACTTGCAGTCGGGGAGGACGAGGACGAGGTGGACGGGCTGGGCGAGGGGCGCGGGGGTGAGCGTGTGGCCGAGCCCGGTGGCGAGCATGGCGGGGGTGCCGCGGAGGGCGTGGACGAGGAAGGGGATGTCGGAGCCGAGCGTGGCGGCGATGTCGGCGAGGGCCTGGGTGGGTTGGTTGAGGCGGTGGAGGGCGTCGAGGGCGACGAGGGTGGCGGCTGCGTCGGAGGAGCCTCCGCCGAGGCCCGCGCCGGTGGGGATGCGTTTGTCGAGGGTGATTCTTGCGGGGAGCGATCGGCCGACGGCTTGCTCGAGGGCGCGCCACGCGTGGAAGGCGAGGTCTCTGTCGAGCGGCCAGTCGATGGGTTCGGGGCGGGGGGCGTCGTCGGCGTAGCGGAGGGTGAGGTCGGTCGCGCTGTCGTCGGGCTCGGCGACGAGGGTGTCGCCGAAATCGATCGCGACCATCCACGAAGCGATGGCGTGCATGCCGGAGGCGTCGGGAGCGCCGACGGAGAGCGCGAGGTTGACCTTGGCGGGCGCGAGCAGCGTGATCGGGCGGGGCGAGGTGGGGGGCCGCTCGGTCATGTGGGGGCGGGCTTGATGGGGTGCTTGAGTCCTAGGTCAAGCGGAGGCACGGTGTTCGAGGGGCGCGGCGACGGGCGTTTCTTCCGCAGGCTCGGCGGGTGCTTCCGCGGAGGGCACGCTGATCGCGGGCAGGCGTTTGCTGGGCGCGGGCTGTTGCTGGCCGGGCAGGGGCTTGTTGAGCATGATGGAGCCGTGGAGCTGAGCCCAGACGCGCTCTGCTTTGTCGCGATCGCCCAGGGCGAGGGTCCAGCCGTCGAGGACGCGGATGACCGGGCGGGGCAGCGTGGGGCCGCTGTCTTCGCTGCCGGCGAGCCAGAACATGAGTCGGTAGAGCGATCCGCAGTCGTCGGCGGTGCGGCGGTAGAGCGCGATCGTGGCGTCGAGCGGTTCGTGGCGGGAGACGGCTGCTTCGACGCCGGCAAACTCGCGCTCGGCCAGGGCGACAAGCAGCTCGCGCTTGTCGCGGAAGTAGCGGTAGATGGAGCCGACGGCGCAGCCGAGCTCGCGGGCGATGCGGCGGATCGTGGTGCCGTCGTAGCCGAACTCTTGCAGGCAGACGAGCGTGGCATCGAGCACGCGATCGCGGTCGAGCGAAGGCCGGCGGCGGGGTGGTTCGAGATCGGAGCCCATCGGCACGCGGTCCAGAGGGAGCCGCTGAGTGGGCGGTGATGTGAGCGACGGCGGGTCTTGCGGAGCCGGTCCTTCGGCTTCGTGGGTCATCCTTGAACTCCCGGTGGGCTGTGTTGGAACGAATATCGGGCCTGCGGGCGGGTGTGTCAAGGTCGCGTGCGGAGAACGCCTTTCAACGGGCGTTACGGCTAGCAAAGCTCGTAAACGAACACCGTTGCACTCGGTGGATACAACGACTGTCAGCTCGGCGAGGTCTGTGATGTTCCGCCATCGTGTGCATGGCTGACAGTTTTTTGTATTCGCGAGCTGCGTGTATCGCCTATCTGCTGCGAGCCTTTCGCCACGCTCGAAGATCGGCCCGAAAATGGATCAAGGCGTCTAAGGACTCGACCACTCTTTTTGCCCGAGTCTTGGGTGTCTTGGCCGAGAGCACGTGCTGAGCGAGCATCCGCTTCTTGCCCGGAGTCAAGGCTGTCCACGCTTCCGAGGCTTGTGTGTCTTTGTCGATGGCTGATTGCAGGGCCTGCGGAACTTCGACGCGGTTTTGATCCGCAATGCGAAACAGGATTCGCACCTTGTCTCCGGCTTCGACCGCGGCTTCTTTCATGACCCTTGGCGACACAATGAGATAGTGCCGTCCGTCGCCGGTGGGCAAGAACGCATTCTCGATGGGGACCTCATTGATCTCACCTTCGACTCTTAGCCGGGGGTACTGGCCGAAAGGCAGGGCGGCTTGGAGTTCTCGAGTCAGAAACACGACCGAATACCAGATCACGCGTGTCTTAACCACGCCAAAGCGATCGATAGATGCTTCAAATCGGTACGGGTAATAGTCCATGCGAAAGCTATGTGGCCGAGACGAGAGGTTCGCCCAGACTGCTGTTATACATAACAGGCATTATCAGACTCACAACGGGGCGTTCGTCAGTTGGCGGCCAGCGGATGGCGGGCGGGTGTTACTCGGCCGCGGTCTCGAAGACGAGCAGGTACGGGACGGACGGCTTGCCCTCGGTGTCCTTGAAGTTGCGGAATCGGCCGCTGTTGAGCCAGGTCGCGTAGGTCTTGCCGGGCTTGAGTTCGACGGGCAGCACGCAGGTGCGGCCGTCTTCGGCGTAGTGCGGCTTGCCGGTGGTCTTGGGGAAGGTGTCGTTGCCCCAGGTCGACCACGACCATGTGCCGTCGGCCATGTCCTTGCTGAAGGTGACGCGGATTTCTGTGGTCGCGGGGTCAACGCCGGTGGAGCCGGCCTTGGGGAACGTCTCGACCACCACCGCCGGTGCGGAGGCCACGCTGATGGCTGGCTGCGGCGGCTTGGCGTCCTGGCCGAGCAGCAGCGTGGCGGCGGCGAGCACGAGCACGGCGGGGAACGCGCGACGGATCGTTGGCATGTCAAACTCCGGAAGCGAGGGATGAACTCGATCGAGCGGCCGGCCGACGATGGCCGGCGGCGGTTCCTCAAATCTACCGCCGAGGGGTGCGCCGTCCAAGGGTCGCGCGGCGGGCTGAGGGTCGAGCGCGGCCCGGGGCTGGGAGGTAGCATCGGAGATCACTTGGAGGTGCGACGATGCGGCAGGTGATGGTGAATGCGTTCGGGGGCGTCGAGCAGTTGGAGGTGGTGGAGGCGGCGACGCCGGAGCCCGGGCCGGGCGAGGTGCGGGTGGCGTTGACGTCGATCGGGCTGAACCACGCGGAGCTGATGGGTCGGCGTGGGGAGTATCGATTGTCGACGGGCGACCCGCCGTACGTGCCGGGGCTTGAGGGGGGCGGCGTGGTGGATGCGGTGGGCGCGGGGGTTGAGCGGTGGGCGATTGGGGATCGGGTGGTGCTGTCGCCGGGGGTGATGCGTGTGGGGGACAGCGGGCGTGGCGGGAGCTATCGCTCGCATTACGTGTGCGAGGCGTGCGACGTGCTGCGTGTGCCGAACGCGTTGCCGGACGATCAGTTGGGGGCGATCTGGCTGGCGTATCTGACGCCGTTTGCGTGTTTGAGTTGGTTGCACGGACTGGGCGATCGGCCGGCGGGCGAGCGGACGGTGGTGATCCCGGCGGCGTCGTCTTCGCTGGGGCTTGCGGCGGCGCAGGTGGTCAAGGCGTTGGGCGGCACGGCGATCGGGATGACGTCTTCGCCGGGGAAGGTCGACGCGGTGGCCGCCCTGCCGACTTCGCGGTTCGATCACCTGGTCGTGACGCACGACGCGGAGCGGAAGCTGCTGCCGTTTCATCGCGACTTGTTTCGGCTGACGGACGGGCGGGGGGCCGATGTGTTTTTCGATCCGGTGGCTTCGGGTGCGTATCTGACCAACGAGATCAAGGCGCTGGCGAACGGCGGGACGGTGTATGTGTATGGGTTGCTGGGAGCGCCGGGGCCGGCGGACGTGACGCCGCTGATCCGCAAGGCGGGGACGATCCGCGGGTGGGCGAACGGGCAGTTGCTCGGGCAGGGTGAGTCGGCGTGGCGGCCGGTGTGCGAGGCGATCCTTGAGCTCTTCGCGGACGGCACGTTCGTGCAGCACGTCGCCGAGCGTTATGCCCTGGCGGACGTGCGGCAGGCGCACGAGGAGATGGAGCGCGGGGCGCACGTGGGGAAGTTGGTGTTGGTGCCGTAGGTGAAGCGGGGCCCTGCGGGCCTCCGGCTACGCGGGTGGTTTGATTAGTCGAGCACGCTGCGCATGGTGCCGTCTTCGAGGAAGGCGCCGTGCATGTCGAAGGCTGTGGCGAGGTCGTGGCGGATGTGGCCTGGGGGGGATTGTTCGATGTAGCTGCGCAGATAGTCGCGGAAATCGGGGTGGGCGCAGGCGTCGATGATGGTGTGGGCGCGCTCGAGGGGGCCCTTGCCGCGGAGGTCGGCGAGGCCTTGCTCGGTGACGAGGACCTGGACGGAGTGTTCGTTGTGGTCGACGTGGGAGACCATGGGGACGACGCTGGAGATGGCGCCGCCCTTGGCGAGCGAGGGGGCGACGAGGATGGAGAGGTAGGCGTTGCGGACGAAGTCGCCGGAGCCGCCGATGCCGTTCATGAGTTGGGTGCCCATGACGTGGGTGGAGTTGACGTTGCCGTAGACGTCCATCTCGAGGGCGGTGTTGATGGCGATGACGCCGAGTCGGCGGACGACGCCAGGATTGTTGGAGAGCTCTTGCGGGCGGAGGACGATGCGTTTGGCGAAGAAGTCCATGTCGCCGTAGACGCGTTCGATCTGTTCGTCGGAGAGGGTGAGCGAGGTGGTGGACGCGCCGAGGAGTCGGCCGTCGATCATGAGATCGACGAGTGCGTCCTGGAAGACCTCGGAGTACATGTAGAAGTTGGGGATATTGGCAGCGTTGCCCAGGCCGGTCATGACGGCGTTGGCGACGTTGCCGACGCCGGACTGGACGGGGAGGAACTCGTCGGGCACGCGGCCGGCGCGCATTTCGTCGGCGAGGAAGTTGACGATGTGCTTGGCGATGGTCTCGCTTTGGGTGTCGGGGGCGCGGAAGGGGGCGACGCCGTCGGACTCGTCGGTCTCGACGACGGCGACGATTTTGGCGGGGTCGACGGTGGCGAAGGGGGTGCCGATTTTGGAGAGCGGGTGGTGGATGGGGATGGGCTCGCGCAGGGGCGGGCGGGGGAGCAGGAAGTTGTCGTGCATCTCGTTGAGGCGGACGGCGTGGCGGCGGTTGAGCTCGACGATGACTCGGTCGGCGTGGTGGAGGGCGGAGGCGGAGATGCCGCCGCTGGTGGAGAGGTAGACGCGGCCGTCGGCGGTGATGTCGACGGCTTCGACGACGGCGAAGTCCAGCTTGGGCAGGAAGCCGAAGGCCATGAGCTGGGGGACGTGCGAGAGGTGGATGTCGAGGAACTGCGTCTGTTGGGAGTTGATGCGCTTGCGGAGTGGCTTGGAGGATTGGTACGGGGCGCGCCAGTCGAGGGCGTCAGCGTCGGCGAGGGCGTCGTCGAAGGCGGTGCCGGTGGACGCGCCGGTGAGGACCTTGACGCGGAAGGGGTGGCCGGCGTTGTGGAGTTCGGTCGCGCGGGCGGCGAGGGCGCGGGGGACGGCCTTGACGGCGCCGGCGGGGGTGAAGCCCGAGCAGCCGAGGGCGGCGCCGTCGGGGATGAGGGCGGCGGCCTCTTCGGCGGTGAGGACGGGGAAGCCGTGCTGGGCGGAGTCGGCGGATGTGGGGATGGTGGTCGTGGTCATGGGGTGGCCTCCGGATTGGCGGGCGCGAGGGTCTGAGGGGGTTTGGAAGTTGGTGCGTTGAGGGGCGCGAGTGGCGCGAGAGCGTCGACCTCGCCGGAGTCGAGGGGCTGGATGGTGCCGTCGTGCGTGCGCAGGCGGAGCTTGCCGAGGGGATCGACGTCAATGACGTCGCCCTGCCGGCGTTGGTTGGCCGGGTCGAAGGCGACGGGTTGGCCGCGGAAGGCGAGGGCGGCGTTGAGCGTGGTGTGGTCGTCGGGGGTTAGGCGGGCGGTGCCGTGGGCGAGGCGTGCGGCGAGCGCGTCGACGCAGCGGCGGGCGATCTCTGCGGGGTCGGCGTGGGTGCCGCCGGCTTCAAGGATGGAGGTGGCGGGCAGACGGCACGGGCCGAGTGCTTGAGCGGGGGTGGCGACATTGATGCCGACGCCGATGACGAGCGCGCGGACGGCGGAGGCGGCACCTCCGTTGAAGGTGGATTCGCAGAGGACGCCGGCGAGCTTGCGGCCGTCGCAGAGCACGTCGTTAGGCCACTTGAGTTGCAGGCGATCGGGCGTGATGCCCGCGGAGTCGGCGACGGCTTCACGCAGGGCCAGGCCGGCGAGCAGAGGCGCGATGTTAGGGCCTCGCGGCTCGTCGGCCGCGGGCCATGCGAGCGAGAAGTACGCCCCGCCGGGCGGCGACGCCCACGCCCTGCCGCGACGGCCGCGGCCTAGGGTCTGGATGTCGGCGGAGACGACGACGGGCTCGGCGTGGTCGCGCGTCCACTGCGCCGCCTCGGCCGCGGCGGCGTCGTTGGTGGAACCGATCGTGTGGTGGTGCACCCATCGCATGTGTGTCGCCCCGTGGTTCGTCGGCCGCGCTCAGGACAGCCAGCTCAGCAGCACGCCGGCCGCGACGGCCGAGCCGATGACACCGGCGACGTTGGGCCCCATGGCGTGCATGAGCAGGTAGTTCTGCGGGTCTTCTTCCTGGCCGACGGTGTGGGCGACGCGCGCGGCCATGGGGACGGCCGAGACGCCGGCGGCGCCGATCAGCGGGTTGACGGGCGTCTTGGTGAGCTTGTTCATCAACTTGGCGGCGAGCACGCCGGTGGCGGTCGCGATCGCGAAGGCGATGATGCCGAGGACGAAGATGCTCAGCGTCTGCACGGTGAGGAAGTTGGCGGCGGAGGTCTTCGCGCCGACGGTGATGCCGAGCAGGATGGTGACGATGTCGATGAAGGTGGTTTGCGCCGTCTTGGACAGGCGATCGGCGACGGCGCACTCGCGCAGGAGGTTGCCGAAGAAGAGCATGCCCAGAAGCGGCAGGCCGCCGGGGGCGATGAAGGCGGTGACGAGGAAGCAGACGATCGGGAAGAGGATGCGGACGCGCTTGCTGACGGGCGCGAGCTGCTCCATGCGGATCTTGCGTTCGGCGGAGGTGGTGAGCAGCCGCATGATCGGCGGCTGGATGATGGGGACCATCGCCATGTAGGAATAGGCGGCGAGGGCGACCGCGCCAAGCAGGTGCGGGGCGAGCTGGGCGCAGGTGAAGATGGCCGTGGGGCCGTCGGCGCCGCCGATGATGCCGATGGAGGCGGCCTCGTTGAGGTTGAAGATGGGCAGGGCCGTCGCGCCGATGAGGGCGGCGAAGATGCCGAACTGTGCGGCCGCGCCGAGCAGGAGCGTCTTGGGGTTGGCGAGCATCGGGCCGAAGTCGGTGAGTGCCCCGACGCCGAGGAAGATGAGCGGCGGGTAGAAGCCGGCGAGGCCGACGCCGGCGAAGAGCCACCAGAAGACCGAGGCGTTGAAGATGTCCTGCTTTTCGGAGGACCAGACCTGCGGGTAGCGGTGCGAGTCGTCCTTCGTGAGCTCGCTGACGAGGATGCGGCGGCCTTGGCCGATGTCGATGACCTGGGCTTGCGCCTCTTGCAGCGACGACGCGGCCGGGCGGAAGGAGGTGTGCTTGTTGACCATGATCGCCCTGCCCTCGTGCACCAACGCTTCGCCTAGGTGGCGTGATGCGTGGGGCAGGCGTTGCATGTCGGGGAGGATGCCGGGCGAGCCGTCCCAGGTCTGGCCGTCGGTGAACTCAAAGTAGGCGACTTCTTCTTCGCTGACGGGTCCGTCGTAGACGCCGAGGCTGAGGCCGGAGGTGTCGTAGGGGACGTTGCCGATGAGGATGCCGAAGCCGATGGGGACGAGCAGGAGCGGCTCGAACTTCTTGGCGATGGCGAGGAAGATGAACAGCCCGCCGATGAGGAGCATGACGCCGTTGGTCCAGTGGAACTGGGCGAAGCCGGTGTCGGCGAGGTAGTTTAGGAGGACGTCCATGGGGGAGTTACCACAGAGGCACGGAGGCGCGGAGGTCACAAGACCATGCGCTTGATGCCCTCGCGGAGTGCCGCGGTTTTGAAGTTGAGGATTAGGCCTGATGCAAGGCCACTAAAACGGATGGCACAGCCGATGACCTGTCCGGTCAGTTCGTTGCTCGGTGCCTCGGTGCCTCGGTGGTTCATCTGAGCGTTCAGGCAAATTTCACGAGGACCTGCCCGGCGGTGACTGCGTCGCCGGCGGCGACGAGGACCTCGGCGACGGTGCCGGCACGTGGGGAGGCGACGTTGGATTCCATCTTCATCGCCTCGAGCACGAGCAGGGTGTCGTTGAGGGCGACGGTGTCGCCGGCCTTAACCTTGACGTCGAGGACGTTGCCGGCGATGGGGCTGGTGACGTCGCCGGCGTCGGGGCTGCCTGCGGGCGCGGCCGGTGCGGCGGGCGGCGGAGCGGCGGGTGCCGGGGCAGCGGCGACGGGCGCGGGGGCGGCGGCGACCGGGGCGGGTGGGCCGTCGAGCATCTCGACCTCGACGTCGTAGCCCGTGCCGTTGACGGTGATGCGCATCTTCATGAGCGGAGCTTCCTGGTGGGGTGCGAGGCCGGCCGGTGGGCCGTGGTGAGGGCGCGGCGTCCGCCGGCCTGCCAGTCATCGGAGGCGCGGCGGAAGCGGACGAGGCGGACGGTGCCGACGGGCCTGCCCAGCGCGGCGGCCGCGGCTGCGGCGAGCACGGCGATCAATTCTTCGCCCGGCTCGTCGGATGGCGTGGCGGGTGCCGCTGGTGTCGCGGCGGCTGGCGATGCCGCTGCCGGTGCCGGCTTGGGTTTGGGCTTGCGATCCATGCGGCCCGAGAGCCAGATGAGCCCGCCGATCAGCAGCATCAGCGTGATGAGCGCGAGGAACACCACGCCCATGCCCACGAGGGTGAGCATGAAGCCCTGGGTCATTTCGCTCTGTGCGAGGGTCGGTGTCATGGCGTGCGGTTGCGGCGCGGTGCGCTTCGGCGGGGGTGGGTTTACAGGGGGATGAGGCCGTGCTTTTTCTCGGGGCGCATCTCGCGCTTGGTGGCGAGGGCTTCGAGCGACTCGGCGAGGTAGCGGCGGGTGTGCGCGGGCTCGATCACGTCGTCGACCATGCGCCGGGCGGCGGCGACGTACGGCGTGCTGAAGGTGTTGCGGTATTCCTCGATGAGCTCGGCCCGCTTGGCGTCGGGGTCTTCGGCGGCGGCGATCTCGCGGCGGAAGACGACGCCTGCCGCGCCCTCGGCGCCCATCACGGCGATCTCGGCGGTCGGCCACGCGGCGCAGCGGTCGGTGCCGAGGTCCTTGCCGGACATCGCCAGGTACGCCCCGCCATAGGCCTTGCGGAGGATGACGGAGACCTTGGGGACGGTCGCGGCGGAGTAGACGAAGAGCATCTTCGCGCCGTGGCGGATGATGCCGCCGTACTCCTGCTGCACGCCGGGCATGAAGCCGGGCACGTCGACGAGCGTGACGAGCGGGATGTTGAAGGCGTTGCAGAACCGGATGAAGCGCGAGGCCTTGTCGGAGCTGTCGATGTCGAGGCAGCCGGCCATGTGCAGCGGCTGGTTGGCGATGATGCCGACGGTGCGGCCGTTGATGCGGCCGAAGGCGATGATGAGGTTGCGGGCGAAGCTGGCGAGGACTTCGAGGTAGTCGCCGCCGTCGACGACGCGGCGGATGACCTCGTGCATGTTGTACGGCTGCTTGGGGTTGTCGGGGATGAGGTCGTTGAGCGCGGGGTCGTCGCCGAGGTCTTGCGCGGGGTCGAGGATCGGTGGCTCTTCGGTGTTGTTGCTGGGCAGGTAGCTGAGCAGCTTCTGGCAAATGCGTGCGGCGTCGTGGTCGTCCTCGGCGATGAAGTGGGCGACGCCGGAGTAGGTCATCTGTGCCTCAGGGCCGCCGAGGGCTTCGGCGGTGACGTCTTCGCCGGTGACTTGCTTGATGACGCCCGGGCCGGTGATGAACATCTGGGCGCGCTTGGTCTGGATGATGAAGTCGGTGAGGGCGGGGCTGTAGGCCGCGCCGCCGGCGCACGGGCCGCAGATGAGGCTGATCTGCGGGACCAGGCCGGAGAGCAGGGTGTTGTGATAGAAGATGCGGCCGTAAGCGGCGAGGGCGTCGATGCCCTCCTGGACGCGGGCGCCGCCGGAGTCGTTGACGAAGATGAAGGGCGAGCCGGTCTTCATCGACGCGTCCATCATGGCGACGATCTTGTCGCAGTGAACCTCGCCGGCCGCCCCGCCGAGGGTGGTGAAGTCCTGGCTGGCGATGTGGACGAGGCGTTGGTCGATCGCGCCCGCGCCAGTCACAACGCCGTCGGCGGGGGCCTCTTTCTTATCCATGCCGAACAGTGCGCAGTGGTGCTTGGCGAAGCGGAACTGCTCTTGAAACGAGCCTTCGTCGAGGAGGATGGCGACGCGCTCTCGGGCGGAGAGCTTGCCCTGCTCGTGCTGTTTGGCGATGCGTTTTTCGCCGCCCATGGCTTCGACGGCCGCGGTGCGCTCGCGCAGCTCGGCGATGCGGTCGGCCATGGTCATCTGCTTGCGTGCGGTGGGTTCGGGCATGGGTTAGTCCTCGGTGCCGGCGGGCTCGCACAGCTCGGTCAGCACGCCGTGGCTGGACTTGGGGTGAAGGAAGGCGATCTTGGTGTGGTGGGCGCCGTTGCGGGGCGTCTCGTCGATGAGCCTTAAGCCGTCGGCCTTGAGCGCGTCGAGCCGGGCCTGCAGCTTGCTGACGGTGTAGGCGACGTGGTGGATGCCCTCGCCGCGCTTCTCGAGGAAGCCGCTGATCGGCGAGTCGTCGCTGGTGGGTTCGAGCAGCTCGAGTCGCACCTCGTGGCCGGGCGCGCCGATGAGAAAGAACCCGACCTTCACTTTCTGGTCGGCGACTTCTTCGATCGACTCGAAGGTCGCGCCCAGAACGTTTTCGTAGTAGTCGCGGTGGTCGTCGATAGAACGCACCGCGATGCCCAGATGATTGATGGCTTTGGCTTCGATCACGGCGACCAACTCCTTAAGCAAGGTCACGTTCGACACACGCCAACATAGCGATTCCGAGACGGCTGTGGGGCGTGTTGGTGCAACGATTTTCTAGTTGCGAACGTTTCTAAAGTCGGTTTTCCGACTAAGCTGAGTGGCTTTCGTTTAGCCATGGAGTCAGCCATGATTCAACTCATTGATACTTCGCTGCGCGACGGCCATCAGTCGCTGCTCGCGACTCGGATGTCGACCGAGCAGTGCATGCGCGTGCTGCCGCTGGTGGTCGACTCGAGCTACGACATCATCGAGCTGTGGGGCGGCGCGACGCTGGACGCTTCGCTGCGTTTCACGGGTGACGATCCGTTCGAGCGGCTGGAGGCGTTCACCGCCGAGCTGGACAAGGCCGGGCGACCGATTCAGATCCGTTCGCTCTGCCGCGGGCAGAACCTGTTTGGTTATTCCCCCTACCCGGACAACGTGGTGGTTGGCTTCTTGAAGGAAGCCGTGCGGACGGCGAAGACGGCAAACGTGACGCACCGGATGCGCGTGTTCGATGCGCTCAACGATCACCGCAACCTGCTGACGGCGGTGATGGCGACCAAGACGTTCGACGGCCACGCCGAGGCGGCGATCAGCTACACGACGTCGCCGGTGCACGACGACGCGCACTTCCTGCGATTCGCGGCGAACGCTGTGGAGTGGGGTGCCGACTCGCTGGCCATCAAGGACATGGCCGGGTTGCTGCACCCGGCCGACGCGTGGACGCTGATCGAGGCGGTGAAGGGCAGGTTCCCCGATAAGTTCCTCACGCTGCACAGCCACGACACAAACGGCTTGGCGGTCGCCAGCTACGTGGTCTCGATGATGGCGGGCATCGACGCGCTCGACACCGGCTACGGGCCGATGGCCGGGGCGTCGGCGCAGCCGCCGGCGGAGGTGATGAAGTTTTTCGCGGATGCGCTGGGCGTCGAGCTGAACGTCGACTTCACGCACGCGGCGGAGATCGACAAGCGCCTGCGGCAGATCCGCGTTGAGCTCGCGGATGTCGACAAGAACCCCGACCACTTCGGTCAGCCGTGGCCGGCTCAGCCGACGGACGCGATGAAGGCGGCCGTGGACGAGGCGATCGCCCTGCTGCAGACGCGCGACCGTGCGAAGTGCACGCAGGCGTGCGACGTGATCGAAGAGAAGCTGATGGTGCCGCAGGGGTACCCGGCGGTGGACAAGAGCCAGCTCGAGTCGCAGATCCCCGGCGGGATGCTCAGCAACCTCTACAACCAGCTCAAGGACCAGGGCAAGCTCGACCTGTTGCCCAAGGTGCAGGACGAGATCCCACGCGTGCGCAAGGCGGCGGGGTATGTGCCGCTGGTGACGCCGACGAGCCAGATCGTCGGCACGCAGGCGACTTTCAATGTGATGCAGGGCTCGCCATACGCGTTCGTCAGCGAGCCATTTCGCGACATGATGATGGGCAACTACGGCAAGCTGCCCGGCCCTGCGGACCCCGAAGTGATGGCCAAGGTCGCCCGCGGCGAGCAGCCGTTCACGGGCCGACCTGCGGATCGGGTGGAGGATGCGGACCTGGCGAAGGTGTACGCCGAGCACGGCGAGTTGCTGAAGTCGCACCGCGACTTGCTGCTGATGCTGCTGTTCCCCGCGCCGGCGAAGAAGTTTTTCGGCGATCGGAGGAAGTGAACCACAGAGGCGCAGAGGACGCGGAGGGGGATGCGATGATGGTGATATTCGCTTGACGCAGGCGAGGAGAAATTCGCTATTGCGTGGCCCTGCGTTCTCCACGCCTCTGTGGTTTAACTTTGCTGGATAAATGCATTGAGGATGCGGTCGGCCGCGGCGGTGGCGGGGAGGGTGCCCTGCGTGACTTCGGCTTCGATGGTGGCGGTCAGTTCGCGGACGGCGGGGTGGTCGCTCAGGAGGCGGCGGAGGCGGTCGTCGACCTGCGACCACATCCACTTGAGCGACTGGTCGCGGCGGCGGGCGGCGAGGGAGCCGTCGGATTCAAGCAGGTCGTGGTAGGCGGTGATCTTCTGCCAGAGACTGTCGAGACCGTCGCCGGTCCGGGCCGAGCAGGTGAGCACCGGCGTGGTCCAGTCGGGGTGGCGTTTCTGCATGCACCGCAGGGCGGCTCGATGTTCGCCGGCGGCGGCCTTGGCGGCGTGGATGCGGTCGCCGTCGGCCTTGTTGATCGCGAGCAGGTCGGCGAGCTCGATGAGCCCGCGCTTGATGCCCTGCAGCTCGTCGCCCGCCCCCGGAAGCATGAGCGCTAAAAACACATCGGTCATTTCCGCCACGACGGTTTCGGACTGCCCGACGCCGACGGTCTCGACGACGATGAGGTCGAAGCCTGCAGCCTCGCAGAGCAGCATCGTCTCGCGGGTCTTGGAGGCGACGCCGCCGAGGGTCGCGCCGGCGGGCGAGGGGCGGATGAAGGCGTGCTCGGCGCGGCCGAGCTCGGCCATGCGGGTCTTGTCGCCGAGGATCGAGCCGCCGGTGACGCCGGACGAGGGGTCCACCGCGAGCACGGCGACCTTGCTCCCGGAGGCGAGGCGTTGCACGCCGAAGCGGTCGATGAACGTGGACTTGCCGACGCCCGGCACGCCGGTGATGCCGAGGCGCAGGGCGCTTCCGGTGCGCGGCATGAGGCGGGTAAGCACCTCGCGGGCGCGGCGTTGGTGATCGGGGTTGGCCGACTCGATGAGCGTGATGGCGCGGGCGAGCAGGGAGCGATCGCCGGAGGTGACGCCGGCGACGAGGTCGTCGACGGAGAGCTCGCGACGGCGGACGGCCGGGCGCTTGATCACGGGGGCTTCGGCGTTGGCCGCGGGATCGACGGAGAGGTGGCTGGAGCCTTGGGGGAGGTCGGCCTGGTGCTCGAAGTCGGGCATGGAAACGTGAACCACGGAGGCGCGGAGGAGGTCAGCGGCAAAGCTCGCGATCAACTCTTCCTAGCTATTACATAGGAGTCAAACAGGTCGCCAACTCTCTCGCCATCATCTTCGATTTCGTGGAACTGATCGGTGAGCTCGTCGAGTCGGTCCTCGGCGGTCTTATTCATCGCGTCGAGTATGGCGTTGCGCTCCATGAAGTCCTTCGGAGGCCCGTCATCGCCCAACAGGCGATTGGCTTCCTCCAAGATCGCAGCGACTCGCGGCGCGCCGATGTTAACGAACACCGCTGGAGTGTCGGCAGCGTACCGGCCAGATGAGTTGGAGAGATACTGATGCAGCCCGCCGTTGTAGACCTCGACTTGGAAGTTCATCACGCACACGGCTGCGTACTCAAGAGCGTCAAGTCCGATCGCTTCGCCACCCGTTGCATCGAGCTTCTTCCAAAGTTCATCCTCGAACTTCACGATGATTGGGTGGCGTTCCACGAAGACCTCTGAGCTATGCCGCGTGTCTTGGTCGGTCACTCACGCCTCGACAGCCGCCGGCGTCGCGTGGCCGAGGGATTGGCTGAGCTCGTCGAGAACCGCGAGGGCGGCTTGGGGGATGACGGTGCCTGGGCCGAAGATGGCCGAGGCGCCGGCTTCGTATAGGGCGGGGTAATCCTGT
This sequence comes from Planctomycetota bacterium, assembly GCA_039024495.1. Taxonomy (GTDB): domain Bacteria; phylum Planctomycetota; class Phycisphaerae; order Phycisphaerales; family Phycisphaeraceae; genus JBCBUE01. The sequence goes on along the minus strand of JBCCQE010000009.1, from coordinate 64,082 downwards.
GGGGGGATGACGCCGCCGACGACGATCATGATGTCCTCGCGGCCGTGCTCGGCGAGGGCGGCGCGGACCTGCGGGACGAGGGTGAGGTGGCCGGCGGCCAGCGACGACACGGCGAGGACGTGCACGTCGTTCTCGACGGCCTGGCGGACGGCCTCTTCGGGCGTTTGGAACAGCGGGCCGATGTCGACGTCGAAGCCCATGTCGGCGTAGGCGGTGGCGACGACCTTCTGGCCGCGGTCGTGGCCGTCCTGGCCGAGCTTGGCGATGAAGATGCGCGGGCGGCGGCCCTCGGCGGCTTCGAACGCGCCGATCTTTTGTTGGACCTTGTCCATGGTGGATTCGCCTCCGGTGGCGACGAGCGCGGCTTCGCCGGCGTACACGCCGCGGATGGTGCGGATGACGGCTTCGTGGCGGCCGTAGGCTTTTTCGAGGGCGTCGGAGATCTCGCCGACGGTGGCGAACGCTCGGGCGGCGTCGACCGCGAGCTCTAATAAGTTGGCTGACTTGTCGTCGGCGGCGTTGGCGAGTTTGTTGATCGCGGCTTCCCACTTCTGCGGGTCGCGCTCGGCACGCAGCTTCTTGAGCGAGGCGACCTGTTGCTCACGGACGGTGGTGTTGTCGACCTTGAGGACGTCGACCGCGTCTTCCTTGGCGAGGCGGTATTTGTTGACGCCGACGACGGTCTGCGCGCCGGTGTCGATGCGGGCCTGCGTGCGGGCGGCGGCCTCTTCGATGCGCGACTTGGGGATGCCCTGCTCGATGGCTTTGGCCATGCCGCCGGCTTCTTCGACCTCTTGAAGGTGGGCCCACGCGCGGCGGGCGAGCTGGTCGGTCAGCCACTCGACGTAGTAGCTGCCGCCCCAGGGGTCGACCGTCTTGCAGGTGTCGGTTTCCTGCTGGAGGAAGAGCTGCGTGTTGCGGGCGATGCGGGCGGAGAAGTCCGTCGGCAGCGCGAGGGCTTCGTCGAGCGCGTTGGTGTGCAGCGACTGCGTGTGGCCCTGCGTGGCGGCCATGGCTTCGATGCAGGTGCGGACGACGTTGTTGTAGACGTCCTGCGCGGTGAGCGACCAGCCGGAGGTTTGGCTGTGGGTGCGCAGGGACATCGACTTGGGGTTCTTGGGGTCGAATTGGTGGATGAGCTTGGCCCAGAGCATGCGGGCGGCGCGGAGCTTGGCGACCTCCATGAAGAAGTTCATGCCGATCGCCCAGAAGAACGAGAGCCGCGGGGCGAACTGGTCGACCGACAGGCCGGCCTCGACGCCGGTGCGGATGTAGTTGAGCCCGTCGGCAAGGGTGTAGGCGAGCTCGAGGTCGCAGGTCGCGCCGGCTTCCTGCATGTGGTAGCCGGAGATGGAGATCGAGTTGAAGCGCGGCATCTTCTGCGAGGTGTAGGCGAAGATGTCGGCGATGATGCGCATCGACGGCTCGGGCGGGTAGATGTACGTGTTGCGGACCATGAACTCTTTGAGGATGTCGTTCTGAATGGTCCCCGACAGGGCTTCCGGGGGGACGCCCTGCTCTTCGGCGGCGACGATATAGAGCGCCATGACGGGCAGGACCGCGCCGTTCATGGTCATCGAGACGGACATCTTGTCGAGGGGGATGCCGTCGAAGAGGGTGCGCATGTCCTGGATGGAGTCGATGGCAACGCCCGCCATGCCAACGTCGCCGACGACGCGTGGGTTGTCCGAGTCGTAGCCGCGGTGGGTTGCTAAATCGAAGGCGATGGAAAGGCCTTTTTGGCCGGCGGCGAGATTGCGCTTGTAGAAAGCATTGGATTCGGTGGCGGTGGAGAAGCCGGCGTACTGGCGGACGGTCCACGGCCGCATGACGTACATGGTGGCGTAGGGCCCGCGGAGGAACGGCGGGATGCCGGGCATGGTGTGCAGGTGCTCGACGCCGTCGAGGTCGGCGGCGGTGAGCAGGGGGGGCACCTCGATGTGCTCGGGGGTGGCCCAGCGTGCGTGCTCGACGGGGTGGCCGAGGGACTCGGTCGCGGCGGCGGACCATTGGTCGGCCGTGGCGGTCGGGCGCTGGGCGGTGTCGAAGGCGAGGTTGGCGAAGTTGGGGATGGTCATCGGTCAGGGTCCGGGTTTGGGGTCCGGGGGTGAGGGTTGGGATTGGCCTTCGGGGCTAGTCGTGGATGACGCCGGCTTGGGTGAGCATCTCGGTGAGGGTGCCGAGGACGTCGCACTTCATGAAGATGAAGCGGTCGATGCCGGCGGCTCGATAGTCGGCTTCCTTGTCGCCGGGGTGGCCGGCGAGGACGAGCTGGTCGCAGCCGGCGCCTTTCAGGGAACGGGCGACGTCGGCCGCGGCGTCGGCGTAGACGGTGTCGGACGAGCAGATGCAGGCCATCAGGGCTTGGCTTTCCCAGAAGGTTTCGGCGGCGGCGTTGGCCATGTCGGCCGGGCTGCCGGTGATGGGCGCGGTGGGCAGGGTTTCGATGCCGCCGGCCTCGAAGAAGTTCTGGCTGAAGGTGGTGCGGGCGGTGTGATGGGCGACCGGGCCGAGGTTGATGAGCATGAGGCGGGGGCGTTCGCCGGTCATGGCCTGGAAGCGATCGGACGCGTCGCGGAGGCGCTCGAAGGGCTCGGCGTATGGGTGCGGGCTCAGCGGCGCGATCGACGGGCCTTCGCGGTCGCCGAAGAGCGCGTCGCTGATCTGACCGAGGGTGGCACCGGCCTCGGCGGTGGCGACGACGTGGGCGGTGATATCGCCGGGCTCGGCGGAGGCGCGCGACGCGGCGAGCTCGTCGAGCGGGGCTTGCGCGGCGATCGCTTCGTGGCGCTGGGCCTTGAGCCGGGCGTGGGCCTCGGCGATCACGGCGTCGGTGTCGGCCTTGCGGGCGGCGACGGGTTTTTCGGCGAGCGCGGGGAACTCGCTGACGCCGGTGACCGCATCGCGGCGGCGGGCGATGTTCTTCATGCGCGGCGCGAAGGCGGAGTCGATCTGCTCGGCGACCCAGCCGGTGGCGAGGGCTTCGGTCATGCCGCCCTGGGTTTCGATCTCTTGGAAGATCGGCCAGGCCTTTTCGCACAGCTCGTCGGTGATCGATTCGACCATCCACGACCCGCCGGCCGGGTCGACGACGCGCGCGACGTGCGACTCCTCGGCGAGGATCGCCTGCGTGTTGCGGGCGATGCGGCGGCTGAATGCGTCCGGCAGGCCGATGGCCTTGTCGAATGGCTCGGCGGTGACGATCTCGGCGCCGCTGATCGCCGCGGCGAAGTTGCACACGGTGTTGCGGAGCATATTGACGTACGGATCGCGTTGCGTGAGCACGCGCTTGCTAGGGCGGACGTGCATGGTCATCGCGGTGGCGGGCGTGAGATCGGTGACGCCGCAGTGGGCGAGGACCTGCGACCACAGCCGACGCGCGGCGCGGAGCTTGCCAGTGGCAAGGAAAAGGTTCGTGCCGACGGCGTAGCTGAACAGCAGTTGCCCGGCGGCGTGCTCGGTCGACAGCCCGGCGGCGGTGAGGGCTCGCAGGTAAGCCACGGCGGTCGCCATCGAGAAGGCGAGGTCTTGCGCGGCGGTCGCGCCGGCGTGGTGGTACGGTGCGGAGCCGACGCGGATCGCCGTGAACCGTGGCAGGTTGTGCTGCGTCCACGCGCCGAGGTCGCCGACGAGCTGCATCGCCGTCTCGGCCGAGTACGGCAGCTCGCCGCGACGGGCGAGGACGGCCAGCGGGTCGAAGTTCAATGAACCCCACGCCTTGTTGAGCGGCACGTTGCCGTGACGCAGATGAGCCACGAGCTGCGCCGTCGCGGGGATGGTTGCGGCCCCGGCTTCGAGGCCGAGCCCGGCGATGTCGAGATGGACGCCGTCGAGCAGGACCGACCAGTCGTGGGCGTGATTGAGCACGAGCCCGTCGCGCCCGGCGAGCTCAGCGGCGGCGGGGTCGTCGGCGTCGAGCCCGAAGCGGGCGGCGGCGTCGAGGCGGAGCTGCAGCGAGGTGACGCCGCCGTCGAGGTCGTCGAGGATCGCGCGATTGGTGGCCGCGAGGTCGGGGTCGTTGTGCTCTTGGCGGACATCCCACCCGCAGGCGACGCCACCGATGGGGGTTGCCCCGCGTGTGGTCGGCGACAGGCCGGGAAAACCCGAGGGGTCGCCGGCGCTCGGCCAGCTCTGCGGCGTGTAGATCGGCTGAAGGTCGATGCCCTCGTACGTGCGCGTGATGAGCTTCTTCTCGAAGGGCACGCCCTTGAGGTCACGCTCGACAAGCTCGCGCCACTGCTCGTAGGTCGCGGGCTCGAACTCGCTGAGAAACGCGGTCGCGTTGTTCGTCATGTCATGCTCCTCGGAACAGCCATGCTAGAGACTTCGGCCGCCTGCGCCTCGACCTACGGAAAGCCACTTAGTTTTTCACAATCCGCTGCGAACGGGTCGCGTCCACGCCGGGAATCGAATGCAAAAATCACTAAGCTGATCGCTATGCACACGCCCGCCACGCCGACCGTTCAGCACGACCCGCTCGCCTCGCTGCGCCTCGCCGAGTCCCTCGCCGACGCCGCCCTACGCGACGCCCCGCTCGACCCCGCGCTGGCCGAGTCGCTGCTCGCCGACGCCTCCGTCGACGGCCCCGACGCCGAGGCCATCGCCCTGCCCGCCCTGCTGTCCGCCGCCTACGCCGTCCGTCGTCATCACTTCGGCGACGCCGTCCGCGTGCACGTGCTCAACAACGCCCAGAACGGCCACTGCCCCGAAGACTGCGCCTATTGCACGCAGGCCCGCACCAGCAAGGCCGACATCAACCCCTACCCGCAGAAGTCGCTCGACGAGATGCTCGACGAGGCCCGCGCCGCCCACGCCTCGGGTGCCCACCGCTACTGCATGGTCTTCGCCGGCCGCGGCCCGTCCGCCTCGCGCACACGCCAGCTCGCCGAGGCCGTGCGCCGCATCAAGCAAGAGGTCGACATCGAGGTCTGCGTCTCGGCCGGCCTTCTCGATCAGGCCAAGGCCGCCGCCCTCGCCGACGCCGGCGTCGACCGCTACAACCACAACCTCAACACCTCCGCCCGCAACTACGCCTCCATCTGCTCGACCCACACCTACGACGACCGCCGCGACACCCTCGCCGCCGCCCGCACCGCCGGCATCTCGCTGTGCTCGGGCCTGATCGTCGGCATGGGCGAGACCCGCCGCGAGCTGGTCGACCTCGCCACCACGCTCCGCGACCTCGCCGCCGAGTCGATCCCCGTCAACTTCCTGCTGCCGTTCGAGGGCAACCTCATGAACCGGCCGGTCGACCTCACGCCGCGTTACTGCCTGCGTGTGCTCGCCCTGTTCCGCCTGATGTGCCCACGTGCCGAGGTCCGCGTCGCCGCCGGCCGCGAGCACCACCTCCGCAGCCTCGAGCCGATGGCCCTGCAACCGGCCAACTCGCTGTTCCTCGGCGGCTACCTCAACGCCCGCGGCGCCGAGGCCCGCAAGCTCTACGGCACGCTCCGCGACGCCGGCTACACCCTCGACACCACCGCCGACGCCGCCGCCCTCTTCGAAGGCCTCGACGAAGTCATCGACGCCGAGGACCGCGCCGCCGACACCAAGCCCGCCACCCTCACCTGCGGCGGCCAACAACCCCGCGACGGCATCAAGTCGATCGACGAGCTGCGGCCGTTCCAAGCCGCCGAGGCGTGAGGTTCAGACAAGGCGACAAGCTCACAATCCCATCGGGTGCCACACCTCGTGCGTAGCACGATGTGTGTCTCGATTTAGTCGGAGCGCAAGCACACATCGCCTTCGGCGAGGTGTGGCACCCAGCGAAATTACCGCGACTTGGTGCGCAGGTCGTTCAATTGCCACAGAGCCCCGCGCGAGGCGTCCGGCCGTCGTCCGATGGCTTGGGCCGGGGTGGTGCTCGCGCGACACGTCGGCGGGGAGGGCGGCGGCGGGCCTTGCGGTCGCCGCGCTGTCGGCCGGGTGTGGGGGCAGGGGCCGCACCGGCTCAACCATCGGCCGCCCGCGCGGGCCTCGCCCACGACGGCTGACCGCCGACCGGGCTCGCCGCCGCCGCCCGGCCGCACCCTGCCGAGGTGTAGGCCGAATCGGGAAAACGGGTCGCCCGTGACCGGGGCCGAGCGCTCATCGTGGCGCGCACTCGTATCGCCCGTCTCGCTCGGGTGCCACACCTTGACCGCTTGCCGCAAGGTGTGCGTTTGTCGTCCGCGATGTCGAAACACCACCGCACACCTTGCCCTTCGAGTCAAGGTGTGGCACCCACGCCCTTCGCCATCGCATCCTTCTTGTGAGCCTTATTACTCCAACGCCACCGGCCGCAGCACGCTCACCAGCGGCATGTTCGGCTCGCGGAAATACCCCTCGTCAAACCCCTCGGCCACGACGAACGCCAAGCGATCCACCGTTCCGCCGTGCGACCCGACGACCAGCCCCGGCTCGCCGGTCGTTTCGCCCGTTGCATCGATCAAGATCACCACGTGCCCGCGCCACCGCCCCTTCGTCTCCGGCTCGCGGTAATAGCCGTACACCAACAGGTCGCCCGGCTTCGCCGCCGCCAGCCCGCCGTCGATTTTCCGCAGCCCGTTGCCGCCCTTCATGCGCGCCAGCGTGTGCGTGTTCATGTACCCCTCGTACCCAAGCCCGTTGTCGTAGTACGCCCGCCACGTGTACCCCGAGCAGTCCATCCCCTCGATCGGCCGCTTGCCACCCCATTCGTAAGGCGTGTCCTTCCACGCCAGCGTCGACGCCAACACCGGCTCCAGCTTCGGCGACGCCGCCACCACCGCCGCGACCATCGCGTCCGTCGGCTCGACCACGCGGATCACCTCCCGCCCCGCCGATTCGCCGGCCGTCATCTCCGCGACCGCCGCCGAAGGCAACGCCGAGCCCTCGCCCGCTCCCGCCGTCCGCGGCTGCGATGCGCAACCCACGGCCACGCTCGCCGCCAACGCCCACCCAGCCAAACCCATCCACGCACGCCAACAAGTCTTCATCGACGCATCGTACCCCCTGCGACCCATGCCCTCGTTTCGTTTTCACTCAAGCGACAGCGCGGCCCCAGCCCATCCGCGTCCCGCCCCCGCACCTCGGCCGCGCCCGATTCGCACCCCTGCGGCCCGTTGCTCCGTATTTTGCTTACATGCCAAGCCCTTCCGGGAAGAAGGCACCACGCGGAGACCCACCTATATGCAGTACGACATCGCCGGCACGATCGCCCCCAACGTCCGCCTCGACCCCAAGGCCGGCCAGTCGCTGTGGGTCTCGGCCGGCGGGCTCATGAGCTACACCGACGGGATCGACTGGCGGATGCGCGTCCCTGGCGGGGCCTCGGGTGCCGTCCGCCGCATGCTCTCCGGCGAGGGGGCCGGGCTGACCTACATCACCGCCAGCCGCGACCACGGCCGCGTCACCATCGCCGCGTCGGCGCCGGGGAACATCGTCGAGTGGTCGCTGGACAACGACGGCCCGGTCGTCACGACGCGCGGCGCGTTCCTCGCCGCGTGGGGCGAGCCGGTCGACATCGACGTCACCATGGCCAAGCGCGCGGGCGCCGCTCTGTTCGGCGGGGCCGGCTTGCTGCTGCAGAAGATCTCCGGCAACGGCACGACGCTCATCGCCGTCTCGGGCGACCTCGACGAACGCACGCTCGGCCCCGGCGAGTCGCTGTATGTCAGCTCGGGCAACCTCGCCGCTTTCTCCGAGGCCGTGGACTACAGCATCGTCACCGTCGGCTCGATCGGCAAAGCCTTCTTCGGCGGCGAAGGCCTGTTCATGACCAAGCTGACCGGCCCGCAATCCGGCTCGGGGCGTGTGTTGTTGCAGACGCTGAAGCCGAGCGTTGCGATACCAAAAACGGGGTGACTAAAAATCATAAAGGTGGATTGAGACTTTGCGGCTTTACAGTTGTCTCAAATCCAAAGTAAACAACCTGATGCAGAACTGGCGGGCAGAGCTCGTGCGGTCGGCGATACTCGCGACCCTCGCCCAGCCAGACTGACATGTGCTGCTTGCGATAAATCATGCTGTAGTGTTCAAGCTGCACGATACTCGGTGTAATTGCTAGCGGAACCAATACGCCTAACTCGTCGGTTTCTTCTTCGTCATCGAAATCATCGGTCGATATCTCAATAGCTTGATTATTGCCAGTTGATATGCTTCCAACACAACGAAACACTGGTTCGCCGTACTCTACTTCTTGAAGCCTGTGTAGTGCAGACGGCATGCCAACCAATGCAGCGAGATGAGGAATGTGACCAAGATCAAGCACTCGCATCTCTTCTTGGCTCATCGCAACGCTCCTAAATTTGATAGGGCAAAACTAGCCAGCAGTCATAACTGCGCAAAGTGCCTCAGTGTACGCCACCTTTTCTTCCTCAAACACCCGCGCGGCAAGGGTGTCTGGCGTGTCATCGGGCAAAACTTTGCAGCAGCGTTGGACGAGGATCGGGCCGGTGTCGTAGGTGTCGTCGGCGAGGTGGACGGTGCAGCCGGTGACCTTGCAGCCATGGGCGAGGACGGCCTCGTGGACGCGGCGGCCGTACATGCCCGGCCCGCCGAACGCCGGGAGCAGCGACGGGTGAATGTTGAATACGCGATGCTCGAAGTCGGCGGAGATGCGCAGCAGCGACAGGAAGCCGGCCATGCAGACCAGGTCGACCTTCGCCTCACGCATCGCGTCGAACACGGCCTGTGAGAACGGCCCGACGCCGGTGGTCGCTCTGGGGAAGCGTGCCCGCTCGATCAGCTCGATCGGCGAGGCGACGCCGCGGTCGCGTGCGGCCTGCATCGCCTTGGGATTCGAGGCGACCACGGCGGCGACGGTCGCGGGAAGCGAGCCGTCGGCGATGCGTTGTTCGAGGTTGAGCAGCGTCGACCCACCGCCGGAGATGAGCACGCCGAGCCGGGCGGGCGTGGCGATCGACGGTAGCTGCACGGGGGCGGGCATGGGGGCAGGGTAATCGGCGGCATCGCGAAGGGCGCGGAGGGTGAATTGGAGCTTGGGTGCCACACCTCGCCGCAGGCGATGTGTGGTTGTGCTTTGGAGGCGTAACAGCACACATCGTGCTGCGCACGAGGTGTGGCACCCAAAAACTTCACTTGATGACCCATCTCCGTTCCTCCGCGCCTTCGCGCGCTCCGCGATTACGATCGCACCGTGCCGCAGCCCAGCGAACCCCAGCGCGTGACCCGCCTCGCCCCGTCACCCACGGGGGCGCTGCACCTGGGCAATGCGCGGACGTTCCTCATCAACTGGGCGATGGCCACGCAGCGCGGCTGGCGGGTCGCGATGCGGATCGAAGACCTCGACACCCCGCGCGTCAAGCCAGGGGCCGATCGCCAGGCCCTCGACGACCTCCGCTGGCTGGGCCTCACCTGGGACGGCAGCGACGACCCGCAACGCCCCACACTCACCCAGCGCGCCGACCTCACGCCCTACCGCGACGCCCTGCTCACGCTGCACGGGCGCGGGCTGATCTATCCGTGTGCCCTGACGCGCAGCGAGATCGCCGAGGCCGCCGCGTCGGCCCCACAGACGCTCGCCCCCGGAGTGATCGACCGCACCGCTCACGAGCAGCGCTACCCCGGCACCAGCCGCACCGCCGACGCCTCCGACACCGCCGACCTGCTCGCCCCGTCCGACCGCTGCTGGCGCGTGCGCATCCCCGACGGCCCGCGCCGCGTTTCCGACGGCCGGCTCGGCGAGGTGTCGATCGACGTCCAGGCCGAGGTCGGCGACTTCATCGTCGCGACCAAGGCAGGCCTGCCGTCGTACCAGCTCGCCGTGGTGGTCGACGACCACCGCCAGGGCGTGACCGACGTGGTGCGCGGCGACGACCTCATCGGCTCGGCCGCGCGGCAGGCGTGGCTGTGGGAGATGCTCGGGCTCACCGTCGCCGGCCAGCGCGAGCCGAGCTGGCGGCACCTGCCGCTCGTGCTCGGCGAGGACGGCCGACGGCTGGCCAAACGCCACGGCGACACGCGCGTCGCCATGTTCCGCGAGCAAGGCATCCCGGCCGAACGCGTCGTCGGCCTTCTGGCGTGGTGGAGCGGCGTCTCGGCCGAGCCCACGGCGATGTCGGCGACGCAATTCGCCCAACGGTTTACCTTGGACGCCCTGCCGCGCGACGCCGTCGCGATGGACGCCCGAGCCTGGCAGTGGCTCGGCGGCAACCCCGAAAGAAGCGAACGATGAAACCGATCCCCGCCCACCCCCACGCAAGGCTCCTCGCCGCCCTCGCGGTCGTCTGCCTGCTCCTCTCCGCCTGCGACGAAGCTCCCCCCGCTCCCGCCGGTTCCGCGCCCCCATCCACCACCACCGCCAACGCAGCGCTCGACCCCGACGTCATCCCCGCTACGGTCCCGATCACCCTTAAGGGCCAGACCTTCGACCTCGAGCTCGCCCTCACCCGCGACCAGCAGTTCCAAGGCCTGTCCGACCGCGAGTTCATCGCCCCCGATGGCGGCATGATCTTCGTCTTCGCCGCCGCCGCCCGGCGCGACTTCGTCATGCGGCGTTGCCTGGTGCCCATCGACATCGCCTTTATCAGCCCCACCGGCACCGTCACCGCGACCCACGCCATGCAGGTCGAGCCCTACGACCGCGCCGACCTGCTGCTCAAGCGCTACTCCAGCCGCTACCCCGCTCAGTTCGTCATCGAGCTCGCCGGCGGCACGATCGAGCGCATCGGCCTAAAAGCCGGCGAGCACGTCGAACTCCCCCTCGACACGCTCAAGGCGTGGCATGAGAAGGCCGATTCCCTCTAGGCCGGCCCCCGCCGGCCCAGGGCACGTCCGCGGTCGAGAGGGAGCCATGTCGGCAAACACAGTGCTGGTGATCGTGGCGGCCGACGCCCCGCTCGATGAACGAGGCCTCAAGGCCCGTGACGTCTTCCGCCGAGCCGCCGCGCTGGCCGAGGGCACGCACGGCGGCCTCGAACGCGCCACCCTCGAAGTCCGCTCGGCAGACGCGAGATTGTCGGACCTTGCCGGCATCCGCGCCGCGTGGCTCATCGTCGAGGGCGACGACCCGCGCGGCGACGACCGCCTCGCCGAGCTCGACGAAGCCCACGTCCCCACCCTCGTCACCGCCGACGAACCCGCCATCGTCGCCGGCGGCGGAGCCGTCTGGCTGCCTGCCACCGCGAGCGACGACGCCGTCGCCGCCACCCTCCGCGCGCTCTGGGTCCAGGGCTCGACCATCGATGTCCTCCAGGCCGAGATCAAGCTCCTCCGCCTGCATCAGACCGGCATGGCCGACCAGATCGGCAAGATCGACGAAGAGCTCCGCCTCGCCGCCCAACTTCAAAAAGAGTTCCTCCCCGAGTCGGTCCCCGAGGTCGGCGACTGCCGCTTCGGCGTGCTGTGGCGACCGGCCGGCTACGTCAGCGGCGACATCTACGACGTCGAGCGCCTCGACGAAAATCACATCGGCCTCTTCCTCGCCGACGCCGTCGGCCACGGCGTCCCCGCCGCGCTGATGACCATGTTCATCAAGCGCTCCCTGCGCACCAAAGAAGTCACCGCCGACGGCTACCGCATCGTCGAGCCGGGCGAAGCCCTCGCCCGACTCAACACCGACATGGCCGAGCGCCAGTCCGGCAAGGTCCGCTTCGCTACCGCCGTCTACGGCGTCTTGAACACCGAAACCCGCCGCCTGCGCATCGCCCGCGCCGGCCACCCCTTCCCTATGTGGCTCAAGGCCGACGGCACCACCGAGATGCTCGAGCCCGATGGCGGCCTGCTCGGCGTCTTCCCCGAAGACACCTACGAGCAAGCCGAAATCACCCTCGGCCAGGGCGACCGCCTGCTCATCTACAGCGACGGCTTCGAGATGGCCTTCCCCGACGAGCACACCGGCGGCGGCAAGGCCGAGCAAAAACGCTCCATCGCCAACGAACGCTACACCGAAGAGTTCGAAGAGCTCCGCATCGGCACGCCTAGCCACGCCCTGCACCGCCTCGAAGCCCGCCTCGAACAGCAGGCCGGCTCGCTCAACCAGCAAGACGACCTCACCGTCGTCTGCCTGGGCATCGGCACCGACGCCCTTGAGCCCGCCAACCCCCTCCCCCACGCCGACGCCGCCTGAACCGCGCGCTGATCCCGACAATCCAAACCCACGGGTGCCACACCTCGTGCGCAGCACGATGTGTGCGATCGCGCCAACCATCTCTGGCAGACAACTACACATCGCCTCACGGCGAGGTGAGTCACCCAGACCGCGCCGACTTCACACGTTTAGCCCAAGGCCCGAAGGGCCGGGCTCAGCAACTCACTTCCCCAACACACGCCGCGTCGTTTCCACCACCGTCTTCACCAGCGCGTCCACCTCCACGTTCAACGCCCCGCCCACCGCACGCTCCCCCAGCGTCGTCACCGAAAGCGTCTCGGGGATCAGCGCCACCGTCCCCGTCCGCGCCGCCTCGTCCACCTCGGCCAGCGTCAGCGACACCCCGTCCAGCGTGATCGACCCCTTGGGCATCAGGTACGCCATCAGGTCCCCCGCCGGCCCGTCCGCCGCCGGCACCGCGAACGTCATCCGCCAGTCGGCCGGGTCGTCCTGGATCGCCACAATCTCCCCCACCCCGTCGACGTGCCCCTGCACCACGTGCCCGCCCATCGGCTGCGTCGGCAGCACCGCCGGCTCGATGTGCACCCGGTCCCCAAGCCGCTTGCGGCTTAGCGTCGTCCGATCCAACGTCTCCGAAATCGCATCAAACGCCAGCTTGCCGACGCCCCCATCCACACCCCCCGCCTCATCGATCGCCACCACCGTCAGGCACACCCCGTCCACCGCGATCGAATGCCCCGTCTTCGGTACATAACCCCCCTCGGGCACCCAGCCCGACACGTCCACCACCAGCCGCCGCCCCGCCGCCGTCTCCGTCACCTCCGCCAGCGGCGCCGCCGTCTGCACAATGCCCGTGAACATGGTTGAAGGTTAGCCCAACCGCATCCGCTACGATCCCCCGCTCGACGGGCCGCGACCCGGTACCCCATTTGCCACCACCGCCGCGCCCTCCCGCCAACCCACCCTCCAACCGCAGCCGCCGCCCCATGACCCCACGCACCCACCACTGCGCCCAGCTCCGCACCGACCACGTCGGCCAGACCGTCACCCTCGCCGGCTGGGTCAACAACTACCGCGACCACGGCGGCGTCCGCTTCATCGACCTCCGCGACCGCGAAGGCCTCACGCAGATCGTCTTCCACCCCGAGGCCGCCGAGGCCCACGCCCTCGCGCAGAAGCTCCGCCACGAGGACGTCGTCTCGGTCACCGGCAAGTGCATCACCCGCGAAGGCGGCCCCAACCCCAAGCTCGCCACCGGTGAGATCGAGGTCGACGCCACCGCCTGCGAAATCCTCAGCAAGGCCGACACCCCGCCCTTCACCCCGGACGACGCCGCGAAGGTCGGCGAAGAGACGCGGCTGAAGTACCGCTTCATCGACCTCCGCCAGCCGCGCATGCTCGACATCCTCAAGACCCGCTCCAAGGTCACCAAGATCATGCGGGACTACTTCGCCGAACACGGGTTCATCGAGGTCGAGACACCCTTCCTCTGCCGCTCCACGCCCGAGGGCGCCCGCGACTTCCTCGTGCCCGCGCGGCTCGCCGAGGGCTCGTTCTACGCCCTGCCGCAGAGCCCGCAGCTCTTCAAGCAACTCCTCATGACCGCCGGCGTCGAGCGCTACGTCCAGATCGCCCGCTGCTTCCGCGACGAAGACCCCCGCGCCGACCGACAGGCCGAGTTCACCCAGCTCGACCTCGAGATGAGCTTCGTCGAGCGCGACGACGTCATGAACACCGTCGAGGGCATGGTGCGTGCGATCTGGCAGGGCATCCTCGGCATCGAGGTCCCGCCCATCCGCCGCATGAGCTACGCCGAGGCGATGACCCGCTACGGCAGCGACCGCCCGGACCTGCGCTTCGAGATGGAGCTGGTCGACGTCACCGAGCACGCCGCGAAAACAGATTTCAAGGTCTTCCGGGGGGCGATCGACGCCGGCGGGGCCGTGCAGGTCATCCGCGTGCCCGGCGGCGCCAAGATGACCCGCAAGGAGACGGATGCGCTGGCCGAGTGGGTCAAGCAGTTCGGCGCGGGCGGCCTACCCATCACCAAGGTCGAGAACGGCGGCTGCGCCTCGGGCATCGGCAAGTTCGTCGAGCCCATCGCTGCCGACCTCGTCGCCGCGACCGGCGCACAAGACGGCGACCTGCTGTGCTTCGGCGTGTCCAGCAAGCTCAGCGTCGTCCAGCGCGTCCTCGGAGAGTTGCGAGTCCGCCTTGGCAAAGACCTCGGACTCATCCAGCCCGGCCAGTGGGAGTGGCTCTGGGTCGTCGACTTCCCGCTCGTCGAGTGGAGCGAAGACCACAAACGCTGGGACTCCCTGCACCACCCCTTCACAGCGCCCAAGCCCGACCAGATCGACCTCATGGCCACCGACCCCGGCAAGGTCGAGTCCAACGCCTACGACCTCGTCCTCAACGGCTCCGAGCTCGGCGGCGGGTCCATCCGGATCCACGACACAGCCCTCCAGCAACGCGTCTTCGAGCTGCTCGGCATCGGCGAAGAAGAAGCGAAAGAAAAGTTCGGCTTCCTGCTCGACGCCCTGCGCTTCGGCACCCCGCCCCACGGCGGCGTCGCCTTCGGCCTCGACCGCATCGTCATGCACCTCGCCGACACCACCAACATCCGCGACGTCATCGCCTTCCCCAAAACCCAGACCGGCGTCGACCTCATGACCCAGGCCCCCTCCCCCGTCGACGACGCCCAACTCGACGAACTGCACATCCAAGTAAACGCCCCCGCCGCCCCGCCCGCCTGACCATGCATTAAATCGCGGAGGACGCGAAGGCGCGGAGGCGCGGAGCAACTTCAGAAAGCAAGACCGGGTGCCACACCTCGTGCGCAGCACGATGTGTGCTCGCCCCGCTCCCCTCGCCCAAGCCCAGCTCGCTCCTTGTGCAAACTCCGCGTCTCAGCGTCTCCGCGCGAGGCCAAAATCAACACACCTTCATCAAGCTAAGCTCCCCCCATGTGCGGCATCGCCGGCATCGTCCGATTCGACGACCAGCCCATCGATCGGCAGCGGCTCGAGCGCCTCCTCGGCGCCGTCCAGCACCGCGGCCCCGACGGCCAGGGCATCGTCACCTACCCCCGCTGCGGCCTGGCCCACGCGCGCCTCTCCATCATCGACCTGCTCTCCGGCCACCAGCCCATGCACGCAGGGCCCGAGCTCTCCGAGGCCGCCACCAAGGCCGAGCATCGCGGCCCGCTCCACCTCGTCTTCAACGGCGAGGTCTACAACCACGCCGACCTCCGCAAACGCCTCATCCGCCGCGGCCACCGCTTCGCCTCCGACCACTCCGACACCGAGGTGCTCCTGCTCGGCTACCGCGAGTGGGGCACCGCCCTGCCCAAGCACGTCCACGGCATGTTCGCCTTCGCCATCTGGGACGAAGAACAACGCCGCCTGTTCCTCTGCCGAGACCGCATCGGCAAAAAACCCCTCTACCTCTGGCGCGGCCCCGCCACCGCCAACACCCCCGGCGAGCTCATGTTCGCCAGCCTCCCCTCCGCCCTCGCCGCCGCCATGCCCGACGGCGCATCCCCCGGCATCAACCCCGACGCCCTGCGCAACTACCTCCGCCTCGGCTACTGCTTCGGCCAGTCCCTCCTCCAGGGCGTCACCGAGCTCCCCGCCGCCAACTGGGCCACCTTCGAGCCCGACGGCTCCACCCACATGGAGGCCTACTGGCAGCCCCCGCCGATCTCCAAAACCTCCACCGCCCTGGGCGCGATCGGCGCGCTCCGCGAAGTCCTCACCGAAGCCGTCGCCGCCCGCCTCTCCGCCGACGTCCCCCTCGGCTGCTTTCTCTCCGGCGGGATCGACTCCTCCGTCGTCGCCGCACTCGCCCAGGAAAAACTCCAAGAGCAAGGCGAGCCCGCGCTCAAGACCTTCAGCATGGCCATGCCCTCCGCCGGCTACGACGAGTCGCCGTTCGCCAAACAAGTCGCCGACCACCTCGGCACCGACCACACCGCCCTCACCGCCGACCCCGGCGACGTCATGGCCGACCTCGCCACCCTCATGCAGGTCTGCGGCGAGCCCACCGCCGACAGCTCCATCCTCCCCACCCACTGGCTCTGCAAAGCCACCCGCCAGCACGTCAAGGCCGCCCTCTCCGGCGACGGCGGCGACGAGCTCTTCGGCGGGTACGACCGCTACCGCGCCATCCGCCTGCTCATGCTCAACCGCTGGTGGCTCGCCACCCTCCCGCGCGACGCCATCGACTCGGCCGACCCGCGCTCCGTCGGCGCCCGCGTCGCCCGCCTCACCGACGCCGCCCGCGCCGGCCACGACCCCGCCCGCCAGTACCGCCGGATGATCCACCTCTTCTCCGAGCCGCAGATCCGCGAGCTCGTCCCCGACGCCCCCTGGCCCGACCAGGGCGACGCCCCGCCCTGCCCCTTCTGGTTCGACGACGCCCACCCCGTCGACGCCGCCCGCCGCTGGGACCTCAACCATTACCTGCCGTTCGAAGTCCTCCGCAAGGTCGACCGCGCCTCCATGGCCGTCTCCCTCGAAGTCCGCTGCCCCATGCTCGCCACCCAGGTCTGCGACCTCGCCATGCACCTGCCCCACCGCGTGCTCATGCCCGCCGGCCGCCCCAAAGGCCTGCTCCGCTCGCTCGCCGCCGACCTCGCCCTGCCCCCGCACATCATCCGCCGCCCCAAACGCGGCTTCGCCCTGCCCCTGGGCCAGTGGCTCCGCGATTCGCTCCGCGACCCCGCCCACGACCTCCTCGCCGCAGGCGAGCTCGAGCCCCTCGGCATCCAGCCCGCCCCCGTCCAGCGCATGCTCGACGAACACCACGCCAACACCCGCGACCACACCCACCGCCTCTTCGCCCTCATGCAACTCGCCCTCTGGCACCGCTGGTCCCGCGGCCTCTCAATCACCTAAACCCACCACACCCATCCCCATGAAGCGCCGCGGCTCCGCCGCGTCCCCCCGCACAACCCACAGACCAACCCCCACCCAACCGCCCGCCGCCGCGCGCTTGGTATCGTCCCCCCATGACACACCCCCGCCTCGCGTCCCTCTTCGCCGCGCTGATCGCCCTCCTCGCGATCACCTCTGCCCCCACCCCCGCCGCCGCCGAAGAGATCACCCTCGCCACCTACAACGTCGAGAACCTCTTCGACCGATTCGACAACCCGTACAAAACCGACGAAACGACCGAGATCAAGAAGCGCGAAGACCTCCGCCGCCTCGCCGCGACCATCCGCGCCGTCGACGCCGACGTCATCGGCTTCCAGGAAATCGAAAACGAATACGTGCTCGCCGCCCTCAACGACGAGCTCCTCCGCGGCATGGGCTACGAGTACGTCGTCAGCCTCCCCTCCAACGACGGCCGCGGCATCACGCTTGGCTTGCTCAGCCGCCTGCCCGTCCTCGCCGCCACCAGCCACCGCTGGGAACACATCCCCCACCGCGGCGCCGAATCCACCCACCGCTGGGCACGCGACCTCCAGCGCGTCACCCTCGCCCTGCCCGACGGCCAGACCCTCGACTTCTTCAACGTCCACTTCAAATCCCGCGGCTCCCGCCCCGGCGACGAACGCTCCAATGGCTGGCGCACCGCCGAGGCCACCCGCGCCCGCGAGATCGTCAACCGCATCCTCGCCGACGATCCCGACGCGCTCATCGCCTTCGTCGGCGACTTCAACTCCGAGCCTCACGACCCCGCCGCCCGCGCCTTCTTCGACCCCCAAGGCCCCGGCACCCCGCTCATCGACCTCCTCGCCGACGTCCCGCCCGAAGAAAAATACACCTACGTCTTCGGCAACTTCCCCGACGCCGTCTTCGACTACATCGCCGTCTCACCCGCCCTCCACACACACCTCGTCCCCGGCTCCGCCAAGGTCATGCCCAAAAACGCCGCCGCCCGAGGCTCCGACCACCTCCCCGTCGTCGCCACCTTCGACATCCCAAGCAAACCCGTCGGCCGCTGACCCGCGCCGCGCTCATGAAGCGCCGCGATTCATCGCGCCCCCTCAATCCACCTCACGCCCCGGCGGCAGCTCCGGCGGCCGCCGCACCCGGTGCCGCTCGCTCAGCGACTCCATAAACGCGATGACCGCCAGCTTCTCTTCCTCGGTCAGGTGCAGCTCGTGAACCAGCTCGCTCTTCGTCGGGAACAGCGGGTCGTCCTCCATCCCCCGCCGCCGCCGCATGTCCGGCATCCCGCCGTCGTACGCGTGCATCGTCACCTCCAACGACTCGAACAACCCGTGGTGCATGTACGGCCGCGTGTTCGCCACGTTCCGCAGCGTCGGCGTCTTGAACTTGCCCACGTCCGCCGGGTCTTTCGTCACGTGATACCGCCCCCAGTCCTCCAGGTCCGTGCCGTACAGCGTCAGCCCCGTGTTGTGGAACAGGTTGTCCGACAGCAGCGGCCCCGAGTGGCAGTTCATGCACCGCGCCTTCGTGCGAAACAGATGCAGCCCCCACACCTGCTGGTCCGTCAACGCCTGGTACCGCCCCTGCATAAACGTGTCGAACGGCGAGTTCCCCTCCTGCATCGTCCGCATGAACACCGACACCGCCTTCGCCAGCAGCTCCATCGTCACTCGCTCGGCCCCGTACGCCTCCTCGAACGCCGCCACGTACTCCGGGATCGCGTTGAACTTCGCCTCCACCTCCTCCCGCGTCGCCCGCAGCTCGTGCTCGTTGAGCATCACCCGAACCACCAGGTCCTCCGCCGACGCCGCCCGCCCATCCCAGAACAGATGCTCCCAATGACCGGCATACAACGCCGTCGGCGCGTTCCGCTTCAAAGGCACCCGCTGATGCCCGAACGCCACCGTCCGCCCGTCCGCCCAACCCAGGTCCGGGTCGTGGCAGGATGCGCACGCCAACTGATTCGACGACGACAGCCGCGGATCGAAGAACAACATCTCCCCCAGCTCCCCCCGCGCCCGCGTCGGCTCGTTCCCCTCCGGGTGCACCACCTCCGGCAGCAACCCCAACTCCTGCGCATCCACCCCCTCATCCACCACCATCGCCGGCCACTCCGAAGAAGCCCGCTCATACATCGCCCGCAACGCCGCCATCCCCGGCGACCCACCCTCCTGCCCCTGCCCCATCCCCACCAAGGCAAGCCCACCGAAAAGCAATCCCAACGGCGCAACCCGCACGCCCCAGCCCACAATATTTTGCGAGGTCAGCACACCCGCACTCTAGTCAGCACCCTGCAGCGAGGCACTGCCGTCGAAGTATGCCGCCGTACCCCCACGGTTCGTGCGGATCAGGTGGCGACTTCCAACCTCAGATGACGTGATGGATAAAAAGAATGTCGGTGGCGACTCAAAGACCGCAATGTAAACGAACTCATCTCTATCTAAGGTCGCAATAGCTGGCAGGTTAGGCCGCACCGCAGCTTGAGGGACTGGGTTGGCAAACGAGTTGACTCGACTGTCAAACACCCAAGGGATTTGATTGGACAGGGCAATCTCAAGTTGCTCGAAAGGCTGTCGATAGGGATCGGTACCTATGTTGTTTTCGATCTGTGCCGGCGTAGCAAATCGGTAGAACCTCGGTCCCATGCCTTGGCGGAACTGATACGTATTCCCCAAGTCCGCCACTTCATCAGGCGCTGATGGACACAACCAAGATGCTCCATGACCGAGCATGTACCCACCCACTTGCAACGATGGCCCAAGCCCGACCGCATTACCGTCTATAGCATCGAAACCTACAAACTCGCCAGCGCTGTTATGACCAGCTCCAAGCGAGAAGCCGTGACGTGAGAATCCAGGTGCGTAGCCCGCCCAGCCGCCGGAGGGGAAAAAACCACCCTCGTCCACCGCGTATGCGGCTGACGCTTGGTAAATCCCGCGAACCTGTGCCAAGCACTGGACCGTCCGTGCCCGCTCGCGGGCCTTGCCGAGTGTCGGCAAGAGAATTCCAATCAGCAGAGCGATGATCGAGATCACCACCAACAACTCGATCAGCGTGAAAGCTCGTCTTTTCACCATCTTTCGTCGGCCTAAATCTCGGTGAATCTCTCCTTCGCCCCACACGTGGCGAGATCGTGATTTTAGTCTCCTACGACCGCTCTTGCGATAAGTTCTCAACAAGATAATCTATTCCATTCCGTCGCACCTCACGCAGAGACGTCGGCGGGGGTTGGGTTGCCCAAGCTCAGAAGTTCGCGATCGAAGGAGGTCGTCTCATGCCACGGTTCGCTCATCTCAACTGTATTTTCGCCGTCGCTCTGCTTGGTGTGTGTACAGCCCTCGACGCGTCGGCTCAGACAGCCGACGTGCTCGTCTCCGAAGGCGATCAGCCCATCCCTACGCTGGTCGATGCCTCGACCAGCCAGCCCGCGTTCGTGGACAACATCTTCGGCTTCAATCTTGCACCAACGGGCGAGTGGGTGGCCAACCTCTCGTTCTTCCTCAACGAGCTCGTCGAGGTCGCACCCGGGGTTTCTCTCCCAGTCGGCACCCAGCGCAACATCTACTACGGCGACACCGGCTCCGGTCCCCAACTGCTCCTCGAAGACGACACCCCCGTCGGCGGCCTGCTCCGCGCCTCGCTCGGCACACCCCAGGTCAACGCCGCCGGCGACCTCGGCTACATCAGCTTCAACAACGAAAACCCAAGCAACATCGGCACGATCACCGAGGGCATCCTCATCAACGACACCGTCCTTGCCGCCATCGGCAGCGCCCCGCCCGCGGGCATCGGCTTTCAACCCGGCGCGCAGATTGTCTCCGGCGGCACCAGCGTCGTCGAACTCTTCGAAGACGGCGACGCATGGGTCCGCATCGAGGCGACCGGACTGCCCGCCAACGTCGTCAGCTCCGACGCCGGCGACGACGGCACCGCCGGCACCGGCGTCGACGAGTTCATCGCGCACTACGACGCTTCCACCGGCACCTTCACACGCGTCTTCGGCTCCGGCGACACCGTCACCAACGAGAACGGCCCCGACCTCACCATCGGCATCTCCGAGATCGAAGTCCCCGGCCTGGACTTCGACGCCGGCGGCGTCGTGCAAGTTCGCACCAACGAGGCCCGCACCATCCGCGTGTTCAAGATCGACGCTGACATCGCCGAGGACAGCGTCGTCGAAACCCTGGTCTACAACGACAAAATCGCACGATTCGTCGGCGGCGAGAACATCCAGGACGGCGTCGTCATCCCCGACCGCGTCGGCGGCGACGGCGTCTCGCAGCTCAGCTCGATCGGCAACATCGGCGTCAGCGACGGCGGCGCCTGGGTCGCTAATGTCGACCTCGGCAGCGTCGCCCTCGACGACGTCGTGCTCGTCAACGGCGGCGTCGCCGTCCAACAGAACGACACCGTCCCCGTCGCCGCCAACCTCGGCGGAGGCACCTTCAACCTCGGCGGCATCTTCAACGGCATCACCATGAACGCCGACGGCGACTACGCCTACGTCAACAACGACGCCATCGTCCTCAACGGCGAAGTCGTCATCCTTGAAGGCACCACCACCATCACCGGAGGCGACACCCTCCTGGACCTCTTCCTCTCCTTCGACCTCTCCGACCGCGACCAAAACGGTGACGTCACCATCCTCTTCAACGGCGAACGCGTCAACGGCGTCGAAGAGCTCTACGAAATCACCCTCACCCCTCAAGACCTGCTGCCCGGCGACTTCGACTACGACCGCGACACCGCCAACGCCTTCGGCGACGTCGACGACATCGACATCCTCGGCAACTTCCTCGACACCCACGGCTTCGACTCCGACGCCTTCGACCTCACCGACGACGGCCTCGTCGACCAGAGCGACATCACCGAGCTCGTCGCCAACATCTTCGGCACCTCGCCCGGCGACGCCAACCTCGACGGCAAGGTCGACACGTCCGACCTAGCGATCCTCGCCGCGTCCTTCGGCAGCTCCGTGACCTCCTGGTCGTTCGCCGACTTCAACGGCAGCGACTCCGTTGACACGTCCGACCTCGCGATCCTCGCCGCCTCCTTCGGCGCGGACAACACGCTCGGCCCCGCCACCGCCGCCATCCCCGAGCCGGGCGCGCTCGCGATCGTCGCGTTGTCGGCCCTCCCCGCCCTGGGCCGCCGCCGCTCACCTCGGGTGTGAAGCCGGGCAATTTGTGAGGCCGCGACCGCGGCGTTTCGCCCGCGCATCGACGATTACGCCGCATTCTCACACGCCGATGACCTCGCCCTAACACATTGAGGCTAATTATTGCGTCCCGCGTTGCGATTCGTTCGCAGGGTTTTTCTGTTCCCGTTCCCACCCTTGGAGGATTCCATGCATCGCATCGCCACCGCCCTCACGGCGGTCACCACCGCCGCGCTCACCAGCGCCGCCACCGCTCAGTACATCCAGGTCGCCGACCTGCCCACCCTGCTCGGCCCCGGCAACTCCGGCTTCCTCGACACCGTCGCGTTCGATGGCGACGACATCTACGTCTTCGGCCGCGCCTTCGGCTCCGTTGTCGGCTCGGGCGACTCGCTCACCAAGTTCGACGCCTCGCTCACGTCGACCGTCCTGGTCGACGACACGCAGTGGGGGGTCGCCAGCACCAACCAGCTCGGGGCCTTCTACGGCGCCCGCGTCGTCGGCGACGACATCATCTTCAGCAACTTCTTCGACAACACGATCTACTCGGTCGACAAGAACACCGGTGCGATGACGACCATCGCCACGGTCGCCCCCAACAACCTGCAGTCGAACTACGCGGTCGCCCCGGACGGCACCGTCTACGTCTACGACAGCACCGCCGATGAGATCCTCGCCGTCACCACCGCAGGCGTCGTCACCACCGCCGTCTCTAACGCACAGCTCGTGGCCGGCCTCGGGACCGACCTCGTCAGCGGCGGCTTCGAGGTTGTCGGCGACGAGCTCTACGTCGCCCGCGACTCGACCAACGCTATCATCGCCTACGAGATCGCCAACCCCGCCAACTTCTCGACCGTGATCGACGCCGCGGCCGTCGAGGCCGTCACCGTTGACTCCGATGGCGACATCGACTTCGAGGACATCTTCCTGGCCCCCGATGGCTTGGTCTACTTCTTTGAGGACGACAGCGACGCGATCATCTCGTTCAACCCCGCCAACCCCGCCGGCTCGGTCACGCAGGTCCTCTCAGCCGCGGACCTCGCCGCCGGCCCGGGCACCATCAACGTCGACCAGTTCGCCTGGACCAGCCGCGGCATCGCCTGGACTGACCAGGACGACTTCAACGACGACGGCGGCTTCTTCACCATCCCCGAGCCCGGCACCCTCGCCCTGCTCGGCCTCGGTGGCCTCGCCCTCGCCGCCCGCCGTCGCAACGCCTGAATAAGCGACGAATTTCAGTCATCAATCAAGGGCCGTCGGTTCAACCGGCGGCCCCTTTTCATGCGCGAGGCGGCTCCCCTCAAAGCTGCATTGCAACGCAATGCAGTTCCTCAACACCACAACCCACTGCATTGCGTTGCAATGCAGCTTGAAGAACCTTGTAGCCTTACCCCACACTTTCTTCGCGCCTCACTCCGCCGGCGGCGTGCGTTCGCCCATCGCGTTGAGCTTCACGCCCGGAGGCATCATCCCCTCGTCGATCGGCGACAGCAGGCTGCTCAGCACCGGCAGCTTGGACTTCCGCCAGCGGTCGTAGTCGAATCGCTCGACCACAAACTCCACCGCCTCTTCGACCGAGTCCGTGCAGTGGAACAGCTCGAGATCGCCCGGCGAGATCGTCTCGTACTCCGTCTCCATCTTCTGCCGCATCCAGTCGATCAGCCCGCCCCAATAATCGCAGCCTACGCACACGACCGGGAAGCGCTCGATCTTCAGCGTCTGCACCAGCGTGATCGCCTCGAAGAACTCGTCCATCGTGCCGAACCCGCCGGGGAAGCAGATGAACCCCACGGCGTACTTCACGAACATCACCTTGCGCACGAAGAAGTAGCGGAAGTCCAGCTCGTGCGTCTGGTACGGGTTGGGCGCCTGCTCGTGAGGAAGGCGGATGTTGAGCCCGACGGACGTCCCGCCGTTCTCCATCGCCCCGCGGTTGCCCGCCTCCATGATGCCCGGCCCGCCGCCGGTGAGCACGGCAAAGCCCTTGTCGGTCACGAGCTTGGCCGCCTGCATGGCCGCCTGGTAGTTGGGGTGGTCTTCGGGCGTGCGTGCCGAGCCGAAGATCGAGATCGCCGGCCCGAGCTGCGCCATCGTCTCAAACCCGTCGACGAACTCCGAGAGGATGCGAAACAGCCGCCACGTCTCGCGGTTGAGCGACTGCTGCGTCAGGACTTCGTCGAACGGGAACGGCGGGGCTTCATCGGGCATGGGCATGTGGCGCACGGGACAGCCCGGCGCTCCTCGAAAGAGAGATGGTCAGAGATCAGGCCGCGGCGGCTTGCGACGCGCGGGCGTCGTTGGCCAGCTCGACCAGCTTGTCGAAGCCCTGCGGATCGAGGATGGCGATCTCGCTGAGCATCTTGCGGTTGAGGTCGATGTTGGCGAGCTTGAGGCCGTTGATGAACAGCGAGTAGCGCGTGCCACGCAGCTTGCACGCCGCGGTGATGCGGGTGATCCAGAGCTGGCGGTAGTCACGCTTGACCAGGCGGCGGTGCTCGTACTGGTTGGCGCCTTGGCGGAGGGCGGCTTCCTGAACGCGACGCCACTGCGTGCGGCGGGCACCGGTGTGGCCCTTGACCAGGGCGAAGACGCGTTTCTTGGCTTTGTTGCGGGCAGAACCTTTGCGGGCGCGGGGCATGGGGTGCTCCGGGTTGGCTCGATCGGGGGTGGTCGGCGACGTTTAAGTCAGGCCGGCCACGCTTCGGACCCGTCGGGCGGGGGTGGGATGACGCCTCGGCGATCGGTCGCCGGGCAGAGCGAGCGGGGGGGCTCGCGGGTCGGCCGTCGAGCGGCCGAGAGATCGGGGTCAGGCCTTGTCGGCGGCCTCTTTGCCTTGAGCCTCAGCGGCGGCGTCCAGACGCTCGGCCTGCTCCTGACTCATCAGCGGGCGGTGCAGCATCCGCTCCAGCCGCTTGATCTCGCCGGATCGGGCGAAGCTCGGCTGACGCAGGCGGCGGACCTTGTCGCCGGACATGTGCGACATCAGGTGGCTCTTGCGGGTCTTGCCGAAGCGGACTTTGCCGCGGGCGGTGACTTTGACCCGCTTGAGCAGGCCCTTGTGCGACTTGACTTTGTTCTTGCTCATGGCTGTGTCCGCGGAGAGGCGAGCCGGGCAGTGTAGCACAGGCCGGGCACGGGGCAACCCGCCCCGGGGGCCGCGGTTTGCGGGTGCGGCCGCGGCGGGGTACTTTGCGGGACCCGGGGGAGACTGATGCAGGTGACGCTATGAAAGTGATTTGTGACCGTGGGACGCTGGTCGAGGCCCTGGGCCTGGTGGGGTCGGTGGCCGTGCAGCGGACGCCCAAGCCCGTGCTGTCGTGCGTCAAGGTCGCCGCCGGGCCAGACGGCCTCACCCTCACCGCAACGGACCTCGAGGCCTCCCTCACGCTCAACGCCTTGCGCGTCGAGGTCGAGCAGCCCGGCGAGGCGCTCGTCCCGGCCGACAAGTTCGCCTCCATCGTCCGCGAGTCCATCGACCCGACGGTCACCCTTTCGACCGACGGCGAGGTCGTGCACATCACCGGCCAAGACTCGAAATACAAGATCTACAGCCAGGCCGTCGCCGACTTCCCGGCCGTGCCTGCCTTCGACGAGGACCCGCACTTCGAGATCGTCGCCGGCGACCTGCACCGCCTCGTCGCGATGACCATCTTCGCCACCGCGCGTGAGAACTCGCGCTACGCCATCAACGGCGTGCTCGTCGAACGCGAGGGCAAGAAGCTCAGCGTCGTCGCGACCGACGGCCACCGCCTCGCCCTGGCCAAGGGCACGGCCCAGACGGCCAGCGACGAAAGCCAGTCGGCAATCATCCCGACCAAGGCCTTGCAACTCCTGCTCCGCCTGTTCGACGACGCCGAGCAGGTCGTGAAGGTTCGGCTCGCCGGCAACCGCGTGCTGTTCTCGACCGACCACGCGACGCTGACCAGCAGCCTGGTCGAGGGCAACTTCCCGCCGTACCGCGACGTCATCCCCAAGGACGGCGACCGCAAGGCGACGCTGTCGACGGACATCCTCATCTCGGCCGTGCGCCGCGCCGCCCTGCTGACCAACGAAGAGTCCAAGGGCGTGCGGATGGCGTTTTCGCCCGACGGGCTCACGCTCAGCAGCCGTGCCCCCGAGATGGGCGAGGCCGAGATCAACGCCGAGCTCGCGGGCTACGACGGCGAGGCCATCGAGATCGGCTTCAACCCTGCGTACATCCTCGACGCGCTCAAGGTGATGGACGACAAGCAGGTGCAGATGGACTTCAAGGCACCGAACAAGCCGGGCGTCCTGCGGACGGGGCCGGACTTCTTGTACGTGATCATGCCGGTCAATCTTCAGTAGGGCTGGGCGGGGGCGGGGTGTCAGATTTTGATCATGGTGTTGTGCCTTTCGATTTTGCTGTGGTTGCGCAGTGCCCGGTTGATGTAGTCGCGTAAGCGTGGCGGCGGTGGAGACGTGCGGGGGTGGCTCGGTGGGGGCGCATGAAAAAGGCCCGCGGCTGAAGCCGCGGGCCTTGAAGAGGCTTAGGTTTTAGGTCAACACTCGATCAGGCCTGACGACGACGCGTCAGAGCGGCGAGACCGCCGAGGCCGATGAGGGCCAGAGTGGCGGGCTCGGGCACAGCCACGGCCGAGAGGGCCGGGGTGTTGTCGGTGCCGAAGTTGGCCGCGAGAATCGCGAGGTCGCCGGTGTCGACCACGCCGTCCTTGTTGAAGTCGCCCAGACCGTAGCTCGACACGGCCGTACCGAAGTTGGCCGCGAGGATCGCGAGGTCGGACGTCAGGACCGTGAAGTCGAGGTTGGCATCGCCGTTGACCGTGCCGAAGAGCGCGAGCCAAGCGTTGATGTCGTTGATGTCGACGTCACCGTCCATGTCGATGTCGCCTTCGGCTTCGGTGGTGCCGCCGATGACGAACAGGTCGAGGTCGTCGACGTCCAGGTCGCCGTCGTTGTCGAGGTCGCCGAGGAGACCGCCGACAGCCGGGGCGTAGTTGTTGTCAACCAGGTACTGGACGAGGTCGGGCACGGTCGAGGGGTCGAGGACTGCCTCAAGCTCGATGTTGTCGTAGAAGACGCCCTGCGAGCCCTGCGGATCGAGGTTGAACGACGAGAAGCCGTCAACAAAGCCGATGCCGAAGGTACCGCTGTCGGACGTGATCTGCGACTGGTCGCCAGCGAGGCTGGGGTCAACCTGCAGGACGGGCACGTCGTTCATGACGATGGTGTGGATGCCATCGACGTAGTAGATCTCCCACTCAACCCACTGGTTGTAAGGGGTGCCGCCGGGGAGGACGTCGTTGTCGTTCTCGACGAAGTTGGTTCCGTTGGCGTCGAACGGCACGGGGCCGGTCTGCTGCGGGAACTGCTCACGCCAGTACTGGTTGGCGGTCGCGGCGATGGTGGTGCCGTCCGTGTTGTCGAAGGCGGCTTCGTTGCCGACCTGCGGGGTGGCGTGGCCGTCGTCCTGGTTGAAGCCACCGATCGGGGTCGAGTAGTCCGAGCCGTCCGAAGCGAAGCCGGCGGCGATGAACTGCTGCTCGATGTGAGCCGTGGCGAGGCCGGTGAAGCCCTCGTTGCGGTCCTCGATGGTGAGGTTGCCGACGGTGTACTCGTAGTCGTCGGAGCCGCCCTGCTCGACTGTGACCGCGAGGGTCTGGCCGGAGGTGCCGGCGGTGGTGAACGGGCCGCGGTACGGGCCCTCATCGCCGTCGCTGGCGGGCAGGTCGCCAGGGGTGTAGTTGATACCGCCGATGACGTAGTTGGTGGCCGACGGCGGGCCCGAGCCGCCCGAACCGGCGGTGGTCATGTGAAACGCGTCGAAGGTGACGACGTAATCCTCAGTGGCGGTGCCGGCACCGACGTCGACGCCCACGGCGTAGATCATGGCGATGAGGCTTGTGTCCTGGCTGCCGGGGACGAGGGGGTCGACGCGGTCGTTGTTGGCCGACATGAAGATGCCGGTCGTGGCGGTGTCGGCGATGTCCGAGTTCGGGGCCTCGGGGATGGACGCCGTGATGAAGCCATCGCCGAAGATGTCGTAGCTGGAGTAGTCGATGTTGAAGTCGACGACCTCCACGGTCCCCGAGTTGCCGTCGCCGCCGATGACCCACTTGGTAGCGTCACCGAAGTCATCTGAGAAAATCTGACCGTGGGCGGTCGACGCCATCGCGCCGATCAGCGCCATGGTGCTGAACGAAAGTGCCTTATTCATCTTTTAAGCCTCCTTCACTTGTGAGCGACGACGAGCCGCTCTCTGGACTATGAACTTGAGCGGCCGTACACAGCGTCGACCGCGACTCCCCCGAATTTGGTCATACCTAAACGTACTTATACATGGTTAATAATAAAGCTACCTTGGGCTCGATGGAGTAAGGTCGAAAAAGTTGGCACCATTGCCTGAACCAGATCCACCCCCGCGTCCGCCTCCGGAACTGCTGAAAGCGGAGACATCACCCATAGCATCGATCCTGTAGACGCGAGTCGAGGCGAGATTCTGCCGGCCCTCGCGAATATCAAGGTCCTGTTGTTCTTGGGTAAAGGGCATGTCTAGTGTTGAGACGTGGCCGTCGCCCCACATGATCTGCATGGAATCTCCATAGCGGTTGTGAGGTACGCCTGTATTCCCAACCCCAAGATTTGCCTGGTCGTAAACAACGTGTGCGCCCCAAGCTTCATTGGGGTCCAGCGTGGTGCCATCATCGAATGACTCCTCGCTCGACACATCGAAGTCGCGAACACCCGTGGTTACAAGAACGCTGGTCGGGTCTTGCATGTCCTCAAGACGGGCCGGTGAATTGGCATTGGCGCTGCTCGCATTAAGAACTGCACGCGGGTTTGCGAGCCTAGCTACATCAAGGTCATTGCTCCCCAAGATCAGGCGCTGTCCAGGCTGGTGATAATTGCCGCCGACATAGATGTAGTTGTACCCGTAATGAATTCGGTTGAACCTACGGTCGTCAAGGTTGTATCCGTCGTTATCGCCAGACTGAAATGAACTGGTTGATGTCGCGAGGATGTTGCCAGAGTTGCCAGCACTTGCTGAGCGGACGACCGGCACCTCCGTAAAAGGCGTCGATGCTTCAAAAGTGGGGTCCGCATAGACATCTAGCCCAGGGATGTAGCCATCGGCGGCAAGCCTAGTTGTCCAGTACCAGCTTGGATTGCCGGGATCGTCTTGCCACTGAGGGAAATGTCCCCCGTTGTCCGCTTGGTAGCCGGCCATGGCGATGCCGATTTGGCGTTGATTGGATGCGGATTGCGAAATCCTCGCCACGCCGCGGGCGGCGCCGAGGGCGGGAAGGAGGATGCCGATGAGCAGCGCGATGATGGAGATCACCACGAGCAGCTCGATCAGGGTGAAGCCTGTGGGGCGGGTTGGGTGCGCGGGGTTCGTCGTGCTGTGAGTTTTCACCGTAGACGGTTCCATGGGGATGGCTTGCGGGATGCCGAAAGTGCGGAAAATCTTGTGAAATTACGGGGCGGAGTAGCTTGCGGTGTTGATGACGTTGCTTGTCTCGGTCCAGCCATTTGGATTGTGAAAGCGCGAGTCGCCGAGCACCTCGGGGTCCTCATACATGCGAGCGAGTGTCGCTTGCGAGAGAGGGTTTGGAGCGTCCGGAACCTTGCGTGCCGCGGAGTGCCCATCCGCAAAAGTGATGTTGATGGAATTCCCGGTGTGACGAGCGTGTGGTTTACCCTCATTGCCTTGATTGCTACCGCTGGACATGTCCCAAACAAAGTTTGAACCGTAGAGATCCGTTGGCTCGGTGGAGGTGCCTGTGGGAAAGGTAGGGGTCGTGGTGCTCCCGCCGCCGCCTCGACTTCCACCGCCGAGATCTACCGCTGGCCAAACAGTGCTGGCGCTGCCGGCAGCATCCATCGCGAAATACATTTCAGATGGTGCTATGAAATCTGAGAGTCGCGGTGTCAGCGTTTGTTGCGAGAAGGTGACTCCACCATACTGGCTGGCCTGATCCACAACGTAATTCACGAACCCGGTGCGACGCTGCAGTGTGCCCACATTGCTGGTGTTCATTCCGTAGTGAGTGCGAAGCCAGTCTTCATCGGTGAGCCAGTCTTCGTCGCCGAAGTCACCGTCGTCAATTAGATCAGTTGACCATGGGTCGAAGCCCAGTTCTTCCATCGAGGGGCATAGCATGCCTTCACCGAAGTCCATGTAGTTCTCTTTAACCAAAATCGCAGTCCAATAAATCCTGTCACCGCTCCAGCCGAGGCGGTACGGGACGTTGAATTCCTGGTTGTCGGTCGCGTAGGTGGTGACGGCCGTGCCGATCTGGCGGGTGTTGCTCAGGCACTTCACGTCTCGCGCGACGCCGCGTGCGGCGCCGAGGGCGGGCAGCAGGATGCCGATCAGCAGCGCGATGATCGAGATGACAACCAGCAGCTCTATCAACGTGAAACCACGTTGCCGGGCCGGGGCGGCTTGGGGGGCGGGCCGTAGATGTGTGTGCATTGCTGCTGAGGATCTGAAGGGTTATAGAAGAAGCAGGCGTCAGCAGCATAAATCGGTCGGGAGAATCCCGCAAGGGGATTGTTATCCGAGAATCTACCAATTCATCTCGTCGGAGCGGCGTGCGACGGGTTGTCGGGTGGGGCGAGGCCCGGGATTGGGCGCGGCGGGGTGGAGGTTGGTGCTTGGGGTGTTAGTTAATCCGGCGGGTTGTGCGGGCGGGGGAAGCGGGGTTGTCGGGCCGGTTGGGTGATGTGGGGCGCGGGGGCTGCACAGGGACGATCGGTCGGGTTAGCATGCGGCGATGGTGGTGAGCGACACGGCGGTCGACAAGACGGAAGACGCGGCGGCCTCGGCCGAGGCGAGCGGCGCGGGGGCTGCGGCGGTAGCTGCCGGGGGGCCGGCGCTGAATGCGGATCGACACACGACGCAGCTGAGCTGGTGGGAGCGGTTCAAGCTGGCGATGGAGAAGAAGTTCGCGGAGCTGTCGAGCAAGTCGACGTTCTGGCATCGGATCATCGCGTGGCGGTACCTGCCGCTGGCGTATCGGTCGGGGATCCGTGTGCACCGCGGGACGCCGGGGACGTCGTTTGCGGCGATGCTTCCGTTCCGGCGATTCAACCGGAACTGGTACAACGCGATGGCGGGCGGGGCCTTGCTGGGCAACGCGGAGGTGGCGGGGGGGATGTTCCTGCTGGGCAAGCTGGGCGCGGACTGGACGATCGTCTGCAAGCACCTGGAGTACGACTTCATGCGTCCGTGCCTAGGGCCGGCGGTGTACCGGGTGGAGCCGCGGGAAGACCTGGACGAGAAGCGGGCGGCGGGGGTGGAGTTCAACGCGAACCTTGAGATGGTGGTCGTGCAGATGATCCAGCTCGATGGCGACCGCGAGCGCGAGCGGCGGGTGGGCAAGTGCAAAGCGACGTTTCACATCACGCCGGCCCGTCAGTTTCTGGCGCGCAAGAAGCGAAGCCGGCGCGACGGCCGCGGCAATCGCGGCGGGCGCTGAGCCTGAGCGGCGACGTTCTCAGACCCTCACGCGATCGGCGGTTTCGGCCGATATACGGCGGGATGAGTTCGATCGGTACGAGCGTGGCGGCGGGGGTGGCGCAGACGGCTCAGCAAAGCCAGGCGGTGTCGCGCGGGCAGGATCGCCGGGCCCAGCAGGCGGCCCAGCAGCAGGACGAGACGAACGACAAGGTGGACCGGCTGCTCAAGACGGGCGAGACCGCCGACGCCGACGAGCAGCTCCCGGATCAGCAGGCGGCGGGGTACGAGCGGCTGGCGCGTGGAGAGGCGCAGGCCGCGGCGTCGGAGGGTGAAGATTCGCCGGATGCGGGGGCATCGGATGAGGGTGGGCAAGGCCCGCCGTACGACCATCTGGACGTGCGGGCTTAGCGGTGGTGTGAAGCTGGGGTGTGCGGGGGGATGTTTGGTTCCTCGGCGGGTGTTGCGTGGCGAGCGTGGGCAGTAGGTTCTTCCCTGTGTTTGGCACCGCGCTGCCGAGATCGTTGTGGCCGACGCCGGCCTGGGCTGTTGTGTCCGCCTGCGTGGTGGTGGGGGGTGTCGCACGCGCGGCAGCGATCAGCGAGCTGTTTGTGGATACGGGCGGGGCTTCGGGCGCGGTGGAGCTGCACCTGGCGACGCCGGGGGATCGGCAGGCGGCGAGCGGCGGGGTGACGATGATCGCGGCGGCGGCGGAGGGGCCGTTGAGCGGGTTGGTGCTGGGGTCGTGGTTCGTGCCGGTGGGCGGGGAGGCGTATGTGCTGCTGCACGAGACGCCGATGGCGAGCCTGCCTGGGTATCTCGAGCCGGTGACGGGGGCGACGGCTGAGGCGGAGGTTGGGTCGTGGGATCGCGTGGCGTTTGCGGCGTTTGCGGGGGACGTGCGTGGGTTGGTGTCTTCGCCGCTGGCGACGCTGAGCTCGACGAGCACGCAGTTGCAGCTCGGCGCGGCGGGGCTGCTGGCGGCGGTGACGGTGACGCCCAGCGGGACGACGGGTTGGGCGCCGGACGCGGCGGCGATCGGATTCATGGGCGGCGAGGCGGGCGATTGGGCGGTGGCGGTGACGTCGGGGGACGGCGTGTATCGGCCGTGGCTGGGGGGCGAGTGGGTCGGCGGCGTGCCCGGGGCGGCCGACCAGGTGGTAGGGCCGGGCTACTCGTTTCGGCCGACGCCGGGGCGGCTGAATCTGGAGGGGCAGGTGGCGGTGCTGCCCGAGCCGGGGTGGCTGAGCGCGGCTTCGATGGCGGGGGTGGCCACATTGCGGCGGCGTGTGCGGTCGCGTCGATAACGTTGTGGGGGGCCGGGGCGTGGCCTATAGTCGGTGTGGCCCGAATGGTTGGGTTCCGTGCGATCGGGTGAGTGCGAAATGGCTTTGAAAGAACAGATCCTGGACCGTGTGCAAGAGGCGATCGATCAGGTCCGCCCGGCGATCGTCGCGGACGGCGGCGATGTGGAGCTGATCGACGTCACGGACGAGGGCGTGGCGAAGGTCCGCCTGCTGGGTGCCTGCGTGACGTGCCCGAGCAGCCAGATGACGCTCAAGGACGGCCTGGAGCGCAGCGTGCGGGCGAGCGTGCCCGAAGTCACCACGGTGGAAGCGGTCACCTGACCGCCTCGATGCTGGCCCGCTGGGTGTTGCGGCGGGCGCGAATGGAATCACACGGGAGCGCTGGATGCTCGCATTGACCCGTCGGGTGGGTGAAGAAGTCGTCATCGGAGACCCGGCTCAGCCGCTCGGCACGATCCGCGTGGTGGATATCCACGGCGACAAGGTCCGCCTTGCGTTTGCCTTCGATCGGTCGGTCGCGATCAACCGCAGCGAGCTGGCCGAGCAGAAAGCCAAGGGCCAGCAGCCTCCGCAACCCGCGCCGCCCAGCGAGGACGCGTAAAACGAGTCGGGCTGGGCAACTCGGGTAAGATCACCTCACTTCATTCCTGACTCACTCCTCTCTCCCAAGGAGTCCTTGGTGGCCGAAGCCCAACCCTCGTCGTCGTCTCAACCCGAGCGCAGGAAACTCCTGGGCCCGGGCCTTCTGCTCTGGCTGCTGTCGCTGGTGACGGGCGCGATCGCCGGGTCGATCGTCTCGGGCCTGCGTGCGGACGGCGAAGTCGACGCTTCGTCGTTCTCGCTGATCGCCTATCTCGCCTACGCGCCGGCCACGCTGCTGGCGTTGGGCGGGACGTACTTCATTCTGGCCGCGTCGGTGCGGACGGCCATCGAGGCGGCGAGCGGGGGCGCGACCGACTCGCGCGAGGTGCTCGACGCGCTCGAGCGGATCAACGATCGCCTGCTGCTCAGCGACACGGCCAAGAGGATCGCGTACCGCCAGGAAGACCTGGACGTGCTGCGCAAGACGATCCGCGAGGACATCGCCAAGCACCGCTTCGACGCCGCGCTCGCGCTGATCGCCGAGCTGGCCCAGACCTATGGGTTCAAGGAGGAGGCCGAGGGCTTCCGCGACCAGATCGCCGGGGCCCGCGCGGCCGAGATCGAGAGCAAGATCGACCAGGCGCTGCAGCGTCTGGAGGACGTGCTGGCCCGCCACGACTTCGAGCGTGCGACGGCCGAGGTCGCCAAGCTGCAGCGGCTCTACCCCGAGTCGGTGCGGGTCGCTCAGGCCGAGCGCCGCGTGGAGCAGTCGCTCGCGGCGTACAAGCAGGACATCGAGCATCAGTTCCTCGACGCGCAGAAGCGCGGCGACGACGAGCGGGCCATGGAGCTGATCAAGGAGATGGACCGCTACCTGACACCGCAGGAGGCGGCGCCGTTCCGCGAGATCGCGCGCGGGGTCATCGGCCAGCTTCGCGAGAACCTAGGCATGCAGTTCCTGCTCGCGGCGCGTGATGAGGAGTGGGTCCGGGCCGTGCGGATCGGCGAGCAGATCATCCGCGAGTTCCCGAACACCAAGATGGCCGAGGAAGTCCGCGGCAAGCTGGATCTCGCGCGTGAGCGAGCGGCGCATCAGCAGGCGACCAGCAGCGCGACCTCGGGCTGAAGCTCACGCTCAGCGGAACGACGCGGCCATGAACGATCGGTTGGATGCGGCGACGCCTTGGGAATTGGCGGGGGCCGAGGGCGAGGCGATCCTTGGCGATGCGCATCTGCCGTGCGACGCGCCGCGGGGGACGCTGGTGATCTGTCACGGGTCGATGGGGTACAAGGACTACGGGATGCTGCCGCGGGTGGCCGAGGCGGCGGCGGCGATGGGG
Source organism: Planctomycetota bacterium (assembly GCA_039024495.1). Taxonomy (GTDB): domain Bacteria; phylum Planctomycetota; class Phycisphaerae; order Phycisphaerales; family Phycisphaeraceae; genus JBCBUE01. Next base: position 29,324 of record JBCCQE010000009.1, on the reverse strand, counting down.
TGGGCGGCGCACCGGTTCAACTTCAGCCACTCGGGGATGACGCGTGCGATCGAGCGGTTCGAGCGGCCGGACCTGTACCGGGTGGATACGTGGCGGAAGCAGGCGTTCGACCTGCGGGCGGTGCTGCGTGCCGTTGGTTCGGGCGAGCTACCGGGCGGCGGGCCGGTGGCGGTGTTCGGGCACAGCCGCGGGGGCGTGACCGCCCTGCTGACGGCGCGGTGGATGCTGGATGAGGGGGACGCGGCGCGGCCGGACGGGCTGGTCACGGCGGCGGCGCCGGCGGAGCTGATGCGGCTGTCGGAGGATGACATCGCGCAGGCGAAACGCGACGGCGTGCTGCCGCGGAAGTCGAACCGCACGGGGCAGGCGCTGGAGATGGACCGGCTGTGGATCGACGAGCAGGAGGCCGACCCGGCGTGGCACGACGCGCTGGCGGCCGGGGAGCGGGTGTGCGACGCCGGGCTGGCGTGGCTGATCCTGCACGGCGAGGCCGACGCGACCGTGCCGATCGACGAGGGGCGGCGGTACCTGGAACGCAGCGGCGGGCGTGCGCAATGGCTTGCGTTCCCCGGTGCGAATCACGTGTTTGACTGCCCGAACCCGCCCCCGTCGGGCCCGCTGCCGGACGCGACGCGTGGCGTGATCGACGCGACGACTGAATTCTGCGCCGCGCTGCGGAGCAGCTAAGTGGGCTGATCGGCCGGGTGCCACACCTTGTCCGCAGAGCGGCAAGGTGTGCGAGCGAGCAAGGAGGATCCGCACACCTTGCCCTCCCTAGGGGTCGGGTCAAGGTGTGGCACCCAGTGTTCATGCCGCGCTGCGACTTGGGTGAGCGGGTTATGGCATGCAGCGCCGCGCGTCGCCGCCGGGGCAGATCGACGAGACCGACTCGATGAGCGTCATGCCGCCCTCGGAGTACTGCGTGAACCACTCGTCGCTGTCGGGGCTACGCATGAGCAGGCCTTCCTGATAGGCCATCATCGCGTCGTCGCCCTCGGGGTCGTTCTGGATGGCGGCGTGGGCGGCGTCGCTGTACTTCTCGATGTAGGCGATGGTCCAGGTGCTGGGGTCGCACGAGCCGCAGCCGTAGATCACGGCCCGGGCGCCGGCGCGTGGGCCGCTGGGCGCATCGATGGGCGGGATCTCGCGGCCCGAGGCGGTGAAGACTTCGCCCGTGCCCTCGTCGTAATAGTAGAAGTCGATGTCGCGGGCGGCACGTGCGCCTCCGCCGCCGAGGTTGTTGTAGATCACGGCCAGGCAGACGAGCAAGACCACGATCGCGCCGATGGTCATGACCGCGGGGTTGTTGTTGAGAAACGAGCGAACGCTCATGGCACGGCCTTTCGGGTGGGTGGAGAGAGTGAGGCGAGGGCGGGTACTAGCTTACGGGCGGCCGACCCATTGCGTGAGGTAGGCGAGGCGGACCTGGCCGAACTCGTCGAGCCACGAGCGCGCGACTTGGGGCGTGACCGAGGCGGGGTTGGGCAGGCCGGCCTTGGAGCTGAGCAACGCGCCCAGCAGTCCGGCGCCGGGCTGAGTGACGATCGTCACCTGGGCGTCGACGGGTAGGCCGCCGAGGGTGCGGGCCTGGGCGATGGCGTCGTCGAGGTAGCCGACGGAGTCGACGAGCTTGGCGTTGAGCGCTTCGTCGGCGGTGTAGATCGCGCCGTTGGCGACGGCGCGGGCCTGCTCGTCGGTGAAGCCGCGGCCCTGGATGACGACCGAGAGGAACTGCTCGTACATCGAGTCGACGAGGTTTTGCACGACGGCGTCGTCGGCGGGGGTCCAGGTGCGGAAGGGGTTGTTGGCGACGTCTTTCTCGGCCGAGTCCGAGGCGGTGATGGTGTGCATCTGGACGCCGACCTTGTCGAGCAGGCCCTCGACGGTGGGCACCTGGGCGATCACGCCGATGGAGCCGGTGATGCCGGTGCGCTCGACCATGATGTGCTCGGCGTCGGCGGCGATGTAGTACCCGCCGGACGCGGCGACGTTGCCGAAGCTGGCGACCACGGGGATGGGCGTGGCGGGCTCGGTTTCGAGGCGGGCAAGCTGGTGCCAGATCTGGTCGGAGGCGGTCACGCCGCCGCCGCCGGACTCGACGCGCAGGACGACGGCCTTGGGCGGATCGGCGAGCAGGCTGTCGACGGCGTCGCGCACGTACTCGGCCATGGTCGCGTCGATCACGCCCTCGACGGGCAGGATCACTACACGGCCCTGGGTCGTGTCGCTGCCGGCGTAGCGGGCTTCCTGCAGGCCGGTGGTGAGCGAGGCGATCAGCACGCCTTGATAGACGTTGGCGACGACGGAGAGCAGGAACAGCGAGAGCAGCACGGACATGCCGACGCGGAGCAGCACGGTGCCGAGGCCGCCTTTGGCCGCGGGGGCCGCGGCGGGGGCGGGGTAGTAGCCCGGCGGGGGCGGTGGGGGGGTGGCGACGCCGGTCGGGTCGATCGGGGGCTGCGGGCCGGGGGGCGAAGATTCGGGCATTCCGTGCTCCTGAGGCGGTGGCTTGGCACTATATCGGTTGGGCGAGGCGGTTTGATCGATCGACGCAGCGCGACAGGCCGCGGGCGTCTACCATCGCTTCTTATGAGTACTCACTTGCACGTGGACCCGTTCGCGGGGCTGGCGGGGGATATGTGGCTGGGCGCGTTGCTGGACCTAGGGGCCGAGCTGGCGCCGATCGAGGCGGCGCTGCGTGCGGTGCTGCCCGACGAGGCGGGGCTGACGCTGACGGCCGAGCGCGGCTTGCGGGCATCCGTGTCGTGCGTGGACTTCCGCGTGCGGGTCGGCGAGCCCATCGCGGCCGGTCGCGATCACCATCACGCGCACGACCACGATCACGGTCATGACCACCATCACCATCACCACCACGGGCACGGGCACGGGCACGGGCACGGGCACGGGCATCGTCACTACCCCGAGATCGTGGCGATGATCGAGAAGCTGGACGCGCCGCAGCGGGCGAAAGACCGGGCGATGGCGGTGACGACGCGGCTGGCCGAGTGCGAGGCGCGGGTGCACGGGACGACGGTCGAGGCGGTGCATTTCCACGAGGTGGGCGCGGTGGATTCGATCGTCGACATGCTGGGCGGCGCGATGGCGATGGAGCAGCTGGGGGTGGAGACGGTGAGCAGCGGGCCGGTGCCTTGGCCGCGGGGGTGGGTGCGGTGCGACCACGGGCGGATGCCGGTGCCTGCGCCGGCGACGGCGTACCTGATGGAGGGGATGCCGACGGTGGGCGTGGACGAGGCGATGGAGATGGTGACGCCGACGGGCGCGGCGTGGCTGGCGGCGACGGTGAACGAATGGGGGCCGATGCCGGCGATGCAGGTCAAGGGCGTGGGGTACGGCGCGGGGGACAAGGACACGCCGGGCCGGCCGAACGCGCTGCGGCTGGTGGTGGGCGAGCGTGCGTCGTCGGGCCGAGCGGGCTGAGCGGTGTCGGCGTGGCCGATCGTGCTGGTGGGGTTGCTGGTGGCGGTGCAGGCGTGGCCGGGGGCCGAGGGCGTGCTGGGCGGCGGGCGGCCGGGGGTGGCGTGGCTGGTGGCGTGGTCGGTGAGCGTGAAGGCGGGGCTGGTGGTCATTGGATGGTGGCGGGTGCATCGGGCGATGCGGGCGCGGCGTGACGGTCGCGGGGCGTTTGTGTCGGCCGAGGCGTGGGTGCGGCGGCTGCGTGGGTTGGTGCTGGTGAGCTTGGCGTTGGACCTGGGGCTGGGGTGGCTGGGCGCGGTGCGGGCGGGGGTGGGCGACTGGGTGGGGGTGGATGAGGCGGTGGCGGCGCTGCCGGCGTTGGGGGCGTGGTGGGGGCTGACGATGGCGGCGTGGCCGCTGGAGCGGCGGGTGCGGGAGGCGCGGCTGATCGGGGCGATCGACGACGGCGGCGGGCTGACCGAGGAGATGGGCCACGGGCTTCGGCGCGGGGCGTGGGGGTACGCGGCGGATCGGGCGCGGATGGAATGGCTGCCGCTGCTGGTGGTGATGGGCCTGGCGATGGGCTGGCAGGAGGCGATCGACCGTTGGGCGGGCGGGCGTGGCGGGGCTTGGTGGGTGGAGGGCGTTCGGCTGAGCGGGGTGTTGGCGGTGCTGCTGGCGTTGCCTTGGCTGGTGCGGTGGTCGTGGGGGCTGAGCGCGATGCGGGGGATGGAGCTTGCCGAGGAGCTGGGCGCGGCGTGGCGTGCGGCGGGGTGTCGGGCGGGGCGGGTGATGATGTGGCGGCCGGCGGGCGGGCAGGCGAACGCGGCGGTGGTGGGGCTGATCGGCTGGGGGCGGGTGGTGATGGTGAGCGAGGCGCTGGTCGAGGGGCTGACGGCGGACCAGCGGGCGGCGGTGATCGGTCACGAGGCGGGGCACGTGCGGCACCGGCACATGGTGTGGCTGGGGGCGTCGAGCGTGGCGCTGGTGATGCTCGGCGGGGCCGGGGCGAAGTGGGTGGCGCTGACGGCGGGCCTCGACGCGGCGACGGCGGAGGCGGTCGCGCTGGGCGCGGGGCTGGCGGTGTGGGGCTGGGGGTTTGGCGTGGTGTCGCGGATGGCCGAGCGGCAGGCGGACGCGCACGCGGTGCGTGCGTTGAGCGAGGCGAGCGGCTTCGACGACGGCGGCGCGGGCGCGGGGACGACAACCGACGCGGCGGTGGCGGCGATGAGCGGGGCGCTGGGGCGCGTGGCCGTGCTGAACGGCGCGGCGGAGTCGCGGTGGACGTGGCGGCACGGGTCGATCGCCTCGCGGCGGCGGGCGCTGAGCGGGTTGATCGGGCGCGAGGTGAATCGTTACCCGGCCGACGCGGCGATGCGGTGGGCCAAGCGCGCGACCTTCGCGGGGCTGGCGGCGGCGGCGGGGCTGTGGTGGGTGGGCTGGATTTAGCGCGACTTGCGCGGTTGTTGGTCGGGTGCCACACCTCGCCGAAGGCGATGTGTGGTTGCGGGTCCGCACGATCTACCTCACACATCGTGCTGCGCACGAGGTGTGGCACCCCCATGCGCGGCCGGTCGGACATGTGGCACAAGCTTTAGCGCGTCGCCGCGGGCGGGTCGGTGCGGACCCAGGGCTCGAGTCGGGCGACGGTCTTGGGGCCGATGCCGCGCACGTCCTGCATGGCGGAGATCGAGACGAACGGGCCGTGCGCGGCGCGGTGCTCGATGACGGCGTGGGCGAGGTTGGGGCCGATGCTCGGCAGGGCTTCGAGCTCGCCGCGGTCGGCGGTGTTGACCGGCACGCGGTAGGCGATCGCCTGCGGGGTCAGCGTGCGGCGGTCGATGGGTCGAGCCCACCACCCCACGAAGCCCAGCAGGATCAGCCCGGCGACCCAGGCGGCGGCCCAGCGGTCGGCGGCGTGTTGGCGTGCGGGGTCCGGCGGCGGGGGCATCGCGGGCTCGGTCAGTCGGTGGAGATCGCGGCGTGGACGCCCGAGCCCTCGGGGTCGCGGCTGGCGTTTCGGTCGATGTCGCTGAGCTCGGTGCTGACGCCGGTGGAGTCGGTCGCGCGCAGCGCCCGACGCATGGCGACGAGCTTCTTGACCGCTTCTTTGGGGCGGGTTGCGTCGGTGATCAGCCCGGACATCGGCGGGGTCGCGCCGTCGTGGTCGCTCACGTGCATCCACGACACGGCCTCGACGAACGGCTTGCTCAGGGCGATCTGGTACACGGCTTGGAGCCAGAGGCTCTGCACCTGCTGCGACCACGGGCGACGCCACACGCCCGAGCGGTCGTCGGCCGGCTCGCCGCCCCGGTCGGCGTCGAGCATCCACGACGTGACCGGCTCGCTGGGCACCGCGGCGCTGAGCAGCACCGGCTTGCCGAACGGCTGCATCCGGTCCAGCAGCGCGCTGATCTGCAGCAGGTCGCGGGTGTATTCGCCGTCGGCCGATCGCCCCATCGGCAGGCGCAGGCTGAACCCGTCAAATGCCACGCCGGACTGGCACACCAGGTCGGCGAACATCAAGGGCGGGATCGACCGCGGGTTCTGCGCGTAGTACTCGCCGAAGGGCTGGCGGAGCTCGACGTGCAGCCGCGCGCCGGTCGCCATCTTGCCCGCGAGCATGAGCGACATGCGCGTCAGGTCCATGAGCTGCTCGAAGTTGAACGAGAAGTGCGTGTTGGTGTGCAGCCCGCTGACGACGTTCCACGCGCCGATCTTGCGGACGTAGCGGCCGACGACCTCTTCGATGTGCTCGTAGGCGAGGTCGCGGAGGGTGTCGTAGTCGTGCTCCCAGATGTACAGCCAGTCCGGCAGCTCGGCGGGATCGAAGCTGATGAGCGGGCCGGCGACGATCGGGATCTTGTGCTCGGTCGCCCAGTCGACCCACGCGTCGACGGCGTCCCACTGGTACGCGCCCTCTTCGGGGCAGAGCAGCCGCCAGGGGATCGGCAGGCGGATGTACTCGAAGTGTTCGGCGATGAGCGGGCGGAGGCGGTCAGACGTGAGCGAGGGGTGGACGCCGCAGCCGATCGCGGCGGGCGGGACGGACTTGGCCTCGCACCGCCGCGCGAGCAGGCGTTCGGCGTGGGCCAGGGCGAGCTCTTCGGAGGCGTCGAGCGAGGCGGCCAGCGCGGCGCGGGCGTGCTCGGCGGCCTTGGGCGGGTCGTCGCGCTCGAGCGCGATGGCGGCGAGGAACTCGGACAACGCCTCGGCCGTCTGCTCGGGGATGGCGTGGTTGTCGGGCAGGTCGAGCATGCCCCAGTCTTCACGCTTGAGGTAGACGGACATCAGGCGGTGGCGGGCGAGCTCGAGGTCGAGCAGGTACGGCCGATCGCGCTCGGGCAGCAGGGTGGTTTGCAGCGAGAGCTCGCCGAGCTCGCCGGCGGGGTGGAGCAGGTTGAGGGCGGCGGCGTCGGACTCACGCTTGCGGCAGACGATGAGGTCGTCTTCGAGGGTGATCTCGCCGCGCATCGGGTGGCCGTCGTTGCCGATGAGATAGGCGTTGCGGAGCGGGTCGAGGCATCCGTCGGTGGCGTCGGGGAAGGTGAGGAATCGAAGCATGGGCCGGTCGCCGACGGCTCGGGGCGGCTCGCCTGTTCGGCCGGCCCTCGCCTTGGCTGCTTTGGAGGATAATGCATCGGTGGCGAGCGAATCGAACCAAGGCGTCGCGGCGTCGGCGGTGGCCCCCCGCGGGTGGCGCTGCGAGGGGTGCGGCTACCCGATCGGCGGCATGGCGTTGGACGCCGGTTGCCCGGAGTGCGGGCAGCGCGTGGGCGACGCCGACCCGCGCCGGCGCGACGGGCCTGCGTGGGCAAAACAACGCTCGGCCTCGGCGTGGCTGGCGACGCTGATCGCCCTGACGACCCGCCCCCGCGCGACGTATCGCGCGCTCGACTTCACCGGCTCGGCCACGCCCGCCCGGCTGTTCCTGCTGAGCTGCGTCGTGCTCTGCTGGATCAACCCCGCCACGCTGCACGGCCTGCGCATCGGCGACCCGCGCTGGGTGGCCGGGGGCATCTTCGCGTCCAAGGCGCTGCTGGCGTTGACGTATCTCGACGTCCTGGCCGTGTCGTGCCTGATGCGGGTGCGCGGCTGGAGCCTGGGCCCCGGGCGGGTCGAGCGGGTCGCCGCCTACGCCGCGCCGGGCTGGGTCGTGGGCATGGGGCTGCTGACGGCGGCCTGGCTGGCGGGGCAGCCCGTGACGCCGATGACGCTTGGCCTGGGCGTGAGCTGGGCGGGGCTGGCGCGGTCGTCGGCGTGGGTCGGCCCGGCGGCGCTGGCGGTCGGGCTGGGCGTGCTGCTGCTGCCTTTCGAGGGGCTGATGTACCTGGGGCTTAGGCAGTGCCGGTTCGCGAACCGCGCGGAGTCGGACGTTTGACCCTTGGCGGCATCGGGCGTTAGGCTTCTATGAGCGTGGCCGATGTGGGCCGCGCATCGATTCGACCGGCCTCGCCGCGTGTATTCAACCGCGAGACCGATCCGTCGGCGGCGTCGCTTTGCGGCCTACCGCCGAGGCAACGGCATACGCCGTTGCGATAAATCCAGCATGCTTCACGGTTCCAACAACTCGGGGCAGGCCTTGCGACAGCGACCTCCATCGCACGCAACGCCCGGCACACGCCCTCTCGTTTCGCGGGTGCTGCTTCATGGCATGGCCCCGCATCGAGACCGGCCGGCCCGGCTCTAGCGGGCGCGGCCTTGGAAGCATGACGGGTCCGGATCGGACGCGGCCTCGCGCAACGCAGGCCCGTGCAGGCTCGGGTGCGCCCGGGCCTTGAGGGAGCGCCGTGATGCCTGACTGGATGACCGTCGTGACGCTGGGCCAAGGCGGGGGTGGCGGCAACTTCTTCGTGTTTTTCTTCGTCGGGCTCGTGGGCCTGGTGATCGGCGGGGTGCTGGCGATCGTCGCCGCCCGGCTGCTGGGGTCGCGGACGGTCGGGCAGGCCCGCACCGAGGCGAACCGGCTGATCGATCAGGCCAAGGCCGACGCCCAGACGCTGGCCAAGCAGGCCGAGCTCGACGCCCGCAACGAGGTCGCCGCCCGGCGTGAGGAGGCCGACAAGGAGCTGGCGTCCGAGCGGCAGCGGGTCAAGGACGCCGAGGGCCGGCTGACCAAGCGCGAGGACAACCTCGACCGCAAGCTCGACATGCTGGCGACCAAGGAGAAGTACCTCGACGACCTGGACGGCAAGGTCAAGACCCGCGAGGCGGCGGTCGAGGGCAAACAGGCCGAGCTGGACCAGCTCGTGGCCGAGCGGCGCGAGGCGATGGACAAGTACCACGCCGAGCAGAAGCAGCGGCTGCTGCAGATCAGCGGGCTCAACGAAGAAGAGGCCCGCAAGCAGGCGCTCAAAGCGCTCGAAGCCGAGACGCAGCTCGAGGCGTCGGAGATCATCCAGCGGTCGACCGACAGGGCCGAGGAGGAAGCCAAAGAGAACGCCCTGCGGATCACGCTGCAGGCGATCCAGCGGTACGCCTCGGAGCACACGGCCGAGTCGACGACCAACGCCGTGCAGATCCCGTCGGACGATATGAAGGGGCGGATCATCGGCCGCGAGGGGCGGAACATCCGCGCGTTCGAGAAGGCCAGCGGCGTTGACATCATCGTCGACGACACGCCGGGCGTGGTGGTGGTGTCGTGCTTCGACCCCATCCGCCGGGCGACCGCGACCGAGGCGTTGCAGCGCCTGCTCGAAGACGGCCGGATCCACCCGACGCGGATCGAAGAGCTCGTCGAGCAGGTCACGCGCGACATGCAGGAGCGTGTCGTGAAGTTCGGCAAGGAGGCCTGCATTGAGACGCACATCCAAGGCCTGCACGGCAAGGTCAGCGAGATGATGGGCCGGCTGCACTACCGCACCAGCTACGGCCAGAACATCCTGCGCCACTCGATCGAGGTCGCGTTCCTCTGCCAGACCATCGCCAACGAGCTCGGCCTCGACGGCGACCTCGCCCGCCGCTGCGGCTTCCTGCATGACATCGGCAAGGCCATGGACCACGACACCGAGGGCGGCCACCCCGCGATCGGCATGGAGTTCGCCCGCAAGCACGGCGAGCGCGAAGAGGTCCTCAACGCCATCGGCGGCCACCACAACGACATCCCCTCGACCAGCCCGTACACGCCGATCGTCATGGCCGCCGACGCCATCTCCGGCGCCCGCCCCGGTGCCCGACGCGAGACGCTCGAGAAGTACGTCAAGCGACTCGAACAGCTCGAGGGCATCGCCAAGGACCAGAAAGGCGTGCGCGAGGCCTACGCCATCCAGGCCGGCCGCGAGGTGCGCGTCGTGGTCGACCCCGACGGCGTGGACGACACACACTGCGCCTACGTCGCCCGCGAGATCGCCAAGCGCGTCTCCGACGAGATGACCTTCCCCGGCGAGATCAAAGTCACCGTGCTTCGCGAGATGCGGACGGTGGAGTATGCTCGGTAACGATGGCGGCCAAGCCTGAGCCGCTCGATCCAGAGGGAGGCTCTTGATGCGTGAAACCGTCCACGACAACATGCGCTGCCCCAAGTGCCGCGGGCACCTCGAAGAGGGCGCGATCGCGGTCTCGCAGGGCCTGCGGTGGAAGCGGATGAAGGGCATGGACCTGGCCGACATGTCCGAGCACCTGCCCAACACCCACGCCACCACGCGGCCGAACCACCTGATCGCTTATCGGTGCCGCGCCTGCGGGCTGGTCGTCATCGAGTACGCCCGCACGCTCGAGCAGCACCCCGACTACGCCGAGTACCTCGCCAGCCAGGCCGCCGAAGCCGCGGCGACCGATATCGATCCCTCCGCCTGACCGCCGACCGCACCCCGAGCCCGCAAGCCGCGCAACCGTCACAGCCGGACGAGTCCGATCGATCGCTGATTTCCCTAGCCATTGCCGCCGGGCTGGGTGAAATCATTTCCAGGGTCTGGTCGATCCCGGTGATGACGTAGTGGGTTTTTGCAGGGCCCGCGTCGATCCAGGAAGGCTGCTGAGATGGCACAACCCAAGGCATTCACGCTGCTCGAGCTGATGATCATCATCGGCATCCTGGCGATCCTTGCAGCCGTGGTCCTGCCCTCCATCACCGCCGCGACCCATAAAGTCTCGGCCGCCACCATCGCCACCAACACCCGCACCCTCGCCGACGCCTGCCGCGTCGCCTTCGAGCAGGACGGCACCTGGCCAACCTGGGACTCCGAAGACGGCCTGCCCATGCCCGCCTCGCTCGACAACCGCCTCAGCGAGGCGACCTGGTCCGACATCCTCCAGTCCTGGGGCTACGACACCTTCGCGATCGAGTCCCCCGTCGGCGGCGGCATCCGCCTCAGCATCGAAGGGCAGGGCGACTACATCGACACGCTCAACGAGCTCGAACGCCTCGTCGACGACGGCGACGCCACCACCGGCACCCTGCTGTGGACGGCCGACGGCACGCAGTGGCAGGTCCTCTGGACCCTCAGCCAGTAAACCTATTCTCACCCGCGTCGTCCCGCTCAACTCACGCGGAGAAGTGTCGGCCCCACAGCGGCCGCAGCCGCTCGATCGCCGCTAGGTCGATCTGCGACTTATCCGACCAGATGCCCAGGTCCAAGGCCGTGTGCGCCGGCGACGCCTCGCGCGCCAGCAGCGACACGTCCCGCAACGCCGCCTTCATCAGCGCCAGGTTCGCCTCGGTCGCCCGTTGCAGGTTGCCGATAATTTCCTGAAGCAGTTGCTGCTTGCTCTGCCCCTGCGGCGGCTCCCTCCAGCAGTCGTAGTCCGTGGGCATGGCGATCATCGCGTAGGCCATCTCCGCCTCCCGCGCCAGCCGCGCCTCGGGCATCGCCGTCATCCCGATCAGGTCGCCGCCCCACGCGCGATGCATCAGCGACTCGGCGCGCGTGCTGAACGCCGGCCCCTCCATCACGACGTAGCAGCCCGCCGGGTGAACCGTCGTCTTGTCCAGCGATCGGCTCGCGTTCAGCAGCCAGTCCCGCATCACCGGGCAGAACGGCTCGGCCAGCTCCGCGTGCACCGCCGCCTCTTCGTAGAACGTGTTCGCCCGCCGATACGTCTTGTCGATCACCTGGTCGACCAGCACCAGCTCGCCGGGTTGCATGTGCTCGCGCAGCGAGCCCGTCGCGCCCGACGCCAGCACGTGCGTCACCCCCTTGGCCTTGAGTGCAAAAATGTTCGCCCGGTACGGCACGGCCGACGGATTCAGCGTGTGCCCCGGCCCGTGCCGCTGCAGCAGCACCACCTCGGTCCCCTCCCAGCTCGCCGTCACCAGATCAGAAGAAGGCGCACCAAACGGCGTCTCCACAGCCTCCGAGGCGCCCCGCTCGAGCCCGAGCTTCTCACCCAGCCCCGACCCCCCGATGATCCCGATTTTCACGCGCTGATCGCTCATCGCCGGATCATACCGACGCACCACACGCCGCCCGGCCGCGTAACGATCACGAGCCCGCGGGCGTAGACGCACAGAGGCCGCACCGATCGCGGCCATCCACCATCCCCGCCGAGACACGCCATGCCAACCCGCCGACGCCTCTTCAGACCCGCGCTCTTCGCACTCTCCGCCGCGCTCGCCGTTGGGCTGCTCGCTGCCATCGGCCGCGCCGCCACCCCCGGCCCCGCCCCGGCATGGACCGCCACCCTCAACGTCGCCGAGCTCGCCGCCACCCCCGCCGGCGCCAAACTCCTCGACCACTTCAAAGCCCAGCACCCGCAGCTGGCCGACGGTCACGCCAAGCTCACCGAAGCCCTCGGCCTGGACCCCATGGAAGACATCCAACGCCTCACCGTGAGCTCCCGCTCCGGCGGAGACCGCGATCTCACCATGACCGCCCTGCTCCACCAGTCCACCGGCAACGTCGAAGGCCTCATGCTCGCTATGCCCGGCTACCAGTCCGAAGACATCGACGACCAGACGCTGCTCCACTCCTTCCTCGTCGAAGACAAGCACGGCCCCAAGCCCGGCAGCGCACGCCCCGGCCGAGGCGGGTTCGGCCAGGCCGACGGCGGATCCGTAGGCCGCTCTGGCAGAGGCCCAAGCCACGCCCCGATGCGCCGCCTCTGGGTCGCCATGCCCGTCGGCCCGGACGGCAACCACCGCGTCGCCGCCGCGTTCGATCGCCAGCAAGCCCTCGACCTCACGGCATCTCTGGCCACCTCCGACGCCGCCCTCGGCGCGAAGATGGGTGCCGGCCGCGTCATGCACCTCGACGTCTTCCGCGTGCCGGACGAGCTCCGCAACGCCCCGGCGGATCAGCCGGGCTCGGCCGTCCTCAAGGCCCTGCAGTCCGGGAGCATGTGGATGGAAAGCGACGAGGACATGACGCTCACCGTCGCGCTCGAAGCCGCCTCCCCCGCCCGCGCCCGCCAGATCGGCCAGCTGATGCGCGGCGCCGTTGCCATGGTTCAGCTCGCCGCGCTGGAAGACCCCAAGGCCGCGTCTGTCGCCCACATGCTTGCCTCGCTCAACGTGGTCGACGAACCAGCGAAGAACCAGGTCTACGCCACCCTCACCGTCGACCCGGACCGGATGATCGAATTCCTCAACACCCACGCGCCGCACCACGGGCAACCCCGCTTCGGCGGCGAAAGCGACGACAAGCCCGCCGACTCGCAGCTCGACCTCTAATCCGCTCCCCGGATCGCCCGGCCCATGCCCGCCGACCTCACGCTCGTCGCCCCCCCGCCCGACCGCTCGTCTCCCCCTGCACGGGACGAGCAGTCGGCCGACGCGCGCTTCGATCGCGAGCTGGCCGAGCTCCGCCCACGCCTGCTGCGTCTCGTCGCCGCGCGGACGCGCTGCCGGGCCGAGGCCGAAGACGTCGTGCAGGAGGCGCTGCTCAAGGCCCTGCGTTACCGCGACCGCTACGACCCCCGCCGCCCGCTCGCCGCCTGGGTCTATCGCATCGCCATCCGCACGGCGATCGATCGCGCCCGCCGCCGCCGAGCCGCACCGCTGGACCCCGCCCTGCCCGACCCCGCCGCCCCGGCCGCCGATCGCCCCGACACGCAAGCCGCCGCCGCCGAGTCCGCCGACCGCCTCTGGGCCGCCGCCCGCGCCGCCCTCACGCCCGACCAGTACGCCGTCGTCTGGCTGACCTACGTCGAGTCGCTCGCCCCGCGCGAGGTCGCCCACGCCATCGGCAAGCGCAGCGGGGCGGTCCGCGTCATGCTGCACCGCGCCCGAGCCCGCCTGGCCGACGCGCTACCGTCACCCGAGGCCGACACCGACCGCCCCGCGCAAGGAGCCGCCCCATGACCGCCCGCGACCCGCTCCACGACCTCCAGTCCCGCCTCGACGACGGACGGCCGATCGACCCCGCGCTCGATGCGCAGCTCGACGCCGAACCCGCGCTGCGCGCCAAGGCCGACGCCCTCACCGCGATCGACGCCGACCTCCGCGCCGCCGCCGCCGCCGTCCGCGAGGCCGCCGCCGATGAGGTCCGCCCGCTCGAGCTCGACGCGACGACGCCCGCGCACCGGCCGGCCGTCCTCGCCACCCTCGGCCGGCCCGCGTTCATCGCCGCGTCGCTCGCCGCCGCCGCGCTGGTCGCCCTCGCCGCCCTGCTCAGCGTCACCCTCGCTTCCGACCCCCGGCCTCCGCTCGCCGAGGCAACGCCGCTCCCGACCCTTCGGGCCCCGAGCCTCGCGGCCGTGGCCGAGGTCGCCAACGTCCCGGCCGTCGACCGCGTCGCGCAGATGCCCACGCGCGTCAGCCAGTCCATCGGCCGGGTCGACACGATCGAAGCCGCCGCCCTGCGGTCTGCTCAGAGCGCGATCGAGTCGCCCTATCGCGCCGAGGCCCGCCGCCTGCTCGCCGCGTTCAGCGGCGTCTTCCCCGCGCTCACCCCCGAGCCGGCCGAACCCGCCGAAGAGCCCGCCACCTGACGCGCGTCGGCCCGTCCCCGCATAGACTCACCCCATGGACTCAGCGGAGTTTCGCGAGCTGGCCCTTGCCGAGATGGACGCCGTCTATCGCATGGCGATGCACCTCGCCCGCCACCCCGACGAGGCCGCCGACCTCGTGCAGGAGACCTATCTCAAAGCCATGAAGGCCGAAGAGCGTTTCGAGCTCCGCGGCATGGGCGTGCGGCCGTGGCTGTTCCGCATCCTCCACAACAACTTTTACTCCCGCATCGAGAAGCGCAAACGCCAACCCACCCTCGGCGACGACCTGCCCGAGGTCGAGGTCGACGGCCACGTCGGCGGCGAGGGCGAGCCCGCCTGGGACCTCGCCTCGCTCGACTGGGAACAGGTCGACGACCGCCTCAAGGCCGCCGTCAACGAGCTGCCCGACCACTACCGCGAGGTGCTGCTGCTCTGGGCCGTCGAGGGCCTCAAGTATCGAGAGATCGCCGACGTGCTTGGCGTGGCGCTGGGCACGGTGATGAGCCGGCTCTACCGCGCCCGCGCGATCCTCACCGAGAAGCTCGCCGACCTCGCCGAAGAACACGGCATGACCGTGCAGCCACGCTCCGCGTCCGCATAACCGGGCCCAGCCACCGCGACTCGCCGCCGCCCGCCGAACATTCCCCGGAATACCCTCAACCTTCCGCCCGTTACGCCAACGACCCATGACCCCCGAGACCCCGATCAACCCCGACCCCGGCAACACGCCCAAGGCCGCGATCTCCCGAGAGATGGTCCGAGGCTTCGTCGATGGCGAGCTCGCGCGCGACGAGCACGCCCGCGTCCTCGACGCCCTGATGTCCGACCCCGCCGTCGCCTCGCTCGTCCAGACCGAGCAGCGCCTCCGACAGACCCTCGAGGGCTGCATGGACTGCCAGGTCACCATGCGCTGCCCGGACGCGCTCAAAGCCCGTCTCTCGGAGATCTGCTCCGAGACGGACACCAACGCCCCCGCGGCCGCCGCAACCCACGAACCGGCCGACCTCCGCCTCCCCACCGACCCGCCCGCCCCGCTGCCGCTGCCCGCGCAGTCCGGCTGGGGCCGCCCCGCCCTCGCGCTCGCCGCGATGTTCCTCGTCGGCACCGCGCTGCTCGTCACCGCCTTGAACCGCAGCAACGCCCCGGCCACCCCCGCCCTCGGGCCCGACGCCGCCATGCTCGCCCCCGACCTGCCCTTGCAGTTCGCCAAGCGCCACGTCACCTGCAACACCGGCCTCACCCAGCTCATGGCCGCCGACGATCTCGTCGCCTCCCCCGACGCCTTGCCGACCGCCCTGCTCGCGCGCTTCGGCGCTCAGCCCACCGGCACGCTCGACCTCCACGCCCACGGCTTCCGCCTCGCCGCCGTCGGCGAGTGCTACGTCCCCGGCCAGGGCGCCGTCCACGCCATGTACGCCGCCACCGCACCCGGCCGCGACGACGGCCTGAGCCTCTGGCTCATCGCCCACAATCCCGACATCGGCATGCAGCCCGCCACCCGCTACACCGTCATGGCCGACCACATGCCCCACCCCATGATCATGTGGTCCGACGGCGGCCTGGACTACTACCTCCTCGGCGAGGACTACGACGCCATCACCCGCGCCGCCGCCGTTATCTCCGCCAGCCTCGCCGCACCCTCAGCCCCCGCCGCCGAACTCGTCGCCACCCGCTGAATCCCCGGCGATCGAGCCGTCAACCCCGAAGCCCACGGCTTCAAGCCGTGGGTCGCAGCCCTCCCCAACCCCCAAAACTATTGACCCCCTGCCCCCAGGCCGATACCGTTCCACGCATGGCACTCGCCCCCGCGATCTCCGCCCCCCGCGTCGCCTCGCTCGCCCTCGGCGTCGTCGTTATCTGAGCGGAAGACCCGCAAGCCCCGCCGAGCGGCCCGACCCCACCCCGAACCG
This sequence comes from Planctomycetota bacterium, assembly GCA_039024495.1. Taxonomy (GTDB): domain Bacteria; phylum Planctomycetota; class Phycisphaerae; order Phycisphaerales; family Phycisphaeraceae; genus JBCBUE01. The sequence goes on along the minus strand of JBCCQE010000009.1, from coordinate 13,134 downwards.
GCCGTTCGACCCCAAAATCACCAACTTCGCCCCGAACCACCCCGGTTCGCCGATACATTGACCCTCCCGGTCCCTCATTCACCGACCCCGACCCCGCGGCCCGGCGATCGCTCAAACGCCCGACCGCCCTCACGCTCAACCCACCACACGCCATGACCACCAAGCCCTCCCCACTGCCCTCGACCATCCTCTCCGCCCGCGACCTCATCGACCGCCACGGCGAACCCACCGACAAATACAACGGCATGACCGGCGCCGAGATGTTCCACCAGCTCATGCACGAGCACGGCGTCGACACCATCTTCGGCTACCCCGGCGGCGCGATCCTCCCCGTCTTCGACGCCATCCACGAGTCCCTCCACTTCAACTTCCACCTCACCCGCCACGAGCAGGGCGCAGGCCACATGGCCGAGGGCTACGCCCGCGTCACCGGCAAGCCCGGCATCGTCCTCGTCACCTCCGGCCCCGGCGCGACCAATACCGTCACCCCCATGCAGGACGCCCTCATGGACGGCGTGCCCATGATCGTCTTCGCCGGCCAGGTCGCCACCTCCGCCATCGGCACGGACGCCTTCCAAGAGGCCGACATGACCGGCATCTCCCGGCCGTGCACCAAGTGGAACGTCCTCGTCAAACGCACCGAAGACATCCCCCGCGCCATCAACACCGCCTTCCACATCGCCACCACCGGCCGCCCCGGCCCCGTCTTCGTTGACCTGCCCAAGGACGTCACCGCCGCCGTCTGCAACAAGCCCGTCTACGCCACCCCCCACCTGCCCGGCTACCACATCCGCGAGGCCGGGACGTCGTCCGAGATCGAGCGCGCCGCCGAGCTGATCAACCGCGCCGACAAGCCGCTGTTCTACGTCGGCCAGGGCGCGGTCCTCTCCGGCGCAAGCAAGGTCCTCACCGACTGCGCCCACAAAGCCCAGATCCCCGTGACCACCACGCTCCAAGGCCTCGGCGCGTTCGACGAATACGACGACCTCTCCCTGCACATGCTCGGCATGCACGGCGCGGCCTACGCCAACTGGGCCATGCGCGACGCCGACTGCATCGTCTCCATCGGCGCCCGCTTCGACGACCGCGTCACCGGCAACCTGCAGAAGTTCGCCCCCGGGGCCCGCGCCGCCGAGCGCGAAAACCGCGGCGGCATCATCCACTTCGATATCGCCCCCGAAAACATCAACAAAGCCGTCCCCGTGACCATCGGCGTCGAGGGCGACGCCCGCAAGAACCTCGAGCTGCTGCTGCCGCTGCTCGAGCCGCGCGTGCGGCAGGCCTGGCTCGACCAGGTCCGCCAGTGGCGCACCGACCACCCCTTCGCCTACGGCCACGACGACCGCGAGTTCCACCTCAAGCCCCAGGCCGTCATCGAAGAGCTCGACAAGCAGACCGACGGCCAGTGCATCGTCACCACCGGCGTTGGCCAGCACCAGATGTGGGCCGCCCAGTTCTACCGCTACCGCACGCCCCGCCAGTGGCTCACCTCCGGCGGGCTCGGCACCATGGGCTTCGGCGTGCCCTCCTCCATCGGCGCACAGGCCGGCGAAAACATCCTCGCCAAGCAGGAAAACCGAAAGCCCCGCCAGGTCATCAACATCGACGGCGACGGCTCGTTCTGCATGACCGCCATGGAAATGGTCACCGCCGCTCAATACAACATCCAAGCCAAGCAGATCGTCCTCAACAACGACTTCCAAGGCATGGTCAAGCAGTGGCAGGACCTCTTCTACGAAGAGCGCTACAGCCACACCGAGATGCACAACCCCGACTTCGTGAAGCTCACCGAAGCCATGAACTGTAAGGGCTTCCGCGTCACCAAGCTCGAAGACCTGCCGCAAGTCATGGCCGACTTCCTCGCCCACGACGGCCCCGCCGTGCTCGAAGCCCTCGTCGAAAAACACGAGCACGTCTACCCCATGGTCCCCGCCGGCAAGTCCGTCGACGACATGGTCCTCGGCCCGGCGACGAGCTGATTTCAGTGTCGCGAGCCTTGGCCTCGCCAAGACATGCCATAGACTGATATGCGGTGGCCCGATCAAGGCCGCCGCTTTCTCTATGGAGTCTTTCCATGTCGCAAACCAGCCGTCGGGACTTTCTTAAAACCGCCGCCGTCGCCGCGGGGGCCGTCACCGGGGCGTCGATCGCATCGTCGGCCAACGCCGTGCCCAATGGCGCGACCCCGCCCAAGCGCGTCACCCAGCGCACGCTCGGCAAGCTCGGCCGCGAGGTCGGCATCCTCGGCGCGGGGCTCGGCTCGGTCTTCACGCGCTCGCACCGAAGCGCCGATGAGGCCGCCGCCACGCTCGCCCGGGCGCTCGACGCCGGCGTCAACTACTTCGACACCGCCGAGGGCTACGGTCCCAGCGAAGAGCTGATCGGCCCGTTCGTCAAACAACGCCGCGACGAGATCTACCTCGTCAGCAAGTCCGGCCAACGCACCGAAGCCGGCTTCCGCCGCCACCTCGAACAGTCGCTCCGCCGCCTCCAGACCGACCGCATCGACCTCTACCACCTGCACAACCTCCGGCCCAACCGCGACGCCGACCTCGCCGCCATCGAACAAGGCGCGGTCAAGGCCGCACGCAAAGCCAAGGAAGAGGGCCTCATCGGCGCGTTCGGCGTCACCGGCCACAGCGGGGCCGACATCCTCATGCGATCGATCGAAGCCTGGGAACCCGACGCCCTGCTGACCATCTTCCCCGCCACCCGCCCCGATGCCGGCCGCTACGAAGACGAGCTGCTGCCGATGGCGCGCCAGCGCGGAATGGCGATCGTCGGCATGAAGACCGTCCGCCACGCGCGCGACGCCGACCTCGCAGGCCCCGAACTCATCCGCTACGGCATGAGCCTCGAGGGCGTGCACTCCGTCATCGTCGGCCTCGATACGCCCGCCCACCTCGACGCCAACGTCGCGATGGCGTCCGACTTCACGCCCATGCCGCCCGCCGCCCGCGCCGCCATGTCCGCCGAGGTGCAGCACGCCCTGGCCGGCCACCCCGCCCCGTGGGACCGCCCGGGCTACGTCGATGGCGTGGCGCAGGCCTGAGCCGTGCTGCCGCGAACGCCACAACGCACCCTCCGCCTCATCGCCGTCGCGTGGTTCATGGCGATCGGGCTGCCCGCTCACGCCGAGCCCTCCGACCTGCTTGCCGACCCAAGCGCTTGGCGTCTCGACCCCGCAACCTCCTGGCGTTGGGAGCCGGTCGGCGATGACGGCCGAGCCGTGCTTACCCTCCACACCCCCGGCCCGCCCAAGCACGAACCGGTGCGCCGCCCCGCCTCGCTGGCCATCTACGAACAAGCAAGCTGGGCGAGTTGCAACATCGACCTCGAAGTCAAGTCGCTCGAGCCCGCCGACCTCAAAGGGGCCGACGCCTGCATCATCCTCGGCTACCGCGACGACACGCACTACACCTACGTCCACCTCAGCAACGACGCCGACGGCCGCACCCACAACGTCATCATGAAAGTGGCCGGCGACGCGCGCCGCATGATCCACACGCCCGCGCGCCCCGAGCCGCGCCTCGGCGAGGGCTGGCACCGCGTGCGCATCACTTACGACGCTACCGGCAACCTTGCGGTTTACATGAACGACCCGCACACCCCGCTCATGACCGCACACGACCCCGACATCGCTTCGGGCAAGATCGGGCTGGGTTCGTTCAACGATCGGGCCGCGTTCGCTTCAATGCAGATCACCGGGCAAACTGCCGCGCCCCGGCCGCAAACCCCCTAAGCCGAAACCGAGCCAAAGCCGCGTCAAGCACCGCAGGAGATGTCTCTTTGCCGAAAGGCTCACGCAGCCAGGCGTGGCTCTGAGATCGTTCGCGAGCCATCGAGCTGCTCCATAACCCATGCCGCGCACTCGGTCGCCTCGGAGTAGGTGATCGACACGCATGGCGTCGCGCGGGTGAGCTCGAGCAAGGTGGGCACGCCGCCGTCTTCGTGGCGGTGGCGATTGAACGCGTGCCCCGCCAACCGAAACGCGGCCTCGGCCGCGGTGACGTATTCCACGCGCATCGGATGATCGGCGACCCTCTGAGGGAAGACGATCAGCCTCGGCGCCTTCGCGCCTCGCGCGACTCCGCCGCCATCGCTACGCGCCGCGAGATCGGCCGGCGTGACGTAGCCGACCTTGCCCTTGAACGCCTTGATGTAGTGCCGGCCCGTGCGGATCGTCAGCCCCATGGCCGAAACCGGCGCGAACGACCCCGCCTTCACGCACACCGGCTTGGGGATCGGCAGCAGCCGACGCGTCGCCGGGTCGATCGCGCCAAACTCGTCGCTCATCAGCGCCCCGCCCGCCGCCCACAGCGCCGAGGTCAGCGTCGACTTGCCCGAGCCCGACGCCGCCGCGAGCAGCACCGCGCCATGGCCGATCGCCACCGTGCCGGCGTGCAGCAGCAGCAGGTCGTCGGCCGTGTCGATCAGCCGCCAGTTGACGGCCCAGTCCATGTACGGGATGACGGCGTTGCGCGAGAGCCGGCGGAACATCGGCTCGCCGTCGCAAGCAATCGTGTACCGACGCCAGGCCGAGGGCGTCACCGAGCCCAGCGCCCCGCCGATCGCACGCGACGAAATCGTGAGCGGCGCCGGATCGCGATCATCGGCGGCAACGTCTTCGAGGTGAGCGTAGAGCGCTGCCAGGTCGGCCGTGACCTGCGGGTCGTCCGCGGTGAAGCGCACGCGCAGCGGGCCCACTCGATACGTCGCGGTGGCGTGCGGCAGCAAGGAAGTGTCAGGCCGGCTCATCGATGGGTGTATCGGCGAGCAGGCCGTGCGACGCCCAGAACGAGAGCAGGCTCAGCACGTCGTCGCGCGCCCGGTCGTCGTCGACATCGAAGGCCTCGGTCAACGCCGCTGTCACGTTGCCAACGGTGCCGGGCTCGGCGAGGCGATGCCAGACAACCGCGGCCGTGGCGTTCAGCCGGAACGACTCGCCCGTGCGGCGGTGCAGCAGCACGGTCTCGTCGTCGGCGTCGTACTCAAATACGTCCGCGCTGTGCGTCGGGCAGGCGAGATCGGCGTCCGGCCCGAGCCAAGCGGGCGTCTCAAAAGCGGTGGTCATCCGTGACGGGTCCGGAGGGTGGGCGGGTGCGGGCGGGGGCAGGCTTAGCTGGGGGAGGTCGACGACGCGGCGTTGGCCCGCGACGCGGCGGCGAGCGTGGCGACGGCCGGGGCGACATAAACCGCCTTGCGGCCGGCGAGCTTGAGGAACGCGCGGCGGTCCTCCACCCTCGGCGAAACCTGCTTGCCGGGGGCGTCGGTAGAGTGCGGCTGATCGGGGCCTGTAGCGCTCATGGATTGCGTATCGGTCGAAGGCGTGGGGGGCGTGAGTTCGATGCCGCTCAAGCGGCACGACGCAGGCCGTCATCGGGCGAACCCGCGTCGCGCGTATCAGCAGACGTGGCCGATGCCGCGATATCGGGCGTGAGGCGAATGGTGATCGGATCGCCGTACCGCAGCTGCCGCAGGGCGACCAGCCGATCGCCGTCGAGCCGGGCGGTGGGCTGCTCGGCCACGCCGAGGTGCTGCAGCGCCCCACCGAGCCGCGCGGGGTCGAGCCCGGTGTCGCCGTCGATGGCCTGGAGGTTGGCCCCCGCGAGCCGGGCGATCACCGTGCCGGGCGTGACCGGTCGGTTCGCGCACAGGCTCGGCGGCTGGCCGTCGTCGCCGGCCATGACCTCGACCGGCGCTTTCCAAGGGTTTAGCCGTGCGAACGGTCGTGTCAGCGGGCGCACGACCCGCCACGCGTGCGCCGCGGCCAGCCAGCCGGGGTGTCGGTGCGGGTACCACCGCCCCATGTGCTCGCGCGTCGGCACCAGCACCGCCCGCGCAAAACCCATCGCCCGCCGCACGTCCGGCGTCGTCAGCAGCGTCCCCACCACGTGCTTCACCGGCGCGGCGTGATCGCCCGGCGCCCACCGCAGCATCAACCGATCCCGCCAGTTGCACGGCGCATGGCGGATCGCAAACCACGCGTCCGCCGGCAGCCGATCCACCACCCCCGCCAGCTCCAGCCCGCGCCGCACCGCCGGCGTCAGCCGCCAGTCGCGCGCATCACGCACCGCCAGGTCCCAGTCGAACCCCTCGGCCGTGTCGTCCAGCCAGCGCGTCAGGTCCTCACGCCACCGCGCCCCGCACCCGCCGTGCATCGCCACGTGCGCCGCCAGGTGCAGCAGCACGTGCTCGTCGCTCGGCCGCCGCACGATCGCACGGCCCACCCGCATCGGCACGCTCGTCCGCCACCACGCGTCGTCGGGCATCAAACACTGCAACCGCAGCGGGCGGAACGGCCGCACGTGCGGCTCGATCAGCACCGGCTCCAGTTCGCCGACCGCGTACTCCATCTCGTTGTAAAACTTCGGGCAGAAGTCCGGCGTCACCCACGGCTCCAGCGGCTTGCCGCCCAACTCATCAAGCACCTCAAGCACGACCGGCAGATCGTTCGGCCGCACCAGCACGTCGATGTCACGCATCGGCCGATCACCCGGGTCGCGGTACACCGTCGCCAGCAGCACCGCGCCCTTCAGCGCCATCACCTCGACGCCGCGCTCGGCGCAACGCAACGCCACCCGCTCGAGCAGCCGCATCATGCACGCGTTGCGCATGGCGATCGCCGTCCGCGACACCGAGGTTTCGTCGTGAGCCATGCCGGCAATATCGGCCCAACACATCCGCGATATACGGCCGGGCCACCCGCTCCGACACGCCGATCACACGCCGCGATTTATCGGTCGTCCTTCGTGGTCGCCATCAGCCCGGCGTAGCCCGCCAGCACGGCGCACGCCCCGGCCACCACCCACCCGCGCGGCCCGCCGTGGACCAACGCCGTCGCCCCCGCCATCGTCAGCAGGCTCAACGCCGTCAGGAAAATCAGCCGCTGGATCATCGCCCGTCCTCCGCCATGGCCACCGCCGCGGCCGCGTCTCGCTCTGCAGCCACGCCGCACGCGCGCCAGTCGATCAGCCTCATCTCCGCCGACCGCCGCCCCTGCCACTCATTGACCTGCGGCTCGAACACCGCGTCGATCCGTGCCCCCTGCCCGACCTCGCCCACCCGATCCGCCATCCCAAAGCCGATCGCCTTGACCGTCCGATCCCCGAACCGCAGCGACAGCGACACGTGATCGCCCGACTTGCCCACCACCCGCGGCGGGGCCGCCACCTCCAGCCCCTCGGCCATCAGCGCCGGCCTCGGATTGCCCCGCCCAAACGGCGCCAAACGATCAACCGCGTCGAAACGCGCGCACGTCAGATCGCCCGGCTCGATCGCCACGTCCACGCGCCGCGTCGGCGTCAACGCCTCCACCGCCAGCTCGCCATTCACCCGCTCTACCAAGCGATCGCGCAGCTCGTCGACGCGATCGGCACGCAGCGTCATCCCCGCCGCCATCTCGTGCCCGCCGAACTTCTCCAGCAGCGACCCGCACGCCCCAAGCGCCTCATAAATCGACACACCCGGCACGCTCCGCGCCGAACCCTTCGCCACCTCGCCCTCGATTCCCAGCACCACCGCCGGCCGGTGATAACGATCCACCAACCGCGACGCGACGATGCCCACCACCCCCGGGTGCCACCCCGGCCCCGCCACCACCAACGCCCGCCGCTCGTCGCCCCCGTCCGCCCGCGACTCGATCTGCTCCACTGCCTCATTCAGCACCCGCCGCTCGACCGACCGCCGGTCTTCGTTCACCCGTCCGAGCTTGGCCGCGATCGCCGCGCAATGCGCTTCGTCGTCCGAGGTCAGCAGCTCCAACGCCTCGGCCGCGTGACCCATCCGACCCACCGCGTTCAGCCGCGGGCCCAGCACGAAACCCACGTGGTACGTATCGACCGCCCGGCCCAGCCCGTTCGCCTCCATCAACGCCCGCACGCCGACCACCCGCGACTGCGGCAGCCGCGCCAGCCCCCCCGCGACGATCGCCCGGTTCGGCCCCGCCAGCCGCACCACGTCCGCCACCGTCCCCAGCGCCGCCATCGCCAGCAAATCGATCAGCGTCCGCCGGTACTCCTCCGGCAGCCGCTCGCGCTGCCCGCTGCGTAGCCGCGCCACCTCCCACGCCAACACAAACGCCACCCCCGCGCCGCTGAGGTCGCCCCAGTCGGCCGCGGCTTGCGTGCCCGCCACACCCGTCCCCAACGACGGATGCACCACCGCCGCCGCCGCCGGCAGCGCGCCCGACTCGCCGCAGTGGTGGTCCGTCACGATCACCTCGACGCCCTGCTCCGCCGCCGCCCGGCAAGGCTCGATCGCCGACACCCCGCAGTCGACCGTGATCACCAGCGGCCGCCGCCCGCCCGTCAACTCGCCCGCCCCGATCGACAGCAGCGCCTCGGTGTTCAGCCCGTAGCCCTCGTCGATCCGGTGCGGGATGTACGTCGCCACCGTCGCGCCCGCCAGCCGCAGCATCCGGCAGAGAATGGCCGAGGCCGTCACGCCGTCCACGTCGTAGTCGCCGTACACGACGATCGGCTGCCCGGCCTCGATCGCGCGAACGATGCGCTCCGCCGCAACAGCGCAGCCCGGCAGCGTCACGGGGTCGGGCAGCTGCGTCAGCGTCGGCTCAAGAAAACGCCTCGCGGCCTCCGCATCGGCCACCCCCCGCGCGACGAGCAAGCGAGCCTCCAACGCCGACACCCCGAGCCGATCCGCCAGCTCCGCCGCCGCCCCCTCGTCGATCGACTCGAATTGCCACCGCGCTTGCGTCCATGCCTCGGGCATCGCCGCATGCTAACGCCCCGCCATCCTCTACATTGACCGCATGACACGCCACCGCCTCGCCACCCCCGCAACCCCCGGCATCCTCACCATCCTCGCCGGCATCACCCTCGCCCTCGCCGCGACCGTCGCCCCGCCCGCCGCCGCCCAGCGCGACGCGTTCGGCGTCGTGCCCGGCCCCGAGGTCGCCTCCATCACCGAAGAGCCCGTCGTCCGCGTCCGCGTCGGCCGCTACCTCCGCTCGGTCGAGTTCGCCGGGCCCGCGCCCATCACCCTGCGCTCCGCGACCAACCCGTCCATCCAGCCCGTCCGCATCGCCACCCCCGCCATCGTCACCCACGGCCCCGACGGCTTCGTCTTCCGCGACGCCAACGGCCGATCCGGCACCTGGAAGCTCGCCTCGGCGCGCGTCGAGCCCACCCCCGCAGGCCCCGTCACCATCGGCGACAAGTCGCTCCCCGGCTTCGTCGTCCTCCACCCCAACGCCGCCGGCGACAACCGCCTCGACGTCGTCAACCACGCCGGCCTCGAGGCCTACCTCCCCGGCGTGCTCACCCGCGAGCTCTTCCCCAAGTGGCCGCTCGAGACATATCGCGCCCAGGCCATCGCCGCCCGCTCCTACGCCCTCTGGGAGTGCTACCGCCACGCCTCGCGCCACTACGACCTCGAATCCACCACCGCCTCCCAGGCCTACTCCGGCCTCACCGACAACCCCACCGCACTCGCCGGCGCCGAGCAGACACGCGGCGTCGTCCTCGTCTACGAAGGGCGCGTCGTCCCCGCCTTCTACAGCTCCACCATCGGCCGCCACGCCCAGGACATGTCCGTCATCTTCGCCGACCGCACGCCCGTCATCCGCCCCCTGCAAGGCGGCCCGCGCGGCGACTGGGACCAGGTCTCCAAGCACTACAAGTGGGGCCCGATCGAATACGACATCGCCCGCGTCACGCAAAGCGTCCAGCGGTGGGCCGAGCGCAACGACCACCCTGCCGCGCAGATGGACACCCTCGCCCGCTTCCGCTCGATCATGCGCCGCGACTGGCCGATCGCCGTGGGCTACGAACTCATCGACCGCAACGGCAGCGCTTTCCGCTTCACCCCCATCGAGTTCCGCCACGCGATGTTCGGCGCCGGCGACCCCACGCTCAAGTCCAGCGACATCCGCGCCACCGTCCGCGGACGCCAGCTCGTCGTCATGGAGGGCTACGGCTACGGACACGGCGTCGGCATGTCCCAGTACGGCGCATGGGCCATGGCCGAAGCCGGCCACAGCCACCCCTCGATCCTCATGACCTACTACCCCGGCGCAGAACTCATCCGCGCCTACCACTAATCGCCCGCCCAGCCGCGTCACGCATCCAGCAGCAGCATCACCCCGGCCGCCAGCAGCACGGCCAGGATCACCACCCGCAACACCTGCCGCGGCGCACGCTCCGCATACCGCGCACTCAGCGCCGCCCCCGCGATCGCGCCGGGCGTCAGGCACGCCACCACCGCCCAGTCCACGTTGCCCTCCTGCACGTGCGCGACCGACGCCAGCAGCAGCGAGATCGCCGACACAAAGCTCGTCGTCCCCACCGCCTTGGGGCTCGGCAGCTTGAGCGCCATGATGAACACAATCACGATCACCGACCCCGAGATGCTCGTCGCGCCCATTAGCGCCCCGAGCGCCACCCCCAGCACCGGGCTCAGCACAAGCTGCCAACGCGCCACCCGTAGCTTGCGAGGCTCCGCACGCGCGATCACGTAGCGATAGAACAGCACCGCCACCGAAGCCAGAATCACCACGCCGATCACGAACTGCAGCGGCAGGAACGCGTTCAGCGTGTCCGCAAAACGAGCCCCCAGGTACGACGCCGGCACCGCCGTCACCGAAAACAACACCGCGATCCGCGGCACCACGTTGCCGCAGCGGTAGTGCTGCACGCTGCCCGACAGCATCATCACAAACCCCGCCACCGCCATGCTCCCCACCGCCACGATCGGCGGCATCTGAAAAATCACGATCAGCCCCGGCACCCCGAGCAGCCCCTTGCCCACGGCCGTGAACCCGACCATCAGGCCGACGCACAGCCCCCAGATCAGCAGCAGGATCAACTCAATCATGGCGGTCCGGAACCACGCGGCCAAACCGACAGGCAGACAAGTCGGCCAACCCGCAAACAGGCCAGAAGCTTACACCCCCGCGCGCGACACCACCCACCGCAGCTCCGCCCGCCGCCCCGCCAACATCACCCCCGCATACACCCCCGCCCCGGCTACCACGCACGCCGCCAACACCCCTGCGCTCCACCACCACCCACCCCCACCCATCGCCCACCGCACTCCGCCCGCCACCGCAGCCACACCCGCCGCACCCATCAGCGACCACGCCCAGCTCCCCCACACCGTCGCGTCCACCACCCCGCCCACCCGACGCCGCAGCAGCACCACCATCACCCCCACCTGCAGCGCCGCCGTGATCGCCGTCGACCAAGCCAGGCCCGCCGCGCCCAGCGGCCAGACCAGCACAAGGTTCATCGCGAAGTTGATCGCCGTCATCGCCAGCGTCACCCGCATCGGCACCCACGCCTCGCCCATCGCGTACCACGCCCGGCTCAACACGTGGCTCGTCGCATACGCCCACACGCCCGACGCATACCCCACCACCAGCCAGCCCACCGCCGCCGTGTCGTCCGCCCCGAACCGCCCCCGCTCAAACAGCACCCGCGCTGCCGGCTCGCTCACCACCATCAGCCCCGCCGCCGCCGGCAACCCGATAAACACGCTCAGCCGAAGCCCCTTCCGCAGCGTCTCCAGATACTCACCCGGCTCGCCCGCCTTCATCCCCACCGCCGCCCGCGACAGAGCCGGGAAAATCGCCGTCGCCACCGCAAGCCCCAGCACCCCCAGCGGGAACTGATACAGCCGCTGCGCAAACGTCAGCCACGTAAACGCCTCGTGCTCGATTGGGTACGCCGCCTCCCACAGCCCGAACCACGGAATCACCCCCCCGCCCTCGGCCCCAGGGCTCAGCACCCATGCGATCAGCCCGTCCATCACCGCATTGATCTGAAACGCCGCCAGCCCGATCGCCATCGGCACCATCTGCCCCAGCATCCGCCGCTCGCGCGCCGCACCGCTTTCGATCGCCGCCTCATCCGCGCTATCGCCCCGCCACACCCCGCGCGCACACCACCCCAACCACCCAAGCTGAAACGCCCCCGCCACCAACACGCCCCCGACCAGCCACGCCGCCACCGTCGCCTCACCCCGCTGCCCCATCGCCCACGCCAGCCCCGCCGCCGCGACCATCCCGCCGTTCAGCAGCAGAGGCGCCGCCGCAGCCGGACCGAACCGCCCGGCCACCTGCAACACCGCACCCAGCACCGCCACCACGCACACCATCGGCATGTACGGCAGCAGCCATGCCGCGTACCCCGCCGCCAGCCGCGCCTGCTCCGACCCCCCGCCCTCGCTCACCGCCCACCACGCCCCGCCCAGCGCCGCCGTTCCCACCACCGCCACCCCGCCCAGCAGCCACGCCAGCCGCGCCACCACCCGCCGCGCGAATGCGCTCGCCGCCGCCCCGCCCTCTTCGCGCGCCTCGCTATAGATCGGCACGAACGCCGCGCTCAGCGCCCCCTCGCCAAACAACCGCCGAAACAAGTTCGGCACCATGAACGCCAGCAAAAACGCATTGCTCACCGTCCCCGCGCCCAGCGTCGCCGCCAGCACCGCGTCGCGCACCAACCCCGTCAGCCGACTCAACAACGTCAGCCCCGCCACCACGCGCGCGTGCCCCACAAACCCCCCACCCTTCGTCTCGACCGATCGCTCCGCCGAATCGCTCATTCCGCCCCTCCAGCGCGCTCAACCGCGCCGCCACCACCCAAGCTCACGCGCACCATCCGCAGCACCACCCACGCCGCGATCCCCCCCGCCGTGCCCAGCATGTGATACGCCACGTCCCGGGTATCGACGAAGTACGCCCTACCCCATGCGTGCTGCACCACCTCCAGCACCGGAGCCACCGCCAACGCCAGCGTCAGCGCTATCCCCGCCGACACCCGCGGCCGCGCCGCCCCCGCCAGCATCATCACCCCCAGCCACCACACCCCAAGCGCCCCGCCCGCCACATGGAAATACACGTCCGCCCCCCGCGTCGGCAGCCCCAACGCCCGCATCGCCCGAAACATCTGCACGTTCCCCTCCGGCAACGCCACAAACAACGCCAGCGTCGGCCCCACCACCAGCATCGCCCCCCGCGCCCACCCCGCCAGCCGCCCCCATCCGCCCCCCGCCGCCAACCTCGGCCCCATCACCAGCAGCGCCGCCCACACCCCGCACCAGCTCGCGACCAGGTCCTCCCAGCTCAGCTGCCGGTCGAACCACTGCTGCGTCCACTCGTCCAACGCTGCCCACACC